>NZ_BBWH01000039.1 GCF_001463705.1 Aureimonas sp. AU12 | reverse complement strand
GAGGTGATGAGGACGCCGTCGATCGGGGCAACGTCGGCATAGTCGCGCCCGACCGCCACGAGGACGTGGTCCTCGCTGGCAAGGCACCCGTTCGTCGGATCGAAGCCCATCCAGCCGCTGTCGGGCCCCGTCCAGACCTCGACCCAGGCGTGCATGGCGTCCGCCCCTTCCAGCCGGGGTCGGCCGGGCGGCGGCTCGGTGCGCAGGAAGCCGCTGGCATAGGCGGCGGGAAGGCCCGCGGCGCGAAGGCCGGCGATCATCATGTGCGAGAAGTCCTGGCAGACGCCGCGCCGGCTGGCGAAGGTCTCGGCGACGCTCGTGGTGATGGTGGAGACGCCAGACTGGAACTTGAACTCGGACTTGATGCGGCGGGAGAGCGCCAGCATCGCCGCGGCGACCGGCATGGCCGGATCCAGCGTCTCGCCGAGATAGCGGGCGACCTCGGGGGAGGGCGCGACGAGCCGTCCGGCGCCGAGGAAATGGATCGGGCTCTCGCCGCCGGGATCGCGCGACGCCAGCGCGAGACGTCGCGTGTCGGCGACGCTCGAGCCGGCGTCGAGGTCCGGCGCGGGGCGCTCGACGCCGACGCGCACCTTCAGCTCGATCGCCAACTCGTCATGCGGCTGGTGGATGATGAGATGGTCGCAGGCATTGCCGAAGAAGTCGGTGTCGTCGGCGATCTCGGACGGCGCCGGACCGATCTCGAGGCTGATGCGCTCGACGGTCTGTCCGCGATCCCAGCGCGGCGAGACGCGCAGGATGTGGCGCGCGTCCTTCACGAGGCCGGGATAGTGGTAGCCGATCTTCAGGCGGATGTCGTAGCGGGTCATCGTGTCATTCGGCCCCGAAGCGCTCGATCTCGCCTTGCGGCCCGACCGCGAAGTAGCGCTCCGTCAGGAGATCGGAAATGTCGCAGGTGTCGCGCGCGATCCGGGTGAGGAAGGCCGCATCGACCTCGCCGGGATCGGCGGTCTGGACCCGCACGAGAAGCCGCGCGGCGCGCCGCGACGCCTTGTCGAGGCTCTCGCCCGCGAGATTTCCGGGTAGCGTGGCGATGACGCCGCGCATGGCGGTGATCTGGTAGGTGAGCGAGCGCGGGTTGAGCGGATCGAGGATGGCGAGGTCCACCACCGTTTCCGGGCTGAGCTCGACCGAAAAGCGGCGGCGATAGGTGATGCGGCTGTCCGTGAAGTCGAGGAGCGCCTCGTAGACGCCGTCGCCGGCCGCTTCCAGGAAGGCCGCGGCGGCGTTGGCGGTGGCCATCGCCCGCTCGAGGCGGCGTCCGCATTCGAGGAAACGCCAGCCGGAAAACTGGTACATGTTCTCGTGGACGAGGCCGGAGAAGCCGGCGAGACGCGTCAGGACCCGGCTGGCCAGCACCGCGTCGTCGCGGTCCACCGGCGCGGCGATCGCCTCGTCGAGCAGCGCGACGATCTCGGCGAGCACGCGCCAGCCGTCCGGCGAAAACCGGTCGCGAATGCGCGAGGCGATGCCGAAGGCGGTGGCGGCGAGATCGCGAAGGCCCGCCGCCGTGTCGACGGTCTCTCCCGCCTTGGCGCTGCCGACGCCCGACTGCGCCAGAAGCGCCGTGCGGGCCAGATCGATCGGCGAGGGTTCTTCCTGCGTCCCGGCGCGCTCGATTGCGGAACGCCAGAGCCGCGCGGCCGCCTCCGTGCGCTCGGCGTAGCGGCCGAGCCAGAACAGGTTGTCGGCGGCGCGCGAGGGCAGCGAGCCGGGCAGGCGGCGCAGGAAATGCGGGCCGGCGGGCGCGCCGAGCAGCGTCACCGGCGCCTCCTCGCGTTCGCCCGAGACCCAGACGTCGATCGTGCGCCCGCCCGCGGCGATCGCCATCGTGTCGCCGCGCGGGCCGTCGGCGGTGCGCGCGAACCCGCCGGGCATCACGTCCCAACCGCCTTCGCCGCGGGCGAGGAAGACGCGCATCGTCACCGGACGCGGCTCCAGCCGGTCGTCGGCAAAGACCGGCACGGTGGAGAGCGCCAGTTGGCGGATCGCCACGACGTCGGCACTGCGCGCCGCGAAGGCCTGCCGCAGGGTCTCAGCATCCGGCACCGCGCGCGGGCTGGAGGGCAGCGGCAGCGACGGCGCGAAGCGCCAGTCCGGGGCCTGCGCAATGTCGTTGTCCGACGATCCCGCGCCCCAGCGCGTCTCGACGGCGCGAAGGCGCAGTGGTCCGCCGGTCAGCGCCTCGGCCATCGCGTCCTCGTAGGCGGCGAAAGCCGGGGTTTCGAGGATGCCCGAACCCAGCGCGTTGACGAGATCGAGCGAGCCGGCGCGGATGGCGCGCACGAGGCCGGGCGTGCCGATGCGAGAGCGCGAATAGAGCTCCAGCGGATCGGCATAGTCGGCGTCGAGGCGCCGCCAGAGGACGCGCACCGAGCGCAGCCCGTCCACCGTGCGGATCTTCGCCTCGTCGTCGTGGACCACGAGGTCGCCGCCTTCCAGCAGGTGGAAGCCGAGATAGCGGGCGAGGTAGGAGTGCTCGAAATAAGTTTCGTTGAGGGGGCCGGGCGTCAGCAGGCCGACGCGCGCACCGCCGGTGCCATTGAGGGAATTGAGGGTCTCGCGGAAACGGCCGAAGAAGCCGGCGAGGCGGCGGACCTGCAGCGCCTTGGCGAGATCGGGAAAGGCGCGGGCGGTGGCGACGCGGTTTTCCAGGGCGAAGCCGGCGCCGGAGGGCGCCTGCGTGCGGTCGGCGAGCACCCGCCACTGCCCGTCGGGGCCGCGTCCGAGATCCACCGCGACGAAGCGCAGGAGCGGGCGACCGCTGGCGGCCTGATCGGCGAGCGGGCGCAGGAATTCGGGATTGGCGCCGAGCAGCCAGCCCGGCAGCACGCCGTCGCGCACGAGCCGGCGCTCGCCATAGAGATCGCCGAGCAGGCGTTCGAGATAGTCGGCGCGCTGGCGAAGGCCCGCTTCGAGCGCGCGCCATTCGCCGGCCTCGATCACCAGCGGCGGGAAGGCGAGCGGCCAGAGCCGCTCGCGCCCATCGAGGCCGGCGCGATAGAAGACGCCGGCCTCGCGCAGATATTGTTCGGCCTTGCCGAAGCGCATCTCGCGCTCCGCCGGGCTGAGCCCCTCGAGCGCTTCCATGAAGCGTCGGTAGTGCGAGCGCACCGACCCGTCGTCCGCCTGCATCTCGTCGAAGCCGGCGCCGGCCCTGCCGCTGTCCGGGCGATAAAGGGACAGAAGCGAGGCCGAAGCGGAACCGGCGGGAGCGGGTTGGGCCGTGGCGGATCCAGGGACTGCGGCGGGCATCGGGTCAGAGCGCAAGGAAGGGCGGCCGCCTCAGGTCGAGGGTCATCGGGAAGGAGGGATCGGGGATCTCCTGCACCGGCTGCGTGCGGCCGGGCGTGTGGCCGAGCGCCTCGAACCGGGCGAGGCGACGCGCCTCGGCCTCGTTCGAATTGACCGGGAACGTGTCGTAGTTGCGCCCGCCCGGATGGGCGACATGATAGGTGCAGCCGCCGATCGAGCGCCCCGACCACTTGTCGTAGATGTCGAAGGTCAGCGGTGCATGGACGGGGATCGTCGGGTGGAGGCCCGAGGCCGGCTGCCACGCCTTGAAACGCACGCCGCCCACCGCCTCGCCTGCCACCGACGTCGCGCTGAGCGGCACGACGCGGCCGTTGCAGGTGACGAGATGGCGGCCGGGATCGTAGCCGGAGATCTTGGCCTGCAGGCGCTCCACCGAACTGTCGACGAAGCGCACGGTGCCGCCGATGGCGCCGGTCTCGCCCATCACGTGCCAGGGCTCCAGCGCCTGCCGGATCTCGAGCTTGACGCCCTCGCGGGTGATCTCGCCGCAGAAGGGGAAGCGGAACTCTGCCTGCGCCACGAACCATTCCGGCCGCACAGGATAACCGGCCCGGCCGAGATCGGCGAGGACGGTGAGGAAATCCTCCCAGACGAAGGCCTGCAGCATAAAGCGGTCGTGCAGCGTCGTGCCCCAGCGCACGAAGCGGCCCTCCTCGGGCTCGCGCCAGAACTTGGCGATGAGCGTGCGAATGAGAAGCTGCTGGGCGAGCGACATGCGCGCCTCGGGCGGCATCTCGAAGCCGCGGAACTCGACAAGGCCGAGGCGGCCCGTCGGCCCGTCCGGCGAGTAGAGCTTGTCGATGCAGATCTCGGAGCGGTGGGTGTTGCCCGTGACGTCGACGAGGAGGTTGCGGAACAGCCGGTCCACCAGCCAGGGCGGCGGCGCGGTGCCATCGCCGGGCTTGGGCACCTGAGCCATGGCGATCTCCAGCTCGTAGAGCTGGTCGTGGCGGGCCTCGTCGATGCGCGGCGCCTGGCTCGTCGGGCCGATGAACAGGCCCGAGAAGAGATAGGACAGCGAGGGGTGGCGCTGCCAGTAGAGAACGAGCGACTTCAGGAGGTCGGGCCGGCGCAGGAACGGCGAGTCGGACGGCGTCGCGCCGCCGACCACGACATGATTGCCGCCACCGGTTCCCGCGTGCTTGCCGTCGATCATGAACTTGTCGGTGCCGAGCCGCGACGCCCTCGCCTCGTCGTAGACCGTGCTGGTGATGTCCACCGCCTCGCGCCAGGACGAGGCGGGATGGACGTTGACCTCGATGACGCCGGGATCGGGCGCTACACGCACGACGTTGAGGCGCGGGTCGAACGGCGGCGGATAGCCCTCGATGCGCACCGGCAGCTGGCGCGCCTCGGCGGCCTCCTCGACGCCGGCGAGAAGGTCGAGATAGGCCTCCGCCGTCTCCACCGGCGGCATGAAGACATGCAGCACGCCGTCGCGAGGCTCGATCGCGAGCGCGGTGCGGACATGGCCAAGGATCTCGGTCTCCGGCCCGGCCGCCGGCGGGCTCCAGGTCTCGGCCCCGAAAGCCTCGATGCGGCGCTGCGGCTGCGAAAGCGCGGCGGGTTCGGGCAGCGGCGGGAAGGGCTGCATCGGGTCGGCGGGATGGGTGTAGGGGTAGCGCGCCGGCGGCAGGTGGTCGAGCGAGGCCAGCGGCAGGCGATAGCCGAGAGCGCTGTCGCCCGGCGTCAGGAACAGCGAGCCGCGCCGCGCCTGCCAGCGCTCGGAGATCCACTTGACCCCCTGCGCCTGCCAGGGCTGCACCGGCAGGACGATGCCGACGGGATTGCCGAGGCCCCGGTCGAAGACGCGGGCGAGGCGCGCGCGCTCCTCCGGGTCCTCCAGCTTGGAATCGGTGGCCTCGACATTGGCGGGAAGCTTGGCCTCGCGCGCCAGCCAGTAGGACGGATCCTCGAAGGCGGGCAGCGCATGGGCGGGATCGACGCCGAGATGGCGCGCGACGTCCTCCAGCACCTTCTGCGCGTCGTCGATCGTGGCGTCCTTGGCCTCGGTCTCGCCGGCCACGAGCTTCGGGTTGCGCCAGATCGGCTGGCCGTCCTTGCGCCAGTAGATCGAATAGGTCCAGCGCGGCAGGGTTTCGCCCGGATACCACTTGCCCTGGCCGTGATGGAGGAAGCCGCCGGGCGCGAAGCGCGCCTGCAGCCGGCGCAGGAGATCGTCGGCGAGGCCACGCTTGGCCGGGCCGGTGGCGTCGGCGTTCCACTCGGCCGCCTCGAAATCGTCGATCGAGACGAAGGTCGGCTCTCCGCCCATCGTCAGGCGCACGTCCATCGCCACGAGGTCGGCGTCCACCCGTTCGCCGAGCGCGTCGAGCGCCTGCCAGCTCTCTTCCGAGAACGGATAGGAGACGCGCGGCGCCTCGGCGACGCGCTGCACCTCCATCTCGAACTCGAACGTCACCTCCGCGAAGTCGACGCCGCCGGCGATCGGCGCGGCCGAGCGGTAGTGCGGCGTGGCGGCCAGCGGCACGTGGCTCTCGCCGGTCATCAGGCCGGAGGTCGGGTCGAAGCCGATCCAGCCGGCACCGGGCACGTAGACCTCGACCCAGGCATGGAGGTCGCAGAAATCGACGGTGGTGCCGGCCGGGCCGTCGAGCGCCACGAGATCGGGCTTCAGCTGGATCAGGTAACCCGAGACGAAGCGGGCGGCGAGACCGAGATGGCGCAGCGCCTGGACGAGCAGCCAGGACGAATCGCGGCACGAGCCGGAATGCTTGTCGAGCGTCTCGTCCGGCGTCTGGACGCCCGGCTCCATGCGGATGAGGTAGTCGACCTTCTGCTCGACCTTGCGGTTGAGGCCGACGAGGAAGTCGATCGTGCGGGTCGGCGTCAGGTCGACCGAGGCGAGGAACGCCTGCAGCGCCGGACCGGCCGGCTCGGTGGCGAGATAGGGCTTGAGGTCCCCTTTCAACTCTTCCGAATACTGGAACGGAAAGCTCTCCGCATATTCCTCGGTGAAGAAGTCGAACGGATTGTAGACCGTCATGTCGGCGAGAAGATCTACCTCGATGCGGAGTTCGGTCGCCTTTTCGGGGAAGATGATTCGCGCCAGCCAGTTGCCGAACGGATCCTGCTGCCAGTTGATGAAGTGGTTCTCGGGCAGGATCTTCAGCGAATAGGACGGCGTCCGGGTGCGCGAATGGGGCGCCGGCCGGAGTCGGATGGTCTGCGGCCCCAACGTCACCGGGCGATCGTAGCGATAATGGGTGACGTGATGAAGAGCTGCGAGGATCGGCATCGGGTCCCAGACGCTGTCACGAGGAAAGGTGGAGCGACCATAGTCCGTCCGCTCGCCGCCCGAAACCACCGCAATGCGGGAAGAGATGCTGCCGATTGAGATTCTTGGCGGAAACGACGCCAAAATCGGAACTCTTTCCCCGTGGGCCCTGTTCTCGGCGCAACCGGACGACGCGCTGCGCTGCGCATGAGGGGACCCTCGGAATGAAGCTGTTTTCGTGCCCGGCCTGCGATCAGGTCTTGTTCTTTAACAATACGCGCTGCGAACGTTGTGGACACGCACTCGGATACGAACCCCGCCAGAATCGCTTGCTGGCGCTCGAACCGGCGGGCGATGCATGGGTCTCGGTCGGTTACAAGAGCGCGGGCGACCACTGGGTCTACTGCGACAATCATCGCTACAACGTCTGCAACTGGCTGATCCCGGCCGGCAGCGGCGAAAAATATTGCCTCGCCGACCGGCACAACATGATGGTGCCCGATCTCAGCAATCCCCGGAACCAGGCGCTCTGGGCGAAGATGGAGGCGGCCAAGCACCGGCTGTTCTATACGCTGCTGCGCCTGAAGCTGCCCCTCTACACCCGCGACGAGCACCGCGAGGGGCTGGGGTTCAAGTTTCTCGCCGACGATCCCAATTCGCCCAAGAAGGTGATGACCGGGCACGAAGACGGCGTCGTCACGGTGGCGCTGGCCGAGGCCGACGATCTGGAACGCGAGACCCGTCGGAATGCCATGGGCGAGCCCTACCGCACGCTGCTCGGCCATTTCCGACACGAGGTCGGCCATTGGTACTGGGACATTCTCGTGCGCGACGGCGGCGATGCGCTCGAGGCCTGCCGCGCCGTCTTCGGCGACGACACCGAGGATTACGGCGAAGCGCTGAAACGCCATTATGCCAACGGTCCCAAGGCCAACTGGCAGGAGGAGTTCGTGTCCGCCTATGCGGGATCGCACCCTTGGGAGGACTTCGCGGAAACCTGGGCCCACTATCTCCACATCGTCGATACGCTGGAGGTCGGCGGTTCGTTCGGGATGACGATCCACCCGCGCCTCGACCGCGACGGCATCCTCACCACCGATCTCGACTTCGACGTCTATGGCGAGGAGACGACGATCGAGGAGATCGCCGACGGATGGCTCGCCATCTCCCAGGCGTTGAACTCGATGAACCGGGCGATGGGGCTCAGCGACCTTTATCCGTTCGTCCTGTCGCCGGCGGTGATCCGCAAGCTTGGCTTCATCCACGACCTCGTCCACGGCCGGGCCGGCGACCGTCTGGCGCTGGATGTGGCGGCCGACAGCGTTCCCGCCTCGGCCGGCATGCTCGCGCGCCAGTCGGAAGAGGCGGCCTGACGCCGCGCGGCGAGTGCCCGCCCCGATCGGGGCGCACGGAAATTTATCCCCCGTCGGGGACTGCCGTGCTCCGCGGATGCCCCACTTAGCAGACCATCGAGTTTCACCCGGCCGGCGTCGAAACCCGATCTTCCGTTCGCTCCGCCCCGGGGCGAACGGGATGGACGGACCGCCGCCTCGACCCCAACGCAATCATCGCTTCGGAGCCACGCATGGACGGCGCCCAGACCTTCTCCTTCGATCTCAGCTGGGGCACGCAATACGACCCCGCCGGCACGCGGTTCCGCCTCTGGGCGCCGAGCGCCGAGAGCATAGACCTCGCGATCTCCGAGACCGAACGCTACAATCCCGAGCGCTTCGAACCTTTGGCCAAATCCACCGACGGCTGGTGGGAGATCGTTACGACCTCGGTCGTGCCGGGCGGCGGCTACGGCTTCCGCATCGACGGCGACAAGATCGTGCCCGATCCGGCCGCGCGGGCGCAGGTCGGCGACGTCCACTGGCTGTCGCGACTGGTGGATCCCGCCGCCCATGTCTGGCGCGCGCAGGACTGGGCCGGCCGGCCCTGGCATGAATGCGTCTTCTACGAACTGCATGTCGGCACGTTCACGCCCGAGGGCACGTTCGATGCCGCGATCTCCAAGCTCGACCACCTGCGCGACACCGGCATCACCGCGATCGAACTGATGCCGGTCGCCCAGTTCGGCGGCCAGCGCGGCTGGGGCTACGACGGCGTGCTGCTCTATGCCGCGCATCAGGCTTACGGCGGCCCGGAAGGCCTGAAGCGGCTGGTGGACGCGGCGCACGAGCGCGGCCTGATGGTCTTCCTCGACGTCGTCTACAATCACTTCGGCCCGGACGGAAATTACATCCCCGCCTACATCCCCGAGTTCTTCCATGACGAGATCCATACCCCCTGGGGTGCGGCGATCGCCTATGACGAAAAGCCGGTGCGCGATTTCATGATCGAGAACGCGCTCTACTGGCTGGTGGAATGCCGGATCGACGGGCTTCGTCTCGATGCGATCGACTCGATCAAGGACACGACCGACACGCCCTTCATCAAGGAGCTGGCCGAGCGCGTGCGTGCCGAGGTCGCCGAGCGCCACGTCCACATCACCACCGAGGACGACCGCAACATCACCTGGCACATCGACCGCGCCGCCGACGGCTCGGCACCGATGATCTCGGGCGAGTGGAACGACGACTTCCACCACTGCGCCCACGTTCTGGGAACGATGGACCAGGAGGGCTACTACAAGGACTACGATCCGCGCTCCGCCGAGCAGATGGCAACGGCGCTCGCCACCGGCTTCGTCTTCCAGGGGCAGCGCTCCGAGCACCGCGACCGCGACGTCGGCACCGAGTCGGCCTATCTGCCGCCGACCGCCTTCGTCAACTTCATCCAGAACCACGACCAGATCGGCAACCGCGCCTTCGGCGACCGGCTGCGCTCCCTGTCGTCGGGCCGCATGTACGACTGCCTGCAGGCGATCCTGCTCCTGTCGCCGCAGATCCCCCTGATGTTCCAAGGCGACGAGTTCGGCGACTGCAACTCGTTCTGCTTCTTCACCGATTTCGACGGCGAGCTGGCCAATGCCGTGTCGAAGGGACGCAAGAAGGAGTTCAAGACCTTCGCCGCCTTCGAGGACGAGGAGGCGCAGGAGATCTTCCCCGATCCCAACGACGACATGACCTTCGAGATCTCGCGCCTCGACTGGTCGCAGCTCGCCCAGCCCATCCATAAGCGCCGCCTGCAGGTGACGCGCGGCCTGCTGGCGGCGCGGCGCGAGGTGCTGATGCCGCTGCTCGGCGGCGCCAAGGGCAATTGCGGCATGGCGCTCGTCGAGGATCGCGCCTTCGCCGTCGCCTGGGAACTGCAGCCTGGCAAATTCTACCACCTCTTCGCCAATCTGAACGACGATCCGTGGGAGATCGAGGACGGCCTGCTGACGCCCGAGATCGCGAATGCGACGCGCGTCTATTCCAACCACAAGGGCGCCACCGACGAATTGCGCAACGGCGTCCTGCCGGGCACCTCGGTCGTCTTCCTCCTGTCCGACACGCAGCTGATCGAGGAACCCGCGCATGACTGACCGGCTCGACGACCTCGCGACGAGTCATGGCATCCAGACGCGCTACACCTCCGAGATGGGCGAGCCGCAGGCGATCGAGGACGAGGCCAAGCGGGGCCTCCTCGCCGTCCTGCGCGTCGATGCCGATGGCGCCGAGAGCGGCGACTTCGGCGCGAGCCAGCAGGTGCCGGACCTTCGATGCGCCTTGCCGCCCAGCGTCGCGGGGCGGCGCAGCTGGGGCATCACCTGTCAGCTCTACGCCCTGCGCAGCGACCGCACGCTCGGCATCGGCGATTTCGCCGATCTGGCGAGGCTGGCGGAAATCGGCGGCGCGGTCGGCGCGTCCTTTGTCGGCGTCAATCCGCTGCACGCCCTCTTCCTCGCCGATCCCGGCCGCTACAGCCCCTATTCGCCCTCCACCCGGCGCTTCCTCAATCCGTTCTACATCGCGGTCGATGCGCTGGAGGGCGGCGAGGCCGCGATCGAGGCGCTGCGGGCAGCCGAGCCCGCGCTCTTCGAAGGGCTCGGCGAGGCGCTGGTCGACTACCGCGCCGCCGGCACGCTGAAGGCGCGGCTCCTGCGCACGCTCTACGAGACGCATCGCGCCGGCCTCGATGAAGACGAAGCCTTTGCCACGTTCCGGGCAAAGGGCGGCGAGGCCTTGCGTGGCTTCGCGCTGTTCGAGGCGATCTCGGCGGCGATGGTCGAGGAGGGCGGCAGCGCCGGTTGGCACAACTGGCCCGAGCGCCTGCATGCGCGCGACGGCGAGGCGGTGCGAGCCTTCGAGACGAAGGAAGCCGATGCCGTCCGCTTCCATGAATGGCTGCAATTCGTCTGCGACGCGCAGCTTGCCGAGGCCCAGCGCCGCGCTCGCGCTGCCGGCATGCATATCGGCCTCTATCTCGACTTCGCCGTCGGCGTCTCGCCGGATGGGGCCGAGACCTGGGCCGACCCGGCGCTGACCGTGCGCGACGCCCGCGTCGGCTCGCCGCCCGACATGTTCAACTCCGATGGCCAGGACTGGGGCCTCGCCCCGCTCTCGCCGCGGGCCCTCGCCGAGCGCGATTATCGCCCGCTCGCCAGCGCCTACGACGCCCTGATGGAACATGCCGGCGCCATCCGCATCGACCATGCGATGGGCCTCGCCCGCCTCTGGTGGATCCCGGAGGGCGTGAAGTCCGGTGGCGGCGGCTACATGCGCTATCCGCTCGGCGCGATGGTCGACGCGGTGGCGAAAGTCTCGCAGGCGACCGACTGCCTCGTCATCGGCGAAGACCTCGGCACCGTGCCGGAGGGCTTCCGCGACACGATGGAGGAGGCCCGCATCCTCTCCTACAAGGTGCTTTATTTCGAGCGCTGGAAGGACGGGCTGTTCAAGGCCACCACCGAATATCCCGAACTCTCGCTCGCCTGCATCTCGACCCATGATCTGGCGACGCTGGCCGGCTGGTGGCACGGCTCCGACATTCGCCTGCGCTCCGAAACCGGGCGCCAGAACGAGGCGGCCACGAAGCGCGATCTCAACGAGCGCGACCGCGACCGGCGCACGCTTCTGGCCGCGCTCCACAACGAGAACCTCTTGGCGCCCGACTTCCAGGCCATGGCCAGGGGCGAGCGCGACCTGCCGATGGAGATCACGGACGATCTCGCGATCGCCATCCACCGCTACGGCGCGCGCACGGACTCGATGCTCTTCGCGGTGCAGATGGAGGACATGATCCTCTCGCACCGGCAGCCCAACCTTCCGGGCACCACCGACGAATATCCGAACTGGCGCGTGCGCTCCGACATCCGGCTCGACGACCTCGAAGCCGACGACCGATTCCAGGCGATGGCCCGCGCGATGCGCGACGAAAGACCGGAGACCCCATGAGCCGACCGCTCGTTGCCACCTACCGCCTGCAGTTCCGCGAGGGCACCGGCTTCGCTGAGGCCCGCGACCTCGTCCCCTACATGAAGACGCTCGGCGTCTCGCATCTCTACGCCTCGCCGATCTTCGCGGCCTCGCCCGGCTCGACCCACGGCTACGATGTCGTCGACTACAACCGCTTCGAGGATGATCTCGGCGGCGACGCCGGCTTCAACGCCATGAGCGACCGGCTGATGGCCGAGGATCTCGGCCTCATCCTCGACTTCGTGCCCAACCACATGGGCGTCTCGCCGGAGAACCTGTGGTGGGAGGACGTGTTGCGCTGGGGCCGCGAGAGCCGCCATGCCGACACGTTCGACATCTCGTGGGACGCCGAGAAGATCCTGATTCCGACACTCGGCAAGCCCTACGGGCAGGCGCTCGAAGATGGCGACCTCTCTGTGGTCTTCGACGAAAAGCGCTCCGAGATCCGCTTCTCGGCCGCCGGCTACGAACTGCCGCTCGATCCGCGCACGCTCAGCCACGTCTTCGCCTTCGTCGAGCACGACGAGCGCGACCGGCTGGTGCGCCGTTTCTCAGCGGCGGTGCCGGCCGACGGCGAGGAACTCGGCGAGCGCTTCGCCGAGCACATCGCCGACCCGACGTTCCTTGCCGCCATGACGAAGGGCATCAAGGCCGTCAACGCCGACTCCCAGGCCCTTCACGCCCTGCACGAGGCGCAGGCCTGGCGCCTCGCTTGGTGGCGTCTGGCGCGCGAGAAGCTTTCCTATCGCCGCTTCTTCGAGATCGCCGACCTCATCGGCGTGCGCCAGGAGATGCGCCGCGTCTTCCGCGAGTCGCATCGCACGGTGCTGCGCCTCGCCCGCGAGCGCCGGCTCGACGGCATCCGCATCGACCATGTCGACGGGGTCGCCGACCCGAAGGGCTACCTGCAGGAACTCGACCAGGCCTTCCAGTCGCTGCGCCGCGACGTGACGATCCATGTCGAGAAGATCCTGACCGGCCCAGAGCGTCTGCGCCAGTCCTGGGATATCGAGGGCACCACCGGCTACGAGTTCATTACGGCCGTCGCCGGCCTCTTTGTCGACGGCGACCGCGAAGAGGCGATGACATCGGCCTATGCCCGGTTCCTCGGCGAGTCCGAGGATCTGCGCGCCATGATCGCCGAGCAGAAGCGGGCGATCTTCACCCACAATCTCGCCGGCGAACTCACCGTCCTCACCGACGAGGCGATGGCGGTGGCCGAGCGGGGCCTCGCCACGCGCGATTTCGGGCGCGACGACCTTTCGCGTTCGGTCGTCGAGGTCGCCGCCAACCTTCCGGTCTACCGCACCTATGTCGGCGTCGATGGGGTGCCAGCCAAGGATGTCGAGGTCATCGACGACGCCGTGGCGCTGGCGCAGGCCGGACGCGCGGTCGAGGCGAGCGAGCCCGTGGCCTTCGTCGGCCGCCTGCTGAAGCTCGCCTTCGAGGATGGGCGCGACATTACCGGCGCGCTCAACTTCACCCGCCGCTTCCAGCAGACCACCGGCGCGGTGATGGCCAAGGCAGTCGAGGACACCGTCTTCTATCGCTACAATCGCCTGATCGCTCTCAACGAGGTCGGCGGCGAGCCCGATCATTACGGCACTGATATCGCCGCCTTCCACGACGAGATGGCGATCCGGCTGGAGGATCAGCCGAACGGGCTGATGGCCTCCTCCACCCACGACACCAAGCGCGGCGAGGATGCGCGCGCGCGCCTCTACACGTTGAGCGAGGCGCCCGAGCGCTGGGCCGCGATCGTGGCGGATGCCGCGAACGCTCTGAAGGCCTATCGCGAGCCGGTGGGGGAGGGACACGTCTCGCCCGATCCCGCCACCGAATGGGGCTTCTACCAGTCGCTGCTCGGCGTGCTGCCAGCCGATTTCGACCCGGCCGACGCCAAGGCGCGCGACGAGATCGCGGCGCGCCTGACGGCTTTCGCCGAGAAGGCCGTTCGCGAGGCCAAGCGCTTCACCTCGTGGACCTCGCCGGCCGAGCCCTACGAGACCGCGCTGAAGCGCTTCGTCGAGGCGGTGATGTCGCGCAAGGAGACGGGCGAGTTCCTCGCCGAGTTCTGGACGGCGGCGCAGCCCTTCGTGGTCGCGGGCGCGCTCAACTCGCTGGCGCAGACGCTGGTGAAGCTGACGGCACCGGGCGTTCCCGACATCTACCAGGGCACCGAGTTCTACGACCTTAGCCTCGTCGACCCCGACAATCGCCGCAAGGTCGATTTCGCCGCGCGCGAGAAGGCGATGAGCGACGGGCGCAAGGTCGCCGACGCGCTGCCGGGCTGGCGCGACGGCGCGGTGAAGGCCAAGCTGACGGCGGCAGCGCTAAAAGCGCGTATCAAGGCGCCCGAACTCTTCACCACCGGCCGCTACCTGCCGCTCGAGGTCACGGGCGCGAAGAAGGACCATGTCGTCGCCTTCGCGCGCAGTGACGGAGAGGGGCGCGTCGCCGTCACGATCGTGCCGCGCATGGCGCTGCAGCTGCTGGGCGAGGGGGCAAGCGTGCCGATGCCCGATCCCGCCGGCTGGGGCGACACGGCGGTTCGCCTGCCGTCTCATCTCGCGGGCGCACGTTTCGACGACATCCTCAGCGAGCGTCCGGTGGCCGGCGGCTCGGCCTTGCGCCTGTCCGAGGTGCTGGCGACGCTGCCGGTGGCGCTGCTCCTCGCCGACTGACGAGGAATTGCTTGACGAGGACCGCGGCCGGCACGGGAGGTTGCCGGCCGCGGCCCTATCTTTTCTCCGACACGAGACATCATGACAGGCAGGAGGAAGCCTCGATGACCATTCGCGCCGTCGTCTGGAACGAGTTCATCCACGAGAAGGAGAACGCCGTCGTCCAGGCGGTCTATCCCGACTCGATCCACGAGACGATCGCGCGGGCGCTGCGCGAAGACAGCGGGATCGAGGCGACCACCGCGACGCTGGAAGAACCCGATCACGGACTGACACAGGCGCGGCTCGACGAGACCGACGTGCTTCTCTGGTGGGGGCACAAGGCGCACGGGCAGGTGTCCGACGCCATCGTCGACCGCGTGCAGCAGCGGGTGAACGAGGGCATGGGCCTCATCGTCCTGCATTCCGGTCATTTCTCGAAGATCTTCAAGCGGATGATGGGAACGCCCTGCTCGCTGCGCTGGCGCGAGGCGGGCGAGCGCGAGCGGCTCTGGTTGATCAATCCCAGCCACCCGATCACGCAAGGCATCGACAAGGCGATCGAGCTGCCGAACTCCGAAATGTACGGCGAGCCCTTCCTCGTGCCCGAGCCGCTGGAGACGGTGTTCGTCTCCTGGTTCGAGGGCGGCGAGGTGTTCCGGTCGGGCCTCACCTACCAGCGCGGCGCGGGCCGCATCTTCTATTTCGAGCCCGGCCACGAGACCTACCCGATCTACCACGATCCGCAGATCCAGACGGTGCTGCGCAACGCGGTTCGCTGGGCCTACAACCCGGCGAAGCCCTGGAAGGACGTGTCGAACGCTCCGAACGTGCCCATCGAGAAGGCGCGCGAGCCGCTGGAACGCAAGGGCGGCTCGCTGCACAAGGCGGGCGAGGCCGGTTACCGATGAGCCCTGATGGAATGACCCCAAACGCGATGACAAAGGAGCTTCGCATCCTCATTCTCGGAACAGGGGGCATCGCCCACCGCCACGCCGAGCATTTCTCCGCCATCCCGAACTGCCGCGTCGTCGCAGCGGTGGACACCAACATCGAGCGGGCCCGCACCTTTGCCGCCGATCATTCGATTGCGGACTCGTTCGCCGATCTCGGCGAAGCCATCGAATGGGGGCAGTTCGACGCGGCCGTGAACTCGACGCCGGACGGCGTCCACAAGGCAACGACGCTGAAGCTGATGGCGGCGGGCAAACCCGTCTTCTGCGAGAAGCCGCTCGCGGTGAACTATCCCGACGCGCTGGAGATGACCGAGGCCGCCGAGGCCAACGGGCTCGTCAACATGGTCAACCTCACCTATCGCAACGCCCACGCGCTGCAGATGGCGCGACGCATGGTGGACGAGGGCAAGATCGGCACGATACGCCATTTCGAGGCGAGCTACCTGCAGAGCTGGCTCACCGGGCAGCACTGGGGCGACTGGCGGACCGAGGAGCGTTGGCTCTGGCGCCTGTCGTCGGACCATGGTTCGAAGGGGGTGCTCGGCGATATCGGCATCCACATCCTCGACTTCGCGACCTTCGGCACCGGCCTCGACATCGCGGCGCTGCATGCGCGCATGAAGGTCTTCGACAAGGCCGAGGGCGGGCGGATCGGCGAATACGTGCTGGACGTCAACGACAGCGTGGCGATGACGGTGGAGATGAAGAACGGCGCGCTCGGCGTCATCCACATGAGCCGCTATGCCACCGGCAATCTGAACGATCTCCATCTCATCATCTACGGCGAGACGGGCGCGTTGCGGATCTGGTCGAACCAGCTGGATTCGCGGCTGGAGGTGTGTCTGGGCGCCGACATCGAGACGGCGACCTGGAGCCGCGTGGAATGTCCGGTGACACCGCGCAACGAGCATCGCTTCGCCATGGCGATGATGACCGGCGACAACGGCCAGCCGGATTTCCGGCGCGCCGCCGAGATCCAGAAGCTGCTCGACCTGTGCTTCGTGTCCGACCGCGAAGGGCGGATGCTGCCGGTGGATTGAGCGGGGGCGCGATGGGCGCGCCGGGAGGGCCATCGTGGCCGCGAGCGTTTAGCGAGGCTTGGGCGTTTCGCCCTTGTCTTGCTCACCGCTTCGCTGCCTCGTGCCTCGCCGCGCTGCCTTTTCTTTTCCGCATCGTCATCCCGGGCTTGACCCGGGATCCATGCCGCGAGGGTGGACGGCGTTCGACGACTGTGCGGGGGAAGGCGTGCTGTAAACCGGTTCTGGCTCTTCCTGAGTTCGGGCATGGATCCCGGATCAGGCCCGGGATGGCGAGTTTGAGGGGCGCGGTTGAGGCGGAAGGGGCGGATAAGGAAGGCCGTGGAAGCGCCCCGAGCCAACGAGGCCGAGGAGAGCCGCTGGCCAAGGAGGCAGAAGGACGAGCAGGGCGAAGACGGAAAGACGGCGAGGTGAAGAACCGACCGCAAGGACCACTTGGAACAGCGCGGAAGACCGTTCGGACCGTTCATCGATGTCGCCTGACAAGGGCTGGCGCTCCACCCAAGCCCGGGACCGCGCGGACCGTCCAGCCGTTGAGACCACCCGCCATTGGCGCATCCGCATCAGTACGTTTTTCTTATTCCCGCCACATCCGATTCCATGATTTCGGCGCAATCTCCTCGCGCTGCAGCATGATCACGCCGATGCGTCGGCGGTAAGAGAATATGATCGGAATCAGAGGTTTGCGCCGATTGATCCGCCTGCCTTAAAGGTTCTATCAACCGATTTGCGCGATAGTGCGCACGCCGACCGCCCTCCACACGAAGACGCGCTCCGAAAGGAGCAAACGATCGCCCGATCGCGATGCCGGCTTGTCCATACCCCATGAAAAGTCGCCCGCGATGCAGACCGGTATCCTTCTCGCCTTCCTGGCATATCTCGCCTATTCCTGTTCCGACGCCGCCGGCAAGATGCTGGGCGGCCAGCTGCCGATCTTCGAGATTGGCTTCTTCATGTCCCTCATCGCGCTCGCTCCGGCGCTGCTCCTCAAGCGGCCCGAGGACAGCTGGCGTTCGATCGCGCGGCCCAAGCGCCCGCTTCTCGTCCTCGCCCGTATGAGCACGGGCACGTTCGGCGGCATCTGCGCCATCTACGCCTTCACCCATCTGCCGATGGCCGAGGCCTATTCGCTGATCTTCCTCCTGCCGGTCTTCGTCGCGGTGCTCTCCAGCACCTTCCTCAAGGAGGTCGTCGGCCTGTCGCGCTGGCTGGCGCTGTTCGGCGGGCTCGCCGGCGTGCTGCTCGTCGTGCGCCCCGGCTTCAACGCCCTGACGCTCGGCCATCTAGCCGCCATCGCCTGCGCCTTTTCCGGCGCGCTCACCGCCATTCTGCTGCGCCAGCTCGGGCCGACGGAGAAACGCCTGACGCTGGTCGGCGCGGTGCTGGTGGCCGCGACCGTGGTGAACGGCTTTCTGATGATCCCGAGCTTCACGATGCCGACCACCGCGCATTGGCCGATCCTCGTCGTCGGCGGCCTGTGCGCGGGCATCGGTCATATCGCGATGGTGATGGCGGCCCGCATCGCCCCGGCCAGCCGCATCGCGCCGACCCAGTACAGCCAGATCGTCTGGGCGGCGGTGCTCGGCGCCGCGATCTTCGGCGAGGTTCCCGATCCGATCGCGGTGGCGGGCATGGCGCTCGTCGGCTTCTGCGGCGTGATGACGCTCGGCGGTGATGCTCCGCGGGCCGCGAACGCGCCGCGCCATCGCTTCCTGCGCCTTCGCAAGGCCTGAAGCGCCTCGCATTTCCTGCCGATGACGAGGCCCGTCGCACCCGCGGCGGGCCTCGTTCGTTTGCGCTGCATCAGGGCGTGGGGCGGTGTCGTATCATGCTACTACCCGCCGTAAATTCGCCCGTCCTAGGCTCGTGACATCGACTGAGGGCGTCCACCGGACGGCCTCCTCGGACGGCAAGGGAAAGCCCAGCAGCGTGGCCAAGCTCATTCATTCGATGATCCGGGTTCTCGACGAGACGAGGTCGGTGGGTTTCTATGAGATGGCCTTCGGGCTGGCGGTCGCCGACCGCATCGCCTTCGACGATTTCACCCTCATCTACATGAGCAACGCCGAGAGCGGCTTCGAGCTGGAACTCACCGTCAACAAGGGCCAGTCCGGCCCCTACGACCTCGGCAGCGGCTACGGCCATCTCGCGGTCTCCGTCGGCGATCTCGAGGCCGAGCATGCACGGCTGCGCGCCGCCGGCCTGACGCCAAAGGACATCAAGGTGCTGAACGCCCCCGGCGGCGGCGGGGCCCGCTTCTTCTTCATCGAGGACCCCGACGGCTACAAGATCGAGGTTCTCGAGCGCAGCTGGCGGTTCCGCTAGGCGCGCGGCAACGACAACCGGGGGCGGCCGGCGCTGGGAGGCGTGGACCGGCCGAGCCCCTCGAACGGGAGGCTCGAGACGCACCATGACAGTCCTGCAACCAGCCGTCGGCGGCCTGTCCCGCCGCGGGTTCCTCAAGGGCGCGGCGACCGGCCTTGTCGCGATGTCCATCCTGCCGAGCGGCCTCGTGGTGGGCGAGGCCTTCGCGCAGATGCCGAAGGCGACGAAGCCGGAGACCTTCGCCTCGCTCGTGCAGATGTCGCGCGACTGCTACCCGCACGACCAGATCCCCGACAAGCACTACGCCACCGCGGTCGAGATCATCGACGAGGCGGCGCGCGGCTCGCCCGACCAGCTCGACCTCCTGGAAACCGGGATGGCGGCGTTGAACAAGGCGGCGGCGGCGGCGCACGGCGTGCCCTATGCGCAGGTGAAGGCGGAAGCCGACCGGGTGGCGCTGCTCAAGGCCATCGAGCCCGATCCCTTCTTCCAGAAGGTGCGCGGCAATCTCGTGGTGGGGCTCTACAACCAGAAGGATCTCTGGCCGGTCTTCGGCTACGAGGGCTCGTCCTTCGACAAGGGCGGCTATCTCGAACGCGGCTTCGACGACATCGACTGGCTCGTCTGAGCCGTTCGGAACGCCTCGCCAACTTTCATCCATCAAGCGCCCGCAAGCCGAGACCTCGCGCAAAACAAGACGAGGACGGACCCCGACGGGCGGGGAGGACTCCAACCATGCCCGCACCCTACGATCTCAACGACGACAGCGTGTTCGTCATCGTCGGCTCCGGCGCCGGCGGCGGAACGCTCGGCTCGCAGCTCGCCCTCAAGGGCATCGACACCGTCATCCTCGAGGCCGGCAAGCGGCACGAGACCTGGGACTTCATCAACGACGAGTGGGACAGCTTCGCCCAGCTGGCCTGGACCGACAAGCGGATGACCTCGGGCTCCTGGGCGATCACCAAGAGCTTCCCGAACCTGCCGGCCTGGATCGTCAAGGCGGTGGGCGGCTCCACGGTCCACTGGGCGGGCGCCTCGCTGCGCTTCCAGGAGCACGAGTTCAAGACGCGCACCCATTATGGCGAGTTGGCCGGCGCCAACCTCCTCGACTGGCCGGTGGACCTGAAGGAGATGGAGCCTTGGTATGCGCAGGCGGAGACGCGGATGGGCGTGACGCGCACCAACGGCATTCCCGGCCTGCCCGGCAACAACAACTTCAAGGTGCTGGAGGCCGGCGCCCGCAAGATCGGCTACAAGGAAGTCCACACCGGCAACATGGCGATCAACTCCGAGCCGCGCGACGATCGCGGCTCGTGCATGCAGCTCGGCTTCTGCTTCCAGGGCTGCAAGTCCGGCGCCAAATGGTCGACGCTGGTGGCCGAGATCCCCAAGGGCGAGGCGACCGGGAAGCTGGAAGTGCGGCCGAGCTGTCAGGTGCTGCGCATCGAGCACGACGACTCGGGCAAGGTGACGGGCGTCGTCTACGCGGATGCCGACGGCGTCGAGCAGCGCCAGAAGGCGCGCGCCGTGGCGGTGGCCGGCAATTCGATCGAGAGCCCGCGCCTCCTCCTCAACTCGCATTCGTCGAAGTTCCCCGACGGCCTCGCGAACTCCTCCGGGCAGGTGGGGCGCAATTACATGCGCCACACGACCGGCACGGTGTACGGCCTCTTCGACAAGCCGGTGCACATGTATCGGGGCACGACGATGGCCGGCATCGTGCGCGACGAGGCGCGCCACGACACGAGCCGCGGCTTTGCCGGCGGCTACGAGTTCGAGACGCTGTCGCTCGGCCTGCCCTTCATGGCGGCCTTCCTCGACCCGCTGAAATGGGGCCGCGACTTCTCCGACGCGCTCGACAACTACAAGAACCTCGCGGGCATGTGGATCGTCGGCGAGGACATGCCGCGCGAGGACAACCGGATCACGCTGGCCGAGGAGAAGGACGCCTTCGGCATGCCCGTCGCCTCCGTCAACTTCGACGATCACGAGAACGACACGGCAATGCGCGATCACGCCTACAAGCAGGGCGCCGCCATGTACGATGCGGTCGGCGCGATCCGCACCATCCAGACCCCGCCCTATCCCTCGACCCACAACATGGGCACCAACCGGATGAGCGAGCGGGCACAGGACGGCGTCGTCAACCGCTTCGGCCAGACGCACGACATTCCCAACCTCTTCGTGTCCGACGGCTCGCAGTTCACCACGGGCGCGGCCGAGAACCCGACGCTGACGATCGTCGCCTTGGCGCTGCGCCAGGCCGACCACATCGCCGGCCGTATCGGGCGCGGCGAGTTGTAGCGCCTGCATGTCGCAGCCGCCCGGCGCGGGCGGCTCGCCTCAGCGACGCCGGAGGCGCGGTTTCGCGCCCCGATGTCGCGCCGAGACCGCGTCCGGCTCCTCCCCGTTCGCGGTCTCGGGTCTTGCCCGTCCATGTCGGCGGGGCGCCCCATGCGCTTGGCACGTGCCTCCGGCGCCCGCTTCTCGCACTTTCATGTCAGTCCCACGGAACAGCGTTCGATGACCCTCAAGACACCTCTTCTCGCCGCCCTCGTGCTCTTCGGGTCCGGATTGGCCGCCGAGGCCGCCGATCACGTGGTGCAGATGCTCAATGTCGGCGCCAAGGGGCCGATGGTCTTCGAGCCGGACTTCGTGAAAGCCGCGCCGGGCGATACCGTCACATTCGTGCCGACCCAGCCCGGCCACAATGTCGAGGGGATCAAGGGCATGATGCCGGACGGTGCCGCGCCGTTTCGCGGCGACTTCAACAAGCCCTACACGCTGACCGTCCCGGCCGAGGGGCTCTACGGCGTGAAATGCACACCGCATTACGGGATGGGCATGGTGGCGCTCATCGAGGTCGGCGCGCCCGTCAATCTCGAGGCCGCCAAGGCGGTGAAGCATCCCGGCAAGGCGCAGCCCGTCTTCACCGGACTGCTGGCGCAGGTGGCCGCCGGCGGCTGACGGGAGCCAAGCGGGATCGGTCGGGGCGCAAGGGGGTGCACCGAATGCCGCATCTCGGCGGTTCGGTGCGCCTTCGGTTCAGGTCGGCACGATCAGGCGGCGACCCGCACCGGGGCACCCACGGCGCCCTGCCGCTCGGCCTGCTGCAGGCAGGCGCAGCGCAGGAGCGAGGTGAAGTTGCGGGCCTCGCCGTGGAGATCCAGCACCTCGTCGTAGAGAACCGTCAGGAAACGCGGCAGCGACATGCCCTGCGAGCGCGCCAGCTCTTCGAGAGCCCGCCAGTACACGGCTTCGAGCCGGATCGAGGTCGCGTGACCACCCAGGCGCACCGAGCGCGTCTCGCCCTCGTATTCGCTGACGGGAATCCCCGAGAAGAGGTGGCACATGGACGATCCTCCGAGAGGCTGGAATGATTCCAGTATGAAGAGTTTATCGCCCGATACAATCGACGGCTCGTGCTGCATTGCAACGCGCGGAAACTTGGCGTTCACTCTCGTCCCGGTGCAGCGTACGGGAGAACGGCCATGACGATTCGCAAAATTCTGGTCGCCAACCGGTCGGAGATCGCGATCCGGGTGTTCCGGGCGGCCAACGAGTTGGGCATCACCACCGTCGCGATCTGGGCCGAAGAGGACAAGTACGCCCTCCACCGCTTCAAGGCCGACGAGAGCTATCCGATCGGGCGCGGCGCCCATCTGGCGCGCGACCTCGGGCCGATCGAGAGCTATCTGTCGATCGAGGAGGTGATCCGGGTCGCCAAGCTCTCGGGCGCCGACGCCATCCATCCCGGCTACGGCCTCCTGTCGGAGAGCCCCGAATTCGCCGACGCCTGCGCCGAGGCCGGCATCACCTTCATCGGCCCCTCGCCGGACACGATGCGCCGCCTCGGCAACAAGGTGGCCGCGCGCAATCTCGCGATCGAGGTCGGCGTGCCCGTGGTGCCCGCCACCGAACCGCTGCCCGACGACATGGACGAGGTTCGTCGCCTCGCCGAGACCGTCGGCTATCCGATCATGCTGAAGGCCTCCTGGGGCGGGGGCGGGCGCGGCATGCGCGCCATCCGCAAGCCCGAGGACCTCGCCCGCGAGGTGACCGAGGCCAAGCGCGAGGCGATGGCCGCCTTCGGCAAGGACGAGGTCTATCTGGAAAAGCTCGTCGAGCGCGCCCGGCATGTCGAGGTGCAGATCCTCGGCGACACCCACGGCAACGTGGTCGATCTCTTCGAGCGCGACTGCTCGATCCAGCGCCGCAACCAGAAGGTCGTGGAACGGGCCCCCGCACCCTACCTGAACGACGCGCAGCGCCGGGAACTCGCGGCCTATGCGCGCAAGATCTGCTCGGCGACGGACTATGTCGGCGCCGGCACGGTCGAGTTCCTGATGGATGCCGACACCGGCTCCTTCTACTTCATCGAGGTGAACCCGCGCATCCAGGTCGAGCACACCGTGACCGAGCAGGTGACGGGCATCGACATCGTCAAGGCGCAGATCCACATCCTCGACGGTCATGCGATCGGCACGCCGGAATCGGGCGTGCCGGCGCAGGCCGACATCCGCCTCAACGGCCATGCCCTGCAGTGCCGCATCACCACCGAGGATCCCGAGCAGAACTTCATTCCCGACTACGGGCGGATCACCGCCTATCGCGGCGCCACCGGCTTCGGCATCCGGCTCGACGGCGGCACGGCGTATTCGGGCGCGATCATCACCCGCTTCTACGACCCGCTGCTCGAAAAGATCACGGCCTGGGCGCCCTCGCCGGAAGAGGCGATCGCGCGCATGCACCGCGCGCTGCGCGAGTTCCGCATCCGGGGCGTGGCGACGAACCTGACCTTCCTCGAAGCGATCATCACGCATCCGGCCTTTGCCGACAACAGCTACACGACGCGCTTCATCGACACGACGCCGGAACTCTTCGCGCAGGTGAAGCGCCGCGACCGCGCGACCAAGCTCCTCACTTATCTCGCCGACGTCACCGTCAACGGTCATCCCGAGACGAAGAGCCGGCCGCGACCGGCCGCCGACGCGCGCCGCCCGATGGCGCCGGTCTTCGAGGGCCCGATCCAGCCGGGATCGCGCCAGCGCCTCGACGAGCTCGGCCCGCGGGGCTTTGCCGACTGGATGCTGGCCGAGAAGGCCGTGCTCGTCACCGACACGACGATGCGCGACGGCCACCAGTCGCTGCTGGCCACCCGCGTGCGCACTCACGATATCGCCGGCATCGCCGACGCCTATGCCCGCGCCCTGCCGCAACTCCTGTCGCTCGAATGCTGGGGCGGCGCCACGTTCGACGTCGCCATGCGCTTCCTCACCGAGGACCCCTGGGAGCGTCTGGCGCTGGTGCGCGAGCGCGCACCCAACATCCTTCTCCAGATGCTGCTGCGCGGCTCCAACGGCGTCGGCTACACCAACTATCCCGACAACGTAGTGAAGCGCTTCGTCGCGGAGGCCGCGAAAGGCGGGGTCGATCTCTTCCGCGTCTTCGACTGCCTCAACTGGACCGAGAACATGCGCGTCTCCATCGACGCGGTGCTTGAGGAGGGCAAGCTCTGCGAGGGGGCGATCTGCTACACCGGCGATCTCTTCGACTCGGCGCGGCCCAAGTACGATCTGAAATACTACGTGGCGCTGGCCAAGGAGATGGAGCGGGCGGGCGCCCACATCCTCGGCCTCAAGGACATGGCGGGCCTCCTGAAGCCTGCCGCGGCGCGCGTGCTGGTCAAGGCGCTGAAGGAGGAAGTGGGCCTGCCCGTCCATTTCCACACCCACGACACGTCCGGCATCGCGGCCGCGACGATCCTCGCCGCCGTGGAAGCCGGGGTCGACGCCGTGGACGCGGCGATGGACGCGTTTTCCGGCAACACCTCGCAGGCGTGCCTCGGTTCCCTCAACGAGGCGCTGCGGGGCTCCGAGCGTGATCCCGGCCTCAGCCAGTCGGCGATCCGGCGCATTTCCTTCTATTGGGAGACGGTGCGCAATCAGTATGTCGCCTTCGAGAGCGACCTCAAGGGCCCGGCCTCCGAGGTCTATCTCCACGAGATGCCCGGCGGCCAGTTCACCAACCTGAAGGAGCAGGCGCGCTCGCTCGGCCTCGACACGCGCTGGCACGAGGTGGCGCAGACCTATGCCGACGCCAACCGGATGTTCGGCGACATCGTCAAGGTGACGCCCTCCTCGAAGGTCGTCGGCGACATGGCGCTGATGATGGTGGCGCAGGACCTGACCGTCGCCGACGTCGAGAACCCGGCCAAGGACATCGCCTTCCCCGATTCCGTGGTGGCGATGCTGCGCGGCGATCTCGGCCAGCCCCCCGGCGGCTGGCCGGCGGGCCTGCAGGCCAAGGCCCTGAAGGGCGAAACGCCGATCACGGTTCGGCCGGGCTCGCTGATCCCGGCGGCCGACCTCGAAGCCGAGCGCGCGGGGATCACGGAAAAGCTCGGGCGCGACGTCACCGACACCGAGTTCGCCTCCTATCTCATGTATCCCAAGGTCTTCACCGACTTCGCCTTCGCCGCCGAGACCTACGGTCCCGTCTCGACCCTGCCGACGCCGAACTACTTCTACGGGCTGGAGACCGAGGAGGAGGTGCTCGTCGACATCGAGCGCGGCAAGACGCTGGTGATCCGGTGCCTCGGCTTCGGTGAGACCGACGCGCAGGGCATGCGCACCGTCTTCTTCGAGATGAACGGCCAGCCGCGCCGCGTGAAGGTGCCCGACCGGGCGCGGGCCGGGGGTGCCGGTGCGGCCCGCCCGAAGGCGGAGGTCGGCAATGCCGGCCATGTCGGCGCGCCGATGCCGGGCGTCGTCTCGACGCTGGCGGTGGCGGCGGGCCAGGCGGTGAAGGCCGGCGACGTGCTCCTTTCCATCGAGGCGATGAAGATGGAGACGGCGCTCCATGCCGAGCGCGACGGCACGATCGAGGCGGTGCATGTGAAGACCGGCGACCAGATCGACGCCAAGGATCTCCTCGTCATCTTCGCGCCCTGAACGGTCCCGGCCGGCCCTTGTGGCCGGCAGGCTCGTCGCCTTGGGATCTCGCCCCATCTTCCTGCTCTGACGCGCCCGAACGGGCGCCCGGTGCACAAGGGAGCTTTGAGGGATGGCGAGCGAGACCGAGGGCAAGACCGCGCCACCCAGCGTGATCGTCAAGGATGCCGCGCCTGCCGAGGCGGCGAAGATCGCCCTCGACTATCTCTCCGGCAAGGTGAAGAAGCCGGCCGGCGACGTGCTGCTTCTGGCCATCCTCGCGGGCGCGTACATCGCCTTCGGCTCGATCCTCTACATCGTGACCTCGGCCGGCGGCGGAGGGTTTTCCGGGCCGGGGCATCTTCTGGCGGGGGCCAGCTTCGCGGTCGGCCTCGTGCTCGTGGTGGTGGCCGGCGCCGAACTCTTCACCGGCGACACGATGCTCGTCATCAACCGGGTCCGCGACACGCTGGACGCCGGAACCATGTGGCGCTTCTGGGCGCTCGTCTACGGCGGCAACCTTCTCGGCGCGCTGCTGATCGCAGCGCTCTTCGTGGCGGCGGGCGGGCATCTGCCGGGGGAGGGCGCGGTCGGCCTCAGCGCCCTGGAGATCGCGGCGACGAAGACCGGCAAGGGCTGGGTGGCGTTGCTGGCCGGCGGCATCCTCGCCAACATGCTGGTGTGCCTGGCGATCTGGGTGACGCAGGCCGCCCGCACCGTGCCCGGCAAGATCGCCGCGCTCCTGTTACCGGTCGCCGCCTTCGTCGCCGCCGGCTTCGAGCACTCGATCGCCAACATGTCGATCATTCCGATCGCCCTCTTCATCAAGGCTTTCGCCGCGCCGGAGTTCTGGACCGGCATCGCCCACAGCGCGGCGGACTTCCCGAGCATCACGCTCGGTGGTCTCCTCTGGAACCTCCTGTTCGTCACGATCGGCAACATCCTCGGCGGCGCCTCGATCGGCATCGCCTACTGGTACGCCTACCTCAAGGAGCGTTGAGCCGGGCCGGGCGCGGACGTCGCGGCGGGTACACGCGACCGCGCCTGACCTTCAACGTTCCGTTGATCTCCGCCGTCAAATCGTGCATGAACGTGCAGATTCGAATGACAACCGGCGGGGCCATGTCCGATCTCCTCCTGACGCGCCAGAGACAGGACGTCATCCGCGACCGGCTCGCCGCGGACGGGCGCGTCGTCGCCGCAGCGCTCGCCCGCGAGTTCCGCGTCTCCGAGGACACCGTGCGCCGGGACCTGCGCGAAATGGCCGCCGCCGGCCTCTGCGAGCGCGTCTATGGCGGCGCGTTGCCCGTGGCGCCGAGCACGGGCACGCTCGTTCAGCGCCAGGGGCAGGACGGCGACGCCAAGCGCGCGCTCGCCAGGGCCGCCGCCGGCTTCCTCACCGGCGGAATGACGATCTTCATCGACGCCGGCTCCACCAACGCCGCCGTCGCCGCCGCGCTGCCTAGCGGCGGACGGTTCACGGTGGTGACGAATGCGCCGGCCATCGCGATGGCCATCATCCCGCGCGCCGGCGTCGAGACCGTCCTCGTCGGCGGGCGCTACGATCCCGTGATCGGCGCGTGCCTCGGCGCTCGCGCCGTCAGCGACGCCGAGGGGTTTCGCGCCGACCTGATGATCCTCGGCGCCTGCGGCATCGATGCCCGCGCGGGGATCACCGCCTTCAGCCAGGACGAGGCCGAGTTCAAGCGGCGCGTCGCGGCCGCCGCCGGGGCCGTCATGGTGGTCGCCACGCGCGACAAGCTCGGCACCGCCGCGCCCTTTGCCGTCCTGCCCGTTGCCGGCCTCACCCGCCTCGTCACCGATGCCGGCGGCGACGAGACGCTGCTCGGCGCTCTCGCTCATGCCGGAACCGACATCGTGCGCGTGCCCCTGCCGCGCTGACGCCGTCCGCCGCGTTCTTCCAGACCTTCGAAAGCCGATTCCCCATGGCCGCCCCGACCTCGTTTCCGCCGAGCCGCATCGCCGTCTCGCTCGCCTTCCTCGTCAACGGCTTCGTGCTCGGCAACTGGACGCCGCAGGTGCCGGTGCAGGCCGAGCGTCTGGGATTGACGGAAAGCCGGCTCGGTCTCCTCATCCTCGCGCTGGGCGTCGGCGCGGTGGTGGCGATGCCGATCGTCGGCGCCGCGATCTCGCGCTTCGGTTCGCGCCGGCCGGTGCTTCTCTGTCAGGCGCTCCTGGCCTTCGCGCTGCTGGCGCTCGCCCTCTCGCCGAGCCCGGCGCTGGCGGCGGCCGCTGTGTTCTTCTTCGGCATGACGATGGGCGGCATGGACGTGGCGATGAACGCCAACGCCGTCGCGGTGGAGCGCCGCCTTCCGAAGGCGATGATGTCGTCCTGCCACGGCTTCTGGTCGATCGGCGGCTTTGCGGGGGCCGCCATCGGCGGGCCGCTCATCGCACTCGTCGGCTCGGTCTGGCACACGGCGATCGTCGGGGCGGTGGTGCTCGTGGCGCTCGTCCCGATCTCACGGGCGCTGCGCGAGGACCACGGCGACGCCCCGACGGGCGCCGTGCCGCAGGTCGGCGGCGGGCACGCGGCGCTTGCGCTCGGCGGCCGGCGGACGGCGGTGCTGGCGGCGGTCGCGATCGGCGCCTGCGCGCTGTTCGGCATGGTGCCGGAAGGCGCGACGATCGACTGGAGCGCGATCTACCTGCGGCAGGATCTCGGCGCCGACGTCGTGAGTTCGGGCTTCGCCTTCGCGGCCTTCTCGGCGACGATGGCGCTGTTCCGCTTCTTCGGCGACGGGATCCGCGACCGGCTGGGTGCGGTGGCCACCGTGCGTGTCTCCGTCGGGTTCGGCATCGCGGGGCTTCTGGTGGTGGCGCTGGCGCCCGGCCTGCCGCTGGCGCTCCTGGGGTTCGCCATCCTCGGCGTCGGCCTCTCCAACCTCGTGCCCATCGCCTTCTCGGCGGCCGGCAACATCGAGGGCCTGAAGCCCGGCATCGCCATCTCGATCGCCACGACGATCGGCTACAGCGGCATTCTCATCGCGCCCTCGGCGATCGGCTTCTTCGCCGAGCATTTCGGCTTCCCGCCGGTCTTCCTGGCGCTGTGCGCCTGTCTCGTCCTGATCTTCCTGCTCTCCGGCCTGATGCGCGGGGCGGATCGGGCCGCTGCGGAGGCGACCGCAAGCCCGGCCCGCGTGGCGGCGGACTGATCCGCCGCCACGCCAAGCAAGGCCACAAGCAAGGCCAGCAGGCGGCGGACTGATCCGCCGCCTGCTGGCCTGCTAGATGCGGCCCATGAGGAACAGGATCAGCACGACTACGAGCAGGAAGCCCAGGATGCCGCTCGGCCCGTATCCCCAGGAGCGCGAGTGGCCCCAAGAGGGCAACGCGCCGATGAGAAGGAGGATAAGGACGATCAGAAGAATGGTGCCGATGGACATCGATGTAACTCCGGTGTGAACGCGTTCCTTCGCCGCCAAAACGGTAAGGACACCACACGGTTCCCCAAAGATGCCACATTTCGTCGCAGCGCTCAGATGAGCAGCGTCACCCATCCGAGGATGACCACCGTGAAGGCGATCGCGAAGCTCATCGCCGGCCGGTAGCTCCAGCCGCGCGACCACGGCCAGACCGGAAGCAGCGCGACGAGCATCAGGAGAAGGAAGAGGGCGAAGGCGGGACCGATCGGCAAGGGACCTCCGGGTTCGAAAAACTCTGGACGCCGCCGATTGGCAGGGCGAGCGCGCGCAATCAAGTCGCCGCCGTCATGCTCGCGACAAGTTGCGACGCTTCAATGGATCGTTCGAGCAGCTCCTCCCTCGTCTTCGTTGACAAGGACGCGGGGCAGGATAGACCTCGCCCAGACGCCTGCCCCCATTTGCCTGCCCGCCAACGTCTCGCCCAACCGGACCCGAACCGATGACCCTGCAAGCTCCGATCGAACCCGTTCTCGTCGATCCGCTGCCGCGTCGCGGCACCGTGTCGGTCGATGTCGGCGGGGTTCTCGTCGGCGGCACGGCGCCGGTGGTGGTGCAGTCGATGACGAACACCGATACGGCCGATGTCGACGGCACGGTGCGGCAGGTGGCGGAACTCGCCCGCGCCGGCTCTGAGATCGTGCGCATCACCGTCGACCGCAACGAGTCGGCCGCCGCCGTGCCGCGCATCCGCGAGCGTCTGGATCGGCTCGGCGTGACCGTGCCGCTCGTCGGCGATTTCCATTATATCGGCCACAAGCTCCTGGCCGACTATCCCGACTGCGCTGCCGCGCTCGCCAAGTACCGCATCAATCCCGGCAATGTCGGCTTCAAGGACAAGAAGGACCGCCAGTTCGTCGAGATCGTCGAGATGGCGATCCGGCACGACAAGCCGGTGCGCATCGGCGTCAACTGGGGCTCGCTCGATCAGGACCTGCTGACGCGGCTGATGGACCAGAATTCGCTCCTGTCGAACCCGCTGCCGGCCCGCGCGGTGATGCGCGAGGCGATCGTTCAGTCGGCGCTGCTCTCGGCCGAGCTCGCCGAGGAGACGGGCCTCGCGCGCGATCGGATCATCCTCTCAGCCAAGGTCTCGAACGTCCAGGATCTCATCGCCGTCTACCGCGACCTCTCGCGCCGCACCGACCATTGCATCCATCTCGGCCTGACCGAGGCCGGCATGGGCTCGAAGGGCATCGTCGCGTCGTCTGCCGCGATGGGCATCCTCCTGCAGGAAGGGATCGGCGACACGATCCGCGTCTCGCTGACGCCCGAGCCCGGCGGCGACCGCACGAAGGAGGTGCAGGTCGCGCAGGAGATCCTGCAGACGATGGGCTTCCGCCAGTTCATCCCGATCGTCGCGGCCTGCCCCGGCTGCGGGCGCACCACATCGACCCTCTTCCAGCAGCTCGCCGAGACGATCCAGACCGACATCCGCACCAACATGCCGGTCTGGCGCGAGCGCTATCCCGGCGTCGAGGCGCTGACGGTCGCGGTGATGGGCTGCATCGTCAACGGTCCCGGCGAATCCAAGCACGCCGATATCGGCATCTCGCTGCCCGGCACCGCCGAGGTGCCCTCGGCGCCCGTCTACATGGACGGCACGAAGGTCGCGACGCTGCGCGGGGCCCGGATCGCCGAGGATTTCCATGAGATGGTGCTCGCCTATATCGAGCGCCGCTTCGGGCGTCCCGCGACCGCTGTCGCCTCCATCGCTGCCGCCGAGTGAGGGCGGGCGCATGAGCGCGGGCGAGCGCCGCCGGCGGGCGCGCTGTTTCAAAGTGGGGCTGGTCGCACTCGCTGGCCTCGTCGCCCTGCCGGCTCGTGCTGAGCAGCCCGAAAAGGCCGCCGATCCGCGCGTCAGCGCGATCTGCGATCTCATCGCCGAGAACGCCGGCAAGGTCGGCATGCCCCCGGAATTCTTCGCGCGGCTGATCTGGAAGGAATCGCGCTTCGACGAGGGCGCGCGCTCGCCGGTGGGTGCGCAGGGCATCGCCCAGTTCATGCCCTATACGGCCAAGGAGCGCGGTCTCGCCGACCCCTACGACAAGACACAGGCGATCTACCACTCCGCCACCTACCTGCGCGACCTTCGCTCCGAACTCGGCTCCTGGGGCCTGGCGGCGGCGGCCTACAATGGCGGGATCAACCGGGTGAAGCGCTGGATGAACGCGGGCGGGCGCCTGCCCTACGAGACCGAAGACTACGTCCTCTCGATCACCGCGCAGCCGGCGGCCTGGTTTCGCGACGAGCGGCGCGAGGCCGAGGTCCTGCCGCTGGTGAAGGATCTCGATTTCGCGAGCGCCTGTCGCAAGCTGCCGGTGCTCTCGACGCGCGCCGTCTTCGCGGTCGCCGAGTCCGCGCCGATGCGCCCCTGGGGCGTGCAGGTGGCCGGCCATCCGAACGAGGCGATCGCGGTGCGCCTCTATCGCAAGCTGCAGGACCGCTATCCCGGCGTCCTCGGCGGCGTCGAGCCCATCGTCATGCGCACCCGCCCGATCTCCGGCCCCCGCCGCATCACCGCCGTGCGCATCGGCGCCGACTCGCGCGGACAGGCCAACAGCTTCTGCACGAAGTACCGCGCGGCCGGCGGCGACTGCGTGGTGATGCGCAACTGAGACTTGCCTGACACGGGGCGGCTTTGACCGGCTGCTCTTTTGCGCTACATCTTTGCTCAAAGGAGCAGAGCCATGGTCGAAATCACTGCCAAGCGTATCACGGCCGATGGCCCCGATACGGCAGCGTTTGCCTATGTCGAACTCTACAGGGCGTCGCCGCTCGATCGCATCGGCGTCATCAAGGCCGGGGTCTCCGCCCGCAAGGTCAAAAATTTCGTCATCGAATTCCATCTCGATCAACGGGTGATGTTCGACGCGCTCAATCTCAAGACCGCGACGGTCAACAAGAAGGCGGCCCGGGACGAGCGGCTGTCGCCGGAGGACAGCGAGCGCGTGGTCGGCCTTGCCAAGCTGGTGGGGCAGATCGAGGCGATGATGGAGGCGTCCGGCGATGGCGAAGGGTTCGACGCCCGGGAATGGTTGTCCCGGTGGCTGCGCGAGCCGCTGCCCGCCTTCGGTGGCGGCAAGCCGATGGATCTCTTGGACACGATGGAGGGACAGGCTCTCGTCTCGCGAGCGCTTGCCCAGATCGAGAGCGGAGCCTATGCGTGAGCCGATGGCTCTGGCGGATCGGGACCGATACCCGAATCTATGAGGCCGACGACATGTCCGGCACGGGTGCCAGACTTTCGGGCGGTCGATGGAACGAGGTCGGCACCGCGATGGTCTATGCCGCCAGCAGCCGCGCGTTGGCCTGCCTCGAGACCATCGTTCACCTCAATGCCGGCGGCCTTCCGCTCAATCGCTATCTCGTCGAGATCGAGGTTCCCGACGACGTCTGGGATGCCGCCGAAATCGCCGATTCTGCGACGCTCGGCATCGGCTGGGATGCCGAGCCGGCGGGACGGGTCAGCGCGTCTTTCGGCACGAACTGGGTCGCCGCGAACCGCACCGCGTTGCTTCTGGTCCCTTCGGTCATCGTGCCCGAGGAGCAGAACGCCCTCGTGAACCCGTCGCATCCCGACGCCAGGCGCATCGGCGTGCGCAAGGTGCGACGGTGGCTGTACGATCCGCGGCTCGTTCGCAGCCCCTGACCGGAACGAGCGGATCCGGTCGCGCGTCACCACCCTCTACCGATCGCGGAAGGCCACGAACCGCGCCGTTGCCTTCAGCGTCTCGGCTTGGGCTCCGTAGGGCGCGAGCAGGGCTTCGGCCTCGGCCACCAGCCGGGCGAGTTCAGTGCGCGTCCAGTCCTGGCCATGGAGGGCGGGGAGGGTCTTCTTGCCGCGCGCGGCGTCCTTGCCGGCCGCCTTGCCGAGGGTCGCGGCATCGGCGGTCTCGTCGAGAAGGTCGTCGGCCAGCTGGAAGGCGAGGCCGATGATCTCGCCGAACCGGCGCAGTCGCCGGCGGTCCTCGTCCGGCGCGCCCGCGAGGATCGCGCCCGCCTCGGCGGCGAACGCGATGAGGGCGCCCGTCTTCATCGCCTGCATGCGCCGGATCTCGGGCTCACCCAGTGCCTGGCGTTCGGCTTCGAGATCGAGCGCCTGTCCGCCGACCATGCCGGCCGCGCCGCTCTCGCGCGACAGGAGCGCGATGAGCGAGAGGCGGGCACGCGCGTCGATCGCCTCGGCGTCCGCGACGAGCCCGAAGGCCAGCGTCAGCAGCGCGTCGCCGGCGAGGATCGCCGTCGCCTCGTCGAAGGCGCGGTGGACGGTGGGGCGCCCGCGGCGCAGGTCGTCGTCGTCCATCGCCGGCAGGTCGTCGTGGACGAGCGAGTAGCAGTGGATGCATTCGAGCGCCGCGGCGACCGGCGCGGCTCGGGCCGCATCGGCGCCGAACAGGGCGGCGCTGGCCTCCACCAGAAAGGGCCGCAGCCGCTTGCCCCCATCGAGCGCGCCGTGGCGCATCGCGGCCAGAAGCCGCTCCGGGGTTCCCGCCATCAGCGGCGCTTCGGCGCCGAGCGCTTCGCCCAGCACCTGCTCCATGCGCTGGGCTGAGGTCCGCAGCGCCTCGTCGAACGCGGTCCCGGTCTCGCTCATGCCATGCCGTCCTTCAGTCCCCGCGCCGATCCCGCCGCGCCTTACCAACCCCACCCCGTGTCTGCCCGCCCGGCCGCACGGGAGCAAGCCCTTTGGCGCATGGGATGTACGGCCGCTTCGGCGCCCGCCGAGCTTAGCGTCGTTGCCCCGCTTTCCCGCCCTTTGCTATGAGGGAGGCCTCGACGCCGCCCGGACCCGCATCCGGGCGAACGAATCGTACCGATTCTCCCGCCTTCGTGGACCGCCCGACGCCGATGACCCGACGCCTGATCTACGGAGTGCTGTTCGTCCTCGTGGCGATCGTGGCGATTCCCCTCGTGCTCGTGCCGATCTACGCGATCCCCGGCGTCAAGCCGATCTCGACCCTGATGCTCGCCGAGCATTTCTCGTTCCAGCCCTACGACCGCGAGTGGACCCCGCTCGCGGACGTCGCCCCGGTGCTCGTGCGCTCGGTGATGATGTCGGAGGACGGCCAGTACTGTTTCCACGGCGGCGTCGACTGGGATGCGCTGGGCACGGTGGTGGACCAGGCGGTGAACGAGGGGGAGGCGGGGCGGGGCGCCTCGACCATCCCGATGCAGACGGTGAAGAACCTGTTCCTCTGGAACGGGCGGTCCTTCCTGCGCAAGGGACTGGAGCTGCCGCTGGCGCTCTATGCCGACCTCATCTGGCGCAAGAACCGCACGATGGAGATCTACCTGAACGTCGCCGAATGGGGCGACGGGATCTACGGCATCGGCGCGGCCTCGCGATTCTACTTCAACAAGAGCCCCGCCCAGCTGACGCCGCGCCAGGCCGCGCTCCTGGCGGTGTCGTTGCCCTCGCCGCGCACGCGCGACCCCGCCAATCCCTCGCGCGGGCTGAGCCGGCTGGCAGGCGTCATCGAGGCGCGGGCGCGGGCCTCCGCCGACTATGCGGGCTGCGTGGGGTGATGCGCCGGAGGGGTCCGCGCGGGAGAAATTCCGGCGCGGGCCTTTCCAAAGGGGGGTGGGTTTGCTATGGGCTCACGCGATTTCCCGCTCTCGCGACAGGCAGGATCGATCCGACGAGGATCGGCTGTTCGTTGCATGATCGGGATCGGCCTTTCGCGAACCCCTGCGGCTGGCCAGAGCCGATAACAGCTGCGACGCGGCTTCGCGCCTTCGGGCGAGACGCCGCCGACACCCGAACGGAGAGCCCCATGGCCGTCCCCAAGCGAAAGACTTCCCCCTCGAAGCGCGGCATGCGCCGCTCGGCCGACGCCCTGTCCGCGCCGACCTACATCGAGGACAAGAACTCCGGCGAACTGCGCCGCCCGCACCACATCGACCTGAAGACCGGCATGTATCGGGGCAAGCAGATCCTCACCGTCAAGGAAAGCGCCTGATTTCAGGCCGTCGGCGCGCTTGTAGCGACGTCGATCTCCGATAGGAAGGAGGCCGGGTGCGCGAGCGCCCGGCCTTTTCGTTGTGATCGGATACCGTGGTGACGCGCTGTCAGCTCTTCTTCGCGTCGAGAGCTTCCAAGCGCTTCTGCATCTCGGCGAGCTGATCACGCATGGCGGCGAGATCGTCGGGATCGGCGGGCTTGGGCGGCGTCGCTCCCGCCGGGCGCTTGGCGCCGGTATCCGAGGCACCCATCGCGTTGGCGACGAACGGGTTGAACATGCCCATCGCCTCGCGGAACAGTTCGGTGTTGCGGCGCACCTGCGCCTCCACAAGCTGCAGCGGGTTGTGCGTCGCCGTCGGTGCGCCGCGAAACGTCTCCTGCTCGCGCGAGAAGGCGGTCATCGAGCTTTCGAGATAGGCGGGAATCACCATCTGCATCTGGTCGCCGTAGAAGCGGATCAGCTGGCGCAGGAAGGTGATGGGCATCAGGTTCTGCCCACCCTTGTTCTCCTGCTCGAAGATGATCTGCGTCAGCACCGCATGGGTGATGTCCTCGCCGGTCTTGGCGTCCTGCACGACGAAGTCCTCGTTGCCCTTGACCATGGCGGCGAGGTTTTCGAGCGTCACGTACATGGACGTGCCGGTGTTGTAGAGGCGGCGGTTGGCGTACTTCTTGATGACGGTGGTTTCGGTGTTGCGGGCCATCCGCTCTCTCCCCAGATGCTTGGCTCCGGGCACGTTTCTCGCTGCCCTTGCGAAGAGATAGGCATAATTCCGCCTCGTTTCCAAACCCTTCGCGCCTTCGCCGTTGCGATAAGGGTGGATGATCGCACGATCGCAGGGCGAGAGAGCCTTGGGCGGCTGCAACGAAAGCGCGAAAACCCGGTTTGACAGGGCGAAGCGGCGTCTGCGAAGTAACGAGGCCGGCGCACCGACGCCCGCCAAGAACGATACCGAAGCGAGGAAAGGGTCATCCCATGAGTTCCGCAGGTGAATCCATCGTGATCGTCGGTGCCGCGCGCACGCCGGTCGGCGCCTTCAACGGCGCCTTCGCCAACGTCGCCGCCCATGAACTCGGCGCCGCTGCCATCACCGAGGCGCTGGCGCGTGCCGGGGTCGAGGCCGGCGAGGTGGACGAGGTGATCCTCGGGCAGGTTCTGTCGGCGGGCGAGGGGCAGAACCCCGCGCGTCAGGCCGCGATGAAGGCCGGCATCCCGAAGGAGGCCACCGCCTGGGGCCTCAACCAGCTCTGCGGCTCGGGCCTTCGCGCCGTGGCGCTGGGCATGCAGCAGATCGCGATGGGCGACGCGCGCATCATCGTCGCCGGCGGTCAGGAGTCGATGTCGATGGCGCCCCACGCCGCGCATCTTCGCGCCGGCACCAAGATGGGCGATCTCAAGCTCGTCGACACGATGCTGAAGGACGGCCTGATCGACGCCTTCCAGGGCTACCACATGGGCAATACCGCCGAGAACGTCTCGCGCCAGTGGCAGATCACCCGCGAGATGCAGGACGAGTTCGCCGTGCGCTCGCAGAACAAGGCCGAGGCCGCGCAGACCGCGGGCCGCTTCCGCGACGAGATCGCGCCCTTCACGGTGCAGAGCCGCAAGGGCGACGTCATCGTCTCCGAAGATGAATACATCAAGCACGGCACGACGCTCGACAAGGTGCAGAAGCTGAAGCCCGCCTTCGACAAGGAGGGCACGGTCACCGCCGCCAACGCCTCCGGCATCAACGACGGCGCTGCCGCGCTCGTCCTGATGAGCGAGGCCGAGGCCTCGCGCCGCGGCGTGACGCCGATGGTGCGGATCGTCTCCTGGGCCACCGCCGGCGTCGACCCTGCCGTCATGGGCACCGGGCCGATCCCCGCATCGCGCCGGGCGCTGGAAAAGGCTGGCTGGAGCGTTGGGGATCTCGACCTCGTGGAGGCCAACGAGGCCTTTGCGGCGCAGGCCTGCGCCGTGAACAAGGAACTCGGCTGGAACTCCGACATCGTCAACGTCAATGGCGGCGCCATCGCCATCGGCCATCCGATCGGCGCGTCCGGCGCACGCTGCCTCAACACGCTGATCTTCGAGATGGCGCGCCGCGACGCCAAGAAGGGGCTTGCCACGCTCTGCATCGGCGGCGGCATGGGCGTCGCCATGTGCGTCGAACGTTTCTGACTTTAAAGCCGGCCTCTGGGGCCGGCATTTGAAATGGGGTCGCGGACCGGATGGCTTGGAGCCGTCCGCCGCGATCCGCTTCGGCAAGGCTGCCGTTCAAGTCGGCCACCGGACACCGTCATCATCATTCGGCATCATTCGGGAGGAGCCCCATGGGCAAGGTCGCCATCGTAACCGGGGGAACGCGTGGCATCGGCGCGGCAGTGTCGAAGGCGCTGAAGGCGGAGGGCTACACGGTCGCCGCCAACTACGCGGGCAACGACGAGGCCGCCGAGGCCTTCAAGGCCGAGACCGGCATTGCGGTCTTCAAGTGGGACGTCTCGTCCTACGAATCCTGCGAGGCCGGCATTCGGTCCGTCGAGGCCGAACTCGGCCCGGTCGAGGTGCTCGTCAATAATGCCGGCATCACCCGCGACGTGATGTTCCACAAGATGACGCCGGAACAGTGGGGCGCGGTGATCAACACCAATCTCACCGGCCTCTTCAACATGACCCGCCCGGTCTGGGAGGGCATGCGCGCTCGCAAGTTCGGCCGCATCGTCAACATCTCCTCGATCAACGGCCAGAAGGGGCAGGCGGGGCAGGTGAACTACTCCGCCGCCAAGGCCGGCGACGTCGGCTTTACCAAGGCGTTGGCACAGGAGGGCGCGCGCGTCGGCATCACCGTCAACGCCATCTGCCCCGGCTACATCGCCACTGAGATGGTGCGCGCGATCGACGAGAAGGTGCTGAACGAGCGCATCCTGCCGCTGATCCCCGTCGGCCGTCTCGGCGAGCCCGACGAGATCGCCCGCTGCGTCGTCTTCCTCGCCTCCGATGCCGCCGGCTACATCACCGGCTCGACCCTTACGGTGAACGGCGGCCAGTACTTCCACTGACGGGAGCGCTCTGAAGGAAAACTCCGCCTATCTTCTCGCGCCGCCGGACCCGATCGACAGGGTTTGGCGGCGTCCTTGCGTCGGGGCCGCACGAGGAACCGAATCGATGCCATCTTGTTGAAGCTTCCGAAGAAGGACAGCCGGGACGCCCCCGTCCCGCACCGGAGGAATGCTTCCATGATCCGCACCAAGTGGACAACTGCGCTCGTCGCCATCGCTCTCCTCGGCTCGGCCGCGCCGAGCTTCGCGCAGGGCATCGAGATCGGCCGCGACGGCGTGCGTCTCGTCGACCCCAACGCACCGCGTCCCGGCGAGCGCGACGGCCGTCCGGGCGACCGCGACGTGCGCCGCGACGACCGTCGCCCGGCCCGCGAGATCGGCGAGCGCGACGCGATCCGCATTGCCCGGTCCGAGGGCGTTCGCGAAGTCGACGACGTGACGCGCACCCGTAATGCCTACCGGGTGATGGGTACGGATCGCCGCGGCGACGACATCCAGGTCGACGTCGATCGTCGCAGCGGCGACGTCATCGCCGTTCGCTGAGATATCCAGTTTCCGATGAGTTCGGGGCGATGCGGGAAGCCGCGTCGCCCTTTTCGTCGATGACGGCGGCTTGCATCGATTTACGAGGCCCGGCTCGGAACCTTTCGTCGCCTTCGCGGATTTCACGGCACCCGGATCGATGAGAAAGTCGCCGGAAGAGGAGTTTCGGACGATGATGAAGTCCCTTGTTCGCCTTGGTCTCATGGTCGGCCTTGCGGTCGCTACGGCCGCGCCGTCGATGGCGCAGTCGCTGGAGATCGGACCCAACGGCGTGCGCGTTCGCCCCGAGGACGATCGTCGCGGCCCGCCGCCGCCGCCGCCGGGCCCCGGCTTCGATCGCCGCGATGATTTCCGCGACGGCCCGCCGCCACGTCGGCGCGAGATCAGCGAGCGCGAAGCGGTGCGCATCGCCCGCTCCGAGGGCATGCGCGAGGTCGACGACGTCTATCGCCAGCGCCGTTCCATCCGCGTGGAAGGCGGCGATCGTCGTGGTCGCGACATGACGGTGATCATCGACAGCCGTTCGGGCGACGTGATCGACATCCGCTGACATCAACGCAATGAACGGGTAAGGCGGCTGCGACCTTTGGGTCGCAGCCGCTTTTTGTTGTGGCAGAGCCTGGCAAACGCAGGATTTCGCGTTTGCGTTTAATCCATCCGGCCCCACCTATGCTCCGACCATGATGGATGCGCATTTTCCCCCCCGGCCTTTGCGCCGTGCCGATAGCGGGCTCGACGGACGCGGCGTGACCGCGGTCCTCGGACCCACGAACACCGGCAAGACCTTCCTCGCCATCGAGCGGATGGTGGCGCATTCCTCGGGCGTCATCGGCCTGCCGCTGCGCCTTCTGGCGCGCGAGGTCTACGGACGGGTGGTCGAGCGCGTGGGGGTCGGCGCGGTCGCGCTCATCACCGGCGAAGAGAAGATCAAGCCGCCGAACGCGCGCTATCAGGTCTGCACCGTCGAGGCGATGCCGCGCGAGACGAACGCGGCCTTCGTCGCCATCGACGAGGTGCAGCTCGCCTCCGATCTGGAGCGCGGGCACGTCTTCACCGATCGCATCCTGCACACCCGCGGCACCGCCGAGACGCTGCTGCTCGGCTCGTCGACGATGCGCGGCGTTCTCGAGCGGATGCTGCCGGGCATCCAGTGCGTGACGCGCCCGCGCATGTCGCAGCTGCTTTACGCCGGCTCGAAGAAGATCACACGCCTGCCGCGCCGCTCGGCCGTGGTCGCCTTCTCGGCCGAAGAGGTCTACGCCATCGCCGAACTGATCCGCCGCCAGCGCGGCGGCGCGGCGGTGGTGCTGGGCGCGCTCAGCCCGCGCACCCGCAACGCGCAGGTCGAGCTCTACCAGAACGGCGAGGTCGACTTCCTCGTCGCCACCGATGCCATCGGCATGGGTCTCAATCTCGACGTCGATCACGTCGCGTTCGCGCAGGACTGGAAATACGACGGTTTCCAGTATCGCCAGCTGACCCCGTCCGAGTTCGGCCAGATCGCCGGACGTGCAGGCCGGCACGTGCGCGACGGCACGTTCGGCGTCACCGGGCGTGTTGATCCGATGCCCCAGGAATTGGTCGAGCATCTGGAATCCCACACGTTCCAGCCGGTGCGCGTCCTGCAATGGCGCTCGCGCAAGCTCGACTTCGCCTCGCTCGACGCACTGAAGCGCTCGCTTGACGCACTGCCGCCGACCGACCAGCTGGCCCGTGCGCTGCCCTCGGTCGACCAGCGCGCGCTCGAGTTCTTGTCGCGCGACGAGGGCGTCGTGAAATGGGCCAAGGACGCGCGCAGCGTCGAACTCCTGTGGGAGGCCTGCAAGCTGCCGGACTACCGGCGCATCGCGCCAGCCCAGCACGCCGAGATCATCGCTTCGGTCTATGCCGATCTCGTGCGGCGCGGCACGGTGGCCGAGGACTACATGGCAAGCCAGGTGCGGCGCGCCGATTCCACCGAGGGCGACATCGATACGCTCTCGCAACGTATCGCGGAGATCCGGACCTGGACCTACATTTCACACCGCCCAGGCTGGCTTGCCGATCCGACACACTGGCAGGAAAACACCCGGGCCATCGAGGATCGATTGTCGGACGCTCTTCACGAGCGGTTGACGAAACGCTTCGTAGACCGCAGGACAAGCGTCTTGATGAAGCGGCTGAGAGAGAACGCATTCATGGAAGCTGAAATCGGCGGCGACGGCACGGTGCTCGTTGAGGGGCACCTTGTGGGCGAGCTGCAGGGCTTCAGGTTCACGCCGGACGTGAAGTCCGACGGTCCGGATGCCAAGGCCATTCGCGCGGCGGCCCAGAAGGCGCTCGCAAGCGAGTATGAGAAGCGCGGCGAGCGTTTCTTCAACGCGCCCAACGGCGATCTGGCGCTGGGGTCCGACGCGCTGCTGCGCTGGCTCGGCGCGCCGGTGGCGATGCTGACGGCCGGCGAGGATCCGCTGCGGCCGCGCATCGTGCTCCTGGCGGACGACCAGTTGAACGGCCCGGCGCGCGAGCGTGTGGCGCAGCGCGCCGAGCGCTTCGTCACCTATCAGGTCTCTACGGTGCTCAAGCCCCTGGTCGACTTGAAGGATGCCGAGAGCATCGAGGGCGCCGCCAAGGGGATCTCCTACAGGCTCGTCGAGAATTTCGGGCTGCTGCAGCGGCGCGACGTCTCGGACGAGGTGCGCTCGCTCGATCAGGAAGCGCGGGCCGCGCTGCGTCGTCTCGGCGTGCGCTTCGGCGCCTATCACATCTTCATGCCGGCCCTCGTCAAGCCGGCACCCGCCGCGCTGATGACGCTTCTTTGGGGCATCGCCCATGACGGGCGCGACAAGCCGGGCTTCGGCGAGGTGACGCAGCTTCTGGCGACGGGCCGCACCTCGGTACAGCCGAACGCCGAGTTCGATCCGATCTTCTACGCGCTCGCCGGCTATCGGCTGCTCGGGCGACGCGCCGTGCGCATCGACATTCTCGAGCGCCTCGCCGATCTCATCCGGCCCGCGCTCGCCTGGACGCCAGGCTCGGCCAAGCGGCCGGACGGCGCCTTCAACGGCCGCGAATTCCTTGTGACCCCGGCGATGATGTCGATCCTCGGCGCCACCGCCGACGATATGGACGAGATCCTCAAGGGCCTCGGCTATCGCTCGCAGGGCATGGCGCAGCGCGAGGTCGAATCCGTGATCGCGACGCAGGACCAGGCCGCAGTTGCAGCTGAGCAGGCGAAGGTGGCTGCCTCCGCAGCGGCCTCCGCGAATGACGCGAAAATCCTGGAGGAGGCGGCTCTTCTGGCCACCGACGCTCCGGCGTCAGATGCGGGCGCAGACGAGGTTGAGACTGCGGTGGAGACGGCGCCGGCCATGGAGCCGGACGCTGCGGTCGACGAGACCGATCTGACGGAGGTTCCCGTCGACGAGCCCCGGCCGGTCGATGCGATCCTGTCCGATGCTGCTCCGAACACACAGGACGAGGTCGAAGTCGGTACCCCCGACGATGATTTCACCGGGGACGCGTCCGAAGAGACTTCGGCGGCAATGCCCGAGTCCGGGACGTCGGAGCCGGTTGATATCGGCGCCGCCGCCCCGACCGACACGGAAGCCGCCGCTGAGCCCGTCAAAATGGTTCAGCTCTGGCGTCCCCAGCGCACCGAGCATCGCGGACGGCGCGACGCACGTGGTGCGCCGGGTGCGGGACGCGGGGCGGGCGCTCGCCCGGCGGGTGCCGGTGCTGGTCGCGGACCCCGACCTGCGGCGGATGCCGTCGCAGGTGAGGCTCGTGGCGGCGAACGCCGCAACGAACGCGGCGGTCGTGGCGGGGCGCCGGGTGCTGCCCGGCCGGATGGCGAGGGACGGTCGCGCTTCGGCGGCAAGGGCGGCGGATCCGAGCGGCGCGACGGTTCGCCGCGTGGTGAAGCCGGTTCGCGCGACGAGCGTTTCGGATCGGGACGGCCCGGGGCTAAGCCGGGCAAGCCCCACGCCATGCCGGAGCGCGATGCTGGCAAGGCCGGCACCGAGCGCCGGTTCGATAAGCCGAAGGCGATCGACCCCGATTCGCCTTTCGCGAAGCTGGCGGCGTTGAAGGACAAGCTGGGAAAGTAAGGGAGAGCGCATGACGGGCCTCGAACAGCGCATCGACAAATGGCTGTTCTTCGCGCGCGTCGTTAAATCGCGCTCACTCGCCCAGAAGCTCGCATTGTCAGGTTCGGTTCGCGTCAACCGCGAGAAGGTCGGACATTCCGCGCGCATCGTGCGGCCGGGCGACGTTCTCACCATCTCCGTGCAGGAGCGCATCCGTGTTCTGCGGGTGCTGGCGCCGGGCGAGCGCCGGGGGCCGGCGAGCGAGGCGGCAACGCTGTTCGAGGACCTGACGCCGCGTCCGGATACCGACCTCCCTCTCGCAGGTGAGGACGGCGACGACGACGACGCCGGAGCGAAGCGGCCCGTCGGATTTCGTCTCTCTCCGACGATCGAGGTGCATGGGCGCCCGACGAAGCGCGAGCGGCGCGAGGCGGGGCGCCTCTTGGCGACGGTCGGCGACGACTGATCGAACGGGCTCCGATGAGCGCGAAAGCAATCGCGTTTTTCGATCGGCTCTCGCGGCGCAACGCTCGGCCCTTGTCAGTGCGTCGCCGAGCCGCTACCTCCGGCATCTCCGGACCTCGCTGAAAACGGTCCGCGCGCGGTTCGCCTGCCGAACTGCCCCAACGATCACATTCCGTCTCGTTCCGCGGTCGGGCCGAACCGCCGCGAAACGAGCCAGTCCCGGGAACCCGCCATGACCTATGTCGTCACCGACAACTGCATCCGCTGCAAGTACATGGATTGCGTCGAAGTCTGTCCCGTCGACTGCTTCTACGAGGGTGACAACATGCTGGTGATCCACCCCGACGAGTGCATCGACTGCGGCGTCTGCGAGCCCGAGTGCCCGGCCGAGGCGATCAAGCCCGACACCGAGCCCCATCTCGACGCGTGGTTGAAGCTGAACGCCGACTATGCTGTGAAATGGCCCAACATCACGGTCAAGCGCGACGCCCCGGCCGATGCCAAGGACCTCGACGGCGAGGAAGGCAAGCTGGAGAAGTACTTCTCGCCCGAACCCGGCCAGGGCGACTGACACCCAAAAGACGCGCCAGTACATCGGCGGTTGCCACCCGGCCCGTCGTGCGGCAGGATCGGAAACGAATTGAAGTGACGGAAAACGGGCGTCGTTCACCTTGCCGGTGGACGGCGCCCGTTCGTTTGCGTTGGCGATACGCAATTCGGTTGAATTTTCTTCGGAAACAGGGTATTATTTCTGCAACAGTCGAATGGCGGACTTGAGCCTCACGCTCGACCCGGCAATCACGGCGCTTCCGAAAGGTCTTCCCCGATCATCGCTGACGCCAGGTGCCGCCCTTGGGCGCTGCCTTCGTCATCGGCGTGGAAACGATTTGCGAGGCGTCAGGCTGCGGCCGGTCTACCCGGTCTGCATGCTCAATCCGCGGCCTCGTCGGTCGTTCCGTGCATAGCGGCGTTCGCGGCTTTGCACAACAGGGAGTTTATGAAGCGTATGAGCACTCAGAAGAAGACCTCCCAGCGTCAGGGTTTCAAGACCGGCGAGAGCATCGTCTATCCCGCTCACGGCGTGGGCCAGATCGTTGCGATCGAAGAGCAGGTGGTCGCGGGCATGAAGCTCGAACTCTTCGTCATCGACTTCGAGAAGGACAAGATGCGCCTGAAGGTGCCGGTCGCAAAGGCCGAGCAGGTCGGCATGCGCAAGCTGTCCGAGACCGATTTCGTCGAGCGCGCCCTCAAGGTCGTGCAGGGGCGGGCTCGGGTGAAGCGGACCATGTGGAGCCGCCGCGCGCAGGAATACGACGCGAAGATCAACTCGGGCGACCTCATCTCGATCGCCGAGGTGGTGCGCGATCTCTACCGCGCGGACTCGCAGCCCGAGCAGTCTTACTCCGAGCGCCAGCTCTATGAAGCTGCGTTGAGCCGCATGGCCCGCGAGCTCGCCGCGGTCAACGAGGTGAGCGAAACCGAGGCCGTCCGCCTCATCGAGACCAACCTCAACAAGGGTCCCAAGCGCACCGCCAAGTCGCTGGAAGAGGACGAGGAAGACGCCGAGGGCGAGACCGAGGTCGAAGTCGTTCCGGCACAGGAAGAAGCGGCCTGAGCCTCTTGCGCCGAGCTGAATCGCCCGGCCGCATGAATTTGCAATGACAGAGCCGGCCGTCCTCGACGGCCGGCTTTTCTTATGATGCAACGGCTGATAGAACAGTCCGGCGGGTTCGAGCACTGCTCCCCGTATCTCCCTCGTTCTCTTGCTTTTTCGGTTTTCTGCCTACATTCGGCGAAAAAGTTTCCTTCAACGGGAACGTTTGGTCGCGCGCGGTGTTTTACCGACATGAGCGCCCCGGCCACGAGCCATCCGGCGTTCGGATCATCAGTGTCCCGACGTCTTCGGAAGGTCCGCGCCATGAAGTCTCAATCCACCCGCCGTCACCTCATCCAGGCCGCAATGGCCGCTCCCTACCTGCAGCGGGAGGAAGAGTACGAGCTGGCCGTGCGCTGGAAGGAGAACCGGGACCAGGAAGCGCTGCACAAGATCACCTCGGCGCATATGCGCCTCGTGATCTCGATGGCCTCGAAGTTCCGCCATTTCGGCTTGGCGATGAACGACCTGATCCAGGAAGGTCATGTGGGCCTCCTCGAAGCCGCCGCCCGCTTCGAGCCGGAGCGCGAAGTACGTTTTTCGACCTACGCGACGTGGTGGATCCGGGCCTCGATTCAGGACTACATCTTACGCAACTGGTCGATCGTTCGCGGCGGCACGTCCTCGGCCCAGAAGGCGCTCTTCTTCAACCTGCGTCGCCTGCGTGCCCGTCTCAGCCAGGGTTCCGAAAGCCTGTCGGGCACGGCCATGTACCGCGAGATCGCCACGGCGCTGAAGGTGTCCGAGAGCGACGTGGCGTTGATGGACTCGCGCCTGTCTGGCCCCGACTCCTCACTGAACGCCCCGCTGATGGAAGACGAGTCGGGCTCCGCCGACCGGCAAGACTTCCTCGTCTCCAACGATCCGCTGCCGGACGAGATGGTATCGGCCTCGATCGACGACGAGCGCCGCGTCGTGTGGCTGCGGTCCGCGCTCGACGTGTTGTCGGAGCGCGAGCTTAAGATCATCCGCGAGCGCCGCCTGCAGGATGATGGCGCGACGCTGGAAGCGCTCGGCTCGAAGCTCGGCATCTCGAAGGAGCGCGTGCGCCAGATCGAGACCCGTGCGCTCGAGAAGCTGCGCGCCGCTCTCCTGCAGTCGAACCCGGACGAAGCCGCTTTCGTCGCCTGATCCTCAGCAAAGCCTGTGACGACGAAAAAGGGCCGCATCGTGCAGCCCTTTTTCGTATCCGACGTTCGGTCGTGCGTTACTCAGCGACGATCTTATAGCGCGTGCCCACCGATACCGTGCTGACGCCTTCAAGATCGTTGAGCAGGCGGAACATCTCGACCTTCCGATCGACGCCCTGGATCTTGGCCGCGAGTGCCGCTTCCGTATCGCCGGCACGCGCAGTGACGATGCGGATGCGCAGCGGCTTCAACTGCTCGCGCTCGGATGGCCCGAGCAGGCGGAACGAGTCGGCAATGCTCGTGGCAATGCCCGGCAGGCGTGCGGCATTGTCGGCGGGGAGGGCGGTGAGGAAGCGATAGACCTGTCCGCCCACCCGAACCACCGTCACGTTGAAGACGTAGGAACCGCCGGAGGCCTGCGCCGCGACGGCATCGAGCGTCCCGATCCTGAACGGGCGGATCGTTGTGGCATCAAGCCCGCCGACCCAGCCGCTCTGGATGTAGTCGACGAGGCTGGTGCGCTCGGGAATGGCGATGCCGTCGAAGCGCACCGCGACGTCGCCGGGGCCGGTCGCGAGCACCGCCTCGGCCGTGTTGTCGATCGAGAAGCCCTCCGGCACGGCGAAGGTGATGCCGAGGCCCGGATGATAGAAGGAGCGGCCGCGCACGTAGCCTTCCGAAGCGGTGTCGCCGAAGAGCATGCCGTCGATGCCCGACAGGTAGCGGTCGCGGTCGGTGGCGCCCGAACCCTCCGGCCCGAAGACCGAGGCATGACGGCGCGCCAGCTCGACGCGCTGCGGCGCGGCCGGGTGAGAGGCTAGAAAATCGAGATTGGGGTTGTTGGCCTGGAAGGCGTTGCGGAACGAGGAGAAGGAATCCATCGTCTTCAGGAAGCGCGCGGCCGCGTAGGCATCGTAGCCGGCATCGCCCGTCTGCTTGATGCCCATCTCGTCGGCCTGCAGTTCCTGATTGCGCGAGAAACTCGCGAGGTTCAGCCGCCCGCGAGCCAGCGCCGCGCGTGCGGCCGTATCGCTCGACAGGACCTCGGAAACGACGCGGCCAGCGAGTTCCGCCGCCTCTTCGCGCTGCTGGCGTTCGATCCCGTGATTGGCCTTCACGTGGCCCATCTCGTGGGCGAGCACGGCGGCGACCTCGGCCGAGTCGTTGGCGAGAGCCAGAAGACCGCGCGTCACGTAGAGATAGCCCCCCGGCAGCGCGAAGGCGTTGATGTTGGGCGAATTCAGCACGGTGATCTTGTAGGCGCGGCCGGGATCGCTCGACACGGCGCCGAGCTTGCCGACGATCCCGGCCAACATCAACTCGAGCTTGGGGTCGGAATAGGCGCCGCCATAGGCGGCGAGAATCTTGGGATGCTGCGACTTGCCGATCGTCGATTGCGGGTCGTTGCCCTGCACGGTCTCGAACGAGACCGGCTGGCGGCTCTGGCCCGGTAGGAAGCCGGTCTGCAGATCGGCGGTTGCGGCGGTTTCCTCCAGCCCTGCACCCATCGTGGTGCAGCCGGCCAGCGTCAGGAAGGGCAGGGCAAGTGCGGCCAGCCGGATCGAGCGGGACCGTAGCGCAATGCTCCGGCCGTCCCTCTCCTGCGATCGAACGTCATGCCCCATGCCCGATTCTTCCCCTGAACGCGCCGCGTCGACGGAACGCTCGATCTACCCGCACTCAGGCCCGATGCGAAAGGGTTGGTGCGCAACAGAGATTTGGAATTCGCACCCGTCGCTGTCCCGCCCTGCCCATGCGGGGTGAAAGGGACCGAATTAGGGTCCGGGTCGCCGCTATGGATCCATCCGGCATCCGTGGCGACGGTATGAGCGATCGGCCCGACCCCACGATACAGCTGGCAACCGATTGCCGCTCGCCGTCAGGCGGCAGATCAGGCGGGCACCGCCGCCGATTCGACGCGTGTCGCATCGGCCGGGTCCGGCTTCTTCGGCTCGGCGCTGGGAGCAGGAACCATCCGCTGGCCCGACATCTCGAGCGCCGCGGCCAGGGCCGAGTTCAGCGTGGTGACGAGTGCGTCGGCATGAACGCGGCGTTTCAGCTCCCGCAGCATGGCGGGGTCGCGCTGGCGCCAGATGCCGACGAGGATGCGCGCCTTTGGTGCCACGCGGTGAACCCGACGCACCGCCTGTCGCAAATGCACGGTCGACAGCGGCTCGATGAAGGACAGGCAGACGAGTGCGACCTCGCGTGCATCCTCGGCCGTCGGCGGCGTTTCCTGCAACTCCCGCAGCGTGACGTGGCGCGAACCCAGCCCATGCCGATCGAGCACCTGCGAGAGCATCGCCGTCACCGCCTGATCGAGTGCGTTGAAGCCGGAGATGCAGATGACCGGCGTCTTGCCGCGCCATTCGGGCCTCAGATCCTCGGCGCGCTGCACGACGCGCGTGATCTGCTGGTCGGGGCCGGCCGCATCGACGGCGGCGGCGGCTTCCGCCGTCAGGTGCTTGGAGCCGCGCTTGGTGGCGGACGTGCGCACGTTGGCGAGATCGTCCACCAGCTCCAGGGTCGAGGCTCTCAGCGTATCGAGCCGATCGTCCTTGACGGCGAAGCGTGCGACATCCTCGTGGGCGATGCGTAATCCTTCGAGCGCCACCTCGTCGTAATAGGTCGCGAGCTCGCGTTCGCGCAGGAACTCGCGCGCCTGATCAGCCGCTTCCTGCGGTGCTCCGGCCAGCATTCGCTGGTAGAAAATCTGCGCCGGCGAGAGAGCGGGTCGATCGCCGAACATCACGTCGATGAAGGCGAGGCGCGGCACGTGGCGGCCCATCACCACGAGGCAGATCGTCAGCGGTGTCGCGAGAATGAGGCCGACCGCACCCCAAAGCAGCGCCCAGACGGTGGCGGCCAAGAGGATCGCCACCGGCGACAGGCCTGTGGAGTGACCGTAGAGCACGGGCTCGACGACGTTCGAGAGGACGGCCTCGGCGCCGAGGAAGAGGACGGCGGTCCAGATCACCATGCTCCAGCCGGGATCCACCGCGAAGGCTAGCAGCATCGGCAGGCCGGCGCCGACGATGCCGCCGACATAGGGGATGAAGCGCAAGATACCGCCGAGAATGCCCCAGAGAAACGGCGAGGGGACACCGAGCAACCAGAGACCGCAGCCGGTGATGATGCCGAAGGCCGTGTTCACGCCGAGCTGAAACAGGAGAAGCTTCGACAGGCGCTTGGCGGCATCGTCGATCGCCGCGGTGGTCTGCTGGAGATCGTCGGTGCCGGCGAGGCGGATGAAGCGGTTTCGAAGGTCCTCGCGCTGCAGGAGAATGAAGATCGCGAAGATAATGACGACGCCGAGCGTCGCCGCGGGGTGAAGCAGCGGCGTGACGACGGTGGTCACCGTGTCGATGATCGATTGCTCGCTCTGGACGACGACGGGGATGGGCTCGCGCGGCGCAGCGGCGCCCGTGGTCTCGGCGGGCGCAGGTGCGCCGAGCTGCTGGATGTCGGCAGCCATGTCTTCGAGGGCGCGCGCGGCGCGCGCGAAGGGACCGTCGCCCTGTGCCTGCGCCGATTGCGACAGGTTCTCGAGCTTCTGCTGCACCGTGATGCGGTAGGACGGGATCTCGCCGACGAGCGAGGTGACCTGCATGGCGATGACGAAGCCCAGCGCCAGGATCACCACGGAGGCGAAGGTGATCGCGCCGGAAATCGCAAGGATGCGCGGCACCCGCATCCGCTGCAACCCGATGACGATCGGCGCCAGAATGAACGAGAGAAGAATCCCCAGCGCGAAGGGAACGAAGATCTCGCGGCCGAGATAGAGGATCGAAGAGACGGTGAGGATGAGGACGCTGACGGCAAGCGCCGTGAACAGCGGCAGCGCGCGGCGCAGCATCTGCGAGGTGACGATATCCAAGACCCGACTCCAGCACCTTCGCAGCCTCAGGCTGCACATCCCCGCTCGTAAGCGCGCGTCCTCCCCCAAGGTTCCAACCGATGTCATCAAATTCGCCGGAAGGCGACGGAGTGGCCGCTGTGCCCATTGTATGAGCTGCGACGGCAACCCGTCCTTTACCAACGAAACCGATGAGACATGCGCAAGGTGCATGGCAGGGCCGGCAGTTTCCCGACTTCCGATCTGAGGAGCAAGCGACCATCTTGAGGTCAACGAAGACCAGCGACCCAAAGGATTCACCCGATGACCACCCAGCCCAGCCGCTTTCGCCAGTTCGGCCGCCAGATCCGCTCCTTCACCGACACGTTTGGCGGCGTTGCATCCTGCGCCGCGGCCGCCGAGGCCGGCAAGCGTCCGTCCCGCTCGGCCCTGAAGGCCGCCGGCATCGACGCGGACGCCTTCTATGGCATCAGCCAGGGCTGAAGGATCGGGGGCTCCGCGTTAGGAGTCGTAAATAAAAAAGGGACGGTCGCTCGGCGACCGTCCCTTTTTGCGTTTCGATAGCCGGTCGATAGCCGACTTCGTCGCCTGCGGTCAGTCCTCGTCGGACGCCATGGCGGCGAGAAGCTTGCCGCGTCCGCGGGCCCGCAGGATCATCGGCACGAACAGCGCCAGCGCGGCGAGCGTCAGCAGCGCGATGGCCAGCCAGGAATGCACCAGCACGCTCGGATCGCCCTGGCTGATCGCCAGGGCCCGGCGCAGCTGCTGCTCGGCCATCGGCCCGAGGATCAGGCCGACCACCACCGGCGCGATCGGATAGCCGAAGCGACGGAGCATGTAGCCGAGCAGACCGAAGGCGAGCAGCATGCCGAGTTCGACCGAGGACGGGTTGGCGCCGATGCAGCCCAGCGTCGCGAAGACGAGGATGCCCGCATAGAGCCAGGGGCGCGGGATCGTCAGCAAGCGCACCCACAGACCGATCAACGGCAGGTTGAGCACCACCAGCATCAGGTTGGCGATGAGAAGGCTGGCGACGAGGCCCCAGACGATCTGCGGCGATGTGATGAAGAGGAGCGGACCGGGCTGCAGTCCGAACTGCTGGAACGCGGCGAGCATGATCGCGGCGGTCGCCGAGGTCGGCAGGCCCAGCGTCAGCAGCGGCACGAGCGTGCCGGCGGCCGAGGCGTTGTTGGCGGCCTCCGGTCCCGCGACGCCCTCGATGGCACCGTGGCCAAACTCTTCCGGGTGTTTCGACAGGCTCTTTTCCATCGAATAGGAGAGGAAGGTGCCGATCTCGGCGCCGCCGGCCGGCATCGCGCCGATCGGAAAACCGACCGCCGTGCCGCGCAGCCAGGGCTTCCAGGACCGCTTCCAGTCCTCCTTCGTCATCCAGAGCGAACCCTTCACCGCCTCGATCTTGTCGGGCATGCGCGCGCCGGCCGCTGCCACGACGAGCGCCTCGCCGATGGCGAAGAGCGCCACGGCCAGCGTCGTCACTTCGATGCCGTCGAGGAGATTGGCCGAGATGCCGCCGAAGAAGGAGGCGAACGCGCCGTAGACCGGCGCCAGCGCCGCGGTGGGATCGGCGGCCAGCGTGCGGAAGGTCTTGGCGGCCGCCGTCAGGGTGAGGCGGGCTTGTCCCGTCTGCAGGTCGATGCCGACGAGGCCGAGCGTCAGGCCGAGCGCCAGCGAGGTCAGGCCCCGCAGCGCCGAGTCGCCGAAGGCGGCCGAGACGGTGACGAAGGCGAGGATCATCAGCGCGAAATACTCGGCCGGGCCGAAGGAGAGCGCGAAGGAGACGATGACGGGCGCGAGGAAGGCCAGACCCAGCGTCGCAATCAAGCCGGCGACGAAGGAGCCGATGGCGGCGGTGGCGAGCGCGGGGCCGCCTCGGCCCGCGCGGGCCATCTTGTTGCCCTCGAGCGCGGTGATGATCGAGGCGCTCTCACCGGGCGTGTTGAGGAGGATCGAGGTCGTCGAACCGCCGTACATGCCGCCGTAGTAGATGCCGGCGAACATGATGAGCGAGCCGGCCGCGTCGAGCTGGTAGGTGACGGGCAGCAGCAGCGCCACCGTCAGCGCCGGGCCGATGCCGGGCAGCACGCCGACGGCGGTGCCGAGCGTCACGCCGATCAGCGCGTAGAGAAGGTTCATCGGCTGGGCGGCCGTCAGGAGGCCTTGCCCGAGCAGTGCGAATGTATCCATGGGCTGGACCCGTCGTCAGGAGGGAACGCGACCGGCGCGCGCACCGGACGGAACGGGAAGGCAGGCGGGGCTCCGGACGGGCCGGGGCGCCGGCAGTCTCAGGTGAACAGGCCGAGGACGAGGTTTTCCAGCGGACCACGGGGCAGGGCGAGCCGCAGGACCTGCGTGAAGACCAGCCAGATGCCGAGGCTGAGAAGGATGCCGATCGGGATCGTCATCCAGAGTTCGCGCTTGCCGAAGGCCCGCGCCGTCGCGGCGAAGAGAAGCCCGGTGGCGATCGCGAAGCCGGCGGTGTTGAGGAGGATCAGCTGTGCCGAGAGGCCGCCGACGATCCAGATGATCGGGCCGATCTCGTCGTGGTCGCGCTCGGGAAACTTGCCGCGCCAGGCTTCGATCACGGTCCAGACCGAGAGGCCGACGAGGGCGAGGGCGATCACATAGGGAAAGGTCGCCGGGCCGACGCGGGCATAGGCGCCGCCGCCGACATGGCTCGCGTCCCAGCCGACGAGCAGCCCGAGAACGCCGAGCGCCACGCCGATGGCCATCGCCGCCCGATCGGGGCGGCGATGCTGGATCTCCTGGTCGAGCCGCTCGCTCATTGCTGAACGAGGCCGATCGCGGTGAGGACCGCCTTCGTGTCGGTGACGTTCTTGGCCAACTCGGTCTTGAACGCGTCGCCAGCGAGGAACGTGTCCTGCCAGTTGTTGCGCTCGAGCACGGCCTGCCACTCCGGCGACTTCGAGAGCTTCTCCATGTCGGCCGTAATGGCGGCCTGCTGCTCGGCCGAGATGCCGGGCGCGGCGGCGACCATGCGCCAATTCTGCAGCGAGACGTCGAGCCCGGCTTCCTTCAGCGTCGGGGCTTCGGTGCCTGGCACCTTCTCGTCGCCCGTGGTGGCGAGGAGGCGCAGCGTGCCGGCCTTGATCTGCGACTCGAACTCGCCGTAACCGGAAATGCCGGCCGCGACCTGCTGGCCGAGGATCGCGGCGAGCGCTTCGCCGCCGCCCGAGAAGGCGATGTAGTTGATCAGCTTGGGATCGACGCCGGCGGCCTGCGCGATGAGGCCGGCCGCGATGTGGTCGGTGCCGCCGGCCGAGCCGCCGGCGATCGCCACCGCGCCGGGATCGGCCTTCATCGCGGTGACGAGGTCGCCGATCGTCTGGAACGGCGATGCGGCCGGCACCACGACGGCCTCGGTTTCGCCGGTGAGGCGCGCGATCGGCGTCACGTCGTCGAGGCTGACGGGGGAGTTGTTCGTGAGGATCGCGCCGACCATCACGTAGCCGCCGACGAGCAGGGCTTCCGGATTGCCGGACTTGGCGGAGACGAACTGGGCGAGGCCGATCGTGCCGCCGGCGCCGGGAACGTTGACCACCTGCACGTCGCCGGCGATCTTGGCTTCCTGCATGACGTTCTGCATGGCGCGGGCCGTCTGGTCCCAGCCGCCGCCCGGCGAGGCCGGCGCCATGATTTCATAGCTGGCGGTCTGGGCGAAAGCGCTCGTGGAAACGAGGCCGGCGGCGAAGATGGCGCCGAGCAATAGGGTCTTCATGGTGGTCCTCCCGAGGAATGGCTACGCCGATATTCGTTGAACGGCGGAGTCATCGCGTGAAGAGACCACGAACGAATGATCGGGTAAACCGCTGCGGACGATCCCTCCAGACCTTTCCGCACCGGAGCGGCCCCAACCCCTTCGGGTGAAAGCCGCATTGCCCTCGTTCCATGACTGCTCGCCAAGCCTCCCGGCCGTCGGGCGCGACCCTAGCGCGGCGGACCTGTCAAAAACCTGTCACGGGCGAACGGGCGGTGCGTCGGCTCCCGGCGGGTCGGGCACGCGGGGCGAGACGATCTCGTGCCAGGTGTCGAGGAAGCGGGCGCGGCGCTGCCGGTCGAGGCCGACGAGCAGCGAGGGGCTGAGCGCGATCGGCTGCACCGCGCCGCGACCGAGCGCCGCGATGCTCTCGCTCGTCCAGCGACCGGCCGAGCCCGGCACCACCGATCCGAGCGCGGCGGCGCCAGCGAGGATCGACTGTCCGGCCGGCGAGAGCGTGAAGTCGAGGAACGCTTCGGCAAGATCCGGGCGCGGCGCGCCCTGTGGAATGAGCATGGAGCGGGTGAGCACGAGCACGTAGTCGTCGGGCACCACGATGCCGATCGGCGCGCCGGCCTGCTGGCGGGCGAAGGCGTAGGATCCCAGGATGTTGTAGCCGATGGCGAATTCGCCGGTGGCGAGGCCGTCGAGAATGGCCGGGCTCGATCCGCTGAGGCGCACGTCGGTGCGCCCGAAGGCGCTGGCGAGACGCCAGAAATAGGACGAGATCGCCTGGTCCTGCGCGGCCAGGAGATAGCCGACGCCGCTGCGCGCGACGTCGTAGGTGGCGACCCGGCCGCGAAAGCGCGACGCCTCGCGCTCGAGCAGTTCGGCGAGTTCCAGGTGAGTGCGCGGCACCTCGCTCTCGGCAAGGCTCGCCGTGTTGTAGACGATCACGGCCGGCTCGAAGGAGAAGCCGAAAACCTCGGAACGCCAGGTCGCCCAGGGCGGGATCGCCGCCACGGCAGGCGAGGCGTAGCGGCGCGCGTGGCCGTCGTTGACGAGCTTGACCTGCAGGTCGGCGGCCGAACTCATCAGGATGTCGGGAACCGGCGATCCCCCGGCGACGAAGCGCTCGAAGATCGGCAGCGTGTCGCCCTCCTCGTAGGCGATCGCGACGTCCGGACGTGTGCGCTGGAAGCCTTGTGCGAGCGGGGCGAAGAGCGGCGTGTCGGTGGTGCCGGCGATGTGCAGCACCTCACGGGGGGTGCCGTCCGGCGCGGGATAGAAGGTTTCGGCCGCGTGGGCGGGCGTCGGCGGCGAAATGGCGCCTGCCAGCACCACGGCCAAGATCCCGAGCGCTGCCGCCATCGGACGCGCCCGCCGCTCCGCCGGCTCGGCCGACAGGGGCAGGCGCAGGCGAACCGTCAGCCCGCCGCCCGGCCGGTCTTCCAGCGCGATCGTGCCGCCCTGCGCCGCCACGACGCGCGCCACGATCGGCAGGCCGAGGCCGGAGCCGGCGATACCGGCCGACGCCGCGCCGCGCCGGAAGCGCTCGAAGACGAGCGGCCTCTCGGCGTCGCTGATGCCCGGGCCTCGGTCGCCGACGCGGATTTCGACGAGGCCGCCCGGCGTCGTCGCCACGTCGAGATCGACGGGGCCGTCGCTGTAGCGCAGGGCATTGTCGACGAGATTGCGCAGCATCTCGCGAAGGACCACGCGGTCGGCGTCGAGCCGCAGGTCCGCCGCCGCCGGGTCGGCTTGCAGCGTCACGCGGTCGGCGAGATCGGGGTCGAGGCGCTGAACGACCTCCCTCAGCGCGGCGGCGAGCGAGGTCGGGGCGCTCGCCGCCCTCGTCTCCAGCCGGTGCGAGATCGTCGCGTCCATCAGGAGCTGCGTCACCAGCTGGCTCGCCTGCACCGCGCCGTCGTGGATCCGCTCGACCTGTCGGCGGAGCGCCGCCACGTCGCGCTCGCCGCGCGCCACCTCGGCCTGCGCCCGCAGCGAAGCGAGGGGGGTGCGGACCTCGTGCGCCGCCTCGGCAACGAGCGATTCCAGCCGCTCGCGTGCCGTCGCGAGGCGCGCCATGAAGCCGTTGAGCGCGCCGACGAGCTGGGCCACCTCCAGCGGCGCCGGCAGGTCGACCGGCGCCAGATTGTCTGGCGAGCGTGAGCGCAGATGCCGCTCCAGCGACAGGAGCGGGGCGAAGACGCGGCCGATGCCGAACCAGAGCAGCCCCAGCGCCAGCGCCGTCATCGCCAGGACGGGCACGATGGCGTTGCCGAAGATCTCGCGCGCCAGGGCGTCGCGCTCGCCGCGCGTCTCGGCGACGCGGATCGTCACCCAGCCCGTGCCGTCGGCGGTGGAAACGAGGCGCCCGACGCTGGCGACCCGCACCGGCTCGCCGCGATAGGCGAGATCGGCGAAGACGGCGTCGTCGTCGGCGGCCGGCGGCAGGGCGCCCGCGAGGTCGCCGTAGCCTGTGACCTCCGCGCCAGAGGGGGCCTTCACCGAATAGAAGATCCGGTCCTGCCCCGAGAACATGGCGAAGGACGCGAGCGGCAGCTCCACCGTCACCGTGCCCTCTTCAAGCTGCACGGCGCCGGCGATGGTGAGCGCGGAGGCCGCGAGCAGGCGGTCGAAGGCGCGGTCCGAGGCGCGGGCGGCATAGTCGCCGATGAAGGCGACGAGCGCGAGCGCGGCGAGGAGGAGCAGCCCCGTCGCGGCGACGAGGATGCGCCGGCGGATCGACACCGCCCTAGCCGGCATCGCGGACCCGCGCGACATAGCCGGCGCCGCGCACGGTGCCGATCTCGACGGAAGAGCCCTCCAGCTTGCGGCGCAGGCGCGAGACGTAGAGTTCGAGCGCGTTGGTCGAAACCATTTCGTCGAAGGAGAAGAGCTGCGCCATCAGCTGCTCCTTCTGCACGACGGCGCCGGGCCGCGAGAGGAGGATCTCAAGCAGCCGGAACTCGCGGCGGCCGAGATCCACCGAGCGGCCCGCCACCGTCACCGCATGGCCGGCGAGATCGACGGCGACATTACCGAAGACGCCGACGCTCGTGGTCTGCCCGGCGGGACGGCGCAGCAGCGCGCGCAGACGGGCCTCGAGCTCTCGCAGGTCGAACGGCTTCACCAGATAGTCGTCGGCGCCGAGATCCAGGAGGCTGATCTTGTCGTCGATCTCCGAGCGCGCGGTGACCACCAGCACCGGCACGGCCGAGCGGGCGCGCCGCAACTCGGCGATCACCGACAGCCCGTCGCGGCCGGGCAGCGTCAAATCGAGGATGACGGCGTCGAAGCGCTCATGGGCGCAGGCCTCCAGCGCGTCCTCGCCTGACCGCACCCATTCGACGGAATGGCCGGCATTGCGCAGATGCCGGTTCACGGCGTCGCCGAGGCCTTCATTGTCCTCGACGAGAAGCATGCGCATGGCGAACCGGCCGGGAATCGAAGGAAGAAGGGGTCGAAGACGAGAGCATAGGCGGGGAGGGAGGCTTTTCAAACGGTTCGATGGGCGGTCCGCGTCGCAGGTGGACCGGTTTTCTTCGGCAGAGTTTGCGCCTTGGCTGTTGATCCCCTCGCCCAAGACCCACTATCCCTGCCGCCAAAGCCCTCATGGCGTCGGTCTCCGGCGTCGCCAAGGGCATCGGGATCGGGAAGGCGTCAGGCACATGAACAGCATCGCGAAGGTCGGGCTCGCCGCCGAACTCCTGGCCTATGCAGAGCGCAACGGTCCCGTCACCGTCGGGCTGGCGGGCGCGGGCCAGATGGGCACCGATCTCATGGTGCAGCTTCTGCTGATGCCGGGCGTGCGGCTCGGCGCGGTGTCGACCTCGAAGCCCGACAAGGCGACGCAGACGCTCGCCTTTGCCGGCTACGACGCGGCGGACGTGGCGCGCGCCGGGACGCCGGCTGCGGTCGACGCCGCGATCGAGGCGGGGCGCGTGGCGCTGGTCGAGGACTTCCGCACCTTCTGCGCCGCGGGGCGGATCGACGTCGTGATCGACGCCACGGGCAGCCCGAGCGCGGGCACCCGCATCGCGCTCGACGCGTTTCGCAACGGCAAGCACGTGGTGATGCTGAACGTCGAGGCCGACATCACGATCGGGCGCTATCTCGCGGCCGAGGCCAAACGCGCCGGGGTCGTCTACACGGGTGCGGCGGGCGACGAGCCGCATGCGACGCTCGAACTCATCGGCCTCGCCCAGTCGCTCGGACTCGACATCGTGGCGGCCGGCAAGGGCAAGAACAACCCGCTCGACTTCAACGCCGTGCCTGCCGACTACGAGGAGGAGGCGGCGCGGCGCCAGATGAACGCGCGCATGCTCGTCGAGTTCGTCGACGGCTCGAAGACGATGGTGGAGATGACCGCCATCGCCAATGCTACCGGCCTCGTGCCCGACGTTCCCGGCATGCACGGGCCGAATGCCACGTCCGAGGATCTGGCGCAGGTTCTCTGCACGCGAGAGGACGGCGGCATCCTGTCGAAGCCCGGCTGCGTCGACTATTCGATCGGGCGGGGCGTCGCACCCGGCGTCTTCTGCATCGTCAAGCCGCGCCATCCGCGCGTGCTTGAGCGCATCGCCGATCTGAAAGTCGGACCCGGCCCCTGCTTCGCGCTCTATCGGCCCTTCCACCTGACCTCGATCGAGGTGCCGCTCTCGGCGCTTCACGCGGTGATGAAGGGCACGCCGCACATGGAGCCGCTGGAGCGGCCGGTGGCCGAATGCATCGCGGTGGCCAAGCGCGATCTGGCGGCAGGCGAGACGCTCGGGCGCATTGGCGAGACCCAGTATCGCGGCTTCGCGATGACCTGGACCGAGGCGCGCGCCGCGCGTGGACTGCCGCTGGGTCTGGCCGAGCAGGCGCGGGTGACACGGCCGGTGAAGGCGGGCGAAAAGCTGACCTACGCCAATTGCACCCCGGACGAGACGCTGGAGGTGACGCAGATCCGAGGGCGTCTCGACGAGGCCGACGCACGTTTCGCGTAGGCTGAGATCAGGTAGGAACGGCGGACCGGCAGAGAGCGCGGGGACGAGCCCGCCCGATCCCCAAGCGCTCCGATCACTTGTAGCGGATGGGGATCGTCACGTTCGTCGCTTCTCCGCTCGGGTTGGGCGGAAACGGGCTGGCCCGCTGGACGACCGACAGGGCGGCCTGATCGACCATCGCATTCCCCGACGAGGAGACCAGCCGGATGCCCGTCGCCGCCCCGCTGGCGGTGACCCGGAATGCCACCGTGGCCGTCCCCGAACCGCGGATCGACCGCGTGAACCGGCGTACGCGAGCGTTGAGCTGCGCACGCCAACGTTGCTCGTCGTTGGCCGAAACCCTCGGCTTGGCACCTTGTGAGGCATTTGCGGCGGCGCTCGCGGTTGAAGCGCGAGAGGGCGGCGGCGCGGCCTTGCGCTCGACGCGCGGCCTGACCTCGCGCCGAACCGGTGTCTCCCGTTGCTCCGGCGGCCGACGACGCTCGGTTACCTGCGGCTCCGGCGGCGGGGCCGGACGGGCGCGCGGAACCGGCGCGTTGATGACGGCCTCCGCAGGCTGCTCGGTCAACGGCAGCTCCGGCGGCGGCACCTCGGGTGGCGGCTCGGGTACCACGGGCTCTGGCACGACCGGTTCGGGCGGCAACGGCTCGGGTACCACCGGTTCGGGCGGCAGGGGCTCGGGCGGCGGCGGAACGGGCTCCGGTACTGGCTCTGGTGGGGGCGGTTCGGGCGGAAGCGGTTCGGGCGGCGGCGTCACCTGCGGCTCGGGCTCGGGTTGCGGCTCCGGCGTGGGCTCGGGCGGCACCGGCTCTGGTGGCACGGCCTCCGGCACCGGCTCGGCCTCGGTTGGCGGCGTCTCGACGGCGGGCGCGGCCGGCGCGGCTTCGGCGGGGGGCGCGAGGTCGATGAAGATCGGCGCCTCCGGCACGCCCTGCGGCGGCGCGGCGACGGGCGGCATCTGCACGAAGAACCAGGCGGCGGCCGCATGTGCGGTCAACACGGCCAGCGCCGCGACGCCCCAGCGCATTCCGCCCAGCCAGCCGCCGGGCTTCTCCCAATCCTGCGGGTTGGCGGTGCTCATGGCTGCGGCGGCGATCCGGCGGGAGCGGCGGACGAAGGCGCGGCGGCGGGTGCGCTCCCGGGCGCGGCGTTCTCGAGGCCGACGAGCGCGATCTTCAGATAGCCGGCATCGCGCAGCGCGTTCATGACTTCCATCAGGTCGCCATAGGCGACGGCCCCGTCGGCGCGCAGGAAGATGCGCTCCTCGCGGTTGGCCCCGGTGCGAGCGTCGAGAACGGCACGCAGCGTTTCCTTCGACACCGGCTCCTCGCCGATCACGAGGTTGAGGTCGTCCTGCACGGTCAGATAGAGCGGCTCGTCCGGGCGTTCCTGCGGGCGCGCGTTCGAGACCGGCAGGTCCACCGGCACGTCGACGGTGGAGAGGGGGGCCGCCACCATGAAGATGATGAGCAGCACCAGCACGACGTCGATGAAGGGCGTGACGTTGATGTCGGCGACTTCGCCGGTGTCGTCGTCGTCGCCGGACTTGAGACTGACCCCCACGGGATTACTCCGCCGCCTGCAGCGAGGGACGCCCGCCCGCCGGGCGCGCCGCGAACTTCGCCCGGTCGAGATCGCGCGACAGGTGCTGGAGGACGCCGGCCGAGGCGTCCGAGAGCACCGCCTTGTAGCCGGCGATGGCGCGGGCGAATACGTTGTAGATGATGACCGCGGGGATGGCCGCGACGAGGCCGATGGCGGTGGCGAGCAGCGCCTCGGCGATGCCGGGGGCAACCACGGCGAGGTTGGTCGTGTTGGCCTGGCTGATGCCGATGAACGAGTTCATGATGCCCCAGACCGTCCCGAACAGGCCGACGAAGGGTGCCGTCGAGCCGATCGTGGCGAGAAGGCCGGTGCCGCGTGTCATCCTGCGTCCGGCGCGCGCCTCGATCCGGTGCAGCGCGGCGGCCGCGCGCTCCTTCACGCCGTCGGCCGGCAGGTCGGCCGATTTCGCCCGTTCCTCCACGGCGGCCCGCACGAGCGCGGCCACCGGACCGCGCCGCCAGCCGGCGGCGTCCAGCCCGTCCGGCGCCGGCAGGCCGGCGGTCGAGCCGAGACGCTTGACACCTGCCAGCGCCCGGCGCTTGGCGGCGGCCAGTTCCAGCACCTTGGCGAGCCAGATCGTCCACGTCACCAGCGAGGCGAAGGCGAGGCCCAGCATCACCGCCTTCACGACGTAGTCGGCGGCGAGGAACATGCCCCAAGGCGACAGGTCGTGCGGCAACGCGCCCGTGGCGGCGGGCGCTTCGTCAGCGGCGGGGACCTCGCCGGCCTCGATGGGGCTCGTGACTTCGAGCGACGGGGCGGCGGCGGGCGCGGTCTCCTGCGGTGCGCCGACGAGGGCGGGGGACGATGGGGCCATCGCCGGCGCGGCCGCAGAAGAGGGGTTTGAGGCCGGCGGTGCGGCAGGCGCCTCCGAGGCGGAGGGCACAGCGGGCTGCGCGACAGGGGCCGGGGCCACGGGCGCGACGGTGGCCGGCGCTCCGAAGCCTGCCTCCTGCGCGGACGCGATCGCGCCTGAGGCAAGCAGGATCGCGGCGGCGACCGCGAGGATGCCTCGACGGCCGCGGATCATGCGGTCCGCCATGGGACCCCGGAATGACAGTGCCTTCATGGCGAACCTTCCACAGCCGAGCGGGGCCAGGGATGCGGCTGGAAGGCCGAGGCCTTCCCCATGTCGATGGGGCCGCGCACCGCGCTCGTCAAATCATGACTTCTTAATTCATGTTTCCATATGCGACAGCGGGTAAAGGCGGCAAGCCTTAATATTTCGGCGGGGCTGCCCCATCGACATGACGAAGCCGCGCTCCACCATAGGAGCCAGTCAGTTCGGCGCCGCGATCATCCCGGACGGGGAAGCGCCCGCGCCGAACCAGTGCGGCCGGCCCTTTCCTTTCGATCCCCGCAAGGCCGGGCCCGACGAGACGCGAAGAGGACGATCCGATGAGCGCGGTCAAATCCGTTTCCCCCCACGACACCGGCGAGGCCGGCGATGCTTCCGGTCAGCTGGCCGTCGACACGATCCGCACGCTGGCGATGGATGCCGTGCTCAAGGCCCATTCTGGCCATGTCGGCGCGCCGCTGGGTCTTGCCGTGGTCGGCCATACGCTCTGGTCGCGCTTCCTGCGCACCGATCCCGATCAGCCGGACTGGCCGAATCGCGACCGCTTCGTGCTCTCGGTCGGCCACGGCTCCATGCTGCTCTATGCGCTGCTGCATCTGGCGGGCGTCAAGGAAATCGACGCCGACGGCGCTAAGACCGGCAAGCCGGCGGTGTCGCTGGAGGACATCGAGCAGTTCCGTCAGCTGGGCTCCAAGACCCCCGGCCACCCCGAATACCGGATGACCACCGGCGTCGAGACCACCACCGGGCCGCTCGGCCAAGGCTGCGGCAACTCGGTCGGCATGGCCATCGCCGAGCGCTATCTCGCCGCGCACTACAACCGGCCGGAGGCGACGGTCTTCGACCACGACGTCTACGTGCTCTGCGGCGACGGCGACCTGATGGAGGGCGTCGCCAGCGAGGCGGCTTCGCTCGCCGGGCACCTCAAGCTGTCCAACCTCTGCTGGATCTACGACAACAACCACGTCTCGATCGAGGGCAACACCGAGCTCGCCTTCTCCGAGGACGTCGCCGAGCGCTTCCGCGGCTACGGCTGGAAGACGCTCCACGTCGCGGATGCCAACGACGCCGAGGCGATCGCGAAGGCGATCGCCGAGTTCCGCGAGACCGACGACCGGCCGACGTTGATCGTCGTCGACAGCATCATCGGCTACGGCCTGCCGAAGCAGCAGGGCACGGCGGCGGCCCATGGCGAGGCCTTCGACGCCGAGGACGTGAAGGCCGCCAAGCGCTCCTACGGCTGGCCGGAAAGCGAGAGCTTCCGCGTTCCCGAAAGCGTGACGCAGGCCTTCCAGGCGGCGGTCGCGGGGCGCGGCCGGCCACTGCGCGAAGAGTGGGAGCGCAACTTCGCCTCGTATCGCAAGGCGCATCCCGATCTCGCCGACGAGATCGACCTGATGCGGCAGGGCAAGCTGCCGAAGGGCTGGGACGCTGATTTGCCGAGCTTCGAGGCGGACGCCAAGGGCGTCGCCTCGCGCGATGCCGGCGGCAAGGTGCTGAACGCCATCGCCGAGAAGGTCCCCTTTCTCATCGGCGGTTCGGCGGATCTGGCCCCCTCGACGAAGACGAAGCTGACGTTCGAGGGCGCCGGCTCCTTCGAAGCGGGGTCCTATGGCGGGCGCAACCTGCATTTCGGCATTCGCGAGCACGGGATGGGCGCGGTCGCCAACGGCATGGCGCTGTCGTACCTGCGCTCCTTCACCGCCACCTTCCTCGTCTTCTCCGACTACATGCGCCCGACCATTCGCCTCGCCGCGATCATGGAAGTGCCGACGATCTTCGTCTTCACCCATGATTCGATCGGCGTCGGCGAGGACGGCCCGACGCACCAGCCGATCGAGCACCTGGCCTCGCTCCGCGCCATCCCCGGCCTCAACACGATCCGCCCCTGCGACGCCAACGAGACGGTGGAAGCCTGGAAGGTCGCGATCTCGCAGACACACGAGCCGACCTGCCTCGTCTTCTCGCGCCAGAACCTGCCGACGATCGACCGCACGAAATATGCGGGAGCCGATGGCCTGCGGAAGGGCGGCTACGTGCTGGCGGGATCGCCGGACGAGACGCCGGAGGTGATTCTCATCGGCACGGGTTCCGAAGTCTCGCTCTGCCTCGCCGCGCACGAGAAACTCACAGCGGAAGGCGTCAGGTCGCGCGTCGTCTCGCTGCCCTCGTGGGAGCTGTTCGAGAAACAGGAGGACGCCTACCGGGACAGCGTGCTGCCGCCGGAGATCATGGCGCGTGTTGCCGTGGAGCAGGCGGGTTCGCTCGGCTGGGATCGCTACACCGGGGCCAAGGGCGCCAAGATCACCATGTCGACCTTCGGCGCCTCCGCGCCGCTCGCCAAGCTGCAGACGAAATACGGTTTCACCCCCGATCATATCGCCGAGGCCGCCAAGCAGCAGATCGCGGCCCGCCGCGCCTGAAGTCTTCCATCCCGACACTGCCGGCGGCCGACGGGAGGCGGCGGCCGGCCTCCCGTTTCCCACCATCGAAGAGACGTTTCATGCAGATCGCAATCATCGGCCTCGGCCGGATGGGCGGCAACATCGCCCGCCGCCTGATGAAGAACGACCACGAGTGCCTCGTCTACGACCGCTCGGCTGACGCCGTCACGGCGCTGGCGGGCGAGGGCGCCGTGCCCGCCGCCTCGCTCGGTGAGCTCGCCTCGAAGTTTTCCGGCCGCAAGGTCTTCTGGGTCATGCTGCCGGCGGGCGAGCCGACCGAGGCGACGATCCGCGATCTCGCCGGCGTCTGCGCCAAGGACGACGTGATCATCGACGGCGGCAACTCCTTCTACAAGGATGACATCCGCCGGGCGAAGGACCTGGAGCCCAAGGGCATCGCTTACGTGGATGTCGGCACGTCCGGCGGCGTCTGGGGGCTCGAGCGCGGCTACTGCATGATGATCGGCGGCCCCGAGCAGACGGTGCGCGATCTCGACCCGATCTTCGCGGCGCTTGCGCCCGGCTATGGCGACATCGCCCGCACCCACGGGCGCGACGCGCCCGACGATCGCGCCGAGCGTGGCTATATCCATGCCGGCCCGGCCGGTGCCGGCCATTTCGTCAAGATGGTCCACAACGGCATCGAATACGGCCTGATGCAGGCCTATGCCGAGGGCTTCGACATCCTCAACTCGAAGAACGCGCCGCACCTGCCGGAGGGCGAGCGCTACCAGCTCAACCTGCCCGATATCGCCGAGGTCTGGCGTCGGGGCTCGGTGGTCTCGTCGTGGCTGCTCGATCTCACGGCCGACGCGCTGGCCTCCGACCACGATCTCAAGCGCTTCTCCGGTCAGGTCGCCGACAGCGGCGAGGGGCGCTGGACGATCGACGCGGCGATGGAGGAGGCGGTGCCGGCCCACGTCCTCTCGGCGGCGCTCTACGCCCGCTATCGCTCGCGCTCCGACAACACGTTCGGCGACAAGCTGCTCTCGGCCATGCGCTTCGGCTTCGGCGGCCATGTCGAGATCCCGCAGTGACGGTTCTTCCCGAGAGCGCCGCGCGCATCCGCCTCGTCGTATCCGACATCGACGGAACGCTGGTGCGCAACGACAAGTCGCTCGCCGACGAGACGGTAGCGGCGATCCGCCGGGCGAGGGCGGCGGGCATCGCCTTCACGGTGATCTCCGCCCGCCCACCGAGCGGGCTCGTCGATCTCGCCGGCCGGATCGAGATCACCGACGAGCCGATCGGCGCCTTCAACGGCGGCGCGCTGTCGCGCCGCGACGGGTCGGTGATCGCCTCGCACCGCATTCCCGAGCGTGAGGCGCGGCGGGCGGTGGAGATGCTGGATGCAGCCGGCGTCACGGTCTGGCTCTTCGCCGCCGGGAAATGGCTGGCGCGCGAGGATGCCGACGCCTCGCCGCACGGCGCGCGAGAGCGCCTGGCTTCCGGCCTCGCGCCGACACGGGTCGAGGATTTCGGGCCGTGGCTGGCGGCTGCCGACAAGATTTCCGGCGTCTCCGACGACCATCCGCTGATGCGCCGGCTGGAAGGCGAGGTTGCTGCCGAGATCGGCGCCGACGCCACCGTGGTGCGCTCGCAGGTCTACTTCCTCGACGTTACCGCCAGGTCGGCCAACAAGGGCGATGGCGTCGCCTTCCTCGCCGAGGCGATGGGGGTGCCCATGGCTGAGGTCGCCGTCCTCGGCGACATGCCGAACGACGTGCCGATGTTCCTGCGCGCTGGCCTGTCGGTGGCGATGGGGCAGGCGCCGGACGAGGTGCGCCGGCATGCCACCCTGACGGGCGCCACGAACGAGGAGAACGGCGTCGCGCGGTTTCTGGATGCCCTCGTGGAAGCGCAGTCGGCGGCGCGCGAGCCGGCCTGACGCCCGCCTCGCCAAGGCTTGCGGAATGATATAAGGATCTCCTTATATGATGGGGCGTGCGGCCGGCGCTAGAGCCGGCGGCGCGCCCCCCCAATCTTCCCGAGGGTTTCCATGAGTCTCGTCAGCGACCGCCTGTTCGCCTCCGCCGCCGGACAGCGCGACGATGTCTGGACGGCGCTGCGCAAGGCGACCAGCGAGCGCATCCTCATCCTCGACGGGGCGATGGGCACGCAGATCCAGGGCCTGGGTTTCGGCGAGGAGCATTTCCGCGGCGACCGGTTCGGCGCCTGCGAATGCCACCTCCAGGGCAACAACGACCTCCTCGTCCTGACGCAGCCCAAAGCCATCGAGGACATCCACTTCGCCTACGCGATGGCCGGCGCCGACATTCTGGAGACCAACACCTTCTCCGGCACGACGATCGCGCAGGCCGACTACGAGATGCAGGCGGTGGTCTACGAGCTGAACCGCGAGGGCGCGGCCGTGGCGCGCCGCGCCGCCATCCGCGCCGAGGCGGCGGACGGGCGTCGCCGCTTCGTCGCCGGCGCCATCGGCCCGACCAACCGCACCGCCTCGATGTCGCCGGACGTCAACAATCCCGGCTACCGAGCCGTGACCTTCGACGAATTGCGCATCGCCTATGGCGAGCAGGTGCGCGGTCTTCTCGACGGCGGCTCCGACATCATCCTCATCGAGACGATCTTCGACACGCTGAACGCCAAGGCGGCGATCTTCGCCACCGAGGAGGTGTTCCGCGAGGCCGGCGTCACCCTGCCGGTGATGATCTCCGGCACGATCACCGACCTGTCGGGCCGCACGCTCTCGGGCCAGACGCCGACCGCCTTCTGGAACTCGGTGCGCCATGCCAAGCCGTTCACGATCGGCCTGAACTGCGCGCTCGGCGCCGAGGCCATGCGCCCGCATCTCGCCGAGATCTCGGGCGTCGCCGATACGTTTGTCTGCGCCTATCCCAATGCCGGCCTGCCCAACGAGTTCGGCCAGTACGACGAGAGCCCGGAGGCGATGGCCCGGCAGATCCGGGGCTTTGCCGAGGAGGGTCTCCTCAACGTGGTGGGCGGCTGCTGCGGCTCGACGCCCGAGCATATCCGCGCCATCGCGGACGCGGTGGAGGGGCTCGCGCCCCGTCGCTTCTCGAAGGCCGCGCCGGTCATGCGCCTGTCGGGCCTCGAGCCCTTCGCGCTGACGAAGGACATTCCCTTCGTGAATGTCGGCGAGCGCACCAACGTTACCGGCTCGGCGAAATTCCGCAAACTGATCACCGCCGGAGACTATGCGGCGGCGCTCGATGTCGCGCGCGACCAGGTGGCGGCGGGCGCGCAGGTCATCGACATCAACATGGACGAGGGCCTGATCGACTCGAAGGCCGCGATGGTCGAGTTTCTCAACCTCGTCGCCGCCGAGCCCGACATCGCCCGCGTGCCCGTGATGATCGACAGTTCCAAGTGGGAGGTGATCGAGGCCGGGCTGCAATGCGTGCAGGGCAAGCCGATCGTCAACTCGATCTCGATGAAGGAGGGCGAAGAGGCTTTCCTGCATTACGCCCGGCTGGTGCGCGCCTATGGCGCGGCCGTCGTCGTCATGGCCTTCGACGAGGCCGGGCAGGCCGACACGTATGAGCGCAAGGTGCAGATCTGCACGCGCGCCTACGAACTGCTCACGAAGGAAGCGGGCTTCGCGCCCGAGGACATCATCTTCGACCCCAACGTCTTTGCCGTGGCCACCGGCATCGAGGAGCATGACGGCTACGGCGTCGCCTTCATCGAGGCGACGAAGACGATCCGCGACACGCTTCCCCACGCCCATATCTCGGGCGGCATCTCCAACCTCTCCTTCTCGTTCCGCGGCAACGAGCCGGTGCGCGAAGCCATGCACGCGGTGTTCCTCTACCATGCGATCCAGGTCGGCATGGACATGGGCATCGTCAATGCCGGCCAGCTCGCGGTCTACGACACGATCGACCCCGAGCTGCGCGAGGCCTGCGAGGACGTCGTCCTCAACCGGGTGCCGAAGGGGGAGGGAACCGCCACCGAGCGCCTGCTCGACATCGCCCAGCGCTACAAGGGCACGGCGGGCCGCGAGGCGCAGGCCAAGGACCTCTCCTGGCGCGAGAAGCCGGTGGCCGATCGTCTCGCCCACGCGCTCGTCAACGGCATCACCGAGTATATCGATGCCGATACGGAGGAGGCGCGGCTCGAGGCCGTCCGCCCGCTCCACGTCATCGAAGGCCCGCTGATGGCCGGCATGAACGTCGTCGGCGACCTCTTCGGCGCCGGCAAGATGTTCCTGCCGCAGGTGGTGAAGTCGGCCCGCGTGATGAAGCAGGCGGTGGCCCATCTCCTGCCCTTCATGGAGGAGGAGAAGCGCCAGCGCATCGCGGCGGGCGGCGCCGAGGAGCGTCGCAACGCCGGCAAGATCCTGATGGCGACGGTGAAGGGCGATGTCCACGACATCGGCAAGAACATCGTCGGCGTCGTGCTCGCCTGCAACAATTACGAGGTGATCGATCTCGGCGTCATGGTTCCGGCCGCCAAGATCCTGCAGACGGCGCGGGACGAGAAGGTCGACGTGATCGGCCTTTCCGGCCTCATCACGCCCTCGCTCGACGAGATGGTGCACGTGGCCAGCGAGATGGAGCGCGAGGGCTTCAAGATCCCGCTCCTCATCGGCGGGGCGACGACGAGCCGCGTCCACACGGCGGTGAAGATCGACCCGCGCTATTCGAAGGGCCAGACGGTCTACGTCACCGACGCCTCGCGCGCCGTCGGCGTCGTCTCCAGCCTGCTCTCGCCCGAGCAGCACGACGGCTATGTCGAGGGCATCCGCGCCGAGTACGAGAAGGTGGCGGCCAACCACGCGCGCTCGGAGGCCGAGAAGCAGCGCTTTCCGATCGCGCGGGCGCGGGAGAATGCCGTCAGGATCGACTGGGCCGCCTACCAGCCGCCGCGCCCGAGCTTCCTGGGCACGCGCACCTTCGACGACTGGGATCTCGCCGACCTCGCGCGCTATATCGACTGGACGCCCTTCTTCCAGACCTGGGAGCTGAAGGGCCGCTATCCCGCGATCCTCGACGACGAACGCCAGGGCGCCGCCGCGCGCCAGCTCTTCGAGGACGCGCAGGTCATGCTGGCGCAGATCGTGGAGGAGAAGTGGTTCCGGCCGCGCGCCGTGATCGGCTTCTGGCCGGCCAACGCGGTGGGCGACGACATCCGCCTCTTCACCGACGAGACGCGGGCCAGCGAGCGCGCGACGCTCTTCACGCTGCGCCAGCAGATCGCCAAGCGCGGCGACCGGCCGAACGTCGCGCTCGCCGACTTCGTGGCGCCGGTGTCGTCGGGCAAGGGCGACTATGTCGGCGGCTTCGTGGTGACGGCCGGCATCGAGGAGGAGGACATCTCCAACCGCTTCGCCAAGGCCAACGACGACTATTCGGCGATCCTCGTGAAGGCGCTGGCCGACCGCTTCGCCGAGGCGTTCGCGGAAGCCATGCACGAAAAGGTGCGGCGAGAGTTCTGGGGCTATGCGGGCGACGAGGCCTTCGCGCCCGAAGACCTCGTGGGCGAGCCCTATCGCGGCATCCGCCCGGCGCCGGGCTATCCCGCCCAGCCCGACCACACCGAGAAGGCGACGCTGTTCGAGCTTCTGGATGCTGAAGGCGAGACCGGCGTCAAGCTGACCGAAAGCTTTGCCATGTGGCCGGGCTCGTCGGTCTCCGGGCTCTATCTCGCTCATCCCGACAGCTATTACTTCGGCGTCGCCAAGGTCGAACGCGATCAGGTCGAGGACTACTCCGCCCGCAAGCGGATGCCGGTCGGCGAAGTCGAGCGCTGGCTCGGGCCGATCCTCAACTACGTGCCGGTGCGCGCGGAGGCTGCCGAATAGCCCGTCTGCGTTGCATTGCGGGAATTTAAGGGAGCCTTCGCATTGAAGGCGTTGCCCCGTGGCGTAGAACGGTGGAAGCGGCGTGTCGGACATCGGGTCGGTCTGCCGTGGGGACGGCCGGCATGCGTCGATGGATTGTTCTCGTCCTCTGCCTCGTCATTGCCGGCGGCTGGTACGAGCGCGAGCGGATCGCGCCTTATGCGCCTGCGCCTCTCGCAGCTTGGCTGACGTCGGCCGAGCCGGCCGGGACGGGGCACGGCGGCGGCGGACCTGCGCGGCGCGGATCGGGCGGCCCCGTCGCCGTCAGCGTCGCGACTGCGCAAGGCGGCTCGCTGCCGATTCTGCGGACGACGGTGGGCTGGGTGCGCCCGGTCGCCTCCACCGTTCTCAGCACCGAGACCACCGGCATCGTCACCGAGATCGAGGAGCGCGACGGCGCGCGCGTGAGGCGCGGCGATCTTCTCGTGCGCCTCGACGACCGGGCGGCGCGCGCGCTGGTGGATAAGGACGAGGCGGCGATCGCCCGCGATCAGTCGACGCTCGATGCCGCCAACGCCTCGCTCAACCGTATCCAGCGGCTCGTCCAGTCCGGCGCCAACACGCAGCAGGCCGGCGACGACGCCACGACCGCCGTGCGCAGCGCCACCGCCAGCCTCAATGTCGACCGCGCCACGCTGGAGGCCGACAAGGTGGCGCTGGCCAAGACCGAGATCCGCGCGCCCTTCGACGGTCGGCTCGGCGCCATCGCGCTCTCGGTCGGCGCTCTGGTGACGCCGGGCACCGCCATCGTGACGCTGACGCAGGACACGCCCGTCTATGCCGAATTCTCGCTGCCCGAAAGCGATCTCGACCTCCTGCACGGGGCGCTCGAAGCCGGGACGCTGACGGCCAAGGCGATGCCGGCCGGCGCGCGGGCGATGGCGGGCGAGGGGCCGGTGGTCTTCATCGACAATGCCGTCGACCAGAATTCCGGCACGATCCGCCTGCGCGCGCTCCTGCCCAACGAGGCCCGCGCCTTCGTGCCGGGCCAGTCGATCTCGGTGGAGGCGCGGGCGGGAACCCGCGACGGGCTGGTGATCGTGCCCGGCGTCGCCGTCGAGCCACGCGACGACGGGTCGGTCGTGACGGTCGTCAAGCCTGACGATACGGTCGAGATCCGCCCCGTCGAGGTCGCCCTGCGGGTCGGCGACCGGGCGGGCCTCTCGGCCGGGCTGGCGGCGGGCGAGCGGGTCGTCGTCGAGGGGCAGGGCGCCCTGTCGCAAGGCGCCGCCGTCAGCGTCAAGCCCGACGATGCTGCGCGGCCTTCCGAGGCCACGCCGGCTCCGGGCGGCGACACCGGCACGGCACCGGCATCGGGCGCGCCGGACGCCGCCAAGCCGCTGCCGGCCACGGCCTCGCGCGGAGGGGATGCGACGTGAGCATTTCCACCCTCTTCATCCGCCGCCCCGTCGCGACGCTGCTGCTCTCGCTCGCCGTGATGCTCGGCGGGATCGCCGCCTATCGCCTGCTGCCGGTCGCCAGCCTGCCGCAGGCCGACTATCCCACCGTCAACGTCTCGGCGCAGCTGGCCGGCGCCTCGCCCGACACGATGGCGAGCGCGGTGGCGACGCCCCTCATCAAGCAGTTCGAGACCATCGCCGGCATCGACACGATCTCGGCGCGCTCCTCGCTCGGCAACACCAGCATCACGCTGCAGTTCGACCTCTCGCGCGACATCGATGCCGCCGCCGCCGACGTGCAGGCCGCCATCGCGCGGGCCACGCGCCAGCTGCCCGACAATCTCACGACGCCGCCCTCCTACCGCAAGGCCAACCCCGCCGATGCGCCGGTGCTGCTGCTCGCCCTCGTCTCCGACGGGGCGCCGCTGACGAAGATCGACGACATCGCCGAGAACGTCGTCTCGCCGGCGCTCTCCACCGTCTCGGGCGTGGCGCAGGCGCAGGTCTACGGCGCCAAGACCTATGCGGTGCGCGTCAAGGTCGATCCCGCCAAGCTCGAAGGGCGCTCGCTGTCGATGGCCGATGTCGCCTCGGCGCTGAAGTCCTCGAACGACCAGACCCCGGTCGGCACGATCCAGACCGCGACGCAGACGCTGACCGTCGATGCCCCGACGCAGCGCACCAGCGCCGCCGAATTCCGCACTCTCGTCATCGCCCGCTCGAACGGCCAGTCCGTGCATCTCGAAGACGTCGCCGACGTCGTCGACAGCGTCGACAACCTGCGCCAGGGCTCCTGGCTCGACGGCCGGCCCGCCATAGTGCTCGCCGTGCAGCGCCAGCCCGGCGCCAACACGGTCGAGGTCGTCGATGCGATCAAGGCCAAGCTGCCGGAGATCGAGGCCAGCCTGCCGGCCTCCATGCACATCCAGCCGACGAACGACGCTTCCACCTCGATCCGGGCAGCCGTCGAGGACGTGCAGTTCACGCTGATGCTGACGATCGCGCTCGTCGTGCTGGTGATCTATCTCTTTCTCGGCCGCGTCTCGGTGACGCTCATTCCCGCGCTCGCCGTGCCCCTGTCGCTGGTGGCCACCTTCGCGGCCATGTACGGGCTCGGCTACTCCATCGACAATCTCTCGCTTCTCGCCCTGACGCTGTCGGTCGGCCTCGTGGTCGACGATGCCATCGTTATGCTGGAGAACATCGTTCGCCACACCGAGGAGGGGATGCGCCCCTTCGAGGCCGCGCTGAAGGGCGCGGGCGAGGTGTCGGGCACCATCGTCTCCATGTCGCTCTCGCTCGTCGCGGTGTTCCTGCCCATCCTGCTGATGGGCGGCGTCGTCGGCCGCGTCCTCGTCGAGTTCGGCATGGTGGTGACGCTCGCCATCCTCGCCTCGGCCGTGGTGTCGCTGACGCTGACGCCGATGCTCGCCGCCCGCCTGCCGCATGCGGCGCCGGCGACGCGCGGCGTCGCCTTCCAGTTCTCGCGCGGCTTCGACCGCGTCACCTTGGGCTACGGCCGTGCGGTGGACTGGTGCCTGCGCCGCAAGGGCTTCGTCTTCGCGATCTTCGTGCTCTCCTTCGCCGCCTCGGCCGTGCTGATGGCCGACCTGCCGCGTTCCTTCTTTCCGCAGGAGGACACTGGCCTCCTGACGATCTCGACGCAGGCCCGGCAGGACATTTCCTACGACGCCATGTCGGCGCTGCAGGCCAAGGCCGCCGCGCTCGTTTCGGCCGACCCGGCCGTCCTCCACGTCACCTCGACGCTCGGCGCCGGACCCGGCGGCTCCGCCCCCAATGCTGGCAACATGTTCGTGCAGCTGAAGCCCAAGGACGCGCGCCCGCCGCTCGACCGGACGGTCGCCTCGCTGCGCAGGAGTCTCGCCGAGATCCCCGGGCTCAAGAGCTTCCCGACGCCGGTACAGAGCCTGCGCTTCGGCGGTCGCTCCTCGCAGAGCCAGTATCAGCTCGTGGTGCAGTCGCTCGATGCCGCCGCGGCGCGCGACTGGTCGTCGAAGCTCGAAGGCGCGCTGCGCACCGACCGCGCTACCTTCTCGGATGTCGCGACCGACCTGCAGGACGACGGACTTCAGGCCCGCATCACGGTGGATCGCCCGCGCGCCGACGCGCTCGGCGTCTCCGCGACGGCGCTGCGCGCGGCGCTCGAAGCCGGCTTCGGCACGCTCACGGCGACGCAGATCCAGTCCACCGGCAACAGCTACGACGTGATCCTCGAATATGACGAGGGCTTCCAATGGGACGAGGCGGCGCTGGAGGCGATCCGCGTGCCGGCCGGCGGTGGCACCCTCGTGCCGCTGGCGAGCTTTGCCACCGTCACCCGCACGGCCGGCCCGGTCACGGTCAACCAGACGGGCCAGCTCACCTCCGTCACCCTCTCCTTCAACCTGCCCGAAGGCGTCTCGCTCGGCACCGCCACCGCCCGCGTCACCGCGATCGAGGCCGAGATCGGCCTGCCCTCCACGGTCTTCACGGCCTATGCCGGCACCGCGCAGGTCTTCCAGCAGGCCACCGGCAATCTCGGCCTCCTCATCGGCGCGGCCATCCTCACGATCTTCATCGTGCTCGGCATTCTCTACGAGAGCTTCCTGCACCCGCTGACGATCCTCTCGGGCCTGCCCTCGGCCGCGCTCGGCGCGCTCGCCTCGCTGGCGCTCTTCGGCTACGACCTCTCGATCATCGCCGTGATCGGCCTTCTCATGCTCATCGGCATCGTCAAGAAGAACGCGATCATGATGATCGACGTGGCGCTGGAGCTGCGGCGCGACGGCACGCACGATGCGGAAGGGGCGATCCGCGAGGCCGCCGTGCGCCGCTTCCGCCCGATCATGATGACCACCTTCTGCGCGCTCCTCGGCGCGCTGCCGATCGCGCTGGGCTCCGGCGCGTCGTCCGAGCTGCGCCAGCCGCTCGGCGTCGCCGTGGTCGGCGGCCTCCTCGTCAGCCAGGTGCTCACCCTCTTCATCACCCCCGTCATCTTCGTCTTCGTCGAACGCTTCGCCGGCTTCCTGCGCACGCGCTTCGGCGGTGCCCCTGCGGGCGCTTCCCCGGGCGCTCCCGCACCCGCCGAGTAGGGCCGGGCCCGGCCCGTCCATGCCGCGCCGCACCATGAACGCCGGTTGACGCCGCGCGCGGGGCTGGCGAAACAGGGGGCTCGAAGGAAGGCCGCCGGGGTTCGCGCGGTCCCGAGCGAGGGCAGTTCATGGCCGACGAGAACCGACGCAGCGGCATCCGCACCACGCCGGAGGAGGCGCTGGCCTTCCACGCCGAGGGGCGGCCGGGCAAGCTGGAGATCACGCCGACCAAGCCGATGGCGACGCAGCGCGATCTCAGCCTCGCCTACTCGCCGGGCGTCGCGGTGCCGGTCAACGCCATCGCCGCCGACCCGTCCAAGGCGTTCGACTACACGACGCGCGGCAACATGGTCGCCGTGATCTCGAACGGCACGGCCATCCTCGGCCTCGGCAATCTCGGCGCGCTTGCCTCCAAGCCCGTGATGGAAGGCAAGGCGGTGCTGTTCAAGCGCTTCGCCGACGTCGATTCCATCGATCTCGAGATCGACACCGAGGATCCCGACGAATTCATCGCCGCGGTGCGCTATCTCGGGCCGTCCTTCGGCGGCATCAATCTCGAGGACATCCGCGCCCCCGAATGCTTCATCATCGAGCAGCGCCTGCGCGAGCTGATGGACATTCCCGTCTTCCATGACGACCAGCACGGCACCGCGATCATCGCCGCCGCCGGCATCATCAACGCCGCGCACCTCACCGGCCGCGAGATCAAGGACATCAAGCTCGTCTGCAACGGCGCCGGCGCGGCGGGCATCGCCTGCGTCGAGCTCGTCAAGGCGATGGGCGTCGCCCACGACAACGTCATCCTCTGCGACACCAAGGGCGTCATCTACCAGGGCCGCACCGAGGGCATGAACCAGTGGAAGTCCGCGCACGCGGCCAACACGCCCGCCCGCACCCTGACCGAGGCGCTGGTCGATGCCGACGTGTTCTTCGGCGTCTCCGCCAAGGGCGCGCTGACGCCCGAGATGGTGAAGGCGATGGCGCCGAACCCGATCATCTTCGCCATGGCCAATCCCGACCCGGAGATCACTCCCGAGGAGGCCCATGCGATCCGCGACGACGCGATCGTGGCGACCGGGCGTTCGGACTACCCGAACCAGGTCAACAACGTCCTCGGCTTCCCTTACATCTTCCGTGGCGCGCTCGACGTGCGCGCCACGCAGATCAACGACGCGATGAAGATCGCCGCCGCCAACGCGCTCGCGGCGCTGGCGCGCGAGGACGTGCCCGATGCCGTCGCCTCCGCCTACAAGGGCGCGGGGCGGCCGAAATTCGGGCGCGACTACATCATCCCCGCGCCCTTCGACCCGCGCCTCATCACTCACATTCCCGAGGCGGTGGCCCGCGCCGCGATGGAATCGGGCGTCGCACGCAAGGACATCGCCGACTGGGACGCCTATCGCAACCAGCTGGCCTCGCGCCGCGACCCCACCGCCGGCACCTTCCAGAACATCTTCGCCAAGCTGCGCCAGAGCCCGCGCAAGGTGGTCTTCGCCGAAGGCGAAGAGGAGCAGGTGATCCGCGCCGCCGCCTCCTACGTGGCGCAGGGGCTCGGCCGTGCCGTGCTCGTCGGCCGCGAGGATCGCATCGAGGAGACTGCCCGCTTTGCCGGCGTCGAGCTGAAGGACGGGATGGAGATCCAGAACGCCAAGCTCTCGACGCGTACGCAGGCCTATTCCGAGCATCTCTACGCCCGCCTGCAGCGCGAGGGCTACCTCCAGCGCGACTGCCATCGCCTCATCAACACCGACCGCAACCACTTCGCCGCCGCCATGGTGGCGCTCGGCGATGCCGACGCCATGGTCTCGGGCCTCACCCGCAACTACTCGGTGGTTCTGGAAGACGTACGCCACGTCATCGACCCCAAGCCCGGCCGCGCCGTGATCGGCATTTCCATCGTCATCGCCAAGGGTCGCACCACCTTCGTCGCCGACACCGCCGTCCACGACATGCCGAGCGCCCAGCAACTCGCCCGCATCGCCATCGAGGCCGCCCGCTTCGCCAAAAAGCTCGGCCACACGCCCCGCGTCGCCTTCCTCGCCCATTCCACCTTCGGACATCCGCCCTCGGAGCGGTCCGAGCGCGTACGCGAGGCCGTCGGTATCCTCAACCAGAACAGCGTCGACTTCGAATTCGACGGCGAGATGGGCGCCGACGTCGCCCTCAACCCCGAGCTGATGGCCGCCTATCCGTTCTGCCGCCTCACCGGACCCGCCAACGTCCTCGTCATGCCCGCCTTCCACTCCGCCTCGATCTCCACCCGCATGGTGCAGGAACTCGGCGGAACCACCGTCATCGGTCCCGTTCTCGTCGGCCTCGACAAGCCCGTCCAGATCGTCGGCCTCGGCGCCAAGGACACCGACATCGTCAACATGGCCGCCTTCGCGGCGTTCTCGGCCGGCGAGTAGCGGTGAGATGTGGGGGCGCTGCCCCCACGCCCCTGCCAAGGGCCTGAGGCCCTTGGAACCCCATCACTTCCATCGATGATTTGGGAGGGCCGCCGGCCCTCCTAAATCATCGATTCAAAAGAAGCGGGGGTCCGGGAGTGTCAGCCCTCGGGCGGGGCACGGGGCGGCAGCCCCGCCATCCCACCCGCGACACGCCGGCTCAGGCCGCGGCGGCCAGGCTGGTGCGTTGGGTGAGGCCGCGCTGGAGGGTGATGAAGGCGAAGAGGAGGAAGCCGATGGCGATCTTCGTCCACCAGGAGGAGAGGGTTCCGTCGAAGACGATGTAGGTCTGGATGAGGCCGGAGATGAGGACGCCGACGAAGGTGCCGGCGACGAAGCCGACGCCGCCGGTGAGGAGGGTGCCGCCGATGACCACCGCGGCGATGGCGTCGAGTTCGACGCCGACGGTGGCGAGCGAATAGCCCGACGAGGTGTAGAGGGCGAAGACGACGCCCGCGACGCCGGCCAGCAGGCTGGAGAGGGCGTAGATGCCGACGGTGACGCGGGCGACGGGCACGCCCATCAGCTCGGCCGAGGTCCGGTCGCCGCCGAGCGCGTAGACGTAGGTGCCGAAGCGGGTCTTGTGGGCGATGATCATGCCGAGGGCGAAGACGGCGAGCATCACCATGGCGACGAAGGTGAGGCGCCCGCCCGAGGGGATCACCCAGTAGAGCTGCTTGAGGGCGTCGAAGGCGGGATGATCGATCGGCACGGATTCGGTGGTGAGGAGGTAGCAGCCGCCCCGCGCGAGGAACATGCCGGCGAGCGTCACGATGAAGGGCGGGGTCTGGAGGTAGTGGATCATCGCGCCCATACCGGCGCCGAAGAGCGCGGTGACGACGAGGATCGCGGGGATCATCAGGTAGGGATGGAAGCCGTCGCGGATGGTGACGGCGAGGAAGACGCCGGTGAAGGCCACGACGGAGCCGACCGAGAGGTCGATGCCGCCCGACAGGATCACGAAGGTCATGCCGACGGCGATGACGCCGAGAAAGGCGTTGTCGGTGAGGAGGTTGGCGGCGACGCGGGTGGTGAGGATCGCCGGAAACTGCATCGAGGACAGGGCGAAGGCGAGGACGAAGACGCTGACCGTGACGGCGAGCGGCAGGAAGCGGGCGTTCATCGGCCGGGCACCTCGTGGCTGGGAGTGGGGCGGCTGGAGGTGGGGGACATCGTCCGGGGCCGTGCGGCGGGCGGCGGCGGCGAGGCGGCGGAGCGGAAGGCGCCGGCGGCCCGGGCGAAGGCCGGCGACTGGAGGACGAGGATCAGGGCGATCAGCACGGCCTTGAGGATGAGGTTCATCTCCGGCGGAAAGCCCGAGAGGAGGATGCCGGTGTTCATCGCCTGGATGATGAGGGCGCCGACGAGCGAAAGCAGGATCGAGAAGCGCCCGCCCATCAGCGAGGTGCCGCCGATGACCACGGCGAGGATCGCGTCGAGCTCCAGCCAGAGGCCGGCATTGTTGGCGTCGGCGCCGCGGATGTCGGCGGCGGCGATGACGCCGGCCACCGACGCGCAGAGGCCCGAGGTCATGTAGGCGGCGAACAGCATCGCCTTGGCGTCGATGCCGGCCAGCGCCGAGGCGCGGCGGTTGATGCCGGTGGCCTCGATGAGGAGGCCGAGAGCGGTGCGCCGCACGAGGAGGATCGCCAGGAGCGCGACGGCGAAGGCGATGACCACGGGCATCGGCAGGCCGAGAAACGAGCCGCCGCCGATGAAGAAGAGCACGGGATCGTTGAAGGTGACGATGGTGCCGGAGGTGACGAGTTGGGCGATGCCGCGCCCGGCCACCATGAGGATGAGCGTCGCGATGATCGGCTGGATGTCGAGGACGGCGACGAGAAAGCCGTTCCAGAGCCCGCAGACGAGGCCGACGCCGAGCGCGGCGAGGATCACCAGCGGCACCGGATATCCCGCGACGGTGAGCGAGGCTGCGACCGCGCCCGAGATCGCCATCGTGGCGCCGACGGAGAGGTCGACGCCCTTCGTGGCGATGACGAGCGTCATGCCGATGGCGAGCAGCATCACCGGCGCGCCGCGGTTGAGCACGTCGATGAGCGGCCCGTAGAGCCGGTCGCCGCGCAGCGCGAGATCGAAGAAGGAGGGAAAGACCAGCCAGTTCGCCGTCAGGACGACGGCGAGCGCCAGGATCTGGGGCAGGGCGGAGCGGAGGCGGGAGAGGATCATGCGCGGGCCGGGGCGTCGGTGCCGGCGATCGTTCGCATGATCGCGGCGGGATTGATCTCGTCGCCGACGAGGTCGCCGAGATGGCGGCGATCGCGCAGGACGCGCACGCGCTGGGAATAGGTGGTGATCTCCTCGAGCTCGGAAGAGATGACGAGCATCGCCATGCCGTCGGCGCAGAGGGCCTCGATGAGGCGCACGATCTCGGCATGGGCGCCGACGTCGATGCCGCGGGTGGGTTCGTCGAGGATGAGGAACTTCGGCTCGGTGGCGAGCCAGCGGGCGAGGATCGCCTTCTGCTGGTTGCCGCCGGAGAGGAGCTTGATCGGCTTCTCGATGTCGGTGGTGCGGATGTCCAGCGCCTTCACGAAGCGCTCGGAGATGCGCACCTGCTCGCGCATCGGCAGCGGCTTCGTCCAGCCGCGTCGGGCCTGGAGGGCGAGGATGATGTTCTCGCGCACCGAGAGATCGCCGACGATGCCCTCGACCTTGCGCTCCTCCGGGCAGTAGCCGAAGCCGGCCGCGATGGCCGCGCGCGGGTTGGCGAGGCGCACGACCTGGCCGTCGACGAGGGCCTCGCCCGAGTCGGCGCGATCGGCGCCGAAGACGAGGCGGGCGGTCTCGGTGCGCCCGGAGCCGAGAAGCCCGGCGACGCCCACGGCCTCGCCGGGGCGGATCTCGAGGTCGAAGGGCTCGACGGAGCGCTTGCGGCCGAAGCCGCGGAAGGCGACGCGCGGCGGACCGCCCGGGGCCGTGGCCCGCACCGGATGCGACACCGCCTCGGTCAGCTCGCGGCCGAGCATCATCGTCACGATCTCCATCTGCGAGGTCTCGGCGATGGCGCGCTCGCCCACCAGACGGCCGTTGCGCAGCACGGTGGCACGGTCGCAGACCGAGAAGACCTGATCGAGGAAATGGGTGACGAAGAGGATGGCGAGGCCTTGGTCGCGCAGGCGCCGCATGGCCTTGAACAGCGTCTCGACCTCGGCGGCGTCGAGGCTGGCGGTGGGCTCGTCGAGGATCAGCACCTTGCCCGAGACGTCGACGGCGCGAATGATGGCGATGAGCTGCTGCACGGCGACGGAGAGCTGGCCGAGCGTGGCGGAGGGGTCGACGTCGAGCCCGTAGCTTTTGAGAAGTTCGCGCGAGCGCCGGCGCATGGTGCGCCCGTCGGTGAAGCCGAAACGCATCGGCTGGCGGCCGAGGAAGAGATTCTCGGCGACCGAGAGGTTCGGCAGGAGGTTGACCTCCTGGTAGACGGTGCCAATGCCGAGGGCCTGCGCCTCGCGGCTGTCGGTCGGATGGATCTCGGCCCCGTCGAGGCGGATCGTGCCGCCGTCGCGGCGGTAGATGCCGGTGAGCGTCTTGATCAGGGTCGACTTGCCGGCGCCGTTCTCGCCGAGCAGCGCGTGGATCTCGCCGGCGCGTAGGTTGAGATCGACGCCGGCGAGCGCGGTCATGCCGGCAAAGCTCTTGCCGAGATCCTGGATGACGAGAAGCGGTTCTGGCATGGGCGGATCCTCTCACGCGGGCCCGGGCGGCGGGTCGTCGCGGCGATCGGGCGGCTTGTGGCTCTCAACACCGGGCCGCTTCAAGCGGGACGGGGGAGGCACGGCGCGGGGGGCGGAAACGACAAGGGGCGGGGACGGGC
>NZ_BBWH01000038.1 GCF_001463705.1 Aureimonas sp. AU12 | reverse complement strand
GGGACGGGCCGCTCGGCCCGTCCCCGCCCCGGACGTCGGGTCGATCAGTAGCCGAGGCCCTTCTTCGACTCCATCACGGCCTTCGGGTCGTCGGCCTGCGTGTAGAGCTTGGATTCCGTCTGGATCCACTTCGGCGGCATCGTGCCGTCCTTCTTGAACGCCTCGAGGGCGTCGAAGGCGGGGCCGGCCATGTTCGGCGTCAACTCGACGGTGGCGTTGGCCTCGCCCGCCGCCATGGCGGCGAAGATGTCCGGCACGGCGTCGATCGAGACCACCATGATGTCGGTGCCGGGCTTGAGGCCGGCTTCCTTGATCGCCTGGATGGCGCCCACGGCCATGTCGTCGTTGTGAGCGTAGACGGCGCAGATGTCCTTGCCGCCGTTCTCGGCCTTGATGAAGCTCTCCATGACTTCCTTGCCCTTGGTGCGGGTGAAGTCGCCGGTCTGGGAGCGCGTCAGGCTGATGTTGGTCTTGCCGGCGATGGCCTCCTCGAAGCCCTTCTTGCGGGCGATGGCGGGCGAGGAGCCGGTGGTGCCCTGAAGCTCCACGACCTTGCAGTCCTTCGAACCGACCTGCTCCACGAGATACTCGCCGGCGACCTTGCCCTCGTGGACCTGGTCGGAGGTGACGGCGGTCAGGTAGAGCGAATCGTCCTTGGTCTCGATGTTGCGGTCGAGCAGCACGACGGGAATCTTGGCTTCCTTGGCCTCTTCCAGCACGTCGTCCCAGCCGGTGGCGACCACGGGGGCCAGCAGGATCGCGTCGACGCCCTGCGCCACGAAGGAGCGGATCGCCTTGATCTGGTTCTCCTGCTTCTGCTGCGCGTCGGCGAACTTCAGGTCCACGCCGCGCTTCTCGGCCTCCTGCCGGGTCACGGCGGTTTCGGCGGCGCGCCAGCCGGACTCCGAGCCCACCTGCGCGAAGCCCACGACCATGCCGGCCGCCATGGCCGGCGTGCCCAGAAGCGTCGCGAGCGCCAGGCCCGCCGCAATCTTGCGAAGTGTCGTCATGTTGGTCCTCCCAGAAAGCCGGGCTCGGCCGGCTCGATCGTTCCCGGCCCTCCCGGCCGGGGTCGAGACGCCCCGCCGCCGTCCGAAGGGCGATGGCAGGGCGGCGAAACTGCTTCCGCGCGGCCCATCCGGGCCTTGCGAATAACTCATACAAAAGCGACGGGGCGGCGCGCTGTCAATCGGATTCCACCACCGGGTCGTGTTGCGTCGCAACCGGCAAAACCGCCTCGTTGCGCGCCGCCCTCGATTGCGTTTATGTAGACAGTCTGTATTTGTTGGATGGCGAGACGGGACGGGCAGGGGAATGACGAAGGCCATGCCGATGCAGGACGACAGCGACCCCGCGCCGCGCACGCGCGGCACCGGCGCGCGGCTGGTCTATGACGGCCTGCGCCGCGAGATCCTGTCGCTGGCGCTCGATCCCGGCAGTCCGCTCGACGAAACCTCGCTGTCGGAACGCTTCGCCATGTCGCGAACGCCGGTGCGAGAGGCGCTGCAGCGGCTCATCGCCGAGGGGCTGGCGACGACGCTGCCCAACCGCAACACGGTGGTGACGCCGATCGATTTTGCCCGTCTTCCCGCCTATTTCGAGGCGTTGACGCTGATGTACCGCGTCACGACGCGCGGCGCGGCGCTGAAGGCGGCGGCGGCGGATCTGTCCGCCGTGCGCGAGCGCCAACGCGAGTTTGCCGCCGCAGTCGAGGCCCACGACGCGCTGGCGATGATCGAGGCCAACCGCGAGTTCCATGTCGCGATCGCCGAGATCCACGACAATTTCTACTTCACCGCGCTCTTCGCCAAGCTGCTCGACGAGGGGCGGCGGATCCTGCGCCTCTACTATTCGTCCTTCGACGATGCCCTGCCGCGCCAGTATGTCGAGGAGCATGACGAACTGGTCTCGGCCATCGAGCGCGGTGACGTCCTGTCCGCCGACCGGCTGGCGGCGGCCCACGCGGCGCAGATCGTCCGGCAGATCCAGGAGTTCCTCGCCCGCGACCTGCGCGATCCCATCGACCTGTCCGACACGCCGGACTGAACGCCCGCCACCCCGCCTGGCGGTCCCGCGCGACCTCGCGTCGCGGACCGGTCCCGCCGCACATCTCGACCTTGGCGCCGATCTCGTCCAGAGCATCCGCCAAGGCCCCCACCGTCGCCGGCCCCTCAAGGCCCAAGCCTCAGAGAGAGTGAAGAACCCTATGCGCCAAGTGGAGCGGGAACCCGACGTCGCCATCGTCGGCGCGGGGGTGGTGGGGCTCTCGGTCGCCCATGCCCTGCTCGATGCCGGGCTCTCGGTGGTGGTGATCGATCGCGGCGAGCCGGGACAGGGGGCGAGCTTCGGCAATGCCGGCGCCTTCGCCTTTTCCGACGTGTTGCCGCTGGCCTCGCCCGGCATGATGCGCAAGGCGCCGCGCTGGCTGCTCGATCCGCTGGGACCGCTCACCATCCGCCCCGCCTATGCCGCCCGCATCGCGCCCTGGCTCTTCCGGTTCTGGCGCGCCAGTTCGGGTGGGGCTTTCCAGCATTCGATGCTGGCGCAGGTCGCGCTGATGCGGCTGGCGCGGCTGGAGACCTCGGCCCTCATCGAATCGGCCGGTCTCTCCGACATGCTGCGCTCCGACGGCGCGCTCGAACTCTACGAGAGCGCCGGGGAACTCGCGACCTCGCTGCCGGGCTGGGAGGCGCGGGCGCGCGAAGGCATCCAGTTCCGCCATCTCGAGGGGCGCGACGCCATCGCCGAGATGCAGCCGGGGCTGGCGGAGCGATTCACCCACGCGACCTTCGTGCCCGGCTGGCAGTCGATCGCCGACCCCTACGACTACGTGCGGGCGCTGGCCGCGCGGGTGAGCGCGCGGGGCGGGCGCATCCGCCAGGCCGCGGTGGAGCGCCTCGCGCCCGACGAGACCGGCGTCGTGCTGCACCTCAGCGGCGGCGAGACGCTGCGCGCCGGCCACGGCGTCGTCGCGGGCGGCGCCTGGTCGAAGCCGCTGGCGGCCGGTCTCGGCGACCGCGTGCCGCTCGACACCGAGCGCGGCTACAACACGACGCTGCCGGCGGGCGCCTTCGACGTGAAGCGCCAGCTGACCTTCGGCGGCCACGGCTTCGTGGTGACGCGGCTGGCGGACGGCATCCGCGTCGGCGGCGCGGTGGAACTCGGCGGGCTCGACCTGCCGCCCAACTTCAAGCGGTCCGAGGCGATGCTGGCCAAGGCCAAGGCTTTCCTGCCAGGCCTCGACACAAGCGGCGGACGACAGTGGATGGGCTTCCGGCCCTCGATGCCCGATTCGCTGCCGGTGATCGGCCGCGCCTCGGCCAGCGCTCGCGTCGTCTACGCCTTCGGCCACGGCCATCTCGGGCTGACGCAGTCGGCGGCGACGGCCCGTCTCGTCACCGACCTGATCACCGGGCAGTCGTCCGCGATCGATCTCGCCCCCTTCCGCCCCGACCGTTTCTGATCGACCGACTTCACGAGGACCCCTCGCATGGCACGCCATTCCTTCTTCTGCATCGACGGCCACACCTGCGGCAATCCGGTGCGTCTCGTCGCCGGCGGCGGGCCGAACCTCGCGGGCTCGACGATGATCGAGAAGCGGGCGCATTTCCTGCGCGAGTTCGACTGGATCCGCACCGGGCTGATGTTCGAGCCGCGCGGCCACGACATGATGTCGGGCTCGATCCTCTATCCCCCGACGCGGCCCGACTGCGACGTCGCCATTCTCTTCATCGAGACCTCGGGCTGCCTGCCCATGTGCGGCCACGGCACCATCGGCACGGTGACGATGGCGCTGGAAAACGGGTTGGTGACCCCGAAGGAGCCGGGTGTCCTCAGGCTCGACACGCCCGCCGGCCTCGTCGTCGCGACCTATCGGCAGGAGGGCGCCCATGTCGAGGAGGTCCGGCTCGTCAACGTGCCGGGCTTCCTCCATTCGGAAGGGCTGGAGGTCAAGTCCGCTGCGCTCGGCCCCTTGCGCGTCGACGTCGCCTATGGCGGCAACTTCTACGCCATCGTCGATCCGCAGGAGAATTTCCGCGACATGGCCGACTTCACCGCCGGCCAGCTCGTCGCCATGTCCGGCGCGCTGCGCGCTGCGCTGAATGCGCGCTACGAGTTCGTCCATCCCGAGAAGCCGGAAATCCGGGGCCTCAGCCACATCCTGTGGACGGGCGCGCCGACGGTGGAGGGCGCCCATGCCCGCAACGCCGTGTTCTACGGCGACAAGGCGATCGACCGCTCGCCCTGCGGCACCGGCACCTCGGCGCGCATCGCGCAGTGGGCGGCCAAGGGCAAGCTGTCGGTCGGCGACGACTTCGTCCACGAGAGCATCATCGGCTCGCTGTTCAAGGGCCGCGTCGAGGCGGCGGTGACGGTGGGCGATCGCCCCGGCATCATTCCCTCGATCGCCGGCTGGGCCCGCACCACCGGCATCAACACGATCTTCATCGACGACCGCGATCCCTTCGCCCACGGCTTCCAGGTGATCTGATGGACAGCGCCGCGCCGACCCTCATCCCCTTCGCCGAGCTTGCGGAACGGCTCGCCTGCATCCTCGAGCGCCATGGCTGCTCGCCCGAGGTGGCGCGGCTTCTGGCCGAGAACTGCGCGGCGGCCGAGCGGGACGGGGCGCACAGCCACGGGCTCTTCCGCATGAAGGGCTACGTCTCGACGCTGCGCAGCGCCGGCTGGGTGGACGGGCACGCGGTGCCGGTGGTCGAGGATGCCGCGCCTGCTTTCCTGCGCATCGACGCGCGCGGCGGCTTCACGGTGCCGGCGCTCGCCGCCGGACGGGCGCAGGCGCTGGCCAAGGCGCGCGCCAACGGCATCGCGGTGGTGGCGATCCGCAACTCGCATCATCTCGGCGCCCTCTCGCTCGACGTCGAACCCTTCGCCGACGAGGGGCTGGTGGCGATCTCGGTCATCAACTCGATGAAGGCAGTGGTGCCGCATGGCGGCCATACGGCGGTCTTCGGCACCAACCCGATCGCCTTCGCCACGCCGCGCGCCGGCGGCCCGCCGCTCGTCTTCGACATGGCGACCTCCGGCATGGCGAACGGCGACGTGCAGATCGCCGCCCGCGAGGACCGCGCGCTCCCCGAGGGCAACGGCGTCGACCGCGACGGACGCCCGACGACGGACGCCAAGGCGGTGCTGGACGGCGGCGCGCTGCTGGCCTTCGGCGGCCACAAGGGCGCGGCGCTCTCGTTGATGGTCGAGGTGCTCTGCGCCGCGCTCGGCGGTGGCAAGTTCTCCCACGAGGTGGACCTTGCCGATCATCCCGGCGCCGTCACGCCCCATACTGGGCAGACCTTCATCCTCATCGACCCGCAGGCCGGGCGCGGCGCGCTGCCGGACTTCGCCACCCGCGTCGAGGCGCTTCTCGCCGAGGTCGCCGCGGCGGGCCAGGACCGGCTGCCGGGCGATCGTCGCCACGCCGCACGGGCCCGCTCGCTGGCGATGGGCATCCCGGTCTCGGCCGAGATGATGACGGTGTTGGGCGAACTGGCCGCGCTCTAGCGTAACGGCGGAGGGCTCAGTCCTCCGCCACCTCGTCGGCCGGATCTACTCCGTCGCGATCGATGCTGCCGACCGCCTTGAAGCCGAAGCGCGCCGCGACGTCCGGCGCATAGCGCGGCAGGTCGGATCGAAGCCGCAGCAGCGCCAGATCCTTGGCCTTGGCCTCCAGCATCACGTCGAATTCCAGGCCTTCCGCCGTCCGCATGAAGCTGGCGAACTCGAAGGGATTGCAGAAGTCGGCATGGCCCGTGAAGACCGGCGGGACCAGCGACTTCACCTTCTTCTTCGTCGTGCGGTCCACGCGGACCTGCTCGCGCATCTCCGTGCGGGGCGAGGAGAAATGCACCTTCGGTCGCACGCCGGCCGGCCAGCTCTTCAGGATCGCGTGGAGCGTCGCGCGCATGTCGGCGCGCCCGGGGTTGAGACACCAGAAATGCTGATGGTCGAAGATCAGCGGTACGCCCGTGCGCTCGTGGATCCAGAGGACGTCGGCGGCCGAAAACCGGAGGTCGTCATGCTCGAGCACGAGGCGGCGCCGCACGGGCTCGGGCAACGTCGCCCAGGTCTCCACCCAGCGCGCACGGCTGGCGGGAACGTCGCCATAGGTGCCGCCGACATGGATCACCATCACTGCCTCGGGCGGCTGCTCCATCAGGTCGAGCATTTCGGCCTGCGCCAGAAGGTCGGCGGTGGAGCGGGCGATGAGCTTGGGGTCGGGGCTGTTGAGGACGATGAACTGCGAGGGGTGGAACGACAGGCGGATGTCGAGCGCACGCGCCTTGGCACCGAAGGCCGCCAGTTCCGACCGGCTTTCGGCGATCATCGCATGGAAGCGCGGCATGTCGGGATGGGTGACGTAGGGCGCGATGTCCGAGGCCATCCGGTACATGCGGATGTCGTGGGCATCGAGATGGTCGAGCACGGCGTCGAGGTATTCGAGCGAGACCTTGAGATGCGGATCGCTCGCCGGCCGGCGCGCGTCGCTGCTCTTGAGATCGGGGTTCGCCATCACCTTGACGGGAAAGCCGAGGCGGGCGGGACGAGGTGTCGTCATCGGGAAAGCGTCTTTGAGCGGCTGCGATCCCGAGCCTGGACAAGCCGGCTTCGGGATCGCGTGGGCTGGGACAGGGATCAGCGCGGGGCGGGCGTGTCCTGCGGGGGGATCTTGCGCAGCGCTTCCTGCAGTTCGTCTTCCTGCGACTGCTGCGAGGCCTGGTCGGCGTCGCGGTCCTGGTTGTCGGCCTGGTCCTGCTGGTTGTCGAACTCGTCCTTGGGGATATGGCTCATCGTGCGCGTCCTCTGTTGCGGCCTGTCCTTCCGCAACGCGCCGCGCGCGGTTCGGCTCCCCCGTTCGGGCATGCCCTGGTTGCGCCAAGGGAGGCGGTCCGGGCTCTGGCGCGTCTCGCCGGCGCCGTTATAACGGGAGACCGGATGGGAACGGGACGATCGGCCGGATGCGATGACGGAAGCCTCGGAAGGGCCGGCGAGGCCCGGCGAAGACGGCGGTGCGGCGCTCGCGGGCGCGGGGCCGGTCGCGGACCTTCGCACCTCGTTCCGCATCCGCGACGAGATCGACCGGCGCATCGACGCACGAACGCTGAAAGCCGGCGAACGGCTCCTTTCCGAGCGCGAACTCGCCGAGAGCTTCGGCACCACCCGCATCACGCTGCGCGAGGCGCTCGGCATGCTGGAATCGGAAGGGCGCCTCTATCGCGAGGACCGGCGCGGCTGGTTCGTCGCGCCGCCGCGCCTCGTCTACGATCCGACCGAACGCGGCACGTTCGAGCGCGCGGCACGGGCGCAGGGGCGCACGCCCTCCACCCTCGTCGTCGATCACGCCGTCGTGCCCTCGCCCTCGCGCGTCGCGGTGCTGCTCGGCACCAAGCCGGGCGCGCCGATCCTGCGCATCCGGCGCCTGCGCTCGCTCGATGCGCGCGCCGTGCTCTATGTCGAGCATTACCTCCAGCCCGACGCCTTTCCCGGCCTCGACCGCCACGACCTCACCGGCTCGATGACCGTGATCTACGAGCGCGACTACGGCTTCACTTATGGTGGCATGGTGTTCGAGATCACGACGGTCGGCCTTCATGCCGAGGCCGCCGAGCCGCTGCGCATGGCGGCGGGCTCGCCGGGCCTTCTCGTCACCCGCACCCACGACGACCCGGCCGGCCGGCGCGTCGACTGCGACTTCGAATATTGGCGCCACGACGCCATCCTCGTGCGGGTCGCCGTCTGACCCCGATCCGGCGGCTCGCCCGCACCGGATATCGCCCATCACAAGACAAGGACATCGATCTTGAAGGTCTTCGACGGACATAACGACGCCCTGCTGCGCATCTATCTCGACCCGACGCCGTCCGCCTTCGACGCATTCCTGGCCGGAGGCTCGAACGCCCATATCGATCTGCCGAAGGCGCGGGCCGGCGGGCTTGCGGGCGGCCTCTTCGCGATTTTTCCGCCCTCGCCGATGAACGGCGACATGTTCGATCGGATGAGCGCCGCCGGCTACGACCTAGCCCTGCCCGAGCCGCTCGCCCATCCGTTCGGGGCCGACTGCACGATCGCCATGACCTCGATCCTCATGCGCCTCGAAGCGGCCTCGGCGGGCGGGCTGACGATCTGCCGGAGCGTTGCCGAGATCGAGGCGGCGATGGCGAGGGACAGCCTCGCCGCCGTCCTCCACATCGAGGGCGCCGAGGCAATCGACCCCGACCTTCGCATGCTCGACGTGCTCTTCGCCGCCGGGCTGCGCTCGATCGGCATGGTGTGGAGCCGGCACAACCATTTCGCCCACGGCGTGCCCATGCGCTTTCCCTCCTCGCCCGACACCGGCGCGGGCCTGCTGGAGCCCGGCCGGCGGCTGGTGGCCCGCTGCAACGAACTCGGCATCCTCCTCGACCTGTCGCATCTCAACGAGCGCGGTTTCTGGGAGGTGGCGGAACTCTCCGACGCGCCGCTCGTCGCCACCCATTCCAACGTCCACCGGCTCTGCACCGTCAGCCGCAACCTGACCGACGCGCAGCTGGACGCGGTGGCCCGCTCGCGCGGCGTCGTCGGACTGAACTTCGCCACTGCGTTCCTGCGCGAAGACGGCCGTATGGATGCCGACACCCCGCTCGACACGATGCGCCGGCATCTCGACGCGATGCTGGAGCGGCTCGGCGAGGACGGCGTGGCGCTCGGCTCCGACTTCGACGGGGCGACGATCCCGAACGCCATCGGTTCGGCGGAAGGGCTGCCGGGACTGCTCCATCACCTCGCGAGTGCCGGCTACGGCGATGCGCTGCTCGAAAAGATCGCCCATCGCAACTGGCTGTCGGTGCTGGGTCGCACCTGGAAGTCCTGATGGGGTCGTCCACAGATTGTGCACCGCACAAGCTTGCCGTGACTTTAAGCATGGCATAGCTTCGTCGGATCCGGGGCGGGTGCGCGAGACGATCGCGGCCGCTCCGATCCCGATCAAAGAACCGACGAGGTCGCTGCCCGTGTCCCTGTTCCGCTCCCGCCTTCTCGCCCGCCACCTCCTCGCCGGCACCGTGCTTCTCGGAACCGCGACGCTTGGTGCCGTCGCTCAGGCCGAGACCCCGGCCGACACGCTGGTGATCGCCAACGGCATCGACGACATGAAGTCGCTCGACCCGGCCGAGAGCTTCGAGTTCTCGGGGCAGGACCAGATCAACAACATCTACGAGACGCTGGTCGAGATCGACCCGTCGACGCTGAAGCCGATCCCGGGTCTGGCGGCCAGCTGGAGCGTCTCCGACGACGGGCTGACCTACACGTTCAAGATGGCGGAGGGGCGTAAGTTCGCCTCTGGCAACCCGATCACTGCCGAGGACGCCGCCTTCTCGCTGCAGCGCGTCGTCAAGCTCGACCAGACGCCGGCCTTCATTCTCACGCAGTTCGGCCTGACGAAGGACAATGTCGAGACGAACGTGAAGGCGCTCGACGCCTCGACGCTGCAGATCGTCACCGACAAGCCCTATGCGCCGTCCTTCCTCTACAACGCGCTGACGGCCGAGGTCGGCTCGATCGTCGACAAGGCGCTGGTGTCCGAGAATCTCGGCGAGGACTTCGGCAACAGCTGGCTCGACACCCATTCGGCGGGATCGGGCGCCTACGTGCTGCGCGCCTGGAAGCCGAACGAGTCGGTCGTCCTCGACGCCAATCCCAATTTCGGCCACGAGGTCGCGATGAAGCGCGTCTTCGTGCGCCATGTCGTGGAGCCCGCGACGCAGCTCCTTCTGCTCCAGAAGGGTGACGTCGATCTCGCCCGCAATCTCGGCCCGACCGACATCGCCGCCGTGGAGCAGGACGCCAACCTCAAGGTCCAGACGGAGCTGCGCGGACAGGTCTACTACCTGTCGGGCAACCAGAAGGACGAGATCCTCGCCAAGCCCAAGGTCATGGAAGCGATCAAGTACCTGATCGACTATGACGGGATCGCCAACCAGCTCCTGAAGGGCCAGGAGCAGCCGCACCAGTCCTTCCTGCCCGCCGGTTTCCTCGGCGCCATCGCGGACAAGCCCTTCAAGCTCGATGTCGCCAAGGCCAAGGCCTTGCTGGCGGAAGCCGGCTATCCCGACGGGTTCGAGACCGAGATCCTGATCCGCAACGAGAAGGAGCGGGTGGACATCGCGCAGGCGATCCAGGGCTCGCTCGCGCAAGGCGGCATCAAGGCCTCGCTGCGCTCGGTGACGGGCTCTGAGGCCCTGTCGATCTACCGCGCGCGCAACCACAAGCTGACGCTGCAGACCTGGGGTCCGGATTATCCCGATCCGCAGACCAACGCCTCGGTCTTCGCCGCCAATGCCGACAATTCGGATGCCGGCGCCCTGGTGGGCAACCTCGCCTGGCGCAATGCCTATGCCGCCGCCGAGACGACGCCGATGGTGGCGGCCGCCGTGGTGGAGAAGGACGAGGCCAAGCGCGCCGCGATGTACGAGGAGATGCAGCGCACCGAGCAGATGAAGTCGCCGATCGCGGTGCTCTTCCAGCGTTCCGAGCAGCCGGCGCTGCGCAAGGGCGTCGACGGCTTCCACACCGGCAGCGCGGTCGCCTCGGCCTTCTACTGGACCGTGACGAAGGCGGCGCAGTAACGTCTTGGCGCTGATGATCTCAGGGGCGGGCGCATGAGCCCGCCCGTCCTCGACGAACCGGCGCTCGACCCAACCCGGGCGCCGACCGGCGGCGGGCTCGGTGTGCCGCGCGCGCTCTCGCGCGGCGCCGGGCTCCTGTTCAGCCTCGCCATCACCCTGTTCGGCCTGCTCTTCGTCACCTTCCTCATCGCCCGCGTCGTGCCGCTGGATCCGGTGCTGGCCGTGGTGGGGGACCGGTCGACGCAGGCGCAGTATGACGCGGCGAAGATCGCGCTCGGCCTCGACCAGCCGCTGCCCGTCCAGTTCGTGCGCTATCTCGGCGACGTCGTGACCGGCGATCTCGGCCGCTCCAACCTCACCTCGCGCCCGGTGGTCGAGGACATCGCAGCCGCCTTCCCCGCGACGCTGGAACTGGCAACGCTCGCGACGCTGATCGGCGTGCTGGCCGGCGTTCCCGCCGGTGTCTTCGGCGCGGTGCATCAGGGGCGCTGGCCCGATCAGGTGATCCGCGTCGTCGGGCTGCTCGGCTATTCGATGCCGGTCTTCTGGCTCGGCCTCATCGCGCTTCTCGTCTTCTACGGGCAGCTCGGCTGGGTCGGCGGGCCCGGCCGGCTCGATGTGTCGTTCGAACTCGCCTACGAGTTCGATGTCGTGCCTGTCACCGGATCGATCCTCATCGATTCCGCGCTGTCGGGCGCCTGGGACGTGTTCCGCAACGCGCTGTCGCATCTCATCCTGCCGGCCCTCGTGCTCGGCTATTTCTCGCTCGCCTACATCTCGCGGATGACACGCTCCTTCATGCTCGAACAGCTTTCCCAGGACTACATCACGGCGGCGCGCGTGAAGGGCGTGTCGGAGCGGCGCGTCGTCTGGGTGCATGCGCTCGGCAACGCCATGGTGCCGCTCGTCACCGTGATCGCGCTGTCCTACGCGGCGCTCCTCGAAGGCTCGGTGCTGACCGAGACCGTCTTCGCCTGGCCCGGCCTCGGGCTCTACATCACGCAGGCGCTCTTTGCCGCCGACTTCAACGCCGTGCTCGGCGGAACGCTGGTGATCGGCGCCGCCTTCATCGTCCTCAACCTCCTGTCCGACGTCGTCTACACGCTCGTCGATCCGAGGGCCCGATGAGCTTGGGCTCGGGCACCACGGGCTGGCTGACCTGGCTGACCACCGACACGCCGCGCTCGCGCCTGCAGGCGCGCGCCGTCGCGCTCTGGCAGGGCTGGGGCGAGCTTCGCGCCAACACGCTGGCGATGATCGGCCTCGGCCTCATCGTCGCGCTCCTCCTGATGGCGGCCTTCGCGCCGCTCATCGCCACACATCATCCCGACATCCAGAACCTCAACACGCGGCTCCTGCCGCCCGGTGCCGGGCACTGGCTCGGCACCGACGAGCTCGGGCGCGACGTCTGGAGCCGGCTCGTCTTCGGCTCGCGCGTCACGCTCTATGTGGTGGCGCTCGTCGCCGTCACCGCCCCGGTGCTCGGCCTCGTCATCGGCACCGTGGCGGGGACACTCGGCGGCTGGACCGACCGGGTTCTGATG
>NZ_BBWH01000037.1 GCF_001463705.1 Aureimonas sp. AU12 | reverse complement strand
GCGGCTGGACCGACCGGGTTCTGATGCGCGTCACCGACATCTTCCTCGCCTTTCCCCGCCTCATCCTGGCGCTCGCCTTCGTCGCGGCGCTCGGGCCGGGGATCGAGAACGCCATCCTCGCCATCGCGCTGACGGCCTGGCCGCCCTATGCCCGCGTCGCGCGCGCCGAGACCCTGACGGTGCGGCGTTCCGACTACATCGCCGCCGCGCGCCTGCAGGGGGCGGGCACGCCGCGCATCATCATCGGCCACATCATGCCGATGTGCCTCTCCTCGGTGATCGTTCGCATAACGCTCGACATGGCCGGCATCATCCTGACGGCCGCGGGTCTCGGCTTCCTCGGGCTCGGCGCCCAGCCACCGCTCGCCGAATGGGGCGCGATGATCTCCTCGGGCCGGCAGTATCTCCTCACCCACTGGTGGGTCGCCACCATTCCCGGCATCGCCATCCTCCTCGTCAGCCTCGGCTTCAACCTTCTGGGCGACGCGCTGCGCGACATCCTCGATCCCCGAAGCGCGAAGCGATGAGCGCGGGCAAGGAGACGACGCGCGAAGCCATGAGTGCCGACGAGACGCTGCTCGACGTCCAGAACCTTCGCGTCGGTTTCGACACGCGGCGCGGGCTGGTCGAGGCCGTGCGCGGCGTCTCCTTCACCGTGGGACGCGAGCGGGTGGCGATCGTCGGCGAGTCCGGGTCCGGCAAGTCGATGACGGGCCGCGCGATCCTGCGACTCGTGCGCCCGCCCGGTCATGTCGCCGCCGACCGGCTGGCCTTTCGCGGCACCGATCTGACGGGCCTGTCGGAGCGCGAGATGCGCGCCGTGCGCGGCCGGCGCATCGCGATGGTGATGCAGGACCCGAAATATTCGCTCAACCCGGTGATGCGCATCGATCGCCAGCTCGGCGAGGCGCTGCGCGCGCACGGCCGCATCTCCTCGGCGGAGGCCAGGCGCCGCATGGTTGCGATGCTGGAGGACGTGCAGATCCGCGATCCCGAGCGGGTGCTGCGCGCCTATCCGCACGAGCTGTCGGGCGGCATGGGCCAGCGCGTGATGATCGCGATGATGCTGATCCCCGAGCCCGAGCTTCTCATCGCCGACGAGCCGACGTCGGCGCTCGACGTCACCGTGCAGCTCGAGATCCTGCGGATCCTCGACGATCTCGTGCGCGGGCGCGGCATGGGCCTGCTCTTCATCAGCCACGACCTGCGCCTCGTCTCGACCTTCTGCGACCGGGTTCTCGTCATGTACAAGGGCCGCATCGTCGAGGAGATCGAAGCCGTGAACCTCGCCCAGGCTAGGCACCCCTACACGCAAGGGCTGCTCGCCTGCCTGCCGCGCATCGGCGGCGGTCATGCGCCGCTGTCCGTCCTCGACCGCAAGCCGGAATGGGCAGAGGCATGAGCGTCCCGCGCATCGAAGTCCGCGATCTCGGCGTCGTCCTCGGCGAGGGCCGGGGCCGGGTCGAGGCGGTGAAGGGCGTCTCCTTCACGGTCGCGCCCGGCGCCTCGTTCGGGCTGGTCGGCGAATCGGGATCGGGCAAGTCCACCATCCTGCGCGCCATCTGCGGCCTCGCCCCGATCTCATCGGGCGAGGTGCTGATCGACGGCGTGCGACTGGAAGGACCGCGCGACAAGGCGTTCGCGGCCCGCGTCCAGATGGTGTTCCAGGATCCCTACGGCTCGCTCCATCCGCGCCACACGATCGACCGCATCCTCGCCGAGCCCCTGGCGATCCATGGGCTCAAGGACCGCGACGCGCGCATCCTGAAGGCGCTCACCGATGTCGGGCTCGATCCCGCCTTCCGCTTCCGCCTGCCGCACCAGCTTTCGGGCGGCCAGCGCCAGCGCATCGCGATTGCCCGCGCGCTCATCCTCGAGCCCGCGATCCTCCTTCTCGACGAGCCGACCTCGGCGCTCGACGCCTCGATCCAGGCCGAGGTGCTGAACCTTCTGGCGCGGCTGCGGCGCGAGCGCCAGCTGACCTATCTCTTCGTCAGCCACGATCTCGCGGTGGTCGATCACATGTGCGACCGCCTGCTGGTGATGCGCGCGGGCGAGGCGGTGGAGGAACTGGAGGAGGGGCGTCTGGCCCTGCGCGACGTGCGGTCGGCCTACGCGCGCGACCTGATGACCGCCAGCGAGGGTTTCGTGCGGCCGGGCGCCCGCTGACGGATTGCCAGCATCGGACCGCGATCGACCGTTAAGCCTGATGCGATGTTTTGATGGGGGCGGCGCGTGCTGTCGCCCCGTTGAAACATGGCGGAAACGAGGCGTTGCTAGAAAGGGGCGTCATTCCAACAGGGAGCTCCTTCCGTGCGTGTCGAGACCGCCGTCTCCGTCTTCGTCAACCTCACCGCGCTGGCCATGTTGGCCGCGGTCGCCACCGTCGGGGTGAAGCTCTTCTTCCCCTGAGCCGGGCTCCGCCGGCCCGCCGCGCGAGGCTTCGCGGCGGGTCCGGTCCGGTTCTCAGGGCGGGCCATGCCCGCCCCCCGCATCAGTTGAGGCGCGCGCCCCTTACTGGCTCGAAGAGATGCAGCCGGTGGGCCGGCAGCGCCAGCGGCACCGTCTCGCCCGCCTTGATCGAGCTGAGCCCCGCCACGAACGCCTTCATCGAGACGCCGCCGAGATCGGCATGAATGATCGTGCCGACGCCGGTCGGCTCGACGAGTTCCACCGGGCATTCGACGCCCGACCCGCGCGCCGCCTCGCCGATCAGCACGTGCTCGGGGCGGATGCCGATCGTCAGGTCCGTGTCGGGCGCCGCCGCCACGCCGCCGGGCAGCGGGATGCGGCGCTTTTCGCCGAGATCCAACCAGGCGTCGTCGCCGGTCCGATGGATCCGACCGGTGAAGAAGTTCATCGCGGGCGAGCCGATGAAGCCGGCGACGAAGCGGTTGACCGGGCGCTCGTAGAGATCGAGCGGCGTGCCGATCTGCTGGATCGCGCCGCCCTCCATCGCCACGATCCGGTCGGCCAGCGTCATCGCCTCGATCTGGTCGTGCGTCACGTAGATCGAGGTGGCGCCGAGCCGGGCATGCAGCTTCTTGATCTCGGCACGCATCTGCTCGCGAAGGCGCGCATCGAGGTTGGACAGCGGCTCGTCGAAGAGAAAGGCCTGGGGATTGCGTACGATGGCGCGGCCCATGGCGACGCGCTGTCGCTGGCCGCCCGACAGCGCCTTCGGTCGGCGCTCCATGAGCGCGGTCAGGCCGAGCGTCGCGGCAGCGCCCGAGACGGCGGCGGCGATCGTCTCCTTGGCGGTCTTTCGCAGCTTCAGCGCGTAGCTCATGTTGGCGGCGACGCTCATGTGCGGATAGAGCGCGTAGGACTGGAACACCATGGCGAGGTTCCGATCCTTCGGCGCCATCTCGTTGACGCGCACCCCGGCGATGGCGATCTCGCCGTCGGTCACCTCCTCGAGCCCCGCGATCATCCGCAGGAGGGTGGACTTGCCGCAGCCCGACGGCCCGACGAGCACCACGAACTCGCCGGAGCGGATCTGCAGGTCGACGGACTGGAGGACGGTGATCGGGCCGTAGCTCTTGCCCACGGCGCGGATGTCGATAGTGGCCATGAGATGGGATCCCTCAGCCCTTCACCGCGCCGGCCGTGAGGCCCTGCACGAGGAAGCGCTGGATCAGGAGGAAGAAGAGGACGGCGGGGATGAGCGCGAGGACGCCGGCGGCCATCATCTGCCCGAAATCGACGCCGAACTTGGAGACGAAGGAGAGGAGCCCGACCGGGAAGGTCGAGGCGTCGACCTTCGAGATCAGCATCAGCGCGAAGAGAAGCTCGCTCCACGCGGCGGTGAAGACGAAGCCGAGCGTCGCGGCCATGCCCGGCAGCGTCAGCGGCACGATGATCTGGCGGAAGGCGGTGAAGCGGCTGGCGCCGTCGATCATCGCGGCCTCTTCCAGGTCCTTCGGAATGCCGTCGAAGAAGGACTGCATGAGGAAGATCGCGAAGGGCACGTTGAAGGCGGTGTAGACGATCACGAGGCCGGTCAGCGAGTTGGTGAGGCCGAGCGGCGCCAGCATCTTGAAGATCGGCGCGATCAGCATCACCAGCGGGAACATCTGCGTCACGAGCAGCAGCCCGACGATCCACAGCTTGCCGCGGAACTGGAAGCGCGAGAACGCATAGCCGCCGAAAGCCGCAATGACGGTGACGATCGCGGCGGTGGAGAGCGAGACGATCAGGCTGTTCTTGAAGAAGAGCGGGAAGTTCGAGGCCTTCAGGACGAAGGCGAAATGCTCGAAGCTGATCCGCGAGGGCCACATCCGCACCCCCTCGGAATACATCAGGTCGTTCGGCGTCAGCGACACCTTGAGCAGCCAGAACAGCGGAAACAGCGCGAAGACGATGAAGGCGAGGATCGCGGCGCGGTGCGCGATGGTGGAGACGAGGCGATGGCGCATGGCGGGTCAGCCCTTTCGCAGGAGCATCTGGCGCAGGCTGACGAGTGCGAGCGAATAGAGAAGGAGCAGCGCCAGAAGAACGAGCGAGATCGCCGAGGCGTAGCCGAAGTCGAGCTTCCGGAAGGCGGTGGTGAAGATGTAGCTCGCCACGATCTGCGTGCGGTCGGCCGGGCCCCCGCCCGTCATCACCACGATGAGATCGGCGAAATTGGCCACCCAGACCGTGCGCAGCAGCACGGTGATCGCCATGGTCGGCGCCAGGAAGGGCAGGGTGATCGACCAGAACTGCTGCACCCCGTTGGCACCGTCGATCGAGGCGGCCTCGTAAAGATCCTTGGGGATGGATTGCAGCGCGGCCAGCATGGTGATGGCGAAGAAGGGAATCCCCCACCAGACGTTGGCGACGATCGGCCCCCACATCGCAGTGTCGGGATCGGCGAGGATGTTGGTGGGCGCGTCCATCAGGCCGAGCGCGAAGAGCCAGTGCGGGATCGGCCCCACCACCGGATTGAACATCCAGGCCCAGTTGAGCCCCGAGAGGAAGGTCGGCACGGCCCAGGGCAGGAAGACGAGCGCCTGCGCGATGCCGCGGCCGGGAAACGGGCGGTTGAGGAGAAGCGCCAGGATCAGCCCCAGCGTGAACTGCAGGAAGACCGAGGACGCCGTCCAGAACACGGTGTTCTTGAGGGCGGTCGCGAAGTTGCGATCCGACATCAGCGCCTGGAAGTGCTTGAGACCGACGAAGCCGCCGCTGAACGGATTGAGCAGGCGCATGTCGCGGAAGGCGTAGGAGACGCCGATCGCCAGCGGCACGAGCATGACGGCGAGGATGAGGATCAGCGCCGGCGCCGAATAGAGATAGGGCTCGGCGTTGCGGGCGAGCCGCTGCATCGGCGAACGCCGGTCGCGCGGCGGCGAGGCGAGGGTGGCGGCGGTCGTGGTCACGGCGTTCTTCCCGTCGAGAGCCCCGGCGGTCCGGGAGGGGCGATGCGGCGGACGAGCCGCCGCATCGCGGGACTTGGGTGTCACTGCGCGGCGAGGAACTTCTGCTGCGCCGCGGTCAGGTAGTCCGCCCATTCCTTGCCCATCTCCTCGGCCGTGATCTCGCCGAGCAGCGCGCGCTGCGAGGAGGTCGGCACGAGGCTGTCCTTGAAGAAGGCGAACTCCTCGAGATAGCTCGGCAGCGGGGTCGGGACGGTGTTGGCGTCCTTCAGCTCGTCGAACCAGCCCTTGAACTTGTCGGTGGCGTAGAACGGGTCCTTCTCGGCCGATTTGAGTGCCGGCAACGCGCCGGTGCGCTTGTTCCAGGCGACGTTGCCCTCGGTGCCTTCCAGCGCCTCGATCAGCTTCCAGGACATGTCCTTGTGCTCGGAGGCCGCGAACATCGACCAGCCGGCATAGCCGATCACCGGATAGGCCTTGCCGGACGAGCCCTTGGGTAGCGGCACGACGCCGTAATCCTCGGGCTTCATGCGCTCGTCGATGGCGATGAGCGCGTCCGGGTCCTGGTTGAGCATGGCGCAGGTGCCGGAATAGAAGCCCGCCACCGTCTCGTTGAAGCCCCAGGAGATCGAGTCCTTCGGGGCGAGGCCGTTCTTGTAATAGTCGATGAAGAACTTGAGGCCGGCGATCTTCTCGGGCGTCGCGAAGGTCGAGGTGCCGTCGGCGGTGAAGAAGGCGTTGTCGCCCGACACGGCATTGGCGAAGACGGTCCAGTCGTTCAGGCCGCCGCGCGCGCCGCGCAGGCAGTAGCCGTACTTGCCGGGCAGCGCCGAGACCTTCTTGGAGGCCTCCATGAATTCCTCGATCGTCGTCGGCGGACCGGCGACGCCGGCTTCGGCGAACAGCTTCTTGTTGTAGAACATGGCGCCGAGATAGAAACCGTAGGGCAGCATGTAGGCGGTCTTGCCGTCGACCTGGCGGCCGAACTCGAGCGCCCGCTCGTTGAGATCGCTCGCGCCCTGCCACTTGGCGAGATAGGGCTCCAGGCTCTCGAGCGCGCCGTTCTTGGCATAGAGCGCCACCCAGGTGTCGGGCATCTCCATCACGTCCGGCGTCTCGCCGGCCGAGACCATCGTGGCGAACTTCTCGAAGGCTTCGCCCCAGGGCAGCGAGGTGATCTCGACGGTGACGCCGGGATTGGCGGCTTCGAACTTGGCGACGATCTCCTTCAGCGTCTCGGTGCGCGCCGGCGAGGTGATCACCTCGGTCAGCTTCAGGGTCGTCTGCGCCATCGCCGTGCCCGACAGGAGCAGGGTGGCGAGCGATGCGGTGATCAGAGATTTCATCATGCCGGGTGACCTCATGTCAGGGGATGGAAACGTTCAGGCGATGGCCGCTTGGATGGCGGTTTCGAGATCGGCCTTCAGGGCGTTCGCGCCTTCGAGGCCGACATGCAGGCGGATGGAGCGCGGATGGATGCCGAAGGCATGGCCGGAATTGGGGCCCTGGTTCTGCGACAGCACGACCTGTCCGGGCACGCAGAGGCTCTCATGGCCACCCCAGGAAACGCCGAGCTGGAACAGCGCCAGCGTGTCGGCGAAGCGGGGCACGTCGACCCCGTCCTTGAAGGTGAAGGAGAACAGCCCGGACGTGCCGGTGAGCCCGGCCGGCAGGGCGTTGAGAAGGCCGGGATGCTGCACCGAGTCCACCGCGTCCTGCGCCTGAAGCCAGTGCGCGACATCGAGCGCGTCGGCCTCGTGCGCCTTCATGCGCAGCGGCAGGGTGCGGAGACCGCGGATGAGCAGCCAGGCATCGAAGGGCGAGAGCTTAGCCCCGAGATAGGGATAGGTCTGCGCGCGGATCTCGCGGATATGGGCCTTCGAGCCCGCCACGACGCCCGCCACGACGTCGGAGTGGCCGCCGAGATATTTCGAGGCCGAATGGATGACGAGATCGACGCCGAGCGCGATCGGGTTCTGGAAGATCGGCGTCGCCCAGGAATTGTCGATGACGGTGAGGACGCCCTCGGCCTTGGCCAATGCGGCGAGCGCGCCGACATCGTGCGCGTCCATGATCCAGCTCGTCGGGCTCTCCATGTAGAAGAGCTTGGCGCCCGGCAGGGCTTTGGCGACGGCGTCCTCGTCGTGGCCGTCGACATACTCGACCTCGATCCGCATCCGCCGCAGCAGCGTTTCGAACAGGCGGTAGGCGTCGGGGTAGACGTGGCGCACCGCGACGATCCGGTCGCCCGGTTCGACGAAGGCCAGCACGGTCGAGGAGATGGCCGCCATGCCGCTGGCAAAGCCCATCGCGTCCTCGGCGCCTTCCAGCGCCGCGAGCTTGTCCTCGAAGATGCGAACGGTGGGGTTGAGGCCGCGCGTGTAGGTCGGGCGGGTCTTCAGGCCCTTATACGTTTCTTCCATCTCGCTGTACGACCCGAAGGTGAAGAGCGAGGTCTGCACGATCGGCGGCACCACCGCCTCGTAGGGGTTGCGCTCGTCATGGGCGAGGGCGAGCGACTGGCGCTCGGCCGCGGTGAGGGCGGTCATGTCGACATGTCCTTGATGTCTTCCTCGACGATGGCGAGGATGGAAAGCGTCTTCTCCCGCGCGCCCTCGGCGTCGCCTGCGGCGATGGCGTCGAAGAGCTGGCGGTGGAAGGGGAAGGACCGGGCCGCGAAGTCCGGCCGGTCGAAAGGCTTGGCGAAGAAGCTCTCGAAGGCGCCGCGCATCTGCTCGAGAAGCTGGCCGAAGAGCGGGTTGCCGGTGGCCTCATAGATCGAGAGATGAAAGTCGAGATCGGCGGCGCCCGCCGTGCCCTCAGCGTGATGCACGGCCTCCATCCGGTCGAGCTTGACGCGCATGCGCTCGATGTCGCCCGGCTTGGCGCGGCGCGCGGCGAGCATGCTCGCCTCCACTTCCAGCCCGCGCCGCACGTCGAGCGTCTGCAGCAGCCGGTCACGCAGCAGACCTGTGTCGAAGGAGAGCGGCATGTGCACGGTTGAGGAGGAGATCGGGCGCAGGAGATAGGAGCCGCTGCCCTTGCGCGTCTCGACCATGCCGAGCGCCTGGAGCTGGCGGATCGCCTCGCGGATCGTCGAGCGGCCGACGGCGAGCGCCTGCATCATCTCGCGTTCGGCCGGCAGACGATCGCCGGGCTTCAGGTCGGACCGGCCGACGAAGGCACCGAGCGCGACGAGCACGTCGCGCATGCGGTCCACCGGCGGCAGCCTGTCCAATCCGTCCAACAATCACGCGTCCCCTGCCTCGATAATTGGTCTGACATCTCGCAGCTTCGTTACAAGTCGTCAATCCTTGGGCATGGCGCGATATTGTGCAGTGCGGCAGGTCACCCTGCTCTTCGGTCAGGTCGGCAGGAGGAAAACGCAGAGCGTCTGAAACAATCGATCGAGGGCGCACGATCGTTAGCGGCGTGCATGGGGGACAGCGCCCGGCAGCTCTCCTGCTGCCTGGCGCGGCAAACCGCCGGGGGTGGCGTCAGCGGGGATCGAGACCCGCAGCCTTCGCAAAACCCTTCAGCGAGCGATGGCCGAGGGACTGGTATTCGAAGGGATCGCGCACCGCCGAATCCTGCTCGGCCTCGATCACCAGCCAGCCGTCGTAGCCGTGCTCGGCGGCGATCCGCAGCACCGGCTCGAAGTCGACCGCACCCTCCTGATCGCCCGGCACGGTGAAGACGCCGCGCCGGACGCCTTCGAGAAAGGAGAGGGTCTCCGCCTTCACCTCGGCCGCGATCGCGGGCCGCACGTTCTTGCAGTGGATATGACGCACGCGGTCCATGTAGCGGCGCGCCACCTCGGCCGGGTCGGAGCCGCCGAACCAGGCATGGCCGGTGTCGAGGAGCAGCTTCGTCGCCGGTCCCGTATGGGCCATCAGCAGGTCGATCTCTTCGCCGGTCTGCACGATCGTGCCCATGTGATGGTGGTAGACGAGATCGATGCCCTGGCCCGCGCAGAAGGCGGCGAGCGCCTCCAGCTTGGCGCCGAACGCCGCGAAGGCCTCGGGCGCCAGCACCGGCCGGTCGCGCAGCACCGCCTTGGTGTCGTCGCCATGCACCGTGTTGGAGCATTCGCAGACGATGCAGACCGTCGAGCCGTTGTGCTTGAGAAGGTCGAGATGGGGCTGGATCGCCTGTTGCTCTGTCTCGATGTCGTTGACGAGAAGGTTGGTCGAGTGCCAGCCGGAGACGAAGACGAGGCCGTATTCGGCGAGCTTGGCGCGCAACGCCTCCGGCTCGGAGGGCATCAGGTGGCCCTTCTCGATGCCGTCGAAGCCGATGCGCCGGCAGTCGGACAGGCAGTCGTCGAGGGTCAGGTGACCGCCGATCGACCAGTCGTCGTCGTTCGTCCAGGCGATCGGGTTGGTTCCGTAGCGGATCATCGGGTCGGGCTTTCGTCGGGGCAGCGGATCGGAAGGGAAGGGGAAGCGGGCCTTTGAGCATCGTGCGCGACATGCGACGCATTCTGCCGGGTTCTTTCGGCCCGATGCCTTCGGCCTTCGCCTACGGTCGTAGCGCCACTACGACCTTGTCGAACGCCTCGACCTCGAACCGAAATCCCACCGGCATCACCGCATCCCATATCACGCACGATGCTCAGTCGAGCCGCTGGTCGCGGCGGGCGGTCTCGTAGCCCGCGCGCGCCCGGCGCACCTCGGGGC
>NZ_BBWH01000036.1 GCF_001463705.1 Aureimonas sp. AU12 | reverse complement strand
CTCGTAGCCCGCGCGCGCCCGGCGCACCTCGGGGCGGACTGACACCTCCGGCACCGCCACGTCCCACCAGTGACCGCCGGCTTGCGTCGTCTTCAGATGGTCGGTGTCGATGACGATGACGGTGGTGCGCGTCTCCCGCTTCGTCTCGACAAGCGCGCTTTCGAGCTCACCGATCGAGGCGACCTTCAGGGCATGAGCGCCCATCGCCGCGGCATGGGCGGCAAAGTCGATCCTGGGCAGTTCGACATGGTGGGTGTCGGCCAGCATGTTGTTGAAGTTGGCGCCGCCGCAGGCCATCTGCAGCCGGTTGATGCAAGCATAGCCGGCATTGTCGAGGACGACGATCGTGATCTTGGCCCCAGCCATGATCGACGAGGCGATCTCGGAATTCAGCATCATGTAGGAGCCGTCGCCGACCATGACGACGACGTCCTTCTCGGGATGGGCGAGCTTGACGCCGAAGCCGCCGGCGATCTCGTAGCCCATGGTCGAGAAGCCGTATTCCATGTGGTAGCCGCCTGGCGCCTCCGCCTGCCAGAGCTTGTGCAATTCGCCCGGCAGGCCGCCGGCGGCGCAGACGAGGATCGTATCGGGCGAATTGCGGGCGCGGTGCACGGCGCCGATCACCTCCGCGTCGCTCGGGCGTTCGGCATGGGTCGGGGCGATCACGGCCTCGGTCGCCTCCATCCACGCCCGCTTGCCCTTGATCGCCTTGTCCTGCCAGGCCGTATCGAAGCGATGGGCCCCAAGCCCCGCCGAGAGTTCGTCGAGGCCGGTGAGGGCGTCGGCCACGAGCGGCAGCCCGTCATGCTTGCCGGCGTCGAAGGGCTGGACGTTGAGACCGATGAGCGAGACCTCGGGGTTCTGGAAGAGCGCCCAGGAGCCGGTGGTGAAGTCGGCGAGCCGGGTGCCGACGGCGAGGATCAGGTCGCTCTCGGCCGCCAGCGCGTTCGAGGCCGACGAGCCGGTGACGCCGACGGCGCCCATGTTCAGCGCATGCGAATGCGGCAGGGACGACTTGCCGCCATGCGTTTCAGTGACGGGAACGCCGTGCGTCTCGGCGAAGCGGCGCAAGGCATCCGACGCCTGCGAGTAGAGGACGCCGCCACCGGCGACGATGAGGGGTTTCTTCGCTAACCTGAGGCGTTCGAGCGCGGCGGCGAGTTCCTCGGCGTCGGGCCGGATGCGGCGCGGCGCCCAGATCCGCTCCGCGAAGAAGCTTTCGGGATAGTCGAAGGCTTCCGCCTGCACGTCCTGGCAGAGCGCTAGCGTCACCGGCCCGCATTCGGCGGGATCGGTCAGCACCTGCATGGCGCGGCGCAGCGCCGGCACGATCTGCTCGGGGCGGGTGATCCGGTCGAAATAGCGCGACACCGGCCGGAAGCAGTCGGTGGCCGACATCGTGCCGTCGCCGAAATCCTCGATCTGCTGGAGCACCGGGTCGGGCTGGCGACCGGCGAAGACGTCGCCGGGCAGGAACAGCACCGGCAGGCGGTTGGCATGGGCGAGCGCGGCGGATGTGACCATGTTGAGCGCGCCCGGCCCGATCGAGGTGGTGCAGGCCATGAAGCGGCGGCGGAAGCTCGCCTTGGCGAAGGCGATGGCGGCGTTCGCCATGCCCTGCTCGTTCTGCGCCCGGTAGGTGATGATCTCCTCGCGCACCCCGTAGAGCGCCTCGCCGAGCCCCGCCACGTTGCCATGGCCGAAGATGGCGAAGACGCCGCCGAAGATCGGCATGGTCTCGCCGTCGATCACCGTCATCTGCCGCGTCAGGAACCGCGCCACGGCCTGGGCCATCGTCAGGCGAACTGTTGGAGCATTCATCGGTCTCTCGTCCTCCCTTGCGGCGCGGACCCTGAAGGCCCGGCCGCATCATCCTGGGGCGTCGCTCGCGCGGCGGCCGGTTCAGCCCGCTTCAGCGGCGAGCCAGAGGTCCGTCAGGACCTGGAACCGGGCGGCCATGTCGGCCACCGCCGCCGCGTCGTCGATCTCGCCGGCCAACCAGCGCCGCGCCGCCTCCACCCAGATCGTGCGACCGACCGCGAAGCCCTTCACCGAGCGCGAGGCACGCGCTGCCTCGAACCCCTCGCGCAGCGCCTCGACCGGCGCCTCCAGCCCCAGCAGCAGCACGCCGCGGCAGAGCGGATCGCGCGCCGCGATCACCGCGTCGATCTCCTCGAAGGCGCGCCGGTTCGCCTGCGGCTCCAGCTTCCACCAGTCGGGCGTCAGCCCTTCGTCGTACATCTCGCTCAGGGCCCGCGCCACCGTGTGGTCGTCGAGGGCCCCGTGCTTGCCGGCGATGATCTCGATGAGGATCTCGCGCCCGACCTTGCGCGCCGCCTCGAAGGCCGAGCGCAGCTTGTCGATCTGTACGGCCTTCAGCTCGGCCGGGTCGTCGGGATGATAGAAGCAGAGCACCTTGATGCAGTGATCCACCGGCCATTCCACCAGCCGGCTGCCGAGATCCTGGCCGAATTCGAAGCGCAGCGGGCGCGAGCCCGGCTGCTCGATCGGCTTGGCGACCCAGAAGTCCGGCTCGCGCGCGGCGGCGAACAGCGCCTCGCGCCCGTACTTGTCGTCGAGAAGCATGCCGTAGCCCGGCCGGCCCGCCGCAACGCTCGCCGCCGCGCGAACGGCCAGCACCTTGAACTCGGGGATGCGGGCGAGGCGCGCCGGATCGCCCGCCGCCAGGTCCTCCAGCTGCGAGCGGTGATCGATGGCGAAGGCCATCAGCTGCGGGATTGCCCGCCGGCGCGTCGTCGCCCAATGGATGTGGTTGATCGCGGCGTCCTTGCGCAGCGCCCGTTCCGGGCTGCCCTTGGCCAGGAAATACTGTAGCTCCGCCCAGGTCGGGATTTCCGGCGCACAGAGAAGCCGCGACACGGCGAAGGCGCCGCAGGCATTGGCCCAGGTCGCCGAGGTCGCGTGCGGCTCGTCTCGCAGCCAGCCTCGCAGGAAGCCCGACATGAACGCATCGCCCGCACCGAGCACGTTGTAGACCTCGATCGGGAAGCCCTTGCCGACGATGCCCTCTTCGAGATCGTCGGGGATCGCGCCATCATAGACGATGCAGCCCATCGGCCCGCGCTTCAGGACGATCGTCGCCGCCGAATGGGCGCGGATCGTCTTCAGCGCGTCGAGAAGATCGCTCGTGCCGGAGGCGATGAACACCTCCTCCTCGGTGCCGACGATGAGGTCGCAATCGGCCAGCACCGTCTTCATCTTCTGCGACACCGCCTCGGAGGCGATGTAGCGATTGTCGCCCGCGTCGTGGCCGGCAAGGCCCCAGAGGTTGGGGCGGTAGTCGATGTCGAGCACGATCCGCGCGCCGTTCGCCTTGGCGATCCGCATCGCCTTTCGCTGCGCGGCGTCGGTGTGGGGCTTGGCGAAATGGGTGCCGGTGACCAGCACGGCGCGCGCCGAGCGGATGAACGCCTCGTCGACATCGTCCTCGCAGAGCGCGTTGTCGGCGCAGTTGTCGCGGTAGAAGAGCAGCGGGAAGGACTTGTCGCTCTCCACCGAGAGGATCGCCAGCGCCGTCAGCCGCTCCGGGTCGGTGGCGATGCCCGCCGTCTCGACGCCCTCGCGCGCCAGCTGCTCCCGGATGAAGCGGCCGAACTGCTCGTTGCCGACGCGCGTCAGCAGCGCCGATTTGAGGCCGAGCCGCGCCGTGCCGACCGCGATGTTCGTGGGGCATCCCCCGACGGACTTGGCGAAGGAGCCGACATCCTCCAGCCGCGTGCCGATCTGCTGGCCGTAGAGATCCACGGAGGATCGGCCGATAGTAACGAGGTCCAGCGTCGGAGCCGTCGGGTTCATGGATCCCTCCCTGTGACGAGCGGTGCCTTCCAGCGACCTGAGCCCTCACGGAAAGCTCCCTTCGCCCGGCCTCATGCCGTTTTCCGGCCATGAAACATAAATGCCGGATCAACGTCAATATGGAACCAGCGTTCTATTTCGGATCATCGAGCAGGCGCTGGCGCTCTTCGGCCACCGCCACGGTCAGCGCCATGGCGAAGGCCATCGAGGCCGAGAGGAGCCGGAAGCCGGCATGGTCGGCCTCGGCCAGTTCGAACCATTCGCGCGAGCATTCGGCAAGCGGCGAGAAAGCCGAATCGGTGAGCGAGACCACCGGGATGCGGCGGGCGGCGAGGCTGCGCGCCTGGTTGATCGTCTCGGAGGCATAGGGCGAGAAGCTCGCCGCGAAGGCGGCATCGCGCGGGGACGCCAGCGCCAGGATGTCCTCGTCGAGCCCCGCCGCGGTGCCGGCCATCTGATGGCGGATGCCGAGCTTGCCGAAGGCATAGGCCATGTAGCAGCCGATCGGATAGGAGCGCCGCTTCGAGACGAGATAGATCGTCTCGGCCCTGGCGAGGATCGCGACGGCGCGCTCGAAGGCCGCCGGGTCGATGGCGCTGGCCAGCCGGTCGAGCGAGCGCTGCGCGGCGCCGACGAACCCGTGCAGGATCGCCTGCGGCCCGTCCTCGTGGCTGTGGCGCAGCGCGCTCAGGCGCTCGTCGTAGCCGGGCTTGCGCTCGCGCAGCCGGTCGCGGAACAGCTCCTGCAGGCTGGAGAAACCCTCGAAGCCCAGATGCTGCGCGAAGCGCACCAACGTCGAGGGTTGGACCTCGGCCGCCGCCGATACGCTGGCGACCGTGCCGAAGGCGATGTCGTCGGGATGGTCGAGCGCGAAGATCGCGACCTGCCGCAGGCGCTTGGGCAGGCTGGCCTTGCGGTTGAGGATCTCGTTCTTCAACGCATCGAAATCGGCGGGCAGGGCTGGGGACGCGTCGGTCACCGGAATGGCTCTCCTCGAAGATAAGACCGAGCGGCCTTTGGGACGATCGGTTCCGCAGATGGAATATTCGTTTCCTTTCCGTCTTGCCAGCCCTCGTCACGGCTGGCTTTCAGGATGCAGCCTCGTCATCGAGGCTCGCCGACTGAAATTTCCGGGCTGAACCTCTATAAAACCGCTCAGCCATTCCACGCTTCGATTTGGCGGCCGCGACGAGGCGCGATAAGGTGGCCGCCATATCGGAGCCGGCGCAACGCCGGGGCTCACGTCCGGGGAGGCGACATGTCGAAACTCAAGCTGCGGCCGCGGGGCCGAACGGGCCTCGTCCACGAGGTGACGCCGCAGAGCGCGGGATGGCGCTATGTCGGCTTCGCTGTTCATGCGCTGGAGGACGGCGCGCGCGTCGCCGCCGAGACCGGCGAGACGGAGGTCTGCCTCGTGCTCGTTTCCGGCCGGGCGCGCTTCACCGTGGACGGGCGCGACTTCGGCGAGATGGGCGGGCGCGCCAGCCCGTTCGAGGGGGCGCCCGATGCGCTCTACGTGCCGATGGGCGCGCGCTGGGAGGCCGTGGCCGTGGGCGCGGTGGAACTCGCCGTCTGCTCGGCACCGGGCGCGCCGGGCTTCGGCCCCCGCGCCATTCCCGCCGGCACCCATCCGCAGAAGGCGCGGGGTCAGGGCACCAACACCCGCCACGTCACCAACATCATGCCCGAGGACGACGGCGCAGCCCATTCGCTCCTCGTGGTGGAGGTGATCACGCCGGGCGGGCACACCTCGTCCTATCCCCCGCACAAGCACGACCAGGACGACCTGCCGGCCGAGAGCTATCTGGAAGAGACCTACTACCATCGCTTCAACCCGCAGCAGGGCTTCGCCTTCCAGCGCGTCTACACCGACCGCGACGAGGCGAGCGGCGAGCGCGCGCTCGACGAGGCGATCGCGGTGGAGGACGGCGACGTCGTGCTGGTGCCCAGGGGCTATCATCCCGTCGCCGCGATCCACGGCTATGACGGCTATTATCTCAACGTCATGGCCGGCCCGAGCCGCGCCTGGAAATTCCACAATGCCCCCGAGCACCAATGGCTCTTCACCGGCGTCTGACGCCCCGGCGGACGGCTCGCATCCAGACGCCGGCAGCGGCCTCCTGATCCATCTCGACGGCTCCTGCTTCGGGCGGAACGGGGCCGGCGGCTGGGCGGCGATCCTCGATTGGTGCGACGGCGCGGGCCGTTCCCTGGCCCAGACGGTGCTGACCGGCGGAGAGGCCGCGAGCACGAACAACCGGATGGAGCTCGCCGGCGCCATCGCGGCGCTGCGGGCGACGCCCGGCGAGGCCGCGACGCTCATCAGCGACAGCCACTATCTCGTCGAGGGCATCACCCGCTGGGTCGGCCCCTGGCGCTCGCGAGGCTGGCGCAACGGCCGAGGAGAGCGCGTTGCCAACCGCGATCTCTGGCGCGAGCTGGATGCGCTGGCCGCGGGGCGCGATCTCCGCTGGGTCTGGACCAAGGGCCATGCGGGGACGGCCGGCAACGAGGCGGCGGATCGCCTCGCCTATGCCGAAGCGTCGAGCCGGCGGGCCCCCGCGCGGCGCTGACGGCGGCTCTACCTCGTGCGCCACCGACGCCGCGTCCAGACGGCGAGGCCGAGGCCGATCACCGCCGCGCCCGCCAACCCTATGAGAAGTCCATGCTCGGACTTCAGACGACCGAAGAGGGCTTCGATGCCGTTTCCGAACCAGTAGCCAGCGGAGACGAAGAGGAGCGCCCAGGTCGCGGCCGCAAAGACGTTGATGACAAGGAAGCGCAGCGCCGGCAGGCGCGTCGTCCCGATGGCGATGGGGCTGACGGTCCGGAACCCGTAGACGAAGCGGAAGCCGAAGGTGAAAAGCACCGGCCGCTTCTCGAACTCGGTAAGTGACCTGGCGAAGAACGGCTTGGCGCTGATGCGCCGGACGAAGGCGGCCTCGCGGAAGAAGCGGCCGCAGAGGAAGAAGATCTGGTCGGCCGTAAACGAGCCGAGGGCGACCGCCACCGCGACCTGCCAGAAGGGCAGGGTGCCCGCATGGGCGATCACCCCGGCCAGCACCGCGGCGGTCTCGCCCTCCAGACCTGCCGCGAGGAAGATCGCGGGCAGGCCGTACTGGCCGATCAGCGTCTCGATCGTCATGGCTTGGCCACCGGCAGGGCCTGTCCGCGCACGATCCGGCGCGGCTGGAGAAGCAGCGCGACGAGCGCCGTCCAGCCCGTCTGGTGCGAGGCGCCGAGGCCCTGTCCGGTCTCGCCGTGGAAGAACTCGTTGAACGTCACGCGGTCGACATCGTCCGGGTCCGGCGCATCGCCTGCCGTCGCCATGGCGGGGCGCCGGCCGCTCGCGTCCTTGAGGAAGAGCGAGCAGAGGCGGCGCGAGATCTCCTCGCCGATCGCCGTCAGCCCGGTCATCCGCCCGGAGCCCGCCGGATATTCCACCTGGAAGTCGTCGCCGTAGAAGCGCTCGAATTCCAGCAGCGCCTCGATGAGCATGACGTTGAGCGGCATCCAGACCGGCCCGCGCCAGTTCGAGTTGCCGCCGAAGATCCCGGCAGCCGAAGTGCCCGGCTCGTAGCGCACCTCGTAGCGCGTGCCCTCCAGATCCAGCGCGAACGGATGCGCGCCATGCGCCTTGGAGAGCGAGCGCAGCCCGTGGGGCGATAGGAACTCCGTCTCGTCGAGCATGCGCGAGAGAAGCGCCGTCATGCGCTGGCGGCGCAGGAGCGACAGGAGGAGGCGCGCGTCCTTGCCGGGTTCCGAATAGCGCGAGACCTGCGCGGTGAGATCGGGCCGGTTCTGCAGCATCCAGCTCAGACGCCGCGCGAAGGCGGGATGGCGGGCGGCGATGTCGGCGTCGAGCACCTCCACCGCGCAGAGCGGGATGAGACCGACGAGGGAGCGAACGCGCAGCGTCGTCGATGCGCCGTCCGGCAGCACCAGCGCGTCGTAGAAGAAGCCGTCCCGCTCGTCCCAGAGGCCCTGACCGCAGGCGCCCTTCTCGGCCTCGCTGCCGCCGACATGCGTCATGGCCGAGGCGATGGCGAGGAAATGCTCAAAGAACTTGGTAGCGACGTCCTCGTAGACCGGGTTCTCGCGCGCCAGTTCCAGCGCCATGCGCATGAGGTTGAGCGCATACATCGCCATCCAGGCGGTGCCGTCGGACTGCTCGACGAAGCCGCCGCCGGGAATGGGCGCGGAGCGGTCGAAGACGCCGATATTGTCGAGGCCGAGGAAGCCGCCCTGAAAGAGGTTGCGTCCCGCCGCGTCCTTGCGGTTCACCCACCAGGTGAAGTTGATCATCAGCTTGTGGAAGATGCGCTCGAGGAAGCCGCGGTCGCCCGACCCCGTCAGCGCCTCGTCCATTCGGTAGACACGCAGCGCGGCGAAGGCGTGGATCGGCGGGTTGGCGTCGCCGAGCGCCCATTCGTAGGCCGGCAGCTGGCCGCTCGGATGCATGTACCATTCACGGGTGAGCAGCAGGAGCTGCGCCTTGGCGAAGGCGGGATCAACGAGCGCCACCGCTACGGCGTGGAAGGCGAGGTCCCACGAGGCGTACCAGGGATATTCCCAGGTGTCGGGCATCAGCACGACGTCGGCGTTGTTGAGATGCGTCCAGTCGGCGTTGCGCCCCGCCAAGCGCTCCGTGGGCGGGCGCGGCTGGCCGGGATCGCCGTCCAGCCAGCGCTTCACGTCGTAATGATAGACCTGCTTCGACCAGAGGAGGCCGCTGATCGCCTGGCGCTGCACCAGCCGGGCGTCGGGATCGGCGATGTCCTTCTGGAGTTCGGCATAATAGTCGTCGGCCTCGCGCAGGCGCTCGGCGAAGACGGCGTCGAAGCCGGCGGTGTCGAGCGGCGGGGCCTCCTGCGCCGACCAGCGATAGCGCAGCACGAGGCGCTCACCGGCTTCGATCCGATGCGCCGACAGGAGGGCGCATTTGGTGCCGCTGTCCGGCAGGGGCTTGGCGCCGCCGGTGACGACATGGTCCGAGATCGCGTCCTTGAAGGCGCCGTCCGGCCCTTCGCCGTAGAGCCGGCGCCGATTCGTCTCGTTCTCGCAGAAGAGGAGGCGGGCCGGCTGCAGCGAGGCGAACCGGCGAGGCGCGAAGCCGGGATGGGCGGCGAGCACGCTGCCGTCGGGCTCAGGTGAGAGACACGGCTTCTCCCCGCCGTCGCCCCAGCTCCAGATATTGCGCGCCGTCAGCTGCGGCAGGACATGGAGGGGCGCCGCCTGCGGGCCCCGGTTGAGAACCGAGACCTGCATCAGGATGTCGTCGGGCGTGCGCTTGGCATAGGCGATCTCGATGTCGAAATGCCGTCGCTCGGCGAAGATGCCGGTATCCTCGATCTCGTATTCCGGCGCGTCCGTGCCCTTGCGCCGCGCGTTTTCGGCGAGGAGGTCGGCATACGGGAACGGCCCTTGCGGATAGCGGTAGAGCATCCGCTGGTAGGAATGGGTCGGCGTGGCGTCGAGGGTCCACCAGACCTCCTTCACGTCCTCGCCGTGGTTGCCCTCCTCGTTGGCGAGGCCGAACAGGCGCTCCTTGAGAATGGCGTCGGCGCCGTTCCACAGGGCCAGCGACAGGCACCAGTGCTGGTGCGCGTCGCAGAAGCCGGCAATGCCGTCCTCGCCCCAGCGATAGGCCCGCGAGCGGGCGTGATCGTGCGGCAGGTAGGTCCAGGCGTCGCCGTCGGCGCTGTAGTCCTCGCGCACGGTGCCCCATTGGCGCTCGCTGAGATAGGGGCCCCAGCGACGCCAGCCGGCGGCGTCGGCTTCGCGAAGGCGCCGGCCCTCCGCCGTGTCGAAGATCGGGGACGCCGCGCTCAAGCGGCGGGCCTTGCCGCCGGATTGCCGTCGACGCGCGCGTCGGGATCGTCGCCGAGCGCCGTCCAGCGATGGCCGTCCCGCGCCAGCAGCGCATCGGCACCCTCCGGTCCGTCGGATCCCGCGGCGTAGATCTCGGGGCTCCCCTTGCCCCAGGCCTCGATCAGCGGCTCGACCACGGCCCAGGCCGCCTCGATCGAATCGGCGCGCTGGAAGAGCGTGGCGTCGCCGCTCATGCAGGCATGGAGCAGCGTCTCGTAGCCGACATTGGGCGTGCGCTGGAAGAAGTCCTCGTGGCGGAAGGTCTCGACGACGGGCGCCAGGACCAGGCCGGGACCGGGCCGCTTGGTCTGGAAGCGCGTGCGCACGCCCTTCTCGCCGTCGATCTCGAGGATCAGGCGGTTGGGCGCCGGCGCGGCGCCGTTGGCGCCCGAGAACAGGGGATGGGACGGGGCCCTGAAGGTGACGACGACTTCGGTGCGGTGCGCGCTCATGCGCTTGCCCGAGCGCAGGTAGAAGGGCACGCCGGCCCAGCGCGGGGTGTCGATCGTCAGCTTCAGCGCCGCATAGGTTTCGGTCGTGCTGTCGGGCGCGACGTTCGGCTCGGCGCGGTAGGCGACGCGCGCCGCGCCGTTCAGCGTGCCCGCGCCGTACTGGCCGCGCACCGCGTCGCCCGGCTCGACCGGCCGCACGGCGGCCAGAAGCTTGGCCTTTGCGTCGCGCACCTGCGTCTGCTCGAAGCTCTCGGGCGGCTCCATGGCGACCATCGACAGAAGCTGGAAGAGATGGTTCGGCACCATGTCGCGCAAGGCGCCGGCCTGCTCGTAGAAGCCGCCGCGCCCCTCGACGCCGAGCGTCTCGGCGGCGGTGATCTCGACATGGTCGATATGCTCGCCCGACCAGACGGGCTCGAAGATCCGGTTGGCGAAGCGCAGCGCCATGATCGCCTGCACCGTCTCCTTCCCGAGGAAATGGTCGATCCGGTAGATCTGGCTCTCATTGGCGAGCGCCAGGAGCGCGGCGTCGAGGGCGCGGGCCGAGGCGAGGTCGTTGCCGAAGGGCTTTTCCACCACGAGGCGGCGGAAGGCGCCGTCTTTCTCGCGCAGCAGCCCGGCATGGCCGAGCCGGGAGGCGATGGGCAGGAAGAAGCGTGAGGAGACTGCGCAGTAGAAGACGGCGCTGCCCGAAATGCGGGCCCCCAGCGCCTCGAAGGTGGCGGGGTCGGTGATGTCGCCGCGCAGATAGGAGAAGCGCGAGCGCAGCGGGTTCCAGATCTCGTCGCGGATGGTGCCGGCGTTGAACTCGGCGCCGGGGTCGGCGGCGAGCTCGTGCAGCGAGCGGCCGATCCCGTCCGCAAAGGCCTGGTCGTCGAGATCGGCCCGGTCGACGCCGAGGACGCGCATCGATCCGTCGATCAGCCCGGCGGAGGCGAGATCGTAGAGCGAGGGCACGAGGAGGCGCTTCGTCAGATCGCCCGCCGCGCCGAAGATCACGAGGGTGCAAGGCGGCGCGGTCGATCCGGCGGTGGCGGGGGCGAGGGGCTGCGTCATGAAAGGGCTCTCGAAGAGGGGGCGGCGGATGGGCTGGCGCCCAGGCGGGCGGCGATATGGTCGGCGACCCTCAGGGCATTGGCGATGATGGTGAGCGTCGGGTTCACCGCGCCGATCGAGGGGAAGAAGCTGGCATCGGTGACGTAGAGATTGTCGATCCCGTGCGCCCTGCAATCGCGGTCGAGGACGGAGGTCGCAGGGTTCTCGCCGAAGCGCAGCGTTCCCGCCTGATGCGCGGTGCCCCCGATCGGCGTGTCCTTGCCGAGATAGAGCGTGCGCTCCATCAGATGCGGGTGGATGTCGGCCCTGTCGCAGATCGTTCGCAGCATCTCGCGAAGGTGCCGGTGGCCGTCCATGTTGGTCTGCGTCAAGTCGAGATGCACTTGGCCGCTGCGATAGAACACCCGGTTCTCGGGGGCGGGCAGGTCCTCGGAGGTCAGCCAGAAGTCGATCGAATGCCGGGCGATCCAGTCGAAGGGCTTTTCGGGGAGCCACTGGAGAAAGCCCGGCAGCCCCTCGACCTCGATCTGCGTGCCGTCGGACTTGCCGACCATCTGGATGTGGCCGAGCGGGAACTCGAACGGGTTCAGCGGCGACTTGTCGTGCGCGTGGTAGAAGTCGTTGAGACCGAGCGTCTTCTGGAACTCCGTCGGATTGGGCTCGCGCGAGATCGCGAGCACGGTGGCGTTGTTGTGGCGCATGTAGTTGCGCCCCACCAGACCCGAGCCGTTGGCCAACCCTTCCGGGTGCCGATCGTCACCCGAGCGCAGGAGCAACAGCGCCGAGGACAGCGCACCGCAGGCGACCACCACCAGGTCGCCCCGGATCATGTGCCGGCGCCCCTCGACGGATGTCTCGACCCCGGTGACGGTGCCGCCGGAGGCGTCGGTGATCAGCCGCTCGACGGTGGCGTTCTTCAGGAGCGTCAGGTTCGGATGGGCCTTCAGCGCGGGATCGACGCAGATCACCTGCGCATCCGCCTTGCCGTTGGTGAGGCTGGGATAGCCGTCGAACGGATCGCAGCGCAGCAGCGGCGAGCCGGGCGTCGCTGCGCCGGTCTCGTCCTGGTCGAGCAGCGCGCCCATCGGCAGGTGGAAGGGGTGCAGCCCCTCTCGCTCCCAGTCGTCGGCCAGCTTCTGGATGCGCGGCTCGTGGCGGATGGCCGCGTGCTTGTAAGGCTTGGGCGCGGGTGGTTCGGTCGGGTCCTCGCCGCGTTGCCCGCGCACCTCGAACAGCTCTTCGGCCGCCTGGTAGTAGGGCTCGAACTCGTCGTATTTCACCGGCCATTCGGGCGCGGTGCCGCCGGGATGGCGGACGTCGCCGAAATCCTCCACCCGCAGCCGGAAGAGAACCGCGCCGTAGACCTTCGAGTTGCCGCCGACGAAATAGTGGAGGCCGGGCTTGAACGTCTCGCCGTCCGACGAGGTCCAGGTCTCGTCGACCTGATAGCGCGCCTTGGCGAAGACCTCCTGCGTGTCCCAGTTCTGGCGCTCGCGCTTCAGGTAGTCGCCGCGCTCGATGAGAAGGATGCGCTTGCCGGTCTGCGCCAGCTTCCAGGCCATGGTCGCGCCGCCCGGCCCGGAGCCGACGATGACGACGTCGTAGCGATCTTCGATCATGACGTGGATCCCCGCGCGTGCATTGATGTCAGGTCGTCGCTAAAGCGCCGAGCCGTCGCGGCGTTCCCGGCGCGAGAATGACCATTTGTTCACGCGCCGCTGCGGGAACATAGAGCCCGCTCCGCAGCTTCCCTTGGCGAGACCGCCGGAAAGACGCGCCATGCTGATCGAGACTCTCGTCACATTTCTGACGCGCCTGTCGCTGGTGCTGCTCTTCCTGCCTTTCAGCGCTCTCGACAAGGTGCTGAACTTCTCCGCCGCGGTGGATCAGGCCAAGGGCGCCGCGTCGTCGACTGCGGCGGCGAGGGGGCTGATCCTCGTCGGCCTCTTCGTCGAGGTCGTCATGTCGCTCGGCGTCCTCACTGGCGTCGCCGATCGGCTCGCCGCCTTCATTCTCGCCGGCTACTGCGTGGTGACGGCGCTGCTCTTCAAGCCGTTCTGGCGCGCCCCGAATTTTCGGTTGCGCGGGCCGTCCACGGGCCGCGAGACGATGTGGGACTTCCTCAAGAATTTCGCCGTCGCCGGTGGCTTCCTCGTCATCGCCTTCGGCACGCAGGCCGGTGGGCTCGCCTCCTTCCTCGCCGATCCGCTTTCTTCCACCCACCCCTATGCCGCCCCAAGCCAGCCGTGAGCCCCCGCCATGAGCCTAGAGACCCCCACCGTTCCCTATTGGCACCTCTACACCGACGAGACCGGCACCAGCCGGCAGCGACGCTGCGTGATGACCGAGTTCGAGCTGAAGAGCATGCAGCCGCCCGCCGCGCCGCAATGGCAGGGCTGCAAGCACCATGACGGGATGACCGTGATGGTGACGGTGCAGCCGGTCGGCTGGGAGGGTGCTTGGCACGAGAACCCCGCCCCGCAATGGATCGTGCCCCTGTCCGGGCGCTGGTTCGTGGAATCGATGGACGGCACGCGCGTCGAGATGGGACCGGGCGAAATCTCATTCGGCGAGGACCAGGGAACCCGAGAGGCCGGCGGGCGCAAGGGCCACCTGTCGGGCACGGTGGGCCAGGAGCCGGCGGTGCTGATGGTGATCCAGTTCGACACGGCGCGCGAATTGACGACGCCGTGCCGGTTTTCCTGACGGAGCACCGCATGGGAGACATTCACGACACCGGCTTCGAGATCGTCGATCCCGGCTTCCGATCCATAATCCTCTTCAACGCGCCCATCGAAAAGCTCGCTGAGGGCTTCCGCTGGATCGAGGGCCTCGTCTGGATGGGCGACTGGAACGCGCTTCTCTTCCAGGACCTGCCGCGCGACCGCACGATGCTCTGGAGCGAGGCGAGCGGCCTGTCGGTCTGGCGCTTTCCCTCGGGCCACGCCAACGGGCAGGCACGCGACCGCGAGGGCCGCGTCGTCTTTTGCTCGAACACGGCGCGCGCTCTCTGCCGCGTCGAGCACGACGGCTCGGTGAGCGTCCTCGCCGATCGCGTCGAGGGACGCCGGCTGAACTCGCCGAACGACGTCGCGGTGAAGAGCGACGGGTCGATCTGGTTCACCGATCCCGTCTACGGCATCGCCAACGATTACGAGGGCACGCGCCAGGCTTCCGAGATCGCGCCCGCGGTCTATCGGCTGGATGGCGCGACGGGTGCGCTCGACAACGTGTCGGAGGCGTTCGCCGGGCCGAACGGCATCGCCTTCTCGCCGGACGAGCGCCGGCTCTATGTCGCCGAGACGGGAGACCAGTCCAAGCCCGACCCGGTTCAGGTGCTGCGGGTCCTCGATCTCGGCGCGGACGGGCGCCCGGCCGGACCGGCGCGCGATTTTGCCAAGGTTTCGCCCGGCTACACCGACGGGATGGCGATCGACGAAGAGGGCCGAATCTGGTCGAGCGCCGGCGACGGCGTCCACTGCATGTCGCCGGACGGCACGCTGCTTGGCCGCATCCGCCTGCCGGCACCGGTCTCGAACCTCTGCTTCGGCGGCTCGCCGCATCGCAATCGGCTGTTCATCGGCGCCAGCCACGCGCTCTACGCCGTCTTCGTGAACACGCGCGGGGCCCGCTGGCCATGATCGGGCCGCGGATTGCCGCGATCGCCCTCGCATGCTCCGACCCCGTCGCGACGGCGTGCTTCTACTGCGATGCCTTCGGGTGCCGGATGGAAAGCGTCCGAGCGGCCGGCGTCACGCTTCGGCTCGGCGACGAGGTTCTGGATCTGATCGGCGCGGCGGGCCCGCCGATGGACCCGCCGCTCTCGAACGCCACCGGCTTCCAGCATTGCGCCATCATCGTCTCAAACATGGCGGCGGCGATGGCGCGCCTTGCTCCAGTGCCGGGCTGGACGGCGATCTCGCGGGGCTCTCCGGAGCGGCTTCCCGCGGCCTCGGGCGGTGCCACTGCCTTCAAGTTCCGCGACCCCGACGGCCATCCGCTGGAGTTTCTCCAGTTCGCGCCGGGCGCTGTCCCGCCGGTCTGGCGCCGGGGGGCCGATGGTCCCGCCTGCCTCGGCATCGACCACAGCGCGATCACGGTGCGCGATGCGGACCGCGCCATCGCCTTCTACGAGGGGCTCGGCTTCACGCTCGGCGAGCGACACCTCAACCGCGGCCCCGAGCAGGCGCGGCTCGACGGGCTGGACGTTCCGAAGGCCGAGGTCGAGGTCGTCTCGCTTCAGGCGGCCGGGGGCGCATCCCCACATCTCGAACTCCTGTGCTACCGCGACCCGCCGGCCTTGCGGGCACCCGTGCCGGACGGCTCTCCCTTCGCGACCCGCCTTCGCCTGACCGGCCTTCCCGGACCCGCCCGCGACCTCGCCGACCCCGACGGCCATCGGATCGGCATCGGCAGGTTCTAACGGGGCGCCGTCGCCGTGCGCAGCGCCAGGAGGGCCGCGCCGATGAGGCCGGCGTCGGCGCCCAGCACGGCGGGGCGCAGCAGCGGCTCGCTGGCCTTCCGCAGGATGCGGGCGCGCACGGCCGTATCGAGCGCCACGACGAGTTCCGGCACGTTGGCGAGGCCGCCGCCGACCGGCACGAGCGAGGCGCCGACGACGTTGACCACGAGGGCCAGCGGCCCCGAGACCATGTCGACGAAGAGGTCGAACGTCCGCTTCGCGGGTTCTTCGCCTGCCAGCCAGGCTTTGAGGATGGCGCGGCTGTCGCGCGAGGACCCGTTCAGCGTCGCATCCAGCCGCTCGAGGCCGCGCGCGCCACCCACCGTGTCGAGGCAACCGGTCTGGCCGCAGCCGCAGGCAAGCACCGGGATCACGACATCGCCGACCCGCCGTTCGCCGACGATGGGGCCATGGCCCCATTCGCCCGAGACCCCGCCCGTGCCCTCGACGATCCGCCCGTCGATCACCAACCCGCCGCCGACGCCGGTGCCCAGAATCACACCGAAGACGTTGCGATGGCCGCGACCGACGCCCTCCAGCGCCTCGGCCAGCGCGAAGCAGTCGGCATCGTTGGCGGCCGCCACCGGCCGGCCCAGCCGGGGCCCGAGCTCGCCGCGCAGCGAATGGCCGGTGATGCCGCCGATATTGGCGGCGAGCGAGCGGCCGCTCACGGGGTCGATCGTGCCGGCGACCGAGATGGCGAGCGGCAGGTGACCGCCGGGATCGGCGGCAGCGGCGAGGTCCGCCAGCACGGCGCAGAAGGCGTCCCAGTCATGCGAGGGATTGGCGACGTGGATCGCCGCGATCGGCCGGCCGTCCTCGCCGGCCGCCGCGAACTTGACGAAGGAGCCGCCGATATCGGCCGCGAGCACACGGGGGACGCCGGCGCGGGCGCGGGCGGCGAAGTCGGAAAGCGTGGCATCCATGATCGAGACCGGCTGAGCTTGGGAGGGAAGGGGCGGCGAAGGGCCGGCTCTCTGTTCCCTACGGCTTTCGCGCCGCCGGGGCCACCGTCCCGCCGCCGGCGCTCTGGCGCGCTGGCCGGCGACATGGCAGGGAGCGTCCGGCAGAAGCGGGGAGACGAGCGCATGGTGACCCTGGAAATCTGCGTCGACACGCCGGCGGGTCTGGCCGCGGCGGTGGCGGGCGGCGCCGATCGCATCGAGCTCTGCGCGGCGCTGTCGCTCGGCGGTCTGACGCCCTCGGCCGGGCTGATGCATCTGGCGGCGCGCGTGCCGATCCCGGTCTATGCGATGATCCGGCCGCGTGCGGGATCCTTCGTCTACGACACGCAGGACGTGGAGGCGATGCGCGCCGAGATCCGAGCCGTGCGCGCGGCGGGCCTGGCCGGCGTGGTCTTCGGGGCGTCGCGGGCCGATGGCACGCTTGACGAGGCCGTGCTCGCGACACTTGTGGCGGAGGCCCAGGGTCTCGGCACCACACTTCACCGCGCCGTCGACCTCGTGCCCGATCCGCTGGCGGCGATGGAGACGGCCATCGCCCTCGGGTTCGAGCGGATCCTCACCTCCGGCGGCGCGCTGCGGGCCGAAGAAGGGACCGCGACCCTGCGGGCGCTGGTGTCGGCATCGAACGGACGCATCGCCATCATGCCGGGCAGCGGCGTGCGGGCGGCGAATGCCTCGGCGATCCTTGCGCAGACCGGCGCCTCGGAGATCCACGCCTCCTGCCGAGGCTTGGCGAGCGGAGCGCCGGATCCGCGGCTGCTGCGCTTCGGCTTCGAGGCGGAGGGGGCGCAGGACACCGATCGCGCCGTCGTGGCGGCGTTGCGCGCCGCGCTGGCGGGCTGATCCCGGCGTCGTCAATGGCAGCGGCGGTCATGCATATCGCCGGTGGTCGTCTAGGGACCGGGGCGGGCTCCCTTAGGTCAGCTGCGTCAGGAACACCACGTCGGCGATCGGACGTCGTACCATGCCCCAGTGCCGGAAGCTCATGCGTTCGATCGTCTTGCGCTCCAGCTCGATCACCTCGTGGTGGCGCGGATCGGCCTTGATCGTCTCGAAGAGCTTGTCCACCGCCACGCGGGGGCCTTCGAGGATCTGCATGATCCGCTCGCCTTCGAAGGCGATGCATCCGGTGATGCCGAGCGACAGGTTGCGTACGCGGAACCGTTCCATGTCCGCGATGAGGTCGGCGATCGTCTCGTGCGGCGACAGGCGGCTGATATAGCTGATGTGCTGAAGCGTCATCGGAACCGGATGAACCTTTGGATCCAGGGCGGGCCCACGGTTCACGACGGATGGGCTGAGGTTGATCATATCTCTCACGTTGAAGGACATAACGGAGCCGCGGCGTTTGACCAGTCGCCCCCGGCGGATTGGAATGCGGTCCGTTCGCACCCAAAGATACGCGCGTCAAATAATGAGCCTCCACAAAGCCTTTCCTAACGCTCGGCTGCTATCCTTCTCGCACGGCTGACCTTTTCGGATGCGTGGATATGGATTTGCCGGCACATTTTGCGGAGTTGAGGCGAATGATCTCGCTCCGCCTGGCCAACGACCGGCTGGTCGTTCGACAGATGCACGAGTTGAAGAAGCAGATCCCCCTTCTCTACGCGCTGCTTTGCGTCAACGCCTTCGCGCTCACCAGCACCCATTACGCCGTGGCGCCGGCCTGGATGACCGTCGGCGTGCTCTTGGTCCTTGCCGCCGTCTGCACGGTCCGCAGCATCTGGTGGCTGCGCTGCGACATCGAGGCGATGACGCCGGCCGAGATCCGCCGGCTTCTCGCCCGCACCAATGCCCTCACCGCCGTCATCACGTTGGGCTTCATCGGCTGGGCGATGCGGCTGGGCTTCTACGGCGGCGCCGAGCAGCAGGCCCATGTCGCGAGCTTCGTCGCCATCACCGTGATCGGCTGCATCTTCTGCCTGATGCACCTGCCGACCGCCGCGCTCCTCGTCTCGGCGATCGTCGGGGTACCGTTCGTCCTCTACTACATCCCGTCCGGCAACGCCGTCCTCATTGCCATCGCGCTCAACACGCTGTTCGTCATCCTCGTTCTCGTCCGGGTCGTCCTCAACAACTTCAAGACCTTCGTCGAGCTGATCGACTCACGCGCGACGCTGGCGGCCAAGCAGGACGAGACGCAGCGGCTGATGGAGGAGAACGTCCGGCTGGCCCACACCGACAGTCTGACGCTGCTGCCCAACCGTCGTCATTTCTTCCAGCGGCTGGACGAGGCGATCGCCGTGTTCGACATGCAGGGCGCGGCCTTCGCCCTGGCGATCTTCGATCTCGACCGGTTCAAGGCGATCAACGACACCTACGGGCACGTCGCGGGCGACCGCGTGCTGGCCGAGACCGGGCGACGGCTGACGGCGTTTGCGGGCGAATGTGTCGTGGTGGCGCGGCTCGGCGGCGACGAGTTCGGCGTCATCCTGCTGCAGACCCACGAGACCCGGGAGGCGGTCGAGGCGACCTGCCACCGGATCTGCGAGGCTCTGCGCCAGCCCATCGATGTCGGCGAGACGGTCGTCAGCGCCGGCTGTTCGAGCGGCGTCGCGGTCTTTCCCGAGGCCGGGCGCACGGCCGCCGGCCTGTTCGACCGCGCCGACTATGCGCTCTATCATGCCAAGGAAAAGGCGCGGGGCGGCGTCACGCTCTTCTCGCCCGACCACGAGGATGCCATCCGCTCCGAGCGCGCCGTCGAGACGGCGCTGCAGATCTCCGACCTCGAAGCCGAGATGGAGGTCCACTTCCAGCCGATCCTCGATCTCTCCACCGACCGGATCGTCATGGTGGAGGCCCTGGCGCGCTGGACCAATCCGCTGCTCGGCCGGGTGCCGCCCGACCGCTTCATCGCCGCGGCCGAACGCTGCGGCCTGATCCACAAGCTGACGCTCCTCCTCCTTCGCAAGGCGCTTCACGATCTGAAGCGGCTGCCGGACGAGATCGGCCTGTCCTTCAACCTCTCCTCGCACGACCTGACCTCGCCCGAGACGGTGGTGTCGATCATGGCGGCTGTGCGCCGCAGCGAGATCCCGCCGACGCGCATCACGCTCGAGCTGACGGAAACCGCACTGCTGCGCGACTTCGACCTCGCCCAGCGCTCGATCCAGGCGCTGCGCGCCCTCGGCATGCAGATCGCGCTCGACGATTTCGGCACGGGCTATTCGAGCCTCGGCTACGTCCACCGCCTGTCGCTCGACAAGATCAAGATCGACCGGTCCTTCATGGCCGACATCGCCGACACGTCGGGCCGCAGCATCGTGGCGACCGTGCTCGACCTGTCGCAGAACCTCTCCCTCGACTGCATCGCCGAAGGCGTCGAGACGCCGGAGCAGCTGGCGGCCCTCCGGCGTCTGGGGTGCCGCTTCGTGCAGGGTTATCTTATCGGCGCGCCCGTGCCGGTGGACCGGCTCGAGCGGCTCTGGCAGACGGACGCGCCGACCGCCGCCCTGGCCTGAGCGGCTAGGGCCTGGGCGGGGCCGCTTCGGCGGTCAGGCCGCCTTTGCGGCGAGGAAGTCCGTCAGCGTCGGCCGCACGCCGCGGCTCCACAGCGAGCGGAGATGGCTGGCGAAGAGGTCGGCATAGACGGCGTCGTCCGCAAGATCGCCGAAGATGTCCCGCTGTTCGAGGAAGCGGCGCGGCTCGGTGCGGGCGGCGTTGGCCGCCTCCTGCAGCTGCGTCCAGTTCGGATCGTTCGGCTCGACCACCGTCCCGTCCTCCATCTCGCCCTGGCAGTAGCGGCACCACAGCGCGCCGACGAGCGCCAGACCCGAGACGTCGCGGCCTTCGGCGCGCAGGTCCCGCACCGCCGGCAGCACGAATTTCGGCTGGCGGTTGGAGCCGTCGAGCGCCAGGCGCCGGATCGTGTCGCCGATCGCCGGGTTGGCGAAGCGATGGGTCACGGTGGCCAGGTAATCCTCGCGGCTGACCCCCTCGATCTCGGGCGAGGCAGGCAGCAGGTAGCCGGTCTCGACCGCCTCGAAGAAGCGCAGGATCAGCGGATCGCGCATCGCCTCGTGCGCGTAAGTGAGGCCGACGAGCGCCGCCGGATAGGCGATGGTGGCGTGGCCGGCATTGAGGATCCGCAGCTTCATCAGCTCGTAGGGGGTCACGTCCTCGACGAAGGTGACGCCGACGCGCTCCAGCGCCGGGCGGCCGGAGCGGAAATCGTCCTCGATGACCCATTGCCGGAAGGGTTCGCAGAAGACCGGGCGCCGGTCCTCGACGCCGTGCTCGCGCTTCAGCGTCTCGCGCTGCGCCGGCGTCGTGGCGGGCGTGATGCGGTCGACCATCGAATTGGGGAAAGCGATCTCGCGGGCGACGAAGGCGGCGAGATCGGCATCGGCGCGCTTGGCCAGCCCTTCCACGATGCGCCGCGTCAGGACGCCGTTATGGGGAAGGTTGTCGCAGGAGAGCACGGTGAAGGGCGCGGTGCCCGCCGCGCGCCGGTCGCGGATGGCGGCGAGGATCAGGCCGAAGACGGTGCGGGCCGAGCCGAGGTCGGCCGCATCCGCGGCGAGATCGGGATGGTCGAGGTCCGGCTCGTCGCCGGACATGAAGTAGCCGCCCTCGGTGATCGTCAGCGACACGATGCGCGTCTGCGGCGCCAGCAGCGCCTCCAGCATGGCGGCGCTGTCGCCGGGCTCGGCAAAGCGCAGGATCGAGCCGACGACCTGCGTGCGCGAATGGCCCTCGTCGACCTCGGTGACGGTGTAGAGGCAGTCCTGGCTCGCGAGATCGGCCTGCAGGTCGCGATCCTCGGTGCGAACGCTGAGGCCGACGATGCCCCAGTCGAGGTCGGTGCCGCCGGCGAAGAGGTCGTCGAGATAGACGCACTGGTGGGCGCGGTGGAAGTTTCCGACGCCGAAATGGACGATGCCGGCGCTGATCGCGGCCCGGTCGTAGCGCGGCACGGTCACAAGCGTGGCGAGTTCGCCGAGCGTGGCGGTCTGGACGTCGGTCATGGTCTGCGGTTCCTCCTGGCAAATGGCCCGCGCGGGGACAGGTCGCCGTGTCCGCCGATCGGACCCGGGTCGCCGTCCCTCCGGCTCTTGCCTCGCTCCTAACCTATTTCCGGCGAGTTGTGCAGCCGTTCGAACGACCGGCCGCACCGATCGCCGGAGAGGATCGATCATGTCCGGCGACCGGATGTTCCCGTTGCGTTCTTGCGTGCCGCTGCGCCATCCTCGCGGCATGGTCCAGTCGATTCGCACCTTCGCCGAAGCCCAGCGCCGCAATCTGGCCGTGCGCATCGTCTGCGGCGGCTGCCGGCGCGAGGTTGCGATCGCCGCGCGCCGGTTCGGGAGCTGGATCGATCCGCAGGCCGATCCCGCGACGCTGCGCTTTCGATGCCGCTCCTGCGGCGCGCCGGCGGGGCGGGTGCGCTGCGAGCCGATCGTCGGCGGGCGCGAAGGGCTCAGCGAATGGGATCCGCCCGACCGGCCATTGCCGGTGCGGCGCGAGGCGCCCGCCGCGGACTGATCTCAGACCAGCGACGAGGCGTTGAGCGCGTCGCGCACGCGAAGGATCGATCGACGCAGGCGCTCGACGTCGGTGTCCGATTCTCCGGTCGCCTTGTTGACCTCGAGCGGGATGCTGCGGGCCTGCTCGTGCAGGGCGCGGCCCCGGTCGGTCAGGGTGATGTCGACGACCCGCTCGTCTCGCGTCGAACGGGTGCGCATCACGAAGCCGGCCGTCTCCAGGCGCTTCAGCAGCGGCGTCAGCGTGCTGGAATCGAGCAGCAGGCGATCCCCGAGGCTGCCCACCGTCTGCGGCTCGGCGCCCCACAGGACGATGAGCACGAGATACTGGGGATAGGTGATCCCCATCAGGTCGAGCCGGGGCTTGTACAGGCGGTTGAACGCGTGCGCGGTCGAGTAGATGGCGAAGCAGAGCTGCTCGTCGAGCTCGAACTCAATGTCGGTCGTCATGGAAAGCTCCCGGCAACGAATCCGTCAACCGTCATCCTCAAAGTGGTTTTATGACATGATCGGATGAAAAGTTCGATGCCCCAATCAAGTAGTCATCAATCGGCCGAAAGCATCGTGGGCGATATGATCTTGCAGATCTACGATCGTCGATGGTGCAATCCGGGCCTGTGCGGCCATGCCGCGCCCTTCCCCGCGATGGCAGCGACGCCGAAAGGCGTCAGATCGCGGCCTGAAGGCGGATGCGAACGCCCGGACCCGGCTGGTGCACCAGTTCCGAGCCGAGGCTCTGCGCCATGATGCGCACCAGCTTGGAGCCCGTGCCGGTGCCGCGCGGACCGTCGCCGGGCACGTAGCCGCAACCGTCGTCCTCGACCGCCAGACGAAAGGCGCTCTCGCCCGCCTGCGACAGGGAGACGCGAATTTCGCCGCTCTCGCCTTGTGGATAAGCGTATTTGTAGGCGTTCGACACGAGTTCGGTGACGATGACGCCGACCGACACCGCCTTGTCGGTTCCCAGCCGGATCGGCTCGACATGAAGGCGCACCGGGCGGGGCGCATCCGGCGTCGTCCAGGTCGTCTCCACCTCAACGAGGAGCGCTGCGAGATAGTCGGCCATCTCCACCGTCGCGATCTCGGAGGAGGAGTAGAGCCGGCGATGCACCTGCGCGATCGCGCCGATGCGCTGCTGGGTGTCCTTCAGCGCGTCGCGCACCTCCTGGCTGGCGGCAGCCGAAGCCTGCATGCGCACGAAGGCCGAGACGATCTGTAGCGAGTTGGCGACGCGGTGGTTGGCCTCCTTCAGGAGCGCTTCCAGCCGCTCGTTGCTGGCACGCAGTTCCGCCTCGGCGGCGGCCTTCTCGCTCACCAGCCGGGCATGGCCGAGAACCTGCCGGAAGGAGGAGGCGAGAAGGTCGAAGAAGTCCTCGCCGACGGTCTTCACCACGTAGTCCGCTGCGCCCGCCTTCAGTGCGGCGACGGCGACGCGGCTCTCCTCCGATCCCGTCACGTAGACCACCGGCGGGGGCGTCTGCAGCGCGTGGATCATCGCCAGCGCGTCGAGCCCGTCCTTGCCCGGCATGTAGTGGTCGACCGCGGCCAGATCGAAGGGGCGGCTCGCCAGCATGGCGAGGCCCTCGTCGGCGCCGCCCGCCGTCTCCACGGTGAAGCCGCGGCGACGCATCGCCCGCTGCGTCAGATGGCGCAGGCCCTCGTCGTCGTCGATGTAGAGGATCGAGGGCAAGTTCGCTCAGTGCCCGTCGCTGAGGGGATCGGGAAGCTGGATCACCGAAAGGAAAAGCCCGAGCTGGCGGATCGCCTGCGCGAAGCTCTCGTAGTTCACCGGCTTGGTGATGTAGACGTTGGCGCCGAGATCGTAGCAGCGCTGGATCTCGATCTTGTCGTCGGTGGTGGTGAGCACGACCACCGGGGTCCGGCGCAGCGGGCCGGCGGATTCCTTCATGCGGACCAGAATGTCGGTGCCGCTCATGTCGGGCAGGTTGAGGTCGAGCAGCACGAGCGCCGGCCCGTTGCGCGCCGGTCCCTCCGGCGCATCGAAGAGATAGGCAAGCGCCGAAGTGCCGTCGGTGAAATGACGGATCTCGTTGTTCACGCCGGCCCGGCGGATGTTCTTCTCGATCAGGCGCGCATGCCCCTCGTCGTCCTCGACCATAACGATGGTCACGCTGTGCTGCGGGGTCACGTGGCCCTGGCTCCTTCGGGTGCTGCGAGATCGGCCTGCATGGAAAGGCGGAATGTCGCACCGGCGTCAAGGGCGGATCGGCAGTCGATGACGCCGCCGAGCCGATAGACGAGGGCGCGCACGTGGGCGAGGCCGATGCCCTCGCCGGGCTGGTCCTGCTGGCCGGAGCGCCGGAAGAGGTCGAACACGCGGTCGTGGTCCTTGGGGTCGATGCCCCGGCCGTTGTCCTCGATCTCGAAGACGGCGCGCGCGCCCTCGCGCCGCCCGCGCACCTTGATGACGCCGGGGCGACCGGGTTTGAGATACTTCACCGCGTTCTCGACGAGGTTCGAGAAGATCTGCTCCACTGCCACGCGGTCGCTCACGACGGCCGGCATCGGCTCGATCTCGATCGTCGCGCCGATCTCGCTCAGGCGGTGCTGCAGCGTCTGGACGATGCCGCCGACGAGCGCTTCCATGTCGAGCGGCTCGGGCACGATCACCCGGCGTCCCTCGCGCGACAGGCGCAGGATGGCGTTGATCAGGCGGTCCATCTTCTGCGTCGAGGTGCGGATGAAGCCGATGGCTTCGGGCAGGTCCTCGCGAACGGCGAGGCGCACCTCCTCGTCGACGAGGCCGGGCGCCTGCACCTCCGCGCGCTCGATCAGCCCCGCAAGCGTTCCCGTCACCGTCTCGAGTTCGCTGGTGAAGCCCATGACGTTGACGAGGGGCGAACGCAGGTCGTGGCTGACGATGTAGGCGAAGCGCTGGATCTCGTCGTTGGCACGCTGCAGCTCGGCGGTGCGGATCTCGACGGCGCCTTCGAGGTCGTCGTTGAGCCGCATCAGCCGGTCGCTCGCGCGGCTCAGTTCGCGCATGTTGCGCCGCGTCGCCCAGATCGTTCCGCCCGCGACGGCCGCCAGCAGCAGGGCCGCGAGCCCGATCACTGCATAGGACGCCTCGATGCTGCGCTCCTGACGGCGGATGCGGTCGTCGAGAAGCAGGCGCTCCTGCGCCGAGATCTCGTCGGCCAGCTCGCGAATGGCCGGGATCAGCTGCGTCGTGCGATCGTAGGCGAAGGGGACGTCGGCGGCGGAGGCCGCGTTGCGCCGCGCATCCATCGACTGGCGCAGGTTCGACAGGTGCTCGTTGCTTAAGGCCGTCAGTTGCGCGAGGCGCGCCGTCTGGGCCGGATTGTCGGCAACGAGCGCGTCGAGCTCGGTGATCGCCGACGGAATGCGGTTCGCCACCTCGTTGAAAATCGTGGTGAAGCGTTCGTCGGGGGCCAGCAGGAAGCCGCGCCGCGCCGTCTCCGCCCGCTCCGACAGGGCGCGAAGGTTGGCGAGCGACAGCTCGACCCGCAGCGAATGGGCGACGAGGCCGGCATTGTCCTGCGTGCGCACCACCAGCCAGACCGTCGCCGCGCCGACCACGAGAAGCACCGCGAAACCGGCAGTGATCGCGCCCACCGCAAAGCGCCGGAAGTTGCGGATCGAAAGGTTGCGCTTCATGCCATTTCCGCCATCGCGACCGGCAGGCCGAACCGGCGCTCGACCTCGGGATCGAGGCGCGTGGCGATCCACGCGGCGTCGTCGGCCGAGATCGGTTCGTAGCGCGTCGGCTCGAAGGCCCGGTTGCCATTGCCCTTGTAGGACCAGACCCGGTGAAACTCGGGCGTCGCTTCCAGCCCGGTCGCCGCGGCAAGGGCCCGCACCACGGCCTCGGGATCTGCGACGAGCGTCTGGTGCGCGAGAAGCGCCACGTTGTGGGCCCGCGAGGTGAGGTCCGACCAGTGCCGCAGCTTGGCGGTGCGCTTGGCCACGGGGTCGACGAAGCGCTCGCCGGTCGCGGGATCGCGCTCGTGCATCATCTCGCGGCCGCGCAAGGGGTGGCCCTCGCCGATGCCCCAGAACTCGTCGTCCCAGTAGGAATGCCAGGGCGAGCGGACGAAATCGGAAAAGGGAAGGCGCTTGAGTTCGGGATGCGCGTGCCAGGGCTGGCGATGCAGGCTGCGCAGCCAGTCGAAGGCGTTGCGGGCGATGGCGAGCACGAGGACGTCGTCGCGAAACAGCACCTGATCGGGGACGAACCAGTGCTTGAAGCCGTAATCGCGCGTCGGCACCTCGTCGCCAAAATTCATGTCGATCGTGCGTTCGATCGCATGCGTGCCCGAGCAGCGCTGGCCGTAGATCTGGATCCGCCGGATCGGTTGATGCGATCTCTTGAGGATGCGCAGCCCCGCGATCGGCTCGTTCCAGCTCAGGCCCGTCTCTGTCACGTTGGCGTCCGTCCTCTCCATGGCGCCCGGCTCGGCCGCGACGCATCGCATAGAAAGGACAGCGTCGCCGGGCTTCAAGGCCGGGCGCGCCGCAAGGTGAACGCCGTGCGCATGCGGCACCGGTGCGCCGTCAATCATCAGACATTTTCTGGCCCGCGGGGCCCGAACGGCGGTTCCATCCCCGGCTCTGGCGCGCTATGGCCATGCGCATGGGTTTGAGCGGGATGGCGCAAGGTTCGCCGCCCGCCAGGACAAGGACGGACGAAGATGACGATTCTCGGCGAACAGATCATCGGACACGCGGTCTCGAAGGGCACGAACGGCGAGCTGCGCGGTCTCGACGCGGCCACCGGCAAGGCACTGGAGCCCGGCTTCGGCGGCGCGACGCTGGCCGATCTCGATCGCGCCTGCGAGCTGGCCGATGCCGCCTTCGACGCCTATCGCGAGACGAGCCTCGAGGACCGCGCCAAGTTCCTGGAGACGATTGCCGACGAGATTTTGGCGCTCGGCGACGAGCTGATCGAGCGTTGCTGCCAGGAAAGCGGCCTGCCGCGCGGGCGGATCGAGGGCGAGCGCGGCCGCACGATGGGCCAGCTTCGCATGTTCGCGGGTGTCCTGCGCGACGGCGGCTTCCTCGATGCGCGCGTCGATCCCGCGCAGCCCGAGCGCAAGCCGCTGCCGCGCGTCGATCTGCGCCTGCGCAACATCCCCGTCGGTCCGGTCGCCGTGTTCGGCGCCTCCAACTTCCCGCTGGCCTTCTCGGTGGCCGGCGGCGACACGGCCTCGGCGCTCGCCGCCGGCGCGCCGGTGGTGGCCAAGGCCCATTCCGCCCATCCCGGCACCTCCGAGCTGGTGGGCCGCGCCATCCTGAAGGCGGCGCAGACCTGCGGCATGCCCGAGGGCGTCTTCTCGCTCCTCTACGGTACCGGCCGCGAGATCGGACAGGGCCTCGTCGCCGACCGTCGCATCAAGGCCGTGGGCTTCACGGGCTCGCGCGCCGGCGGCACGGCGCTGATGAAGGTCGCTGCCGCCCGTCCCGAGCCGATCCCGGTCTATGCCGAAATGAGCTCGATCAATCCGGTGATCCTCTTCCCGGCCGCGCTCGCGGCGCGCGGCGAGGCGATCGGCAAGGCCTTCGCGGGCTCGCTGACGCTCGGCGCCGGCCAGTTCTGCACCAATCCGGGCCTCGTGCTGGCGGTGGACGGCCCCGGCATCGAGGCGTTCGAGAAGGGTGCGGCGGAGGCGCTCTCGGCCATGCCGGCGGCGGTCATGCTCACTCCCGGCATCCACAAGGCCTATGTGGACGGCGTCTCGGCGGTCGAGGGCCATGCGGCGGTGAAGACCGTGGCCAAGGGTGAGGCCGGCGGCGAGCTGCGCGGTCAGGCCGCGCTGTTCCAGGTGGCGGCGCCCGACTTCGTCGCCCATCCCGAGCTGCAGGACGAGGTGTTCGGCGCGGCCTCCATCGTCATCCGCTGCCGCGACGAGGCCGAGCTTCACTCGGTGCTCGCCTCGCTCGAAGGCCAGCTGACCGCGGCGATCCACATCGACGAGGCCGACCACGCGGCGGCGAAGGCGATTCTGCCGATCCTGGAGCGCAAGGCCGGCCGCATCCTCGTCAACGGCTTCGGCACCGGCGTCGAGGTCGGTCACGCCATGGTCCATGGCGGTCCGTTCCCCTCCACCGCCGATGGTCGCTCGACCTCGGTCGGCTCGAAGGCGATCGAACGGTTCCTGCGGCCCGTCTCCTATCAGGACATGCCGGAGGCCCTGCTGCCCGACGCCCTGAAGGACGCCAATCCGCTCGGCCTCTGGCGCCGCAACGACGGCAAGCTCGTCGCGCCGAAGGGCTGAACCCCATGACGCCCGAGGCGACGGGGTCGCCCTTCGATCCCCGCCGCCTCGGATCCCATCCCGCCGTCGCCGCGCTTCGCACGGTGACGGGCGGCGGCGATCTCACGGCCGCGCCCGCTGTCGTCGCGATCCCCGCCCGCCGCGAGGCCGGGCGTATCGAGGCGTGCCTCGCGGCGCTCCTCGCCGAGCTCAAGCCCGCCGACGCCGTGGTGCTGGCGGTCAACGGCTCCTACGACGCGACGCTCGAACGGGCCAAAGCCTGTCTGGAACGTGCTGCGCAACCGTTCCTCATCCTCGACATCGACTGGCGCGAAGGCTGCGGCTCGGCGCCGCTCGCCCGTCGCTTCGCGCTCGACACGGCGGCCGGGCTGGCGCCGGGCGCTGCGCTCCTGTCGCTCGATGCCGATACGCTGGTCCAGCCGGGCTGGAGGGCGGCCTACGAGGCCGAGTTCGCCAGAGGCTTCGCGCTCGTCTGCGGCGCCATCGGCTTCATTCCCGAAGAGGCCGCGCTCCTGCCGCCGCTGCCGGAGGCCGACGAGCGCCTGCTGCGCGACTATCGCGCCGCCTCGCGCGAGATCGCCGCGTGCCTCGACCCCGATCCCCACAATCCCTGGCCCCATCACGGCAATATCGGCGGTGCCAATTTCGGTCTGGCCGGCGGCGTCTACGCTGGGATCGGCGGCCTGCCGGACGTGCCCTTCGGCGAGGACCGGGCGCTGCTGCGCCGCTGCGAGGGGCTCGGTCTTGCCGTGCGCTTCAGCGAGGCGCCGCTGGTCTGGACCTCGCCGCGCCTCGACGGACGCGCGAGCGGGGGGCTGTCGGACGAACTGGCCCGCGCCCGGCGCGAGGCCGATCCGGTGGTGGACGAGGCGCTGGAGCCGGCCGCCGCGCTGGACTTGCGCCATCGCACCCGCGCCGCCTTCCGCCGGGCGGGGAACCGGACGGCCCGCGCGGCGGCGCTGGCGCCGCTCCGATTGACCGCTGCTCAGGAAGAGGCGGTTCTGACCGAGCCGCGTGCCGGGCTGGCCTGGCAACGGGCGGAGGAGGCGAGCCCGGCGCTCGCCCGCCGACGCTTCCGGCACGGCGATCTCGTGCGCGAATGGCCGGCGATGGCCGCGCTGCTGGCGCGCGTCAGAGCCGGGTGAGACGGTCCAGCCGGTAGTGCTCGGCCCTCTCCGAGCGCTCCAGCGACCAATGATGCGCCGCCGAGGCGATGAGGAAGTCGGCGGCGTCGTCGCCCGAGAGCGGCGTGTCGGTCGGGCCGAGATAGTTGACGAGCAGCATCGTCGCGCCGGGCTCGCACTGCGCGGCGGCCGAGGCCAGCACCGCCTCGATTTCCGGCTCGGCAAGGAAGTAGAGCACCTCCGACAGGACCACGAGATCGTAGCGCCCGGCCGGAAAGTCGGCGGGCAGACGGCCGTGCGTGAAGCCGAGGCCCGGCACGCCGTCATGGGCGAGCGTCGCGCGCGAGACGATGCCGGCATCGCCGTCGAGGCCGTGGGCGCGATCGCAGAGCGCGGCCAGCGCCGCCGTCAGATGGCCCTCGCCGCAGCCGAGTTCGAGCGCGGCGCCAAAGCGGGCGTCGCCCAGAAAGGCCAGCACCGCCTCGCGCTTGGCGATCTCGTAGGCCGCCGTGCGCGCATGCCAAGGGTCGCCGTTGCCGGCATAGAGCGCGGCGAAATGCTCCGGTCCCGGCGGGCGGCCGGGACGGCGGCGCCAGAAGACGCTCTCAAACGGCGACTGGTGATGGCGAAGGAACCAGTCGGGCAGGGTGAAGCCGTCGGGATCGTCGTGGACGACGCCGCCCATCTGCGTCTCGTGCCGCGCGAGCGCCCGCGCCTTTTCGGCGAGCGGCGTGACGAGGCGGAACGGATGCAGCGCTTCCACCTCCACCGGGTGGTCGTCGGGGTGGCGCAGCGACCAGACGGGATAGAGGAGGATGCGCAAGCCCGGTCGAAGCGCGGCGACGGCCTCTGCCAGAAGCGCGGCGGCCTCGTGGTCGGGATGCGGGTCGAAGCCGACGGTGGCGGCGAGCGCGGTGGCGCCGGTCTCGTCGACGAGGTGCGCCACGGCATCGGCGGCGAGCGCGAAGTCGGGATGCCAGCGCGAGGCCCCGTCCGGCAGCGCGAGGCGCAGGATCTCGGCCTCCCCCGCGCCGAGTTCGCGCAGCGCCAGCGCCTGCTCGCTCCGGCGCCGCTCGGCGATCCGCTCGGCCGGCCATTCCGTCGAGCCGCGATGCGAGCCCTCGCCGTCGGTCAGCGCCACCAGCCCGACCTTGCGTCCGCCGAGCGCGGCGGCCGTGATGAGCGCGGCGGCGCCCAGGCTCTCGTCGTCGGGATGGGGGGCGATCACCACCAGCCCGCCCGCGCCGATGAGGGTGAGGGGATCGGTTACGGGCGCGGCCTCGTGGCGCGCGCGCCATTCGCCGTAGGGCGTGGTAGCGGGACGGTCGGATGTCATCGGAAGATCTCGGGCAGGCGCGCCATGAGCTGGCGGGTGTGGTCGAGGAGGAGATGGTCGGGATTGGCCTGCCGCAGGTAGACCGAAAGATCGCGCGTCATGCGCTCCAGCGGATGGCCGTCGGCAAAGAGCGCCAGGCCGATCGCCCGTTCGGCGAGCGCGATCACCAACATGCCGGCCGCCTCGACCCGCAGGCGTGAGAAGGCGGCGAGCGAGGTGGCGAGCTTCGGGTCGCCGTCGCTCTCGACGGCCGCCGCGGCCGCTTCCACCTGCAGCCGCGCGTCGCGGGCGGCGAGGATCGCCTCGCCGATCCGCGCCAGCTGCAGCGGGTGCTCGGCACGGCCGCTGGCCTGCAGGGTCTCGACGCTGAGCTGCACGATCCGCTCGACCGCGCCGAGCTGTGCCGCTGCGCAGCGCCAGATGCCGCCGACGAAGAAGGGCTCGCGGCGATAGTCGTCGGGGGCGCCGACCTCCGCGCCCGGCGGCAGATGCAGTCCCTCGAAGTCGAAAGCGCCCGAGCGCGAGGCCCGCATGCCACGCATCCGCCAAGCCGAAGCGTCCGAGCGCGCGGGATCGGCAACGTCGACGAGGAGAAGCCGCAGCGTGCGGTCCTCGGCGGTGTAGGGCACGAGCGCCAGCGACAGGAGGCCGAGGCCCGAACAGTAGCGTTTCGAGCCATGCAGCCGGATTTCGCTGTCCTCCCTGACCTCGGGCGCGAAGGGCGGCGTGCCGTCGGCGCCCCAGACGCCCATCAGGACCCCGGCTTCCACCGCATCCGCTGTGCGGCGCTGCTGGTCGGGATCGCCGTAGAGCGCGACGAGCTGAAGCGCGTTGAGATGGCCCTCCACCAGCCGCCCGAGGCTGAGATCAGCGCCGCCGAGCCCGACGAGGAGCGGCAGCGCCCGCCGATAGGGGAGGTCGTAGGCATAGCCCGCGTCATGGCGCCGGATCGGTAGCTTGAGGATTCCAGCGCGGGCGAGCGCCACGATCTCCTGCGCGATGCCGTCGTCGCCCTCGCCGGGATGGGGATCGGCGCGGGTCAGAGAGCGCTCGGCCAGCGCGGCGATCGCGGCCCGGATCGGCTCGTCGGGCGCAAGACAGGTCAAGCCGGCGAACTCGTCATGGGGTCTCGTCCTGATGGCTTGGCGCATGCTGCGACCGGAGATCGTCGGTGATGGACATGATCTAGGGGAGACGCGGGAGCCCGACAGCCCTATGTCGACCTCGTCCGGGTTGCCGGCCGCGCGAAGGGAGCCCGCCGCATGACCGACAGCCCCCGCCCGCCGGCGCGCGACCTGAACCTCGCGCCGCATGACGGGCCGCCGCAGCCGCGCTGTTTCCTCTGTGATGCCCGCAGCTTCGCGCCCACCGACCGGCGGCTCGCCTATCCCGGCGGCGAAATTCGTTCCTTCGGCTTCGCGTGTGGCTCCTGCGGTGTTCTCGTCGACGAACCCGGCGATGCGCCAGGGCAACGCCAAGCGCTCGACGCCGCGCTGGCCGGCGCGCGCTTTGCGCTCGAGACCGGCGCGCCCTTCGGGCTCGACCTCTTCACCCTGCGCATCGCCGCCGCCGGCCGGGGCCTCGCGGCGCGGCCCACGGACGCTGCGCAGGCCGCAGGCCTTCGCCGGCCGCATGCGGGGTTGGCCGCGCTGGCCGATCTCGTGCCGCTGGCGGACCTTCGGCCGCTCCCCGTAACGCTGGCGATCCTCTGCCGGGGCCACGAGGCGGAGGATGTGGCGGGCGAAGCGGCGGTGCATCTCGCCTGGACCGACGACGTTCTCGTGCTCGCCGACGCGCCTCTAGCGCTGGAGCGGCGGCAGGGCGGCGTGCGGCTGGCCTTCCATCCCCATGGCGGCGACTTCGCCCGCCAGCGCAACCGGGCCCAGGATCTCGGGCGCCATTCCCACGTGCTGCAGATCGACCGCGACGAGACCATCGATGCCGCGTTCGCCGCCGAGATCCCAAGGCTGGCGGCGCTGGCGGACGAGGGCGGGATCCTCTCAGTCGGCTTTCCCCGCCGCAACCTCGTCGACGGCGTTCTGTCGGACCTTCACCCCGACACCCAGTACCGGCTGAACCGGCGCGAGATCCGCTATGTCGGGCGGGTCCACGAGCGCCCGGAGCGGCCTTGGCAGCGCACGATGCTCGTGCCCCGCCGGTTCATCGACCATCATCTCGGCGCCGCCCATGTGGCGGCGCGCTCCGTTGTCTACGAGGCGATCGCGCCGGGCGAGGGTCGGCTCTTCGAGCGCGAAGCGCTGCTCGCGCCCTACCAGCCCTAAACGCTACCGGCGGACACCCGCAGCAACGCCTGCCGGTAGAGCGCCAGCGTCTCGGCGCCCAGCGTCTCGCGGTTGAAACGGCCGGCGGCGCGCAGCGCGTTGGCGCGAAGCTCGGCACGCATGCCGGCCTCCGCGATGATCGGGCGCACGGCGTCGGCCAGCGCGGCGCCGGTGTCGCTCGCCGCCATGCGCCCGGCGCCGGTGTCGCCGACGAACTCGCGCCCGCTGGCATCCACCGCGCAGGCCACCATCGGCCGGCCATAGGCGATGCCCTCCTGGTAGACGAGGCCGAAGCTTTCGTAGCGGGAGGGCGACAGAACCGCGTGCGCCGCCTCGTATTCGAGCGCGAGCTCCGCCTCGGCCAGCCGTCCGAGCGCGGTGATGCGGGCGCGTGCAGCGGGGGCTAGGCCGGTGGGGAGATCGCTTTCGGGCACCCCGACGAGGCGGATCGCGAAGGGCGGCAAGGTGCCGGCCTCGCTTTCGCGGTCAAGGATTGCGGCGGCCTCCATGATCATGTCGAAGCCCTTGCGGTGCTCGGCGCGCCCGACGAAAAGCAGCCGCACCGGCTCGCCCGGTGCGGGATCCCGGTAGAGCGCCGCCGCGCCGCGCGCGATCGTCGCGGGCGGCAGGCTGAGGCCGGCGACGGCATGGGGCCGCTCGTCGGCGGCAAGCCCGTATTCGGCGGCGATGCGCCGGGCATGCTCGGCCGTGTTCGAGAGGAGCGCCGCGCTGCCGCGCGCCTGCCGGGCCTCCAGCCGGTCGGCGGCCATGGCGTCGAAGCGGTCGCGCATCGTGCGGGGCTTGTCGCGCGAATAGGCGGCAGGCGTCGAGTTGCGGGTGACGAGCGGCAGGTCGCGCCGCCCCGCCAGCAGTACGGCCGGCGCATACCAGTTCGTCGCTTCGACGAGATCGAAGGGCCGGGTGCGGTGCTCGGCCAGCACGGCGCGGCGGAAGGCCAGCGGAGCGGCGAGATGGCCGAGACCGCCGCGCCGGCGCAGCACCGCGAGGGCCGAGCGATCAGGGATGGCGCAGCCGACCACAGTGACCGAGCCCTGGCGCGAGCGCCCCTGCCGGTCGAGCGTGAAGACGGTGACGTCGGTGCCGGCGAGCGCCAGGCTCTCGGCGATCTCGCGCGCGGCGGTGGACAGGCCGCTCGGGGAGGGCGGATAGTCCCAGGCGATCAGGGCGGTGCGCATCATCGGGCGAGCAGCCTCCGGTAGAGGGCGAGATAGTCGGCGGCCATGCGGTCGCTGGTGAAGCGCTCCTCGAAGCGCCGGCGCACGCCGCGCCGGTCGATGGCACCGACGCGGCCGAGCGCCGCCACGGCCTCGGCCTCCGAGTTCACCACGAAACCGGTGACGCCGTCCTCGACGATCTCGGGCACGCTGCCCCGGTTCCAGGCGATCACGGGCGTGCCGCAGGCCATCGCCTCGATCATCACGAGGCCGAAGGGCTCGGGCCAGTCGATCGGAAAGAGCAGAGCCTCTGCCCCCGCCAGAAGCTCGCCCTTCGCCGCGTCCCCGACCGGGCCGACATAGACGGCCTCTTCTGACAGGAGCGGGCGCACCTCGCGCTCGAAATAGAGGGGGTTGCCGACATCCACCGTGCCGGCGAGGCGGATCGCGCGGCCGGCGGCCCCGGCGACGCGGATCGCGGCGTCCGGGCGCTTCTGGTCGGTCATCCGGCCGACGAAGGCGAGATAGCTGCCGGGCGCCTCGCTCAGCGCATAGCGGTCGCGCTCGATGCCGTGGTGGACGATGCCGGCGCGGTTGGCGGCGGGAATGCCGGTCTCCTGCGAGGCCGAGATCGCGGCCACCGGCAGATCGGGAAAGGCGGAGAAGAACAGTTCGCGGTCGAGCTCGTCCACCCGCCAGTGGATCGTCGTCAGGCTGTGCCGGCGCCGCTCGCCGAGGATCGCGGCATGCGAGAACTCGCCGTGGCAATGGACGATGTCGAACTCGGGCAGCCGGCGTCGCAGGTGCTCCATCTGAACCGCCTCGAGAACCGCGGGAATCGACGGCGGTACTTGTCCATACCGAGTCTCCAGCGCCTTTAGACTCGGCAGCGAGCCGACCTGCGACAAATCCGTCGCACTGTCGGTCGGGGCAAAAAGCGTTACATCTGTCCCAAGTCTTCGAAGTGCTGTCCCGAGATCTTGAACGATTCTTTCGGTGCCACCGTGATCGTGAGGCGGGACTGGAAATATGTTAGGCGCGACTTGAGCGATTTTGAGCATCGATGGCCCTCGTGGGGTGATCATGCCGTGGCTTTAGGGAGCGCCGGATCGATTGGAAAGGGAGACTCGTCATGTTCGTGCTTCATGTCGCCCTGCAGGGTTGCCTTCGCGCCGAGAACGTAGACTACGGCCTCACCGCCGACACCGGCGGTCATATCCGCTATCTGCTGGACCTCGTGGCCGCCTCCGGGCGGACCGAACCGCGCCCGCGCATCGCCATCGCCACGCGCGGTTTTTCGAGCGCCCACGGCGCCGAATACGAGCCCGGCCTTTCGATCGGGGGCGGCGTCGAGATCCTGCGGTTCGGGACCGACGATCCCCGCTATCTCGCCAAGGAGGATCTCTGGCGCGAGGTGCCGTCCTTCACGGACGCGCTGATCGGCTGGATCGAGAGCCAGCCGGTGCGCCCCGATCTCCTCCACGCCCACTATGCCGATGCTGCGAGCGTGGCGGCCGCGATCGAGGACCGGCTCGGCATCCCCTTCGTCTTCACCGCCCATTCGCTCGGCCGGGTGAAGGCGCAGGCGCTGGGAGCCGCGGCCTGCCCCGATCTCGGCCGCCGCATCGAAACGGAAGAGGCGGCGATCCGCCGTGCCGCGCTCGTCATCGCCTCCTCGCGCGACGAGGCCGAGGTGCAATATGCCGGCTACGAGGCCTACGATCCCGGCCGCATCCGCATCCTGCCGCCCGGTAGCGATCTCGCCCGCTTCGGCGCGGCGAAGGCCTGTCCGGTGCTCGACGCCTCGCTGTCGCGCTTCCTCACCGAGCCGGAGAAGCCCGTACTCCTGGCGCTCGCCCGCCCGGTGGCCAAGAAGAACCTCGCCGCGCTGGTGCGCGCCTATGGCGAAAGCCCGGAACTGCAGGCCCGCGCCAATCTCGCGATCCTTGCCGGCAGCCGGCGCGATCTTGCCGATCTCGACGCCGAGATGGCCGGCGAGATCCGCGAGATCCTGGCGCTGGTCGATCACTACGATCTCTACGGCAAGGTGGCCTATCCCAAGAGCCATCGGCCCGACGACGTCGCGGCGATCTACGCCTTTGCGCGCGACCGGCGCGGCATCTTCGTCAATCCGGCGCTGAACGAGCCCTTCGGCCTGACGCTGCTCGAAGCCTCGGCGGTCGGTCTGCCGCTCATCGCCACCGACAGCGGCGGGCCCAACGACATCATCGAGATGTGCGGCAATGGCGAACTGGTGGACCCGCGCTCGACCGACGCCATCGCCGCCGCCGCCCTGAAGATCCTGCGCGACGACGCCCTCTGGGACCGCTATGCCGCGGCCGGCGCGGTGGCCGTCGCCGCCTACGACTGGGACCGGCATGCGGTCCGCTACCACGAGCTTCTCGCCTCGCTCAAGGGCGCGCCGGCCATCGCGCCGGCGCCCGAGCAACTGCTGATCTGCGACATCGACAACACGCTGGTGGGCTGCACTGAGTGCATCGCCACCTTCGGACAGTGGCACCGCGAGCAGGAGGGGCTCGCCTTCGGCGTCGCCACCGGTCGCTCCTTCCACAGCGCGATGGCGATCCTCGAACAGCAGAACGCCCCGCGCCCGCAGGTGATGATCACCTCCGTCGGCTCGGAAATCTACCACCTCCAGCCGGACGGCACGACCTACCGGGCCGATCTCGACTGGCGGGCCGTCGTCTCGCGCGGCTGGGACCGCGCCGCCGTCCATACGGCCTTGCAGGGGCTGCCCGGCATCGTGCCGCAGGCGCCGTTGGAGCAGCGTGCGCACAAGCTCTCCTACTTCTCGGACGGCGACCGCGAGATCGCGGTGCGCGTGCGCGCTCGGCTGGAAGCCGCGGGCCTGCGCTGTTCGGTGATCCACAGCCATGGCCGCTATCTCGACATCCTGCCGGTGCGCGCCTCGAAGGGCACGGCAGTCGCCCACGTCCAGGCGCATTACGGGCTGGCGCGCGATGCGGTGTTCGTGGCGGGCGACAGCGGCAACGACATCGAGATGCTGCGCACCATCCCGCAGGCGATCATCGTCGCCAACTTCTCCGACGATCTCGCCTCGCTGCCGGGGCTGCAGCATTCCTACGTGGCGCAGGAGAAATACGCCCGCGGCATCATCGAGGGCGTCGATCATTTTCGGAAGAAGGCGAAGGCCGAATGGCTGCGAGCGCTCTGACCCTCGTCCGGGGGCGCGAAGCGCATCTCGCCAACCTCATGACCAGCCTCGACCGGCAGACGCGCCGGCCGGACGAACTGGTGATCGCCTGGATGCAGGACGCCCCGCACGAGGACCTGCCGGAGATCGCCATTCCCGTGCGCCATGTCGTGGTGCCCGGCGACCCGATGCCGCTGGCCGGCGCCCGCAATCGCGCGGCGGAGGCAGCTCGCGGCGAGACGCTGATCTTCCTCGACGTCGACTGCGTGGCCTCGCCGACGCTCGTCGAGTCCTACGTCGGGGCGGCGGCTTCGCATAGCCATGCGCTGTTCCTCGGCGAGGTGCTCTACCTGCCGGCCGGCGCCATCGACGGGCCGCTCGACTTCGCCCGGCTCGACGCGCGGGGGCAGGTGCATCCGTCCAAGCCCGCGATCCCTGCATTGGGCGTGCGCCGCGAGCCGAATGCGGGCGAACTCTGGGGCCTGTCCTTCGCGCTGGCCCGCGAGGACTATTTCGCCATCGGCGGCATGGACGAGAGCTTCATCGGCTATGGTGGCGAGGAGACCGATTTCGCCGCGCGGCTTTCGGGATCTGGTATCGATTTCTACTGGACGGCGGGCGCGCGCGCCTATCACCAGCACCACCCCGTCCACGTGCCGCCGCTGCATCAGTTCGACCACATCCTGCGCAATGCCGCGCTTTTCCATGCCCGGCACGGGCGCTGGTGCATGGATTACTGGCTCGGCCAGTTCCGTCAGGCCGGGCTGATCGACTGGCGGGACGAGGACCGCGACATCCGCGTCCTGCGCCGGCCGGACCCGGCCGAGATCGCGGCGGCGCTGCAGCCGGGCGAGCGGCTGTTCAGTTAGGGCGCAGCGTGGGCCGGGGTCTCGGTTGCGACCGTAACTTCGACGCCGATCCCGTCAGGCCGGTTGCGTGACGGCCGGGACGGGCGCGCCGGCCCACAATTCGTCGGTCAGCCCCTCCATCCAGTCGGCGGCGCGGGCGGCGGCGTCGGGGGCGAAGAGCGGGCGGATGGCCTCGCCGTCGAGCCGGCGGGCGCGCTCGATCAGCGCCTGCCAGCCGCCGAGGTCGCCCGGCCATTGCGGGGCCTGCACGGCGGCGCCGAGCCGCGTCAGCGCCTCGGCCTTGCGGGTCTGCTCGCCGAAATAGCGCCATTCCGGCATGACCACGAGCTTCGAGCCGACGCGCGCGATCTCGTGGATCGTGTTGTCGCCGGCCGAGGCGATGACGATGTCGGCGGCGGCCAGATGCTCGGTGACGGTCTTCACCCAGCCGAGTTCGCGTAAGTTGGCGAAATCGGTCTCGTGACCCTCGCGGTGGGTGGGGCCGAGCACGAGGAAGAGCGCGTCGGGCGCGGCGCGCGCGGCCACCGTCAGCGGCGCATAGGGCGTGCCGCTCCCCCCGCCGCCGGTGAGGACGACGATGATCTCGCGGGTCGGATCGAGGCCGAGCTGCCGGCGCGCCTCCGCCTTGTCGGGAATGGCGCCTTCGGTGGTGCAGAGGCCGCCGGAATAGAAGGTCTTGGCGCGCAGATAGGCGGGATAGTCGTCCTGTTCCAGCGTCTCGTCGAAGGGCGCGAGCATGCCGACGCACGCCTCGTAGGAGCCGACATGGCCGATGTCGGAACGGTCGCCATGCATGCGGATCTGCACCGCCGGAACGCTCGCGATGCGCGAGAGCAGCGCGATCTCGGCGGAGACGTCGACCACGAAGAGCCCGGTGCCGCGATCGTCGAGATGGTCGAGGATGGTGCGCATCGTGCGGCGCATCTCGGTCAGGCCGAGCGGCACGCAGTGCATCACCTGCGGCGTCGGCTCCTGAAAGAGGCGCGGCGTCGGCACGGCGGCGCCGATCATGTTGGGCAGCTCGACGATCTCGATGTCGCGGGCATAACCGTCGAAGAGATGCGGACCGGCGGTCAGCACCGAGACCGGCCGGTCGCGCGCGAACTCGGCGGCGACCGCCATCGTCCGGTTGGCATGGCCGCGGCCCTGGTGATGAACGAAGAAGGAGATCGGCTTTTTCATCGGGATCCGGACGCTGGCTGGAGGCGAGGGCGCGGAAGGGGATGTCGTGCGCACCCTGCGAGAAGCGCCATATCGGCCGCCGACCGCCAATGGCCAGTGACGCGTTTTTCAGCCGGCTTCCGATCCCGTGACCGGATGGGATGCCCCGGGCTCGAACAGCGCCTCGCCGCCGAAGGCAGGCGCGAAGGCCTCAGTGCTCGCCCGCAGGAAGTCGGTGAGGACGCGAATGCGCGGGGCGCCGGCCAGATCGTCGTGGACGGTCATCCAGTAGTCGCGCTCGATCTGCACGGCGCGCGGCAGGACCGGCACGAGGCCGGGATGATGCGCGGCGATGAAGTAGGGGAGGATGCCGAGCCCGAAGCCTTGCAGCGTCGCCGACAGCTGCGCCTGGATGCTGGAACATTGATAGGCGGCGCGTAAGCCCGGCAGCACCTCGCGCAGGTAGTCGAGCCCCGGCGTGAAGATCATGTCCTCGATATAGCCGATCACCGGATGGCCCGCGAGGTCGGCCCGCTCGCGGATCGCCGGCGCGGCGTCGAGATAGGACTTCGTCGCATAGACGAAGAGCCGATAGCGGGCGATGCGCTCGTTGCGGTAGGGCCCGGAGCGCGGCGTGTGCAGCGACACCGAGACGTCGGCCTCGCGCCGCGACAGTGAGACGATCTGCTGGATGGTGACGAACTCGACGGCCAGACCGGGATGGCGGCGGGCCAGCTCCGGCAGGCGCTCGGCGAGGAAGAAGTTGCCGAAGCCCTCGGGCGTCGAGAGGCGCACCAGCCCGCGCGGCGAGGCCGGACCGTCGGCGGCCAGTTCCGACAGGCGTCCGGCGCCGCGTTCGATCGTCTCGGCATGCTCGATCAGGCGCTCGCCGAGCGCCGTCAGCATGTAGCCGCGCGGCGATCGTTCGAAGAGGCGCACGCCGAGTTCGCGCTCCAGCCGGTCGATGCGGCGCGACACGGTTACGTGATTGGTACGCAGCAGGCGCGCGGCCGCCGACAGCTGACCGGTGCGGGCGACGGCGAGAAAGTACTGCAGATCGTCCCAGGAATAGCTCAAGGGTCATACGTCTCCCGTAAGGTGTACGTTTTCGTACAACGCCTTTGCGCAAATGAACATTCGCATGCCGGCAGGTCGGTGGTACGGTTTACCCATCAGCGCCCTCGGCAGCTGCCCGAAGGGCGGCGCGGGCGCCGGTGGCACGGCCCGGGTGACATCCGCATCAAGACGGACGGATCGGGGCAGCCGGGAGGACGATGAGCGATGCGGCCGGGCCGCGGCGCGGCCCTTGGCGCCGCCTGCCGGCTGGTCCGGCGTCCGCGGCGCTCAGCCGATCTCCCCCGTTTCACCGCCATGAAACAACCCGGGAGGATCCAACCGCATGCCCAGGCTCGCCACCCTTGCCGCCGCGCTTCTCGCCACCTCCGCCCTGCCGGCGGCCGCGCAGGAGATCTCCGACAACGTCGTGAAGATCGGCATCCTCAACGACCAGTCCGGCGTCTATGCCGATTTCGGCGGGCGCTGGTCCTTCGAGGCCGCCAAGATGGCGGCGGAGGATTTCGGCGGCACGGTGAAGGGCGCCAAGATCGAGGTCGTCACGGCCGACCACCAGAACAAGCCCGACGTCGCCTCCAACATCGCCCGTCAGTGGTACGACACCGAGCAGGTCGACGCGATCATGGAACTGACGACCTCGTCGGTCGCCCTCGCCGTGCAGGGCCTGTCGAAGGAAAAGAACAAGATCGACATCGTCACCGGCGCGGCGACCACGGAGCTGACGGGCAAGCAGTGCTCGCCCTACGGCTTCCATTGGGCCTACGACACCCATGCGCTGGCGGTCGGCACCGGCGGCGCGCTGGTGAAGCAGGGCGGCGACAGCTGGTTCTTCCTCACCGCCGACTACGCCTTCGGCTATTCGCTGGAGGAACAAACCTCGAACTACGTGAAGGCCAATGGCGGACAGGTGCTCGGCGCCGTGCGCCATCCGCTGTCGACCACCGACTATTCCTCGTTCCTGCTGCAGGCGCAGGCATCCGGCGCCAAGGTCGTCGGCATGGCCAATGCCGGCCTCGACACGGCGAATGCGGTGAAGCAGGCCGCCGAGTTCGGCATCGTCGCCGGCGGCCAGCGGCTGGCCGCGCTCCTCTTCACGCTCGCCGAGGTCCATGGCCTTGGGCTCGAGGCGGCGCAGGGCCTGTCGCTGACGGAGGGCTTCTACTGGGACCGCGACGACCAGTCGCGCGAGTTCTCGCAGCGCTTCTTCGAGCGCACCCAGCGCATGCCCAACATGATCCAAGCCGGCACCTACTCGGCCGTGCTCCAGTATCTGAAGGCGATCGACAAGGTCGGCACCGACGCGACCGAGCCGGTCGCCAAGGCGCTGCACGAGATGCCGGTGGACGACGTGTTCGGGCGCGGCGGCAAGGTCGGCGCCAACGGGCGGCTGATCTACGACATGTATCTCATGGAGGTGAAGACGCCGGCCGAGAGCACCAAGCCCTGGGACTATTACAAGGTGCTGGCGACGGTGCCGGGCGCGGAAGCCTATATCGACCCGGCCAAGAGCGGCTGCCCGCTCGTCACCGCGGCGCAATAAGGGCCATGGCGCCGGAGCCGAAGGTGCAGTGGGACGAGCGGGGCCGTAGCTCGCCCGGTCCCGACAAGGCGGTGGTGCTCTCCTGTCGCGGCCTTCGCCGCGACTTCGGCGGCTTCACGGCGGTCAACAATGTCGATCTCGACGTGCGGCACGGCGAGGTCCACGCGCTGATCGGGCCGAACGGCGCCGGCAAGACCACGGTCTTCAACCTCCTCACCAAGTTCCTGCAGCCGACCAGCGGCCGCATCGAACTCCTGGGACAGGACATCACGCGGACCGAGCCCTCGAAGGTGGCGCGGATGGGGCTCGTGCGCTCCTTCCAGATCTCCGCCACCTTCCCGCACCTCACCGTCCTCGAAAACGTCCGGGTCGCCCTGCAGCGGCCGGGGGGGCTGGCGACGCAGTTCTGGAAGCCGATGGCCTCGCTCGACCGGCTGAACGCCCGCGCGATGGAGCTTCTCGAGACCGTCGGGCTGGAGGGCGCGCGCGACCGGCTCGCTGCCGATCTCTCCTACGGGCGCAAGCGCGTTCTGGAACTGGCCACCACGCTGGCGCTCGAGCCCAAGGTCCTGCTCCTCGACGAGCCGATGGCGGGCATGGGCGGCGAGGACATCGGCACGGTCGCCGCGATCATCCGGCGCGCCGCCGAGCGCCATGCCGTGCTGATGGTCGAGCACAATCTGAAGGTCGTCGCCGATCTCTGCCAGCGCGTCACCGTGCTCCAGCGCGGCGAGATCCTGGCGGCGGGCGACTACGCCACCGTCTCGGCCGATCCGCGCGTGCGCACCGCCTATATGGGGACCGACCATGGCTGAGCCGCTTCTCCACGTGCGCGGCCTCAACGCCTGGTACGGCGAGAGCCACGCGCTGCACGGCGTCGATCTCGACATCCATGCCGGCGAGACCGTGACGCTGATCGGGCGCAACGGCGTCGGCAAGACCACGACGCTGCGCGCCATCATGGGCATCCTGCCCCGGCGCACCGGCACCGTCCGCTTTGCCGGGCGGGACATGCTGCGCGTGCCGCTCCATCGCACCGCCCATCACGGCATCGGCCTCGTGCCGGAGGAGCGTGCGATCTTCGCCTCGCTCACCGTGCAGGAAAACCTCCTGCTGCCGCCGATCGTGGCGCCGGGCGGCATGAGCGTCGACGAGATCTATGCCCTCTTCCCCAACCTCCACGAGCGCCGCTCCAGCGCGGGCACGCAGCTGTCGGGCGGCGAGCAGCAGATGCTGGCGATCGCGCGCATCCTGCGCTCGGGCGTCAAGCTGCTGCTTCTCGACGAGCCGACGGAGGGGCTCGCCCCCGTCATCGTCCAGCGCATCGGCGAGATCCTCGTCCAGTTGAAGAGCCGGGGCATGACCGTGCTTCTGGTGGAGCAGAACTTCCGCTTCGCCGCCAAGGTCGCCGACCGCTTCTACCTGATGGACCACGGCCGCGTGCTCGACGGGTTCGCGGTGGCGGACCTGCCGGCCCGCATGAACCAGCTCACCGAAACGCTCGGGGTCTGACGGACATGACGACACTCTTCGGCATTCCTATCCAGGCGCTGCTCGGGCACCTTCTCGTCGGGCTGATCAACGGCTCGTTCTACGCGATGCTGTCGCTGGGCCTCGCCATCATCTTCGGCCTGCTGCGCATCATCAACTTCGCCCACGGCGCGCAGTACATGCTCGGCGCCTTCGCCGGATACCTGCTGCTCGCCCATGCCGGCATCGGTTTCTGGCCGGCGCTGGTGCTGGCGCCGCTCGCGGTCGGCCTCGTCGGGGTGGTGGTGGAGCGCGTCGCGCTGCGCCGGCTCTACGATCTCGATCCGCTCTACGGCCTTCTCTTTACCTTCGGCCTGGCGCTCGTGATCGAGGGCACCTTCCGCTACTATTACGGCGCCTCGGGCCAGCCCTACGCGCCGCCGCCGCAACTGGCCGGCGGCACCAATCTCGGCTTCATGTTCCTGCCGAACTACCGCGCCTTCATCGTCGTGGCCTCGCTGGTCGTGTGCCTGGGCACCTGGGTGCTGGTGGAGAAGACCCGGCTCGGCGCCACGCTTCGCGCCGCCACCGAGAACCCCGTGATGGTGCGCGCCTTCGGCATCAACGTGCCCGTTCTCCTCACCTTCACCTACGGGCTCGGCTCGGCGCTTGCGGGCCTGGCCGGCATCATGGCGGCGCCCGTCTACCAGGTGTCGCCGCTGATGGGCTCCAACATCATCATCGTGGTCTTCGCGGTGGTGGTGATCGGCGGCATGGGCTCGATCGGAGGGGCCATCGTCACCGGCTACATGCTCGGCCTGTTCGAGGGGCTGGCCAAGGTCTTCTACCCGGAAGCCTCCTCGATCGTCGTCTTCGTCATCATGGCCATCGTCCTGCTCGTTCGCCCGGCGGGCCTCTTCGGAAGGACGGCGTGACGCCCATGACCGAGATCACCGCCGACCCCGCCGCCATCCGCTCGGGCGCGAGCGCCGCACCCTCGCGCGCCAAGCCATGGGTGCTGGCGCTCCTCGCGCTCGCGCTTCTGGCGCTGCTGGCCGCGCCCTTCTTCGTCTACCCGATCTTCCTGATGAAGATCCTGTGCTTCGCGCTCTTCGCAGCGGCCTTCAACCTGCTCCTTGGCTATACCGGGCTGCTCTCCTTCGGCCATGCCGCGTTCTTCGGCGGCGCGGCCTACGCCACCGCCTACGCCGTCAAGGTCTGGGGCTTCACGCCCGAGCTCGGCCTGCTCGCCGGCGTCGTGGCGGCGTCCGTCCTCGGCCTTGCCATCGGCATCCTCGCCATCCGGCGGCAGGGCATCTACTTCGCGATGGTGACGCTGGCGCTGTCGCAGATGTTCTTCTTCTTCTGCCTGCAGGCGCCGTTCACCGGCGGCGAGGACGGCATCCAGGGCGTGCCGCGCGGCCACGCCTTCGGGCTGATCGACCTCAACGACCCCCTCGCCATCTACTTCTTCGTGCTCGCCACGGTGCTTCTTGGGCTCTTCGCGGTCTATCGCATCGTCCATTCGCCCTTCGGCATGGTGATGAAGTCGATCCGCGAGAACGAGAACCGGGCGATCTCCCTCGGCTATTCCGTCAACCGCTACAAGCTCGCCGCCTTCGTCATGTCGGCCGGCCTCGCGGGGCTCGCCGGCGGGGCCAAGGCGCTGGTCTTCCAGTTCGCCACGCTCACCGACGTCGCCTGGCAGATGTCGGGCGAGGTCATTTTGATGACGCTGCTCGGTGGCATCGGCACCATGCTCGGGCCCCTCGTCGGCGCGACGCTGGTGGTGGCGCTGCAGAACACGCTGGCGACCTCCGCCTTTCCGGTGACGGTGGTGACGGGCCTCATCTTCATGATCTGCGTCCTGACCTTCCGGCGCGGCCTCGTCGGCGAGGTCGTGCATCGCTGGCGGTTGAGGCGCGAGAGAGCGGAAGGTCGGGGGCGCGATCGGTCCGAGGGGCAGGGGCAGGGGCGCGAACGGGCCGAAGGCAGCGGGCATTGAGCGACACCTACGACTACGTCGTCATCGGCGGCGGCACCGCCGGCTGCACGCTCGCCAACCGGCTCTCGGTGGATCCGTCCGTGCGCGTCCTCCTGCTGGAGGCGGGCGGGCGCGATAATTACGCCTGGATCCACATTCCCGTCGGCTATCTCTACTGCATCGGCAATCCCCGCACCGACTGGTGCTTCCAGACGGAAGCCGAGGCCGGGCTCGGCGGACGGGCGCTGAACTACCCGCGCGGCAAGGTGCTCGGCGGCTGCTCGTCGATCAACGGCATGATCTACATGCGCGGACAGGCGCGGGACTACGATCTCTGGCGCCAGATGGGCTGCCCCGGCTGGGGCTGGGACGACGTGCTGCCGCTGTTCAAACGCTCGGAGGACCATTTCGGCGGCGAGGACGAGATGCACGGCGCGGGCGGCGAGTGGCGGGTCGAGCCGCCGCGCCTGCGCTGGGACATTCTCGACGCCTTCCGCGACGCCGCCGAGAGCCTCGGCATTCCCCGCACCGAGGATTTCAACCGCGGCGACAACGAAGGCTCCTCCTACTTCAAGGTCAACCAGCGGCGCGGCGTGCGCTGGAACACGGTGAAGGCCTTCCTCAAGCCCGCCAGGAACCGCGCCAACCTCACGGTGGAGACGGGAGCGCATGTGAAGCGCCTCGTGATCGCCGAGCGCCGCGTCGTCGGGGTCGAGTTCGAGCAGGGCGGCACGGTGCGCACGGTCCAGGTCCGGCGCGAGGCGGTGGTCTCGGCCGGCGCGGTGGGCTCGCCGCACATTCTCGAACTCTCCGGCATCGGCCGGGGCGAGGTGCTGGCTGCTGCAGGCATTCCCGTCGTCGCCGAGGCGCGCGATGTCGGTGAGAACCTGCAGGATCACCTGCAGCTGCGCTGCGCCTACAAGGTGTCGGGCATCCGCACCCTCAACGAGCGCGCCAACTCGCTGTTCGGCAAGGCGATGATCGGCCTCGAATATGCGTTGACGCGATCCGGCCCGATGTCGATGGCGCCGAGCCAGCTCGGCATCTTCACCCGCTCCGACCCGTCCTACGAGACCGCAAACCTGCAATATCACGTGCAGCCGCTCAGCCTCGAACGGTTCGGCGAAAACGTTCATCCGTTCCCGGCCTTCACCGCGTCGGTCTGCAACCTCAGGCCGGATTCGCGCGGCTCGGTCCATGCGAGCGCCCCCGATCACCGCACGCAGCCCTCGATCCGGCCGAACTACCTGTCGGAAGCGTCCGACCGGCGCGTCGCCGCCGATTCCATCCGCCTGACCCGGCGCATCGTCGCCGAGCCGGCGCTGCAACGCTATCGGCCTGAAGAGTTCAAGCCCGGCCCCGCCTATGAGAGCGAGGAGGAACTGGTGGAGGCGGCCGGGGCCATCGGCACCACGATCTTCCATCCCGTCGGCACCTGCCGCATGGGCGGCGATCCCGGTTCCGTGGTGGATCCCGAGCTGCGGGTGCGCGGCATCGAGGCCTTGCGCGTCGCCGACGCCTCGATCATGCCGCGCATCGTCTCGGGCAACACCAACTCGCCGACGATCATGATCGCCGAAAAGGCCGCCGCGATGATGCTGGCCGCTGCCCGCGCCGCCTGACCTCGCCAAGGCACGTCCCGCGACCATCCGTTCGCGGGACGTGCCTTCGATCTTTCTCTTGCCCGCATTGTCCGACGACGAAGCGTGTCCGTTTCGTCTGGATAGGCACTATCGCCAGCCCGGCGCGAAGGCGCGCGGGGCTGCGACGAGCGAATGGCGGGCGCGGCGCTCGCCGGGCGGCCAAGCGAGGCCACCGAAGGGGCGCCCGCCGCGTTGCAGGAGCGGGCTGTAGAACGGGTCGGCGGCCAGGACCGGCGCCCAGCGCGCCCGCAGCGCCGCCATCTCGCCGGCCAGCGCCGCCTCTTCGATGGGCCCGCGCGACAGGGCGTCGGCGGCAAAGTGCAGCACCGCGTCCGGCGTCACCACGATCCGCCGTCCCAGCGCCTGCAGCTTCAAGGCATAATCGGCGGCGCCGAGATGGCGGGGAAAGAGCAGCGGGTCGAACCCGCCGAGCGCCACGAAATCGGCGCGCCGGGTCACGAGGCAGGCCGGCCCCACGGCCGCCACCTGCCGCGCCACAAGGCGGGCGTCGCCAAAGCCGGGATCCTGCGCGCTGTCGCCGCGAAAGGCGGGGCGCGGCGCTTGCGTCAAGTCGAGCACGAGGCCGGCCTCGGCGACGAGCCCGCTGGCGCTCAGAAGCGTCGGCGCCGCCAGCCCCGTGCCGGGATCCGACAGGCGGCCGAGAAGCTCGGCCAGCCAGCCGTCGTCCTCGGGGACCAGTCGGGCGTCGAGAAGGGCGACGAGATCGCTCGATGCGCTGGCAACGGCATCGCCGATCCGCCGCGCCGGCGAGGCCGCGAAGGGCGTCGGGACCAGGGCGACGCCGGCCAGCGACAACCGGCGCCGCAGCGCCTCACCGAGCGGCGCGGCGACCATCAGCGTCAGGGCCGTGCGCGTGCGCGTCGCATCGAGAGCGTCGAGGCAGGCCTCGATCTCGGCCTCGCCCCGGCCGGCATCGACGACGAGCGTCAGACTCGAGGGCGGCGCGGCGCGGCGCACGCGCACCGCGGGCAGCGTCGCGGGCGGGCGCGGCTCGATCTCGGCCTGAAGGTCGCGCTCGCCCAGATGCGCCCGCACGGCTTCAGTCAGCGTCTCGGCGCCCGCCGCCCCGCGCGGCGTCACCGCGAAGCCGAAGCCGGGCACGTGGAGATGCGTCGCCCGGCCGCTCGCGCCGCGATCGAGCGGCGCGAGGAACAGGCGGTCGAGATCGCCGGCACCCCGTCGCGCCGCCTCGAGCGCCGCTTCGGTGCGGATCGCCAGAACGCAGGCCGCGCAGCCCTGCTCGAGCGCGCGCTCGTAGTCGAAGGCGGGCAGCGCCAAGGGAACCGGTGCTCCGCCGGGCACGCGCAGCAGCACGTCGCCGCTGGCGATGCTGGCGGCGGGATGGGCGAGGAGCGCAGCCGCCAAGCCTTCCGGCCCGCCCGGCCTTGCGCTCGTCCCGGCGGGCAGCAGCAGGAGCACGGCGCAGCCGGCGGCCTCGCCCTCAAGGAAGTCGGCGAGGTCGCGCGGCTCGAAGCCGCCGCCGGGGCCCCGCGCCGGCAGGATCGCGCCGATCCAGTCCGGCAGCCGGTCGAGCCCGGCGCTGCGCAGCGTCGCCTCCGCCCCGTCCTCGCCGATCACCGCGACCGCGAGGCTCTCGCCCGCCGGCAGGGCGATGCGGTCGGCCGGAAAGCGCCGCTCCCATTCCGCCAGCGCCTCGAAGGGCACGGCGGCGGGAAACCAGCGCTCGAACAGGTCGAGCCGGATCGTATCGGCATCGACCTCCGCATCTGCGCCGAGGGCGTCGCGGATGCCGTCGGCGAAGGCGAGCACGGCCACGGGGCTGCCGGGAAGCGCGCGTCCGCCCGCCAGGATCTCGATCTCGCGAAAGCGCCCGTCGGCGAAGCGCGCCGGCAGGGTCAGCTCGAAACCGGGCTCGGCAGTCTCGACCCCGCCTCGCTCCACGATGCGCCAACGGTCGGGCAGGACGGCCGCGATCGTCGTGTCGTCGAAGCGGGCCTCGATGCGGAGCGGGCCGGCCGCGTCGTCGCGCCGGACCCAACCCGTGACGCGAAGCCCCCCGATCCACTCGGCCGCGCCGATCGGCGCTTGCGTCTGCGCGAAGGCCTCGCCGGCTTGCAGATCGATCGGGGCCCCGACGAGATCGTCGGTGTTGGCGATGCGAACGCTCACAGTTCCGATCGCGGGCAGCACGGCGGGGTCGAGGGCGAAGACGAATCCGTGGCAGCCATCGCCGCTGCCGGCGTCGTCGCCGGCCAGCGCGGGCACGAAGAGTTCGGCGCGGGCGAGCGCGGCGGGCAGGCCGTCGAGCAGCAGTTCGACGCAGAAGCGGCGCTCTGGATCGGCGGGGTCGAAGACGTGGCCCTCGATCGCGGTCTCGCCGCTGCGCGCCAGCCGGGTGCGCAGGCCCTCGATCGCCCCCTCGATCCGGGGACGGCCGGCGGCCTCGCCCTCGCGGCGTCTACGCCGGGAGGCGAGCAGCGAACCAATCGGCGATCGCGGGGGCACTGTGTCGGTCACCGGGGCGGGGGTCCGTGAGAAGATGGTGGGGCGTCGGGGCGAGGCCACCGAGCGACCAGTCGGCCTGCGCCGCCGGCAGGAAGGTTTCGTGCCGGATCCGCTCGAAGAGCGCAAGCGACGGGTCGCAAGTCGGCAGGGCGAGGGCCGAGGCACCGCCCTGCCGCGCCGACGCGCCGACCTCACCGGGCGCCAGCCGCCCGGTGACGAAGACGTTGCCGCGCCCCATCAGCGCGAGATCGTCGAAGGCACGGCCGAGCACCAGGATCCGCGCCACCGGCGAGTGGCGCCGCAGCGCCGCCGAGAGCTCCGTGACGAAGCGATCGGCCATCGGGGCGGGGCGGCCCATCAGGACGGCGAGGACCGGTGGCCCGTCGCACGCGTCCGCCGACGGGGTGCCGCCCGCCTCGCGCTCGTCGCGGACGGGCGGCGCGTCGGATCGACCGGCGAGATGCGCCTCGATCGCCGCCAGGCTCAGCGGATCGCCCGCCGAGACCGCGCCGATGCGCCCGCCGAGCGCGGCGTTCCACAGGCGAAAGCCGCGCACGAGCGGGGCGTCGCCGATCCCGAGATCGGGATCGCGCGGCAGATCGCCGAGAAGGACCGTCGCGGGCGGGCCGCAATCGCGCAGCATGGCGGCGAGGGCGGCCGGTGGCGCCTCCGCCCCTCCCAGCTCCAGCGCCGAGGGTTCCAGCGTCCGCAGCCAGTCACGGAGCGCATCGCCCTTGCCGTCGAGATCGAAGCCGAGGGATTGCGGGCTTTGCGAGGGATCGCCGGCGCGCAACTCGATGCGGATGGCGGTCCCGACGCCGCGCCAGGAAAGCGCCATCGTGGGGCGGCCGGCCTGGGCATGCCGGAACAATTGCTCGGCGGCGCTGGCGCTGCCCGCGGGCGCGGCGACGAGCACGGGGTGACCGCCCGGCGGGCAGGCCGCCTCGATCGCGGCGCGCGCGGCGTGCAGGGGATCGGCGCGGCGGAAGGCGGCGGACTCGGCCGTGAGGCCGGGAAAGCGGCGGCGGAACCGGCGAAGGTTCTTCGCCACGAGCGCGCCCTTCTCGGCGCCGAAGGAGCGCGAGCCGTGATGCACGGCGAAGACCCCAGTCGCCGCGACGTTGCGAAAGCCGAGGCGCCGCGCCCGCACGGTAAATTCGAGATCCTCGAAATAGCCGCGCTCGTAGACTGCCGAGAGCCCACCGAGCGCGGCGAGGCAGTCGTGGCGCACGAAGAGCGCGAAGCCGATGCCGTTCGGCAGGTCGACCGTGCCCGGCGCGCCCGCCGCCACGAGGCCGGCCGCCGCCGCGTCGATCCGACGGGCCTCCGCGGGCTCCGGCGCGTCGGCGGCATGGCCGAGACGCGGCAGGCTCGTCCATTCGCCGTTGTTCGAAAGCGGAGTGGCGGTGCCGATGTCGGGCGCGGCATAGACGGCATCGGCAAGCCGCATGAGCGCACTGGGCGGCAGGATCGCGTCGGCGTTGAGGAGAAGGACGTCGCGCCCGTCGGCGCCGTCGAGGCCGCGCGCCACCGCGCCGGTGAAGCCGAGATTGCGGACGTTGCGCCGGAGCTCGATCAGCCCCTTGGCGGCGAGCGCGTCGAGAAGCAGCGCGAGATCGCGCAGCGGCGTCGCGTCGTCCACCGCGACGACCTCTGCGTCTCCATGCTCGGCGGCGGCGCGGATCGCGGCGCGCAGACAGTCGCGCGTGGCATCGAAATCGCCGTGGACGGGGATGACGATGCGCAGGGGCCGGCGCGCCGGGATCGCCGCCGGCACCAGCCCCCTGCGGCCGGGGACGCTGCGCCGGCTGCGGGCGTGCAGCGATCCGGCGGCGAGGACGCGCGTATCGCGGATCAGCCGGAAGCCGGTGGCATGCGGGTCGGCTGTCTCGTTGATGAAGCAGCCCTGCACGCCCGTCGGCAGGGCGGGGAAGGCGGGATCGGCTTCGAGCGGACGGGGCGGGGTATCCTGCTCGCCGTCGAGCACGAGGAGCGGCGGCGGTTCGCCGGTCCAGGCGATGAAGCCGGACAGGCGGCCGTCCGTCAGGTCGAGGCTGGCCGTCGCCTCGTCGCCGGCGCGAAATAGCACGGCGAGCGCGGCGCCCCGCGCCTCTGGCCCCGTGAGCGGGCTGGCGAGGAGGCGGCGCGCGGCGTCGAGCGCTTCCCTCGTGCCGGCGAAGAGCCGCAGCGCAACGAGGAGGGCGGTGGGATCGAGCTGATCGGCGGCGCAGGCGCGCCGCGCGGCTTCGCCGGCCCCATCGCGCCGGCCACGCAGCGCGCAGGCGAGCGCCCGCACGGCATGGTCGCCGGCGCCCGGCGGGCTCTCGAGGCGGCAGCGCCGCTCGGCCAGCGCCAGTGCCCCGGCGGCATCGCCCGCGCGCAGGAGCCGCGTGGCGGCGAGCGTCAGCGCGTCGGCGTGCCCGGCGGGCGTCGCGAGGGCAGGCAGATCCCGAAGGAGGCTCGTCCAGTCCATTCGGGCGGCCTTATCCTTTGCTGCCTCTTCCGTCTCCGGCCTGAAGCGGACGGGCCGGACGATCATCCTCGCAGCCCATGCTGGCGGAGGCCTGACCCGGCGTTGGACGTGGCTTGCAAGATGGACGGAGGCCCCGATCGCGACCGGTCGGCTCGCGCCGCACCGCGCCGAAAGGCTCGGCGATCCAAAGGGTTCGGTGCGGTGGCAGGGACGAGGAAAGGCACGAAGCAGAGCTTCGGCGCCGACCGCAACCAAGCCTCGTCCCTGCCTCGGGCCGTTGGCGAGGGCACCGATATCGTCAGGGCGATACGGCTTCGTTGGACAATGAGCGATTGCGTCTCGTCCCGGCCGGCGATCGCTTGCGAAGGTCGCGGCAGCCTCTACGCCATGGTCGTGCTGCGAGCCGAACCGCGCGATCTTCACGCTTTGCTTGCCGTGTCCGCAGGTCGTGCTTGCCAGCGAGGCGTTTGCGGCGGCACCCTTCAGACTCGGGCCTGCCGTCGCCCGGTGCGACCGTGCGCCCGGTGCGCCCGCGCTGCTGTGCCGGCGTGCCCAGCCATTCGATGAGGGACGCCGCATGAGCCAGACCGAAGACGATGGCGGCCTCGGAGCCGACGATGCCGGCGGCGGCTCTCTCGAATCGCGCGAGAAGGGGGGCGGCCAGCAGGGCTCGGCCGCCTTGATGATGTCCGGCGGCATCGCCTCCTCGGCCTTCACCACGACGGCGGCCACCGCGGCGACGGGCACCGCCAAGGGAACCGAGACCGGCGGCGAGGGCGGTGGCGGAGGCCGCGAGAGCGCCGACGTCACCTTGATGGACGAAAGCGGCGGCGGCGGATCGTCGGAGGGCTCGGCCGCTGCGGGCGTTTCGGGCGGCGGCGCGGCGGCGGCCTCCGCCCAGCGCTCGGCCGGATCGCATGCGCCCGGTGCCACCGCTGCGGTCGGCGGGGTGACCGGCGGCGGCATCGGTGGCGGGTCGGTCGGCGGCGGGGCGAGCGCGGCGCGCGGCGAGGCCCGGAGCGAGACACGCGGCGAGGCGTCCGCCGGCGGCAGCGGCGGTGCGGCCGCGAGCGATCCGGCATCGGCCGGCGGCGGCGAGGCGGCCGGCGGGTCCGATGCGGCGGCGGGCTCGGGCGAGGCCAGCGGTGAAGGATCCGGCGAAGGCTCGGGCGAGAGCGGCGGATCCACATCCGCCTCCACGCCCTCGGCGGCCGAGAGCGCGGCGGCGGCCGCGACGGGCGAGGCCGGCGGCTCGGGTTCGAGCGGCAGCGGCGCAGGGGACACGGGGTCGGGCGCCGTGTCCGGCGCGGCGGCCTCGGGCGCATCCGGCGGCGGGTCGGCCTCCCACGGCACGGCGGGCACCGCCGCGAACCCGACCACCACGGCCTTCGTGCATGACGACGCCGTCATCGTATCCCCGGTCTGCTTCCGGCCGGGCACGCGGATCGCGACGCCCGGCGGCCCCGTGGCGGTCGAGGATCTCCTGCCGGGCGATCTCGTGCTGACGCTGGGGGGCGCGGCGGAGCCGGTGCGCTGGATCGGCCGGCAGACGATCGCCACGCGCTTCGCCGATCCGATCCGGGTGCAGCCGATCCGCATCCGCGCCGGGGCGGTCGGCGCGGGCGTGCCGATGCGCGATCTCTTCGTCTCGCCCGACCATGCGATCGGCATCGACGGCATTCTCGCCCACGCCTCGGCGCTGGTCGACGGGCTCGGTGTCGTCCGCGAGCCCGTGGCGGGCGAAAGCCTCGCCTATCTCCACATCGAACTGGCCGAGCACCGCCTCGTGCTGGCCGAAGGGCTGCCGGCCGAGACCTTCGTCGACAATCCCGAAAATCTCGCCTTCGACAACGGGACGGAGCGCGCGGCCGCACTCGGTGACGCGCCGCCGGCCGCCGAGATGAGCCTGCCGCGCGCCAAATCCCGCCGCCAGCTTCCGCAGGCGACGCGCCTTCGCCTGGAAGCCCGAGGCCGTGCGCTCTTCGCTCAGGACGAAGGCGAGGTCGCCCGCGTCGCCTGAGCGTCCCCACCGGGCGCCTTCGGTCGCGCCCGGCCGAAGGCGGTGCGGCTCCAGTGCCGCTCGCTCGCCTTGTAGGCGGCGAGGCAATGGATCGCGGCATGGGCGAGCATCTGCGATCGGTCGAGGATGCGGACGTGCTCCACCGCGAGGCTCCCCCCGCAGAGCGCGCCGTTCAGGATCCGCGTCAGGAGGCCCGGCCCGGTCGAGAGCCAGAGAATGTCGCCGTCGCCGCGATTGACCGCGTCGCACGCCTCATGGAGCGCGCGCGCGATCACGGGATGGCCGGGCGCGACGGCGAGGATGTTGTTGCCGATCGAGCCGAGATCCTCCTGATAGCCGAGAAGGCCGACGCCGTCGCTCACGAGCGGCTCGATGGACTTGAGGCAGCGGTCGTCGGCATCCACCCAGACACCGCCCTCGCGCGCCAACAGCGCCAGCCGGAAGAGGTCGGCCTTCATCGCGGGCTCGCGGGCGCGGCGATAGGCTTGCGTTGCCTCGGCCGGGCCGGACCCGGCAAGGAAGGCCAGCGCGTCGGCGTCGCTCCAGACCCGGTGCCGGAAGCCCGGATGCGCCTCGCGCCAGCTCGCCATGTAGGCGGCGACGTCTGCGGGCACCTCCTCGTCGTTCCAGTATTGATGGATCACGCGCGGAATGGGGGAGGGGCCGGGCGTCGGCCGGGCGTGGTCGAAGACCCCGCGCCGCCGGGCCTCGATGCCGTGCAGGATCGCGGCGGCGGTGCTGGCGGGGAAGGCGCGCACGGTGGCCGCCAGTCGCTCCAACCGATCTTCGGACGCCGCGGCCAGCGCCGAGCGCAGGGCGTCTGCGGCCTCGGTATCGAGGCGGAACTCGTCGTAGAGCTGGCCGTAATGGCTCTGCGAGGGGTTGGCGGACTTGCCGAGCCGCCGGTTGGCCGCGGCTTCAAGCTTGGCCAGCCCGGCGAGTTCGCGCCCGGCGCGGGGCAGGTCGAAGGCCAGAAGCGCGGCATGGATCAGGCGGTTGCGCACCCATCCCTCGCCCGGCAGCAGCGCCACGGCGGCGTCCCCTTCCGCGATCGCCGTGCCGAAATCCCAGCGCGCGGCGGCGAGCTGCGCCCGCACGAACCGGGCGCGGCCGGGCAGCGCCTCGGCCGTCGGGTTTGCGAGCCAGTCGTCCGCCGCCTCGAACTCGCCGCTCTCGATCGCACCGAGTGCGGCCTGCGCGCCGAGCAGGGCGTGACCCGGCCAAAGCGCGCGTGCGGCCGCCAGCTTGCGGCTTGCCGCGCCCGGTTCGCCGAGCTGGCGCTCGAGATCCGTCGAGGCCATCGCGATTTCGGGGCGCTGCCCGAAGCGCGCCTCGGCGGCGGCAAAGCGCGCGCGGGCGTCCGACGCGTGGCCGGCCATCGCAGCGACGCGGGCCCGGAGCAGCACGACTGAGAGCCGGGCGGGGTCGGCAGCCTCGGCGCGGGCGAGAAGCTCGGCCGCCGCGCCGAGATCGTCGCGCGCCAGCGCCTGGCGGGCGAGCGCTTCGAGGAGCGCGGGGTGCTCGGGCGCTGCCTGCCGCGCCCGGTCCAGTGCCGCCTCGGAGGCACCCACCCGGCCGGCGCGCGCCTCGTCCTCGGCGCCCTCAATGAGCGCCTCGACCATCGCGGCGGGCCACCGCCGCGCCACCGCAGCGAAGGCATCGGCGGCGCCCGCGAAGTCCCCTCGCGCCCGCTGGAGACGCGCCTCGGCCAGCGCAGCCTGCGCGGCGCGCGGCGAGTGCGCGGGGATGCCGGCGAGGATCGCGCGCGCCTCGTCGAACGCCCCGCGCTGCATCCGCTCGCCCGCCAGCTCGATCTGCGCATGGCCTTCCGCCGGGTCGGCGGCGATCGCCGCCCGCCAGTTCGCCTCGGCGCCCGCCCTGTCGCCGGCGTCGCGCGCCAGCAGCGCCTGCCCGATCAGGGCCCAGGTAAAGCCGGGGCGGGCGCGAAGGGCGGCGTCGTAATGATCCGTCGCAACCTGCCGCGCTCCCCGCTCTCGCGCGATATCGCCGAGAAGGAGATGCGCGCGGGAATGGGCGGGATCGAGCGCCAGCGCCTCGGCGAACAGGGCCTCGGCGGTCTCCACCCCATCGCGGCGGCGCGCGAGGATGCCGCGCTCCAGCCGAGCCTCGACGGCGGCATCCGGGCGCGCCGCCAGCATGGCCAGCACGGCGTCCGCCGCGTCCCATTCGCCGGCGGCGCGATGATCGGCGGCGAGATCGAAGCCGGCGCGGCTCGGCCCTTCGCCGCCGCGCCAGCGCCCGCTTGCCAGCGCCATGGCGCCGGCGGCGTCACCCGATGCCTGCCGCTGGAGCCGGCGCACGCGGTGGGCGCCCTCGTGCTCCCGGTCGAGCGCCAGCACTGCCAGCGCCGCCGCTTCGGCGTCCGTCGCCCGGCCGACGGACAGGAGGTCGGCCGCGAGATCGGCCTGCCGGTCGGCGACGTCCGGCGCGAGACGGGCAGCAGTGGCGGAATGGGCGAGGGCCAGCGCGCCTTGGCCGCCCCGGCGCGCGGCGGCGGCAAGGAGCGCGTAGGCCCGCACGAGGCCGGGCGCGCGCACGAGGCAGCGCGCTGCGATCGTCTCGGCCTCTTCGCTCATGCCCTGCGCGAGCAGCGCGTCGGCGAGATCCAGCGTCGCGCCGGCGTCGCTCGGGTCGAGCGCGGCCGCCGTCCGCCAGTGGGCGAGTTCGCCGGCCCGGTCGCCGCGTCGGCGGGCGAGCCTTGCCCGCTCGCGATGTCCCTCGATGAACCCCGGATGCGCGCTCGCAAGCCCGGCCAGCACCTCGTCCGCGGCCTCCTCGCGGCCGAGGGCGACGAGTTCGCGGGCGACGTCGAGCCCGAACCAGGGATCGCTCGGGTCCAGCTCGGCGGCGATGCGGAAATGCCCGAGTGCGCCTTCGTGGTCGCCGCGTTCGCGCGCGACGAGGCCGAGCCCCCGCACGGCATGGGGCAGCGGCGTGCCGGCGGCGAGCGCGCGATAGGCGGCTTCCGCCTCCGCCAGCCGGCCGAGGGCGCGCAAGGCGCCCGCCTCGTCCTGCCGGTTCCAGAGATCGTGCGGGGCGAGGGCCGCAGCCTGGCGGAACGCGTCGAGCGCCGCCTCGTGGTCGCCGCGCCGTCGCGCCGCGAGGCCGAGCGTGCGCCAGGCCGGCGCGAAGCCCTCGACGTCGCGCAGGAGCGCCCGCGCCGCGTCTTCGGCCTCCCCGATCCGGCCGAGCGCCAGTCGCTCGATCGCGGCGTCGTTGCGGCTCCAGGGGTCGGGGCCCGCCGCCTCGAAGGCCAGAAGCGCGCCCGCATGGTCGCCTGCCGCCCGCTTGGCCAGGGCGAGGCGGCGCGGGTCGTCTCCGCTGGCGGCAGCTGGGGGAACGGGCATCGCGGCAGTGTCCGGGCGGCGCGCGCGATGAGCCGGGCGCCGGGTTCGCCCCCAGCATGACGGCAAATCGTTAAACGGGGCTCACGAAGCGCCCACGTGCCCGATCTCTCAGCTCGACAGCACGGTGTCGCGGAAATGCAGCGACTCGATGCCGGTCAGCGAGGCGCGGTAGCCGTCGTCGAAGGTGACGAGCGTCGTCGCGCCGGAATGGGTGACATGGGCGTCGGCATAGGAGCGATCCTCGAAATAGGCAGTGTCGTTGCCGGCGCCGCCATCGAGCGTGTCCCAGCCCGTGCCGTGGTGGAGGACCGCGAAATAATCCGAGCCGTCGCCGCCCACCACGCTGTCGGTGAGGCCGTAGGAGAGGAAGTAGTCGTCGCCCGCGCCGCCCGACAGCGTGTCGTGGCCGCCGAGCGAGCCGGTGAGCGAATCGTTGCCGGCGCCCGCGAACACGGCGTTGGCGCCGTGCGGGGCGTCGTGCAGCATGATCGTGTCGTTGCCGGCGCCGCCGAGAATGGTGGTGAAGCTGCCGAAGCTGTCGACCTGCGAGGCGTGGGTCGAGGCCGAGCCGTCGATGAGGTTGTGGTCGCCCGCCGTGCGCACCACGTCGCCGTCGGTGTGGATCGTCGTGGAATGGCCGGAGGCGAAGATCGTGGCGTTGCCGCCGTAGATCGTGTCGAGCCCGCCAGAGGACTGGATCGTGTCGCCGGCCCCGCCCGAATGGAGGGCGGTGTGCCCGTTGCTGCCGCCGACGAGAAGCGAGGCGCCCTGCTCGCTGCCCCAGAGCGTGTCCATGCCGAGGCCCCCGCCCAGCGTGTCGTGCCCGCCCGAGGCGAAGAGCGCGTGGTTGCCGCCCGCGGTGCCGCCCGAGAGGCTGTCGGCGCCTGCGCCGCCGTGGATCGTGGCGTCACTCGCACCCGCCACGATCGTGTTGCCGCCGGTGCTGGCGAAGACCGTGTCGTTGCCGGAGCCGACCAGCGTCACCGAACCGCTATCGGCGAGGATGACGGCCACCGACTGGCCGCCGTCGTCGACGCTGACAGGACCGCCGCCGGTCGAGGCCACGACGATGTGGTCGCCCGCGTCGGCGGTGACGGACGATGCATCGCTGGACTGGACGGTCACGGCGGAGGTGCCGGAGAGGCCGAGATCGGCGAGCACGCGGTTGATGTGGTCGCTGGCCTCCTGCGACAGGCGTCCGAGGGTTGCGACTTCCGAGCTGGTGTAGATCTCAGCCATGCTCGCGCCCCGGGGCCGGAACCGACGTCAGCGCCGGTGCCCTTTCGACATGCGAACCATGGGCGGGGCGGGTGGTCAGGCGGCCTCGGCTTCGCGGGGCGCGGTGCGCCGGAAGACGCGCAGGCGGCTCGGCTGGCGCGCGGGCGCCGTGTCGATGCGCGGCGCCGGGGCGCTGGCAACGGAGGCGAAGTCGAGGCGGATGCCGACGAGCGGATCGAGCGGCGAGGCGCCGACGAGCTCGATCTCGCGGCCGCGCTGCGTGACGACGGCCGAGCCGAGGAACACGCCGTCGCCGCGCAGCACCAGATCGGGGGCCGCGCCATCGGTCAGGCGAACGCGCAGGCCGATCAGCGGCAGCGCCTTGCCGCGCGATCCCGCATAGGTTCCCGCGGGGGTCCAGGGCGACCAGCCGGCGGCGCGGCCGGCGGTCGCCACCTGATATTCGAGCGGCAGGTCGGCGGCGACGCCGCGCATCTCGATGCCCTCGATGCGGCCGGGTGCGTCGGGCCCGCAGATCCAGTGGCCGCGCGGCGCGGCCACGTCGCCGCGCAGCGAGACATGGGCGCGGATCACGAACTCGGCGCCGCCGGGCGGCAGGTCGGGCCGCAGCGGGGTCTCGATCGGCAATGCGGGGGCTGCGGCCTGGAGATGGGTCAGTTCGAGCTCGGCAGCGAGGCTGCCGCCGGGGCCCGCGGCCCGCACAAGGATCTCGAGGACGCCGTCGGCCTCCGCCACGGCGATGAGCGTGCGACCGGGAGCGGGGAGTTCGCCGAAGGGCTCGCCGGGGGCGCAGACGAGGGAGATGCCGGGCGAGGCGCCAGCCACCACGACCTGCGGCGCGGCGGCCCCGGACAGGGCGAACGCGGCGTCGGTGCGGTAGCGCAGGATCGAGAGACCCCGTTCCACCTTCAGAATGACCTTGCGTTCGGCTGCGATCACGGGCTGCTCCAGAGTTTTCGTCAGGTGCAGGACACGATGTTCAAGGGGGGATTGCAAGTTAATGAGACATAATCGAGTGATCGAGGCAAACGACGACTTAAGGCGTGCCCTGAAGCACTTCAGGTTGTGTCAACATTAACGAGGCGTTGCTGGAACGGCATCAAGTCGAAGAAAGGTGCGCGATCCTGCGGCCGCCGACCCAAGGGCCTTCAGCCGCTGGCGGATCGCCGTGCCGCCACGGCGTCGGGAGCTTCGAAACAGATCCACCCATGCGGCCCGCCGTATACAGTTATGTAAGATATTAAACATATTCTACAGTTATAAATCGTTGGAAGGAACCGACGCGCATGATCCGCGGAAGCATCGAGTTCGTCACTGCAGATCTCATTCAGGGATGGATCTACACCGAGGATGGCCGGATCCGCGATCGCACGCTGCTGGCCTTCCGGGGCGATCTCTGCGTCGGCGCCGGCAAGGTCGATACGTTCCGCGGCGATCTCGCCGATGCCGGCATCGGCGACGGGCACCTGGGCTTCAGCTTTCCCATCTCGGTTCCCTCCGACCAGGTCGGCTCGGTGGTCCTGAAGCTGGAGGGCAGCGACGCCATGATCGTGCAGGGCGGCGCCTTCGTCACCACCGGCGCGGCTCCCGTCGCCGGCCTGTCGCGCTCCGATGTCCGCGAGCGGCTGGCGGCGCTCAAATGGGCGCTGAAGCACGGCCGCATCGGGCAGGGCGATTTCGACTTCCTGCGCATCCTCTGGTCCTTCGGCGTCTACGAGCGTGGTCTCGTGCGGCGCAATGCCGGCGACGAGGCCGTCGTGACCGACCAGCCCGCCGCGGTCGCCGCCGCCTTGCTCGAGTCCTATCTCGGAACCGACGCGCGCCTCGGCGCGACGCTCGTGCGCTCGCCGATCGAGTTCGCCGCCGAGATCGCCCGCATCGCCGCCAAGGGCGACGGCGCGCCCGTGATCGCGCTCCACACCCGCGACCGCGCCACGCTGCGGGTGCTCGAAGGCTCGCATGTCGACGAGGGCGCGTCGGACGCGGCCCGTTCGGCGCCCTTCGTCGACTATCCGTTGGCAGGGGACAACCTCGTGATGCTCGACGCCCGCGCCACCGCCGAATTGGCGATGGCCGACGGCGGCACGCTGACGATCATGTTCGCCGAGCCCGCTTTGTCCTGACCGGCCCCGCGAGACCGCCCCGGCTCCGGCGCGTCGCGCGCGGAGGCCGCTACCGGGCGTCTCCGTCCGGTTGAAAGACCGTCATGCTGCACGTCCTCTCCCCCAGCGACTATGCCGCGCCGGACCTGACCGAGCTCGCGATGGGCCGGTGGTGTGGCCGCGTGGAGCGCTTCGATCCGCTCGGCGGCATCGAGGGCTGGGCGCTGGCGATCGACGCGCCCGCCGCCGCGACGGAGCTCGAACTCGTGGTGGGCGACGCCGCGCTCGCCATCGCCGAGACCGCGTATCCCCATGCGGCGGTCGACCGCCAGCTCGGCTTCGAGACGTGCGCCGGCTTCCGCTTCGGCCCGGAGATCTTCGCCCGGCTGGCCCGGCTCGGACCTCACCGCAGCCGGCTGCCGGTCTCCGTGCGCATCGCCGGCACGCCGACGCGCCTGCGCCCGCCGACCGGGCGCGACCCGGCCGTCTGCGATCTCGTCGAGGCCTGGGAGAGCGCCGTTCTCGCCGGCCTCTTCCCGCCCGTCGAAGCCTCCACGAAGGGCGACCGGCTGCTGGCGCGCCTCGCGGGGCTGCGCAGCGAGGCCGAGGCGCTCCGAGAGCGGGCGCTGCGTCCGCTCTCGGACAACGATGTCGGCCAGATCGACGCGGTCTATCCGTCCACTGAGGGGCAGCTTTGGTTCGTGGGCTGGATCAAGCGGGGCGTCGATCCCGAATTCTCGGCCGTCATCGTGGACCGCGAGAAGCTGCCGGCCGGCGGTGCGGTGATGCAGTACGAGCGCCCCGACCTCAACTCGACCTGCGTCGGCGTCGTCGGCCTTCTCGACACCGGCTGGACCCCGCCGCCGGTGATGCGCGACGGGTTCGTCTATCTCGGGCGTGCCGCCGAGTTCCACCTGCGCTACGGCGCCTTCACGCGGCTGCTGCGGGCCGACGCGTTCCTCGCCGCCTTCGCGCAGGCCCAGCCCGTGGCGGTCGGCGGCCATGCCGACGCGCTCGCCTCGGTGCTGCAATCCGGCTCCAACTGGATCGCAGGCAACGCCGCCGCCGCCGGCATCGCGGCCGAGGGCGGCATCGACCGGCTGCTGATGGTGCCGGGCTTCGGATGCCTCGCGGAGGGCTGGGCGGTGAGTCCGGCCAAGCGCGTCGAGACCTTCCACATGAAGATCGGCGACTGCGTCCTCGTCGCCGACGAGGCTGCCACCTCGTTCCGGGCGCGACCGGACCTCGCCTCCGTCTTCGGCGGCGGTGGCGGGGTGACGGCGCGCGCCGGCTTTGCCGCCGTCCTGCGCGGCGGCCTGCCGGCCAATGCCGCCGGCGCGCCGCTGCTACGCATCGTCCACGACGACGGCACGAGCGCCGTGCAGCGCGTCGAGCCGAAGGTCCTGCGCCGTCTCGATCCCGTCGCCGACAGCGACGAGGTGCTGCGGCTCTATCCGTCGTTGCGCTTCGAGCCCTTCTACGACGCCTTCCTCGCCGCGATCCGCCGCAACCTCGCCGGTGCCTCGCGCGAGCCCGCGGCCCTTCGCGAGGCGCCGGCGAAGCAGCTTGTGGTGCTGCGGCTGCCGGCCGAGCCCGGCAATATCAACCTCGTCTTCGATCGCATCGCCCGCCACCTTCCCGATCTCGGGCCAGGAACGGGCGTCGCGGTCGTCGCCGATCAGGGCCGGGGGCGGGCCGAGGCGCTGCTGCGCTTCGAGGAGCTGCGGGCCGGCACCGACGCGCCGCTGTCGCTCTTTGCCGCCCATCACCCCGGCGACGTGCTGGCCGAACTCCCGGCCCTTCTCGCGCGCCTCGGCGCGGAGCGCTTCGTCCATGTCGGACGCGGCGTCGTCCTCAACGCGCGCGGCTGGCGCGAGGCGGCTTTGAGCGTCGCGCGCCGGGGCCACGGGATCGAGCGCTTCGAGATCCTCGACGATGCCGGCCATCCCGACCGCGTCGACGGGGCGCTCGGCGCGGCGTGCTTCGGCTGGAGCACGGCGGCGTTCCTCGCCTTCACTGCCGCGACGCCGCCGCTGACGCGCGGCCTCTTCAACGACAACGGCCTGCCGTCCGCCCCCGGCCGCGACCGCGTGCTGAGAGCCTGCGCCATGCGGATCGAGCGCGCCGTGCCCTCGCGTCTCGCCGACATGATCGACGCCGATCTCCTGGCGGGACGGGGAGGGAGGCCGTCGTGATCTTCGAAACCGGCTTTTCCGCAGAGGCCCTGTCCGGCGCGATCCTGCCGAAGATCGCCGTCATCTCGCACAGCCATCCCTCGCTCTCGAAGGGCGGCGCCGAGATCTCCGCCTATGCGCTGTTCCGGGGCCTGCGTCAGATCGGCGTCGACGCCATCTATATCGGCGCCTGCAACGCCGCTGACCGCGGCCGGCTGGCCTTTGCCGACGAGCACGAATTCGCGGTGATCTACGAGGGCGAGCGCTACGATCACTTCTATCATCTGGCGCCCGCGGGCGTCGCCGAGCAGCTGGTGGCGATCCTCAAGCGCGAGGGCGTCGGGCTCTCCAACTTCCACCACTTCTTCAATCTTGGGCTGAATGCGCTGCGCGCCGTCAAGGCGCTGCCGGGCATGCGCTCCTTCCTGACGATCCACGAGTTCCTGGCGATCTGCCAGAACCACGGGCAGATGATCACGCGCCAGGCGCAGATCCTGTGCGAGGGCGCCTCGAACGAGAGCTGCGCCACCTGCTTTCCCGAGCACCTGCGCACCCAGTTCGCGATGCGCCGTGAGACGATGCTCGACGCCTTCGGCGATTTCGACGGCTTCGTCTCGCCGAGCCGCTTCCTTGCGGGGCGCTTCACCGACTGGGGCCTCGACCCCGCCCGCATGAGCGTCGTCGAGAATGGCCTCTTGGCGCCCAGTGGCCACGCCCCACGCCCGCCGAAGACCGACGCGAGCTGGACCTTCGGCTTCTTCGGCCAGATCAACCCGTTCAAGGGCGTCGACGTGCTGCTCGACGCCGCCGAGCTGATCGCCGAGGACAAGGCGCTGGCCAAGCGCGTGCGCCTGCGCATCCACGGCAACCTGATCGGCCAGACCAAGGAGTTCACCGAGCGCTTCGAGGCCAGCCTCAAGGCCCATGCCTTCCTCACCTATGCCGGTGCCTACAACAACAACTCGGTCCACCGCCTGATGAGCGAGTGCGACTACGTGGTGATCCCCTCCAAATGGTGGGAAAATTCTCCCGTCGTGATCCAGGAGGCCTACGGCGCCGGCGCCCCGGTCATCTGCACGGGCATCGGCGGCATGGCCGAGAAGGTGCCGGACGGGGTGTCCGGCCTGCATTTCCGGCTGGGCGACGCCGCCGACTTCCTGCGCGCGATGCGCACAGCCGCCGATCCCGCCAATGCCGCAATCCTGCGCGCCGGCATCCCGCCGGTGATCTCGGCCGCCGAGATGGCGCGCCAGTATTGCGCCGTCTTCGCCGGCCCGGCGGCCGCCAGCGTCGGGATGGAGGTTCCGGCGGCCGCCGGCGTCGGGATGGAGGTTCCGGCGGCCGCCGGCATCGGGATGGAGGCTCCGGCGTTGCTGCCCGAGCCGGCGCTTCTGCTGCCCGAGTTCAACGCGTCCTTCGCCGAGATGCCCATCGCCGAGACGCCTGAGTTCGAGGCTTCCGCGATCGAGATGCCGCCCCTCCAGCCGGTGCCGGCCGAATGATCCGCGGCCATATCGACCTCGCCTCGCGCCAGCGCGTCGAGGGCTGGATCCATTGCGATCGGGTGCCGCTGACCGGCAGCCATGTCCTCGCCTTCCACGACGAGACCTGCGTCGGCGGCGGCACGGTGGACCTCTTCCGGCAGGATCTCGCCGATGCGGGCCTGGGCGACGGCGTCGTCGGCTTCGGCTTTCCCGTGGCGCTCGGGCCGGGCCACGATCCGCGCGTGCTCGAAGTGCGGCTCGACGGCGGCACGATGCTCTTGAAGCAGGGCGCCTGCGCCTTCGTGCCGCGCGAGACGCTGGGCGAAGACCGCCGCCGGCAGGGGCGCGACCCCGCCGCGCTGTCGTGGATGCTGGCGCGCGGGTGGCTGACGCAGCCCCATTACGACGCGCTGCGAGGCCTCGCCCAGTTCGGCGTCCACCCGCTGGCGATGCGCATGCCGATGCAGGGGCGCGATCCCGCCGCGGTCTGCGACGAGGTGGCGCTGCACGCGGCCGAACTCATCGAACTCCACATGCACACGGCGATCGACGTCGAGATCCGCGAGGGCGTGCGGCCCGCCGATCTCGCCGCCATCCGCCGCGAGGTGCGTGCGGCCTTTCCCTTCGTACCGCCGGTGATCGGCCTCTGGTCGACGGACGAGCGCCATCTCGAACTCGTCGAGGGATCGCACCTGCGCGACCAGCCACTGGAGGCGGGCGGCGGCGTCGAATACGCCTTTGGTCGCCGCACGCTGCTGCTTCTCGACCTCGATGGCGCCATCGCCTTCCGGGCCGGCGATGCGCCCGCGCCCTTCGCCGCCTTCGTGCCCTCGCGCCCCGAGGCGTCGCGATGATCTTCGAAACCGCCGAGGCGCTGCGGGGCGAGCGGATGGCCTCGCGCATCTATTCGCCCTTCGCCTATCCGCTGCCGCGCCGCACCCCCGTCGTGCCCATCGCCGCCGCCGAGGCCGAGCGCTTCGCGGCGAGCTTTCCGGTGGTCTGGCAGCGCGGCGAGGACGGGCCGCGGCTTTGCGTCCTCAGGTCCCTGCTCGACGACGGCACCGGCTTTCCGCCGGGCACCGAGCGTTCGCTGGCGCTGCTGCCGCTGCTCTTCCAGGCCTATCCCTTCGTGTTTCCCGCCGGGCCGCTGAAGGCGGCGGGCAACACCCGGCTGATCGATGTGGCCGGCGCCGACCTGCCGACCGATGCCGGCGCGCCGATCACCACCGCCGACGGGCGGCTCTCGCACGGGGCGGAGCTGCGGCTGCGCGCCCTCGACCTCTTCGAACGCGATCACGAGCGGACCCTGGCGATCGGCCGGGCGCTTGGCGAACTCGGCCTGCTCGAGCCCTGGCCTCTGCGTTTCGACCTCGGCTTTGGGCGCTCCTGCGACGTCGGCGGGCTTGCGGTGGTGCCGGCCGGCGCCTTCGACACGCCGCGTCTCGCGCCGGTCGTCGCGCGCTTCGGTATCGCGGCGGCGCGCCTTCTCGGCCATCACCGCCTGTCGCTGTTTCGCGCCGCCGCGCTCCTCTCGGCGGCGCGTGCCGCGGTCACCGCTGGGGCGCGGCCATGATGACGCTGAAGCCGCTCGCTGCGATGGCGGACGCGAAGTTCCGCCCGCCCGAGCATTTCGGCTTTGCCGCGCAGCTTGCCTGGATCCCGGTGAACGACACCGAGTTCCACCTGACCGCCCACCACCTGCCGCTGGCGGTGCGAACGCTCGGCGGCGTGCCGCGCCTCGGCGCCCTCGTTCATCCCGCCTTCCTCCAGCGCCCGGCGGTGGACGCCGAGGGGCGCTGGCGCGGCGGCTACCTGCCGCTGGCGCTGCGCACCTATCCGTTTCTCCTCTCGAACCGCACCGGCGGGCGGCCGATCGACGAGATCGACGTCGTGGCCGAGGCCGGCCTCGTCGGGCCTTGGGGCATGCCGGTGGCACTGGACCCGGCGGCGGGCACCCTGTCGCCGGAGCTGGCGGCCATCCGCAACACGCTGACGATGACGCGCGCCGGCGCGCTCCGCCTCTCCGGCGCGCTCGATCTCCTGCGCATCTCCAACGTGCTCGTGCCGCTGCGCGACCCGCGCGGGCAGGAGGCGGCCGACTGCACGGTGGATGCCGCACGCCTGGGGGCGCTCGACGCCGGCGCGGTGGCCGCACTCGCCAGCCGCTCCTTCCTGCCGCTGGATCTCGCCACCGCCATCCTCTTCTCGCGCCGGCATCTCCATCCCGAGCGCCTGCCTGCGCCCGAGCGCCGTCCGGCCGCCGCCGCCGTCGCGGCGGAGGAGGGGAGCGTCGCGCGGGGCGACCCGATGGACATCGTCCTCGCCAACCTCGAATCGATGAACTTCGCGCTCGACGCCAGCGACCTCTTCGACCTCTTCGGCGCCGGCGACCTCGCGGATTTCGCAGCGCCCCTGCCGGAATCGGAGTTGGAGCTATCCGCCGCCGAGGGAGTGCAGGCGCCGGGCCGGGCCGCCGCCGCCCGCGCCGTGGCATGAAGTATCTCTTCGTCCACAACAACTTCCCGGCACAGTTCCGCCATCTGGCAGTGCATCTGGCGAGCGACCCGCGCAACGAGGTGCGCGCCATCGGGGCCGACGGCTCGCGCCCGCTGCCGGGCGTCGTGCTGCACCGCTACACGCTGCCGCCGGGCTCGGTCGGGGGCACGCATCCGTTCGCGCGGCGCTTCGATGGCGAGAGCCGGCGGGCCGAGCAGGCGCTCTATGTCGCGACCATGCTGCGGGCGACGGGCTTCCGACCCGACATCGTCGTCGCCCATAGCGGCTGGGGCGAGGCGATGCCGCTGCGCGCCGTGTTTCCGGAGGCGCGGCTCGTCGCCTATTGCGAGTATTTCTATCGCTCGACGGGCTCCGACGTGAACTTCGACCCGGAGTTTCCCGCGCTCGGCGTCGACGGGATCGTCGGCCTCCACGCGCGAAACGCCGCCAATCTTCTGGCGCTCGTCGACTGCGACTTCGCGATCGCACCGACTGAGTGGCAGCGCTCGACCTTTCCGGCCGAGTTCCACGCCAAGATCCGCACCGTCCACGAGGGCATCGACACGCGGATCGTGGCGCCCGATCCCGCCGCCTCGATCCGCCTCGACGACGGGACGCTGATCCGGGCCGGCGACGAGGTCGTCACCTTCGTCGCACGCAATCTCGAGCCGCTGCGCGGCTACCACGTCTTCATGCGGGCGCTGCCCGAGATCCTGCGCGCCCGTCCGCAGGCGCGGGTGCTCATCGTCGGCGGCTTCGGCGTCTCCTACGGGCAGCGCCCGCCGCCGGGCGAGACCTGGCACCGCATCTTCCTCGACGAGGTGGCGCCGTTGCTCGACACGAGCCGCGTCCACTTCCTCGGCCATGTTCCGTTCGCGCGCTATCTCGACGTCCTCAGGGTCTCGCGCGCCCATGCCTATCTGACCTATCCGTTCGTTCTCTCGTGGTCGTGCCTGGAGGCGATGGCGGCGGGCTGCGTGGTGGTGGCCTCCGACACGGCGCCGGTGCGCGAGGTGATCGACGCCAGCAACGGCATCCTCGTGCCGTTCCATCGGTCTGAGCGCCTCGCCGAGGCGCTCATTGCGGCGCTCGCCGATCCCGATGCGCATGCCGAACTCGGCAGCCAGGCACGCCGCACGATTCTGGAGCGCTACGACATGGCGAGCGTCTGCCTGCCGCAGGCTTTGCGCATCCTGCACGAGCCGGGTCCGGCGTCATCGGATGCGGTGCTTCCCGGCATGCTCTGAAGAGGCACCGGTCACGCCGGGCGATACCCATATATAACCTTAATCATTCAGAGCGATGATGGAGCCCGTCGCCGAGCCCGGACTGTCCCGTAAAGGTCGCCCTTCCCATGCGTGCTGCCCTGGTCAAATATTCTGGTCGCCGGCTGAACAACCACGAGGCGGTCTGGTTCGACACGCCGTTCCGCAAGACCCTCGAGGACTATTACAACACCGGGGACATCTGCGTTTACGATTCGACCCTGCGCCTCGTGAACTACTCGGAAGGGCATCTCCTCAACATCGACGAGCCGGTGAACGAGGCCGAGGTCCGGCGCATCAAGGACAATTGCGACTTCATCCTGCTGCGCGGCTCCAACTACATCCACGAGCACATGGACTGGGGCCATTTCCTCGAATGGATCGAGGCGCTGGACATGCCGGTGGTGTGCATCGGCGTCGGCGCGCAGGCCGAGACCGAGCGCCCGATCATCCTGCCGACGGAAGGGCGCCGCGTCTGGCAGGCGATCGCCGAGCGCGCCACGATCGGCGTGCGCGGCGCCTTCTCGGCCGAGACGCTGCACCGCAACGGCATCCACAATCTGGAAATCGTCGGTTGCCCGTCGATCTTCCGGGCCCGCGACCGCAACATGGTGCTGCGTCATGCGCCGGACGGCCCCAAGCGCGTCACCTTCAGCCTGCGCCGCGAGGTCGGCTCGACCTATGCCGTGGATCCGGCGGCCTTCATCGCCACGCAGAAGCGCATCATCGCCAAGCTGCATCTGGGCTCCGACCTCTTCCTCTCCTGCCACGGCGAGCCGGAGGAAAAGGCGTTCTTCTTCAAGTCGCCGCGCCACATGGACAAGGCCACCGCCAAGCTGATCGCCGAAGGCTGGTTCGACGAAACGACGGGCGCGCTGCTCAAGCATCTCTACGAGAGCCGGCTCTACTATGTCGGCGCGCCCGGCGACTACGACGTCTATGCGACGCAGTTCGACGCCGCGCTCGGCTACCGCGTCCATGCCGTGCTGCCTGCGGTGGCGGTGGGCGTGCCCGGCGTCCTCTTCTCCTACGACACGCGTTCGCGGGAACTCGCCGAGACCTTCGACCTGCCGATCTACAGCCCCGAGGCCTTCGAGCGGCAGACGCTGGCCGAGGCGCTGGCGCCCTCGCGCTTCGAGCGCTTCAGCCAGCTCTTCGCCGAGCGCTACGACCGGATGAAGGCCTTCATCGAGAAGAACGGCGTGCCGACGCGCATGTGATCGGCGACCCCTCGGCCGACGGCATGTCCGGACCGACGATTCCCGAAAGCCAGGTTCGAAACGCGGTGAGCGGAGGATAGCGCTCGCGGTCGTCAGGCCAGACGAGATGATAGGCCTCGCGGCTGCGCATCGGCCGGTCGATCACGGGCACGAGCTCGCCGCGCTCGATCTCGCGCTCGACGAGGAAGGTCGGCAGGAGGGCGACGCCGAGCCCCGACATCGCCGCCTGGGCCATCGTCGCGAACTGGTCGAAGAGCATGCCCGTCACGCCGTGGTCGGCGACGCCGTTGCCCGACAGCCAGCGCTCCCAGGCGTCGGGGCGCGAGGTGATGTGGAGGAGAGGCAGGGCGCGCAGCGCCTGCGGATCCCCGTCCACGGGATGGGCGGCGAGGAAGGCGGGGCTCGCCATCGGCATCACCGTTTCCGTGCTCAGCATCAGGTGGTTGGTGCCCGGCCAGTCCGGCGCCCCGAAATGGATGGCGGCGTCCATCGTGTCGAGGCGGAAGTCGAACTCCACCAGCCGCGTCGCGAGATTGACGGTGATGCCGGGATGGCGGCTGAGGAAGTCGGGCAGGCGCGGCGCCAGCCAGCGCGTGCCGAAGGTCGGCAGGATCGCCAGATTGAGCGTGCCGCCCTGCGGATTGGCGCGAAGGTTGAGCGAGGCGGTGGAGATGCGGCGCAGCGCGTCGCGGATGTCGCGGGCATAGGCCTCGCCCGCCGGCGTCAGGCGCACCGTCTGGCGCTCGCGGTGGAAGAGCGCGACGCCGATCTGCTCCTCCAGCGCCCGGATCTGCCGGCTGATGGCGCTCTGCGTCAGGTTCAACTCGCGCGCGGCCGCCGTGAAGCTGGCGGTGCGCGCGGCCGCCTCGAAGGCGCTGAGAAGCCCGATCGAGGGCAGGAAGCGTCGGGGAATCTGCATCAGGTCATTCCGGGGCCGAATGCCCCGGAGACCACCATGCCCGCCGCCGCGATTCAAGCGCCGGGCCGTCGGCTCTTACCCGACGTCGAACTTGACGCCCTGCGCCAGCGGCAGGGTGCGGCCGTAGTTGATCGTGTTGGTGGCGCGGCGCATGTAGGCGCGCCAGGCATCCGAGCCGCTCTCGCGCCCGCCCCCGGTCTCCTTCTCGCCGCCGAACGCGCCGCCGATCTCGGCCCCGGACGGGCCGATATTGACGTTGGCGATGCCGCAGTCCGATCCACGCGCCGAGAGGAAGGTCTCGGCCTCGCGCAGGTCGTTGGTGAAGATCGAGGAGGAGAGGCCCTGCGGCACGTCGTTCTGCAGCGCCAGGGCCTCGTCGAAGGAGCGCGTGCGGATGACGTAGAGGATCGGCGCGAAGGTCTCGTCCGCGACAGGCCCGGTCTGCGCGGGCATCTCGATGAGCGCCGGGCGGACGTAGAAGGCCTCCGCCGCGCCCTCGACGGCGATCCGCTCGCCCCCGGTCACGCGCCCGCCCGCGGCCTTCGCCGCCTCGATCGCCCGGCCCATCGCCGTGAACGTCGCCTCGTCGATCAGCGGGCCGACGAGATGGCCCTCCACGAGCGGATTGCCGACGCTCACTGAGCCATAGGCCGATTGCAGGCGGGGAACGAGCGTGTCGTAGACGTCGTCATGGACGAAGAGGCGGCGCAGCGTCGTGCAGCGCTGGCCGGCCGTGCCCATCGCGGCGAAGGCGACGCCGCGCAGCGTCAGGTCGAGATCGGCCGTGGGGCAGACGATCGCGGCATTGTTGCCGCCGAGCTCGAGCAGCGAGCGGCCGAAGCGCTGCGCGACGCGCGGTCCCACCGCGCGGCCCATCGCGGTCGAGCCCGTGGCCGAGACGAGCGGCACCTTGGGATGGTCGACGAGCGCTTCGCCGACCTCGCGCCCGCCGATGAGAAGCGTCGAGAGCGCGTCCGGCGCGGTGCCGCCGTCGTCGCGGTAGCGTGCCAGCGCCCGCTCGAAGAGCGCCTGCGTGGCCAGCGCCGTCAGCGGCGTCTTCTCGGAGGGCTTCCAGAGGCAGGGATTGCCGCAGACGAGCGCCAGCGCCGCGTTCCACGACCAGACGGCGACGGGGAAGTTGAAGGCCGAAATGATGGCGACGACGCCGAGCGGGTGCCAGGTCTCCATCATCCGGTGCTCGCCGCGCTCGGTGGCGATCGTCAGGCCGTAGAGCTGGCGCGACAGGCCGACCGCGAAGTCGCAGATGTCGATCATCTCCTGCACCTCGCCGAGGCCCTCGGAGGTGACCTTGCCGACCTCGATCGAGACGAGGCGCCCGAGCGCGTCCTTGCTCGCGCGCAGCTCCTCGCCGAGCAGGCGCACGAGCTCGCCGCGCTTGGGCGCCGGCACGTCGCGCCACTCGAGGAACGCGGCATGGGCCGCCTCGACCGCCGCGCCGGCCTGCGCGGCCGAAGCCGTCTGCAGCCGGGCGATTTCCTCGCCGGTGACCGGCGAGCGCACGGGGAGGTCGCCGCCGCTGAGCCGACCGGCCTCGATGCCGAGGGTCGCGAGGATCGCGGCCGTTTCGGCCTTCAGGCTGGCCGGGGTGGCGAGGGGCGGGTTCTGGGTCATGTCGTGGCCTCGATTAGAGCCGGGAGGAGAGGTGGGCGATCTGTGCGCCGACCTCGTAATAGGTTTCGCGCAAGCCGCGAAGGCGCTGGGGCACGGGGAGCGTCACCGGCAGCGGCAGCTCGTCCTCGCTGAGTTGCCCGAGAATGTGCTGGGCGAGCGTGCGGCCGAAGACCGTGCCCGGCGCGATGCCGCGCCCGTTATAGCCGCTGAAGGAGACGACGTTGGCGTCCAGCCGGTGAAAGCGCGGCACCGAGTCGGCGGTCATGCCGATCTGGCCGTACCATTCGGCCTCGAACTCGATGGCGCCGAGTTGGGGAAACAGGCGCTGGAGGCTGCGCCGGGCCCAGCGCCGGTGGATCGCCGTGCCGCTGCCCCGCAGCGCGCCGACGCTGCCCACCACCAGCCGCCCGGCGCGGTCGAAGCGGAAGGAGGAGAGCACCTCCTTCGTGTCCCACGCGCCCTGCCGCCCCGGCAGGATCGAGCGGGCGAGGTTGGAGGAGAGCGGCTGGGTGGCGATGTTGAAATAGGGGAGATGGACGATCTCCTCGCGGATGCCGGGCCACGGCGCGCTCGTATAGGCGTTGGTGGCCACCACGATCCAGTCGGCGGTGACGGAGCCCTCCGGCGTCTCCACCCGCCACCGCGCGCCCTCGCGCCTGAACGCCGTGACGGGGCTGGCGGTGAAGATGGCGGCGCCCGCATCCTGCGCCGCGCGGGCGAGGCCCCGCACGTAGGCGAGCGGCTGGATCGTGCCGGCGCGGTGGTCGAGAAGCGCGGCATCGTAGGCGGGCGAGCCGACCATCGCCTGCGTGCGCGCCGCGTCCAGAAGCTCGACGGGGGCGCCGCGCGCCTGCCACTGCCGGGCTCGCTCGGCGAGCTCCCGCGCGCCGCTCTCGCCGACGCCGCAATGCAGCGTGCCCGCGGTTTCCAGCTCGCAGTCGATGCCGTGCGCGGCCACGAGATCGAAGACGAGGCGCGGCGCATTGCCGAGGAGATCGAGCAGCCGCTCGCCGTGAACGGGGCCAAGAACGCCGGGCAGATCGTCCGGCATCGTCCAGAGCCCGGCATTGACGAGGCCGACATTGCGGCCCGAACCGCCGAAGCCGATCTCGGCGCCTTCCAGCACCACGACGCGTGCGCCGCCTTCAGCCAGATGCAGCGCCGCCGAGCAGCCGGTATAGCCGGCGCCGACCACCACGACATCGGCGCTCACCGGCTCGCTCAGGCGCCGCGTCGGGGCGGCCGGCGGCGCGGTGCGCTCCCAGAGGCCATGGGATCGGGGGTCGTTCAGCATGGATCCGGCTCTAGCCCTCAGTGCTCGGGATATCGGGACGGCTCAGGCGACGGCCCGGCGGGCCGTGGGCTCCAGCGCTGCCAGCGTGCGCTCGATCGAGCGGGCCTGCGCCGCCGCGTAGAGGGCCATCTCGTCGTGGACGGGCCGCCCGAGCGCCGCTTCGAAGGCCGCCTGCCGGCCGCTCGCCGCGGCGTTCGACTGGGCGTCGGTGCCGAGATTGGACTGGAAGATGCCGGCGGCCGAGACGGGCAGGAAATCCTCGTAGACGATCGGGTCGAAGGCGACATGGCCGGCGGCAACGAGCGCCTCCAGCGAGCGGTCCGGCGCCCCACCGACGGCCGCCGCTTCCAGCCCCGCCGGCGTCGGCGCGTAGCGGAACCAGGCAAGGCCGGCCTCGCGCATCGCGGTCGCGTCGTCGAGGAAGGCGGCAAAGCGGGCGCTCAGTTCGCCGGCATAGTCGCCCGCCTTCGCGCCGGCGGCGCCGACCTGAACTTCGCCGCGCGTGCCCGCCAGAAGTTCGTCGTAGAGCGTGCGGCCCTTCGCCGTCAGCGCCGCGCCGCGCTGCTCGATCTCGCCGAAGCGGGCCGAGTGCCGGCCCTCCAGCGCCCCGGTCTCGCCGACGAAGAGGATGCGCTCTTCCAGCGCCTTGAAGCTGGTCTGGCGCAGCAGGATCGGGCAGGCGCGCTCCGGCGGTCCCTCGATCACCGCCTTGGGGTCGATGCCGCGCGCGGGCATCCCGCGCTGCACCGCCTCGATGTCGAGCGTGCGGGGCGTCAGGTGGTTGATGTGGGGGCCCTTGAAGCAGACGACGTCGGCGACGAGGCGATGGGCGGCGGCGAGGCGCTCATAGGTCTGGCGATCGACGGTCGCCTGCGAATGCCAGCGGAAGGTCTCCAGCGCCTCGCGCACGAAGCTCTCGGCCTCGGGCTGCGTCAGCCCGCCCTTGCGCTCGAAGCTCTCGGTCAGTTCGAGGGCGCGGGGGGTGAAGATCGAGCGGCGCGAGAGGATCGCGGCGGCCTCGGCCCGAAGCTCTGGATCGGCGACGAGGTCGAGCCGCAGAAGCGAGGTGAAGACGCGGAACGGGTTCGTCGCCAGCGCCGCGTCGTCGATGGGGCGGAAGGCAGTGGAGTGGACGGGGATCCCGGCGGTCGAGAGGTCGTAATAGCCGACCGGATGCATGCCCATCACCGCGAAGAGGCGCGCGATGGTGGCCAGCTCCCCGGCCGTGCCGAGGCGGATCGCGCCGTGGCGCTCGTCCGACAGGCGCTCGATCTCGCCGGCGCGCTCCAGGCTTTCCCGCAGCTTCGGGTGCTCCCGCAGCGTCGCCTCGTTCACGTCGGCCACGAGCCGGAGGAGCGCGCCGTATTGCGGCACCTCCTCGCGATACATGTCCGACATGGCGCGCGAGAACAGGATGCGGATGGCGTCGGCGCTGGCAAAGGCGGCGGTGGGCATGAGCGATCTCCCCCTTGCGGCATGGCGTCGCCGCGCTGGTCCTGTCGAGCTGGCGACCAGTCTTCCAAGCTTCTGCGCGGCCTGCCAAGCGATGATTGGTTCGAACGTCATTCCACGGCGGAATGATGGTGGCGCGGGCGTGAGGCAGGATGGCAACGGTCTCGTTTCCCTCGCGCGAACCGCGAACCGCCGCTCCGCGTCCTTAAACAGAGCTTTACCTCGGTCATGCAAAGTTCGCGTCCATGATCATCCGTCCCCTCGCCTTCGCGACGACGCGGGCGGGACGGACGGCGGACGGGACGGGGACCTTGAAGCCCCGGACGTGCGCGATGCGGCGGGACGCCGGAAGGGACGACGAGGGATGCGCGAGGCCGGCCAAGCCGGAGTGGCCTTGAGGGCAGGGCGCCGGGCGAGCCGGGGGCGGAGCCCGTTCGCGCCACTCGATGCGGCAAGGGTCGCGCGATGAACCCGGTCCTCTCCTCGCCGCTGCTCGCCATCGTGCGCTCGCTCTCCTTCGGCTATCTCAACCTCTTCGCCTTCGGCTTCTTCTTTCCCTTCCTGTTCATGGCCATGTCGGTGATCCCGATGGGCATCATCGAGCGCGTCGGCACCAGCCGCAATGCCTCGACGCTCGCCACGCTCGTCATCATCGCGCTCGTCGTCACCGCCACCTACACGGTGATGGAGGTGATCCGGGCCCAGGTGCTGGAGCGCATGGGCACCGTCATCGACCAGCGGCTGACGAAGATCTGCTTCGACGCCTTCAACCGTGAAAAGAAGCATGCCGGCGGCTCGCCGACGCAGGCGCTCGCCGATCTCCAGACGACGCGCCGCTTCCTCGGCGGCCCCTCGCTCTCGGCGCTCATCGACGCCTTCTGGTCGCCGCTCTTCGTCATCGCGATGTTCTTCATCAACGCCGCTTTCGGCTTCCTCATCCTCGGCCTTCTCGCCTTCTCGGCGGTCATGTCGGTGGCGACGCACTACTGGGTGGCCGACCACCTGAAGGCGGCGCAGCGGCTCGACGGCGAGGCCAACGAGTTCGGCCTCGCCGTGTCGCGCAATGCCGAGACCGTGCGCGTCATGGGCATGCTGCCCTGGCTCACCGAGCGCTGGTACCAGCTCCATCGCGACGGCCTGGGCTGGCGGGGCCTTGCTCAGCACCGCGCCGCCCAGATCGGCCTCGTGCCACGCATGGTGCAGAACGGGCAGATGGTGATCGTCTACGGGCTCGGCGGCGTCCTCTTCCTCGAAGGGCAGATCCACCTCTCGGTGCTCTTCGTGGTGCTGATGATCATGATGCGCGCGCAGGGGCCGCTGCAGCACATCATCGCCAACTGGAGCTCGATCCAGTCCTTCTGGCTGGCGGCGCGCCGGCTCGACGCGCTGCTGCGCGGCATCGAGGCGACGCCGCGCCCGATGGCGCTGCCCGCGCCCACCGGCGCCCTCGTCGTCTCGCGCCTCGTCGGCGGGCCGCCGGACATGGACAAGCCCGTCGTCAACGACGTCTCCTTCACCCTGCGGCCCGGCCGCATCCTCGGCATCGTCGGCCCGAGCGGCGCCGGCAAGTCCTGCCTGTCGCGCCTCATCGTCGGCATCTGGAAGGTGCGTCGCGGCACGATCGTCTTCGGCGAGCAGGACCTTCTGCACTGGGATCCCGACGAGCTCGGCCGGCACATCGGCTACGTGCCGCAGGACGTCGAGTTCCTGCCGGGCACGCTCGCCGAGAACATCGCACGCTTCGACCCGGCTGCGACGAGCGAGAAGATCCTCGCCGCGGTGGAACTGGCGGGCATCCACGACATCGTGCGCGGTCTCTCCGACGGCTACGCCACGCGGCTCGGCGGCCCGGGCGGGCACACGCTGTCGGGCGGCCAGCGCCAGCGCGTGGCGCTCGCGCGCGCCGTCTACGGCAGCCCCCGCCTCGTGGTGCTGGACGAGCCCAACTCCAATCTCGACGCCGGCGCCGAGCAGGTTCTGGGGCGCACGATGCAGCGCCTGCGCGACGACGGCGCGGCGGTGATCGTCGTCTCGCATCGCGTCAGCCTGCTCGGCTTCTGCGACGATCTCCTCGTCCTCAACGAAGGCGTGGTGCAGGCGATCGGCGCGCGCGAGCAGATCTTCAGCCGCCTGCCGCGCTTCCGCGATCCCGTGCCCTCGGGCCCGGCCCCGGTGCTCGACCTCGCGCGCACGGGGACCGGCGGATGAGCCTCCTCGTCCTCGGACCGGCGCCGGGCGCTTCCACGCCGCCGCTCGTCTCCGCGCCGCTGCCGCGCACCGACTGGCGCTCGGCGCTGCGGCTCGGCTACCTCGTGCTCTTCGTCTCGGTGGGCCTCTGCGGAAGCTGGGCGGCGCTCGCCCACGTCAACTCGGCGGTGGTCGCGGCCGGCATCTTCGCGGTGGAGTCCTACCGCCAGACCGTGCAGCATCTGGAAGGCGGCATCGTCGACGAGATCCTGGTGCGCGACGGCGACCGGGTGGAGGAGGGGCAGGTGGTCATCCGCCTCGACACGGTGCGCTCGGAGGCCGCCGCCACCGCCGCCGCCAAGGGCCTCGCCAATGCGCTGGCGACCGAGGCGCGGCTCGTCGCGCAGCGCGACATGACCGACTACATGATCCTGCCCGAGGAGGCCGCGCAGCTGCTGCGCGGCATCGACCAGAGCGAGATCGACGACAACCATCGCGAGTTCGAGAGCCGCCGGCAGGTGCTGGAGGGCTCGCTCGAACTTCTCGACGCGCAGGTCAAGCAGATCCGCAACGAGATCGCGCAGACCCGCTTCGACGCCCAGTCCGCCGCCGAGCAGCTGACGAGCCTCGGCGAGGAACTGGCGAGCGTGCGCCCGCTCTACAAGAAGGGTCTCGTGGCGCTCAGCCGCGTCACGGGCCTGGAGCGTCAGAAGGTGCAGTTCGAGGGTGCGCTGAAGAAGGCGAGGAACGACGCGGTGAAGGGCGAGGACAAGATCGCCGAGATCGCGCTGCGCCGCGAGGCCCTGCGCAAGGACTACCGGCAGGAGGCCTCGAACGCCCTCGTCGAGGTCGGCCGGCAGATTTCCAGCTATCGGCAGGAGCGGCAGGTGGCGCTCGACATGCTCGTGCGCTCGGCGATCCGCTCGCCCGTCGCAGGCACCGTGCAGGGCATGCGCGTCTTCACCGTCGGCGGCGTGGTGCGCTCGGGCGAGCCGCTGCTCGATGTCGTGCCCGACAGCGACCACATGACCGTCAAGGCGCGCATCCTGCCGGCCGACATCGACCGCGTCCACGAGGGCATGGCGGTGGAGATCAATGCCGGCGCCCTCATGAAGTATCGCCGCGAGAAGGTGACGGGCACGCTGACGTTCGTCTCGCGCGACGTCGTCGCCGACCCCAATCCCAACCAGCCGCCGGCCTATGCGATCGAGGTGACGCTCGCCCCCGGCAGCCTGCCCGAGGACATGCGCGCCCGGCTCGTCGCCGGCATGGAGGCCTCGATCATCATCCCGACCGAGGGCCGCACGGTGATGCAGTATCTCATCGCGCCGGTGCTGAAGAACCTCGAAGAATCGCTGCGGGAGCGCTGACGATGCGGGTGCTCGTGGTGGCGCACGGCCACCCCATGGAAGGGCCGGGCGGTGCGGAGGTCGCCGCCTACAATCTCGTTCTCGGCCTGCGCGAGGACGCCGCCGTCTCGGCCGTGTCGTTCCTTGCCCGCACCGCGCGCGCGGATCTCGCCCCCGGCGCGATCGTGGAAGCGGCGCCCGGAGACTATCTCTGGCGCCGCGACATGGCGGACGCGATGCGCCTGTCGGCGGGCCGCGAGGCGCCGGGGGGCGAAGCCCTCGCCGCGCTGCTGCGCCAGCTCGCGCCCGATGTCGTCTTCGTCCACCACTACGTCCATCTCGGCGTCGAGATCCTCACCGAACTGCGGCTCGCCCTGCCGTCGGCCCGCATCCTCCTGACGCTGCACGACTTCGTCGCGATCTGCCGCAATGGCGGGCTGATGGTGAAGACCGGCCTGCGCGGCCCCTTGTGCGAGCGCGCCGAACCGCAAGCCTGCCACAACTGTTTTCCCGGCGAGACGCCGATGGCGTTCGTGGCCCGCCGCCGCGCGCTTCTCGCCCATCTCGCCGCCGCCGACGGCTACATCGCGCCCTCGCGGTTCCTGGCCGCGCGCTACATGGACTGGGGCCTGCCGGCGCGGCGCATCGCGGTGATCGAGAACGGGCTGGAACGGCGGCCGGCCATGGCGTCAGCCGTGCCGGCGCGCGAGGGCGACGGGACGCTGCGCCTCGCCGTCTTCGGCCAGCTGCGCGAGGCCAAGGGGCTCGACATCGCGCTCGCGGCGCTCCACCGGCTGACCGCGGGCGAGCGCGCCGCGCTCCACCTCGAGATCCATGGCGGCCGGCTGGAGGCGCAGGAGCCCTGGTTCCAGGCGCTGGTGGCCCGCCTCGCCGAGCCGCTGGCGGCGCAGGGCTGCGTCTCCTTTCGCGGCGCGTATGGGCGCGGCGAGGTGGCGGGGCGCATGGCCGGTGTCGACGCGGTGATCGTGCCCTCGGTCTGGTGGGAGAACTCGCCCCTCGTGATCCAGGAGGCGTTCGCTGCGGGCGTGCCGGTGATCGGCGCCGATCTCGGCGGCATCCGCGAAAAGCTGCGCGACGGCATCGACGGGCTGCTCTTCGAACCGCGCGACCCCGAAGCGCTGGCCGGCGTGCTGCGCCGGCTGCTGCACGATCCCGCCCTGCCGGCGCGGCTGGCGAGCGGCGTGCGCGCGCCGCGACCGCTCTCGGCCATGGTCGGCGCCTATCTCTGGGTCGCCGCGCTGGATTTCACGCCGCTGCCTCAGGCGGCGCGGGCATAGCGCCGGATGGCGAGGTCGGCGGCGTCGATCTCGGGCGCACGGCCGCCGACGAGATCGGCCAGCAGCCGGGCCGAACCGCAGCTCATCGTCCAGCCGAGCGTGCCGTGGCCGGTGTTGAGGAAGAGGCCGGCAATCTGGGTCGGCCCGATCACCGGCGTCCCGTCCGGCGTCATCGGCCGCAGCCCCGACCAGAACTGGCCTTTCGACAGGTCGCCGCCGGGAAAGAGGTCGGTGACCGAATGCTCCAGCGTGCGCCGGCGCGAGGGATGCAGGTCGTTGTTGAAGCCGGAGATCTCGGCCATGCCGCCGACGCGGATGCGGTCGCCGAGCCGGGTGATGGCGATCTTGTAGGTCTCGTCCATCACGGTCGATTCGGGCGCGCGGGCCGCATTCACGATCGGGATCGTCAGCGAATAGCCCTTCACCGGATAGACCGGCAGCGCGATCCCGTGCGGCCGGAGCAGCGCCGGCGAATGGCTGCCGAGCGCCACCACGACGGCGTCCGCGCGCTCGATGCCCGTGTCGGTCTCGACGCCGGACACGCGCCCGCCCTCCACCGCCAGACGGCGGATCGTGCGCCCGTAGTCGAAGCGCACGCCGAGATGGGCGGCCATTCCGGCCAAAGCGTTGGTGAACTTGAAGCAGTCGCCGGTCTCGTCCTTCGGCGTCAGGAGGCCGCCGACGATCTTGTCGCGCGCGTGCGCCAGCGCCGGCTCGACGCGGATGCAGCCCTCGCGATCCAGCAGCTCGAAGGGAATGCCGTCGGCGGCGAGCGCCTTCACGTCCTTGCCCGAGGCGTCGAGCTGGGCCTGCGTGCGGAAGAGCTGCAGCGTGCCCTGCATGCGCTGGTCGTAGACGATGTTGGTGTCGCGGCGCAGCTCCGCCAGCGCGATGCGGCTGTAGTCGGAAAGGCGCAGCATGCGGCTCTTGTTCACCGCGTAGCGCTCGCTCGTGCAGTTGGCGAGCATCTTCGCCATCCAGGTCAGCATCGCCCGGTCGGGCCGGGGCCGCAGGATCAGCGGCGGATGCTCCATGAGGAGCCATTTCAGCGCCTTGCGGGGAATGCCGGGCGCCGCCCAAGGGCTGCAGTAGCCGAAGGAAACCTCGCCGGCATTGGCGAAGCTCGTCTCCAGTGCCGGCCCCGCCTGCCGGTCGATCACCACCACCTCGTGACCCGCCTTCGCCAGATACCAGGCCGACGTGACCCCGATGACGCCGCTGCCGAGGACTGCGATCTTCATGCGGGGGGACTCCGGCTGGGGACGACGGCGCGCCCGCCGGGAAGGCCGAGCGCAGGAGAGATCATCGCCGAAGGATCGACGAATGTACTGGCGATCTTTCGCAGGATGTGCGGATATTTCGGCGTTCACGCAACGATATGCGAAAGCTGGGGCCATGGCGGAGCGTCTCGACCGGATCGACCGCAGCATCCTGGCGGCGCTTCGCCGCAACGCCCGCGTCACCAATGTCGCGCTCGCCGCCGATGTCGGCCTTTCGCCCTCGGCCTGCCTTCGCCGGGTGCAGCTTCTGGAGACCCGCGGCACGATCCGCGGCTACACCGCTCTCACCGCCGGGCCGGGCACCGACGACGGCCACGTGGTGATCGTGCGCATCAGTCTGGAGCGCCAGACCGAGGAGATCCTCAACCGCTTCGAGGCCGAGGTGCGCCGCCATCCCGAGATCCGCGAGTGCTACCTGATGACCGGCGAGGAGGACTATCTCCTGCGCGTCGAGGCGAGCGGAGCCGGCGACTACGAGCGCATTCACAAGGAGGTGCTGTCGCGCCTGCCCGGCGTCGTTCGGATCAATTCCTCCTTCGCCATCCGCAGCGTGCTTTGAGGGCAGCCGGTGCCTCGAACTTGAGCATGCGAGGCAGAATTTGACCAAACGATAAAAATATTTGACGACCCTGAAATCTCGGATCATTCTCATCTGGAACGGTTCGAAACTGGCGATCCCGCAAGGGTCCGGCCACGCGGGCCGGGGTGCTGCAACGCGGGCGTTCGCGGGCGTCTCCGGCCGGGCCGGACGAGAGCCGACGCCCCACCGAGCCGGGGGCCTGCCATGAGAGAACACCGACCGATCCGGGGCGACGTGGCGCCGGCGCGCTTGGGACCGGATGTCCTCGCCAAGGGCTTTGCCGACATCCATCCGCCGCTCGAGCGGCACGAGGCGCTCGTCGAGTCCGACCGCTGCTACTTCTGCTACGACGCGCCCTGCATGCAGGCCTGCCCGACCTCGATCGACATCCCGCTCTTCATTCGAGAGATCCAGTCCGGCAATCCGATCGGGGCGGCCAAGACCATCCTGGAATCGAACATTCTCGGCGGCATGTGCGCCCGCGTCTGTCCGACCGAGACGCTCTGCGAGGAGGTCTGCGTGCGCGAGGTCGCCGAGGGCAAGCCGGTGAAGATCGGCCTGCTGCAGCGCTTCGCGACCGACCGGCTGATCGAGCGCGGCGAGCATCCGTTCGAGCGCGCCGCCGCCACCGGCAAGACGATCGCGGTGGTCGGCGCCGGGCCGGCGGGCCTCTCCTGCGCCCATCGCCTCGCCATGCTCGGCCACGACGTGACGCTGTTCGACGCCCGCCCCAAGGCCGGCGGGCTTAACGAATACGGGATCGCCGCCTACAAGGCGACGAACGGCTTCGCGCAGGCCGAGGTGGATTTCGTGCTCGCCATCGGCGGCATCACCCTGCAGACCGGCCGGGCGCTCGGCCGCGACCTCCATCTCGAGACCTTGCGCGCCGACTACGACGCGGTGTTCCTCGGCCTTGGCCTTGCCGGCGTCAACGCGCTCGGCGCGGAGGGCGAGGCGAGCGGCGGCTCGCACGATGCGGTCGCCTGGATCGCCGAGCTTCGCCAGACGCTCGACCTGTCGCAGCTGCCCGTCGGGCGGCGCGTTGTAGTGGTCGGCGGCGGCATGACGGCGGTGGATGCGGCGGTGCAGGCCAAGGCGCTCGGCGCCGAGGAAGTGACGCTCGTCTACCGGCGCGGCCGCGAGGCGATGAACGCCTCGCGCTACGAGCAGGAGATCGCGCAGACGCGCGGCGTCCACATCCGCTGCAATCTCCAGCCCAGGCGCATCCTCGCCGACGGCGGCCATGTCTCAGGGGTCGAACTTGAGCGCACGCGCAGCGTCGACGGGCGGCTCGAACTCACCGGCGAGACCGTGACGATCGAGGCCGACCAAGTGTTCAAGGCGATCGGGCAGACCTTCCTCGGTGAGGGGCTGGCCCTCGGTGAAGGGCTGGCGAGCGAGGGCCAGGGGATCGCGATGGAGCGCGGCCGCATCCGCGTCGATGCCGAGCGCCGCACCAGCCTGTCCGGCGTCTGGGCCGGCGGCGACTGCATCGCCGACGGCTCCGACCTCACCGTGGTCGCGGTCGAGGACGGCAAGCTCGCGGCGATGAGCATCCACGAGGCGCTGGGCGTCGCGCCCGGCCTTCTCGCCCGCGCGGCGGATGCCGTCGCCGGATGGGTTCGATAGGGGAGACGACGGACATGGCCGACCTCACGACGCAGTTTCTCGGGATCTCGTCCCCCAACCCGTTCTGGCTGGCCTCCGCGCCGCCGACCGACAAGGAGTACAATGTCCAGCGCGCCTTCGAGCAGGGCTGGGGCGGCGTCGTCTGGAAGACGCTCGGCGAGGGCGATCCCGTCGTCAACGTCAACGGCCCGCGCTACGGCGCCATCCACGGGCCGGACCGGCGGCTGCTCGGCCTCAACAATATCGAGCTGATCACCGACCGCTCGCTCGACATCAACCTGGAGGAGATCGCGCGGGTCAAGCGCAACTGGCCCGACCGCGCGATGATCGTCTCGCTGATGGTGCCCTGCGAGGAGAAGAGCTGGCAGGACATCCTAAAGGTCGTGGAACAGACCGGCGCCGACGGCGTCGAGCTGAACTTCGGCTGCCCGCACGGCATGAGCGAGCGCGGCATGGGCTCGGCCGTGGGGCAGGTGCCCGAATACATCGAGATGGTGGCGCGCTGGTGCAAGCAGCACTCGCGCCTGCCCGTCATCGTCAAGCTGACGCCCAACATCACCGACATCCGCTATCCCGCCCGCGCCGCGCGCCGCGGCGGGGCGGACGCGGTGTCGCTCATCAACACGATCTCCTCGATCGTCTCGATCGACCTCGACAATTTCGCGCCCACCCCGACGATCGACGGCAAGGGCTCGCATGGCGGCTATTGCGGCCCGGCGGTGAAGCCGATCGCGCTCAACATGGTGGCCGAGATCGCGCGCGACGCCGAGACGCGGGGGATGCCCATGTCGGGCATCGGCGGCATCACGACTTGGCGCGACGCCGCCGAATTCATCGCGCTCGGCTGCGGCACGGTGCAGGTCTGCACGGCGGCGATGACCTACGGGTTCAAGGTGGTGAAGGAGATGGCCTCGGGCCTCTCGGACTGGATGGACGAGAAGGGCTATGCGGGCATCGAGGACTTCCGCGGGCGCGCCGTGCCGAACGTCACCGACTGGCAGTATCTCAACCTCTCCTACGTCACCAAGGCGCGGATCGACCAGGATCTCTGCATCTCCTGCGGGCGCTGCCACATCGCCTGCGAGGACACCTCGCACCAGGCGATCACCGCCATGGTCGACGGACGCCGCAAGTTCGAGGTGATCGACGAGGAGTGCGTCGGCTGCAATCTCTGCGTCAATGTCTGTCCGGTGGAGAGCTGCATCACGATGGAACGGGTCCAGGGTGTTGATGCGCGCACCGGCCGTTCGATCCCCGCCGAATACTCGAACTGGACGGTCCACGCCAACAACCCGATGCGCCGCGAAACGATGCAGTTCGCGCCCGAGCCCGTTCGCCTGCCTGAACCCGCACAATGAGGCAGCCCTTGCCGACAATTGCAGCAGCACACGCAGCCTTTCAGTAACGGAACAATAAGACGGTCATGGGATGGTCAGTCCCGAGGGTGAGAAAACTATGGGCGCGGGCCGTACCGGACCGCACTCGCCCGCCGGGACTTTGCATCAGCGATGTCGATCAATGCCAAGCTTCTTCTCAGCGGGATCATGCTGGCATTCGTGGGGGCAACCTTCGCGTTCGCCTTACACTATCGCAACCATCTGGCCTTCGACGCCACGACCGCGATCTTCGAGCGCGGTGTCGATCCGCTCGACCGGCTGGAGATCGCCGCGCAGCGGGCCGATGAACTGGAGCAGCGCTTTCTCGAAAAATCGGTCGACCAGGGCGCCGACCGCCCGATCGGCAGCGCCGACGGTGCCGAACTCCTGACGGGTCTCGCCGGCGTTCTGTCGGACCTGCGGGCCGCCGCCATCTCCGTTCCCGACGGCACCTCCGCGACGAAGCTGGAAGCGCTGGCCTACGGACTCAACCGCCTGCGTGTCGCCGAGGGCGACGTCTCGCATCGCCTCGTGCGGCGGGAGCTGTCGGCGATCGTCGACGAGTTCGACGACGCCCTGAATTCGCTGCGCGCCGACATCGTTGCGATGAAGGGCGTGGCGGCGGGCGAGAACCACGAGGTCGAGCGCGTCGCCTGGATCGGTCTGGCGACGGGGCTTCTCGTCGGCGCGCTCGTCATGCTGCTGCTCGGCCGCAGCATCGGCCATTCCATCCGCCGCGCCGCGGCCTCGCTGCGCGAGGTCGGGGGCGCCCCGGCCGAACCGTTGCCGCCCACCGGCGACACGATGAAGGATCTGGCCGCCGCGATCCGTTTCGTCGAGACCGCAATCGAGCAGAAGGACATGGCCTCCAGCCGCCATGCGAAGGAGACGAAGAAGCGCTTCGAGAGCGAACTACACCGCCAGCGCCGGCGCTTCGACGCCGCGCTCAACAACATGTCGCAGGCCTTCTGCCTGCTCGACGAGGACGGCAATCTCGTCGCCGCCAACGATCCCTTCTTCAAGCTGTTTCCCGGCATCGGCAGCAGCGCGCGGGCCGAAAAGCTGCGCCAGCATGCCGATCTCTGCGTGCTGTTCGGCTCGGCGGCGGCGCAGGGCAGTTCCACGTTCCAGATGCAGAACGGACGCTCCGTGCAGATGCGCCGCCACGACGGCGGGCGCGAAGGCGGCACGATCGTCATCTTCGACGACATCACCGACCAGATGCTGGCCCATCGCGAGCTGGAGCGCCTGTCGCGCCAGGATCTCCTCACCGGTCTCGCCAACCGCACCGTCTTTTACGAGCGGCTGGACGAGGCGCTGAACGATCCGACCGGCGAGACCGACATCGCCATTCTCGCGCTCGACGTCGAGGGCTTCAACAGCGTCAACACGACGCTCGGCCATGCGGCCGGCGACGATCTCCTGCGCCAGCTCGGCGATCGCCTCGGCTCGCTTCTCGGGCCCGCCGATCTCATCGCCCGCCTCGATGGCGACGAGTTCGGCATCGTCCAGCGGCTGAACGGCCAGCCCGACGCCGGCCTCCTGCTCTGCCGCGCCATCCAGGACGATCTGCAGCAGCGGCCGGTCCTGGTGGCCGGACGCCCGCTCGCGGTGCGCGTCGCCATCGGCATGGTGCCGATGCTGCAGGCCGATCGCAAGTCGGCGGTGGACGCCCATGCGGTGATGCAGGATTGCGAGATGGCGCTGCAGCAGGCCAAGTCCGACCCACTGAACAAGGTGAAGCTTTACGTGCCGGAGATCCGCGAGGAGCTGCAGGCCCGGCGGCGGCTGGTGGCGGACCTGCGCGATGCGCTCGATCGCGACGAGTTCGAGCTCTACTTCCAGCCGATCGTCGACCTGCGGCGCGAGGCGGTGTCCGGCTTCGAGGCGCTGGTGCGCTGGAACTCGCCGACGCGCGGCCTCGTCAGCCCCGGGCTCTTCATTCCGGTGATGGAGGAGAACGGCCTCATCGTGAAGCTCGGGCGCTTCGTGATGCAGGAGGCCTGCCGGCATGCGGCGCGCTGGCCGGGCGATCTGGCGCTGTCGCTCAATCTCTCGCCGATCCAGGTGAAGAGCGCGACGCTCGTGCCCGATGTCCGCCAGGCGCTGCTGAAGTCCGGCCTCAAGCCCTCGCGGCTCCAGCTCGAGGTCACCGAGTCGCTCTTCCTCGACGATGCCAACACCGTTCTCGACACGCTGACGCAGCTGCGCGACCTCGGCACGGTGATCTCGATGGACGATTTCGGAACCGGCTATTCCTCGCTCGGCTATCTCAGCCGCTTTCCCTTCGACAAGATCAAGATCGACCAGTCCTTCGTGCGCGACATGGATCGCTCCGAGAACATGGCGATCGTGCGCGCCGTGATGGGGCTCGGCACCGCGCTGACGATGAAGGTCATCGCCGAGGGCGTCGAGACGCCCGAGCAGATGGCGGTGCTGGAAGCCGAGGGCTGCTTCGAGATGCAGGGCTTCCTCTTCTCGCGCCCGCGCCCCGCCTCCGATCTCGCCAAGATGCTCGTCCAGGTGCGCAACGGCTTTGCGGAAGGCCGCTTCCGGCCGGCCGCGGCGGTGGCCGAGCAGAGTGCCCGCGCCGGATGAGCGACGTCAGGCCGGCGGGGCGTGCGCGCCCTCGCGCGGGCGGATGCCGTTGAGCACCACGCTGAGGATCGCCTGAGCCGTCTGTTCGGCAAAGCCCGCCTTGTCGACCTGATCACCGAGAATGGCGCGGATCTGCACCGCGAAGTCGGCGTAATGCTGCGTCGTCGCCCAGATCACGAAGATCAGGTGCACGGGATCCACCGGGGCCAGCCGCCCCTGCGACACCCAGCCCCGAATGACCGCCGCCTTCTCCTGCACGAGTTCGCGCAGCCGCGTCTCGAGGAAGGGCTTGATGATCGGCGCCCCGTTTAGCACCTCGTTGGCGAAGAGGCGGGAGGCGTCCGGGTTGTCGCGCGACATCTGCAGCTTCAGCGTGATGTAGCGGCGCAGCTCCTCCACCGGGTCGCCGGCGGGATCGACCTCCTCCAGCGGCGCCAGCCATTGCGCCAGCGTGCGCTCGAGCACGGCCTCGTAGATGTCGTCCTTGCGCCGGAAATAATAGAGGAGGTTCGGCTTCGACATGCCGGCCCGCCGGGCGATCTGGTCGATCGTCGAGCCTCGGAAGCCGTAGGCCGAGAAGACGGGGAGGGCGGCTTCGAGGATGATCTCGCGATTGCGGGTTTGGATGCGCGTCGGCTGGCGCTCGTCGACAGGGTCCCGCGGCACCTTCGCATCCATCGCCAAGCCCCCTGCCCGAAAATCTTGCGCTGCAGCATGCTGCTTTAGAACCATGCAAATCGCCTTGACCGGTTCCCGCCGACCTTTTAGCCTCGGTTTTGACCACGCAGTCAAGAATTCGGGGAAAGGCGCGGAAGCCCGGTTTCGACCGGCTCGCGAGACACGGCCGCTAATGAACGAGAACGCCCCGATCCAGACGAACAATCTCGAAGCCTTCTGGATGCCCTTCACCGCCAACCGGCAGTTCAAGAAGGCGCCGCGCATGTTCGTGCGCGCCAAGGACATGCACTATACGACCGACGACGGGCGGCAGGTGCTCGACGCCACCGCCGGCCTCTGGTGCGTCAATGCCGGGCACTGCCGGCCGAAGATCACCGAGGCGATCGCCACCCAGGCGGGCGAGCTCGACTACGCCCCGGCCTTCCAGATGGGCCATCCGAAGGCGTTCGAACTCGCGGCCAAGCTCGCCGCAATCGCGCCGACCGGGCTCGACCACGTCTTCTTCACCAATTCCGGCTCCGAGTCGGTCGAGACCGCGCTGAAGATCGCGCTCGCCTATCACCGGGCCAAGGGTGACGGGTCGCGCTTCCGGCTGATCGGGCGCGAGCGCGGCTATCACGGCGTCAATTTCGGCGGCATCTCGGTCGGCGGCATCGTCGGCAACCGCAAGATGTTCGGTACGCTGCTGACCGGCGTCGACCACATGCGGCACACGCACGATCTTTCGAAGAACAGCTACACGCGCGGCGCCATCGAGCACGGCGCGGACCTCGCCGACGATCTCCTGCGCATCGCCACGCTCCACGACCCCTCGACGATCGCCGCGGTCATCGTCGAGCCGGTGTCGGGCTCGACGGGCGTGCTGCCGCCGCCGGTGGGCTATCTCCAGCGGCTGCGCGAGATCTGCGACCAGCACGGCATTCTCCTCATCTTCGACGAGGTGATCACCGGCTACGGGCGCATGGGCACCGCCTTCGGCGCCGACTATTTCGGCGTGACGCCCGACATCATGGTGACCGCCAAGGGCTTGACGAACGGCGTCATCCCGATGGGCGCGGTCTATGTGCGCGACACCATCTACGACGCCTTCATGGGCGGCGGCGAGAACCTCATCGAGTTCGCCCACGGCTACACCTATTCGGGCAATCCGATCGCCGCCGCCGCGGGGCTGGCGACGCTCGAGACCTACAAGGAAGAGGGCCTGTTCGAGCGCGCCAAGGCGCTGGAGCCGGTCTTCGCCGACGCGCTCCATTCGCTGAAGGGCGAGCCGCACGTCATCGACATCCGCACCATCGGCCTCATCGGGGCGGTGGAACTGGAGCCGATCCCGGGCAAGCCGACGGCGCGCGCCTTCGCCGCCTTCCTCGACGCCTTCGACCACAACCTCCTCATCCGCACCACCGGCGACATCATCGCCCTGTCGCCGCCGCTGATCGTCTCGGAGGCCCAGATCGGCGAGATCGTCGACGGGCTTCGCGCCGTGATCCGCCGCCTGGCCTGAAGCCGGCTGCCCAAGGCCTCTTCGTCGCTCCGTTCTTTCGAAGGTCCGCATCGCATGAGCCTGATCTCCAATCTCCAGATCGACGGCGACCGGCTCTGGGAGGCGCTGGAAGAGATGGCCCAGATCGGCCCGGGCATCGCGGGGGGCAACAACCGGCAGACCTTGAGCGATGCCGATGGCGAGGGGCGTCATCTCTTCCGGCGCTGGGCAGAAGACGCGGGCACCACGATGTCGGTGGACACGATGGGCACGATGTTCTTCCGGCGCGAGGGCACCGAGCCGGACCTGCCGCCGGTCTACATGGGCTCGCATCTCGATACGCAGCCGACGGGGGGCAAGTACGACGGCGTTCTCGGCGTTCTCGGTGCCCTGGAGGTGGTGCGCACGCTGAACGATCTCGACATCCGTACGAGGCATCCGATCGTCGTCGTCAACTGGACGAACGAGGAGGGCGCCCGCTTCGCACCGGCGATGCTCGCCTCCGGCGTCTTCGCCGGCGTCCTCGACGAGGCCTGGGCGAAGGATCGCCAGGACATGAAGGGGCTTCGCTTCGGCGACGAGTTGAAGCGCATCGGCTGGGAGGGCGAGGAGCCGGTCGGCGGCCGGCCGATGAAGGCCTTCTTCGAACTCCATATCGAACAGGGGCCTATCCTCGAGGACGAGGGGAAGACGATCGGCGTCGTGACCCACGGGCAGGGGCTCTACTGGCTGCAGGTGACGCTGACCGGGCGCGAGAGCCACACCGGTTCGACGCCGATGCCCAAGCGCCGCGACGCCGTCCTCGGCCTCGGGCGCATCACGGAGCTCGTGCACACGGTGGCGATGGGCTACCAGCCGAACGCGGTCGGCGCGATCGGCCATGTCGAGGTCTCGCCGAACTCGCGCAACATCATCGCCGGACAGGTCGTCTTCACCATCGACATCCGCTCGCCCGACAAGGCGGTGCTCGACCGCATGAAGGCGCGCATCGAGACCGGCATCGCCGACATCGCCCATGCCACCGGGCTGGAGGCGGCGATCGAGGTCGTCGGCCATTTCGATCCCGTCGCCTTCGACGCCTCTTGCGTCGCGGCGGTGCGGGGCGCGGCGACACGCCTCGGCTACCCGCACCGCGACATCGTCTCGGGCGCCGGCCACGACGCCTGCTGGATCAACCGCGTCGCCCCCACCGCGATGATCTTCTGCCCCTGCGAGGGCGGTCTTTCGCACAACGAGGCCGAGGCGATCACCAGGGACTGGGCCAAGGCCGGCGCCGACGTGCTGCTGCAGGCGGTGGTGGAGACGGCGGGGGTGGTGGGTTAGTGATGATGCGTTCGTGTCCTCATCTTATGATACGCGACACTCAGGTCTTGCCGATCTCACGGGGGCAGAGGTCCGTGATCCCTCGCCCCTCCGGGGAGAGGGTGCCGCGAAGCGGCGGGTGAGGGGTCTTGGCGCGATCATGACCACCAGCGACGCCACTCGACACGCGCGCCAACTCCGGCTCGCCGAAACCGATGCTGAAGCACGTCTCTGGAGCGATCTGCGAAATCGCCGGCTGAACGGCCACAAGTTCGTGCGCCAGTTCCCGATCGAGGGCTTCATCGCCGATTTCGCTTGTCGGCCGCAGCGGCTCGTCGTCGAACTGGACGGCGGGCAACATGGTTCGGTGCCGGCGATGCGCCGCGATGCCGAGCGGACACGCGCGTTGAACGCTGTCGGCTTCTCCGTGCTTCGCTTCTGGAACGACGACATCTTTCGCGAGCGCCGCGCGGTCCTCGACACGATCCTCGCCGTTCTCGGCGGTGCGATCCGCAGCCCCTCACCCGGCCTTCGCTTCGCTCCGGCCACCCTCTCCCCGGAGGGGCGAGGGGTAGGCGGCGTCATCGCCGAGGCGGGATTCGACGGCGTGGTGCCGCAGACAAGGGAAGGCTTTCAGTCATGACCATCGCGATCAAGGGCGGCACGATCGTTACCGCCGATCTGACCACCCGCGCCGACATCCTGATCAAGGGCGGCCGGATCGCGGAGATCGGGCCGGATCTGTCCGGCGACGAGACGATCGATGCGTCCGGCGCCTTCGTCATGCCGGGCGGGATCGACCCGCACACGCATCTCGAAATGCCGTTCATGGGCACCCATTCGGCCGACGATTTCGACACCGGCACCGCCGCCGCGCTCGCGGGCGGCACGACGATGGTGGTGGATTTCTGCCTGCCGGCGCCGAACCAGGGGCTGATCGAGGCGCTGCAGGAATGGCACCAGAAGGCCGGCAAGGCGCGCACCGACTACTCCTTCCACATGGCGATCACCTGGTGGGGCGAACGCGTCTTCGCCGAAATGCCCAAGGTGGTGGCCGAGGGCATCAACACGTTCAAGCACTTCATGGCCTACAAGGGCGCCCTGATGGTAAACGACGACGAGATGTTCGCCTCGTTCTCGCGCTGCGCCGAGATCGGCGCGATGCCGCTCGTCCATGCCGAGAACGGCGACGTTGTGGCCTTCCTGCAGGCCAAGCTCATGGCCGAGGGCAACACCGGACCGGAGGCGCACGGCTATTCGCGCCCACCGGAGGTCGAGGGCGAGGCGACGAACCGCGCCATCATGATCGCCGACCAGGCCGGCGTGCCGCTCTACGTCGTCCACGTTTCCTGCGAACAGAGCCACGAGGCCATCCGCCGGGCGCGCGCCAAGGGGATGCGGGTCTTCGGCGAGCCGCTGATCCAGCACCTGACGCTGGACGAGGGCGAGTACCTGAACCCCGACTGGGACTACGCGGCGCGCCGCGTCATGAGCCCGCCCTTCCGCAACAGGCTGCATCAGGATTCGCTCTGGGCCGGCCTTCAGTCGGGCTCGCTGCAGGTCGTGGCGACCGACCACTGCGCCTTCACCACGCAGCAGAAGCGCACCGGGCTCGGCGATTTCACCAAGATCCCCAACGGAACCGGCGGGCTCGAAGACCGGCTCGCCGTCCTCTGGACGAAGGGCGTGCGCACCGGTCGCCTGACGATGAACGAGTTCGTCGCGGCCACCTCCACCAACATCGCCAAGATCCTCAACGTCTATCCGCGCAAGGGCGCGATCCTGCCCGGCGCCGACGCCGATCTCGTGGTGTGGGACCCCGCCGCCACCAAGACGATCTCGGCCAAGGGGCAGAAATCGGCGATCGACTACAACGTCTTCGAAGGCTTCGAGGTGACGGGCCTGCCCGCCGTCACGCTCTCGCGCGGCAAGGTCGCCTATCGCGACGGGCAGGTCGTCGCCGGCACGGGCGAGGGCCGTTTCGTCGAGCGCCCCGCCAACCCGCCGGTCGCCAGGGCGCTTTCGGAGTGGAAGGAACTGACGGCCCCGCGCCGCGTCGAGCGCTCCGGTATTCCGGCGGGGGTGTGATCCCCAGATGTCGCTTGGCCCTGCACCGCTCGCTCCGCCGTCGACTTTGATGACCCCGTCGAGCGCGGTGATCGAGGCGCGCCATCTCTCGCTGACCTTCGCGACCGGCGACGGGCCCGTCCATGCGCTGAAGGACATCGACCTGACGATCGGGCGCGGCGAGTTCGTGTCCTTCATCGGGCCGTCCGGCTGCGGGAAGACGACGCTGCTGCGGGTGATCGCCGATCTCGAACGGCCGACGGCGGGCACCATCACCGTCAATGGACTGACGCCGGAGGCGGCGCGCCTCGGGCGGGCCTATGGCTACGTGTTCCAGGCCGCCGCGCTCTATCCATGGCGCACGATCGAGAAGAACGTCGCGCTGCCGCTCGAGGTGATGGACGTGCCGAAGGCCGAGCGCGGGGAGCGGGTCGCTCGCAACCTCGACCTCGTCGGCCTCACCGGGTTCGGGCGCAAGTTTCCCTGGCAGCTTTCGGGCGGCATGCAGCAGCGCGCCTCGATCGCGCGGGCGCTCTCCTTCGATCCCGATCTGCTCCTCATGGACGAGCCCTTCGGCGCGCTCGACGAGATCGTGCGTGACCGGCTGAACGAGGAGCTGCTGAAGCTCTGGGCCAAGACCCGCAAGACCGTGGTCTTCGTCACCCATTCCATTCCCGAGGCCGTGTTCCTGTCGACATGCATCGTGGTGATGAGCCCGCGCCCGGGCCGCATCCACGACATCGTCGACTGCGACCTCGGTCCCGACCGCCCGCTGGAGATCCGCGAGACGCCGCGCTTCCTCAAAATCGCCCACCGGGTGCGCGAGGGGCTGAAGGCGGGGCATTCCTATGACTGACGCGGCGGCGGGCCCCTCATCCGGCCGCGCGCTGGCGCTCGCGGCCACGCCCTCCCCGAAGAATCGAGGGGCGATGCCCTGTTCGGTTGGCGGCGGAGCCGGTTCGTGGACGAACGCGGGCTCTCCCACGCCTCTGCGAAGCGACGTTGCGCCGACGGGGCGCATGAGGGGGCAGCCATGAGCGCCGCCCCACTGGCCGAGCCCGGCGCCGGCATCGGGCTCTCGGCACCCATCCGCCTTCGCGCGCGGCTGGGGCAGGCCCGCGGTGTGCCGGTCCTCACCGTCGTTCTCGCCATCCTCGCGCTCTGGTATGGCGCCGCCGTCGTCATGAACTGGCAGACCGAGGGCGACAAGCTGGTGCGGGCCGGCCAGTCCTTCGGCCTGGGAGCGCACATCGCCGCCACCTGGAGCGCCGAGCGGCCGATCCTGCCGGCGCCGCACCAGATCGTGGCCGAGATCTGGAAGACCACCGTCGAGGTGCGGCCGACCTCGCCGCGCTCGCTGATCTTCCACGCGCAGGTGACGCTCGCCTCGACGCTGCTCGGCTTCGCGATGGGCTCGCTCCTCGGCATCGCCATCGCCGTCGGCATCCTCCATTCGCGCACTCTCGACCGCTCGCTGATGCCCTGGGTGATCGCCTCGCAGACGATCCCGATCCTCGCCATCGCACCGATGATCATCGTCGTGCTCAATGCAGTGGGCGTCTCCGGCCTCGTGCCGAAGGCGATCATCTCGACCTATCTGTCGTTCTTCCCCGTCGCGGTCGGCATGGTGAAGGGTCTGCGCTCGCCCGACGGCATGCATCTCGACCTCATGCGCACCTATGGCGCGACGGGGCCCCAGGTCCTCGCCAAGCTGCGGCTGCCGGCCTCGCTGCCCTTCCTGTTCGCTTCGATGAAGATCGCGGTGGCCGCCGCGCTCGTCGGCGCCATCGTCGGGGAACTGCCGACCGGTGCGGTGGCGGGCCTCGGCGCGCGGCTCCTCGCCGGCTCCTACTACGGCCAGACGATCCAGATCTGGTCGGCGCTGGTCATGGCCTCCGCGCTCGCGGCGATCCTCGTGGCGCTCATCGGCTTGGCCGAGACCGCGGCCCGCCGGCGCATGGGGGAGCGGCGATGAGCCGCGTCGCATCGCTCCCAGACCGACAGGCCGGATCGAGGATCGTGCTGACCACCGGCCTGGCTCTGGTCGCGCTGGCTGCGGCCTTCGCGCTGATCGGAGCGGGAGCGTCCGGTCTTCTCGTCGCGCTGGCGGCGTTCCTCTTCTGGCTGGCCGCGTGGCGGCTCACCGCCACGCTCGCCGCCCTCGATCCCGCTGGGTCGGCCGCCCGCCGCGCGCTCGGGATCGCCGTTCCCGCGCTGTTCGGGCTGACGCTTCTGGCGCTCTGGGAACTCGCCGTGCGCGGGCTCGACGTGCCCGTGGTGCTGCTGCCCGCGCCCTCGATGATCGCCGGGCGGTTCATGGCATCGCTGCCGATCCTCTGGGCCGACTTCCGGCAGACCTTCCTGAAGGCCGTGATCGCGGGCTATGTGATGGGCTGCGGCGCGGGGTTTCTCGCGGCCATCCTCATCGACCGCTCACGCTTCTTGCAGCGCGGCCTGCTGCCGATCGGCCATCTCGTGTCGGCCCTGCCGATCATCGGCGTCGCGCCGATCATGGTCATGTGGTTCGGCTTCGACTGGCCGTCGAAGGCGGCGGTGGTGGTGGTCATGACCTTCTTCCCGATGCTGGTGAACACCGTGGCGGGGCTGGCGGCGGCCGGCGCCATGGAGCGCGACCTGATGCGCACCTACGGCGCCTCGCCGGGGGCGACGCTCCTCAAGCTGCGCCTGCCCGCCGCCATGCCCTTCGTCTTCAACGCCCTCAAGATCAACTCGACGCTGGCGCTGATCGGGGCAATCGTCGCCGAGTTCTTCGGCACGCCGATCGTCGGCATGGGCTTTCGCATCTCCGCCGAGATCGGCCGGCTGAACACCGACATGGTGTGGGCCGAGATCGTGGTGGCCGCCATCGCCGGCTCGCTGTTCTACGCGGGCGTTGCCGCGATCGAGCGCCTCGTCACCTTCTGGCACCCCTCGATGCGGGGCGCCTGAACCCATGATCGTCCACCCCAACAGGAGACCCCAGCGCATGAAGACCACCATCCTTGCCGGCGCCCTCATCGCGCTTGGCGCCTCCACCGGCATCGCCGGCGCGGCCGACGCGCTGACGCTGCAGCTGAAATGGGTCACGCAGGGCCAGTTCGCCGGCTACTACGTCGCGAAGGAAAAGGGCTATTACGACGAGGCCGACCTCGACGTGACGATCAAGCCGGGCGGCCCGGACGTCGCACCCGAGCAGGTGATCGCGGGCGGGGGCGCCGACGTCATCGTCGACTGGATGCCCGCCGCGCTCGCCGCGCGCGAAAAGGGCTTAGCCCTCGTCAACATCGCCCAGCCGTTCAAGGCCTCGGGCATGGAACTGACCTGTCGCAAGGAAACCGGCATCGCCGCGCCCGCCGACTTCAAGGGCAAGACGCTCGGCGTCTGGTTCTCGGGCAACGAGTATCCGTTCCTCTCCTGGATGTCGAAGCTGAAGCTCTCCACCGAGGGCGGCGCGGACGGCGTCACCGTGATCAAGCAGGGCTTCAACGTCGATCCGCTGATCCAGAAGCAGGCCGACTGCATCTCGACCATGACCTACAACGAATACTGGCAGGTGATCGACGCCGGGCTCCCCGCCGACCAGCTGACGGTCTTCAAGTACGAGGACCAGGGCGTCGCGACCTTGGAGGACGGGCTCTACACGACCGAGGCCAAGCTCGCCGACCCCGCGATGGTGGACAAGCTCGCACGCTTCGTGAAGGCCTCGATGAAGGGCTGGCAATACGCCGCCGCCAACCCGGACGAAGCCGCCGCCATCGTCCTCGACAACGACACGACGGGCGCCCAGACCGAAGAGCACCAGAAGCGCATGGTCGGCGAGGTCGTCAAGCTCGTCGGCGACAGCGACGGGACGCTCGACACGAAGGCGGCCGAGAGCACGGTGGCGGTGCTGATGGGCGGCGGGTCCGACCCGGTGATCACCAAGACCCCGGCCGGCGCCTGGACGAGCGCGGTGACGGACAAGATGAAGACGTTGCCGTAAGCGGGAAAGGCGACGGCATTGCCGGTGGCGGCAACATTGTCATCGTCGGCAATGTTGGCGTCGGCAGGTGCGTGGCGGGCGGAAGCGTGGCGGGCGGGGTGAAGATCCCGCCCATACGCCTTCCGGCTTGAGGGTGCGCATGCCAGACGGTGTGGATGGACGGCGCCCAGTCTGGCGGGACAGCGCGGGCTGCCAGCGCATGGGCGGTGTTCTGTCGGGAACTCAGCCACCCAGCCATCCAGACCATCGGTTTGTCGGGCTTTGGGACCGTCGAATCGACTGGCCGTCAGGCCGTCGCACCGCACAGACGCAAACCCTTCATGCGCTCGTCATCCCGGGCTGGGACCCGGGATCCATGCCGCCACGCCCGAGGGACAGTCCTCCCCCGGTGTTCGCTGGTCCAGCCGCTTTGGCATGGATCCCGGCTCAAGGCCGGGATGACGAACGTTGTTGCGTGGGATGGGTGCCGCAGGCAGTTGGTTGGGGCACCGCGGGACATATCGTCCAACGTGTTGTAAGCTTCGGTCTCAGTCTGCAGTTCAAGCCAGAAGCCAGAAGCCAGAAGCCAGAAGCCAGAAGCCAGAAGCCAGAAGCCAGAAGCCAGAAGCCAGAAGCCAGAAGCCAGAAGCCAGAAGCCAGAAGCTCGCTTCCCGAGCCTCCCCGCACGCTTCGACCCAGACCCCACCCCGTTCCGCGTTCAGCCTCCCGACATCCCCGCCTTCAGGCGCCGCGACAGTTCGTCGAAGGGCTTGGGCACCGGCTCGTCGCCGGGGTGCTGGATGAGGCAGCCGTAGACATGGGGCACGAGGTCCACCGCCTGGTCGAGCGTGGCGTCGGCGCCGCGGCCGTAGCCGCCCAGGAGGCGCAGATCGCGCGTGTCCTCGAAACGCGCGATCATCGAGCGAAGGCGGGTGACGAGCTCGCGCTCCTCCGGCGTCCAGGCGAGGTCGGCGAGGCGCGAGATGGATTTCAGCACGTCGATCGCGGGGAAGCGGCCTTCCTCGGCGATCGCGCGGTCGAGCACGATATGCCCGTCCAGCGTGCCGCGGATGGCGTCGGCCACCGGCTCGTTGTGGTCGTCTCCGTCGACGAGCACGGCGAAGAGGCCGGTGATCGTGCCCGCGCCCTCCGCGCCCGGACCCGCGCGCTCCAGAAGCCTCGGCAGTTCGGAAAAGACCGACGGCGGATAGCCGCGCGCCACCGGCGGCTCGCCGGCAGCGAGCGCCACGTCGCGGGCGGCGTGGGCAAGGCGCGTCACCGAATCGACGATGAGGAGCACGTGGTCGCCCTGGTCGCGGAAATACTCGGCGACGGTCATCGCCGTCTTGGGCGCCAGCCGGCGCATCATGGCGCTCTCGTCGCCGGTCGCCACCACCGTGACGACGCGCGAAAGCTCGCCGCGCATCGTTTCTTCCAGGAACTCGCGCACCTCGCGGCCGCGCTCGCCGACGAGCGCCACCACCACCGTGTCGAAACCTTCGGCACGCGCCAGCATGCCCATCAGCGTCGACTTGCCGACGCCCGAGCCCGCGAAGATGCCCATGCGCTGGCCGCGCACCAGCGGCGTGAAGATGTCGATCGCCTTCACCTGCGTCGCCACCGGATCCTTTATCCGGCCGCGTCGCATCGCGGCCTCCGGCAACGTGTCGGTGAGATAGGCGACGGGGCCGGTCTCGATCGGTCCGAGATCGTCGCAGGGGCGCCCGAACGCGTCGATCGTGCGGCCCTTCCAGCTTCGCGCCGGCGACACCGTGACCGGGCCGGTCTTCCACGCGAGCGTGCGCACGCCGCTCTGGAAGCGCACCGCGAAGGGCTTCACCGTGGCGGCATGCTCCTCGACGCGCACGACCTCGCCGAGCTCCTCGCCCTGCGGCCCGTCGCAGACGATGCAGTCGCCGAGCCGCACGAAGGGGCTGAGTCCCGCAACGCGGAAGGACTGCGGCGCGACATCGACGACGTGGCCGCTGATGCGGATGCGCGGTTCGGCGAGCGCCGAGAGATCGGCCACGGGTCGGCGCGCGGGCGCGTCCCGGTTCGACGTCGCCACCACCACGGGACTACGCATCGGGCGCTCCGGGGATCGCGCTCAGGCGCCGGATCGCGGCCAGCGGGCCTGCGATCACTTGGGCGCTCCCAGCATGCTGATCGCGTTGGACAGGGAGGACTCGGTGGTCTGCGTCAGGTTCGCGGCCTGCTCGAAGGCGCGCTGCACGGCGATGAGGCGGGTCATCTCGAGAATCGGGTTGACGTTGGAGCCCTCGACATAGCCCTGCGCCACCTGCACGCCCTCGAACTCGACCACCGGCTGCGCCGCCTTGTCGGGGATCACGCCGGAGGTGCCGGCGCGCGTCAGGTTGGCACCCGCCGGCATGGTGAAGAGGCCGACGGCGCCCAGCTGCACGCCGTTCTGCGTGATCATGCCGTCGCGCGCCACGCTCATCGGGCCGCCATTGGGATCGAGCAGGATCGGCGCCCCGCCGACGTCGAGCACCGGCTCGCCGTTCAGCGTCTGGAGTTCGCCCGTGTCCTTCATCTGCATGCGCCCGTCGCGCGTGTAGACCGTACCCTTGGCGCCCTGGATGGCCAGGAAGGCGTTGCCGGCGACGGCGAGGTCGAGCGAGTTGCCGGTCTGCGTCAGCTCGCCCGAGCGGGTCGAGATGTAGCTGGCGCCCTCGGAGGTGAAGGCCACCGGCCGGGCGGCGGCGTTCGAGATGTAGGTCTCGAACTTCACCTCCTCGGAGCGGAAGCCCGCCGTGCGCGTGTTGGCGAGGTTGTTGGCGATCGTGTCGAGACGCTTCTCCATCGCAAGCTGCGCGGAGAGGGCGACGGGAAGCGAAGTCTGCATGGGGGAGGGGTCCGGGCGTTCGGGGGCATGACGGCGGCGGGGAAGCCGCCGGGAGCCGCCCGTGCCCGGGAAGCGGGAACGGAGCTCCGATGCCCCCATTCTGACGGACGCATATGGATCGAAGCTGACCCGGCATGGCCGGTTTCGCGCTGCGGCAGCGCACAGTCTCACGCAAGTCGACCCCCCTAATCATCGACCTCGACTTCAGCATCGATAGGGACTTGCGATGGGTATTCTTCTCGGCCTCATGGTGACGATCGGCTGCGTCCTCGGCGGCTACGTCGCGGGCGGCGGCCATCTCTACGTCCTCTGGCAGCCCTACGAACTCATCATCATCCTCGGTGCCTCGCTCGGCACCTTCCTCGTGTCCAACAACATGAAGGTGGTGAAGGACACGGGCAAGGCGATCGGCGAAGCCTTCAAGAACTCGGTGCCCAAGCAGCGGGACTATCTCGACCTCCTCAGCCTTCTCCACTCGCTGATGCGCGAGATGCGCTCCAAGTCGCGCTCCGAGGTCGAGGCGCATGTCGACAACCCGTCGGAGTCGGCGATCTTCAGCGCGTTCCCGAACATCCTGAAGAACACCGCGATGACGAACTTCATCTGCGACTATTGCCGCCTCATCATCATCGGCAACGCCCGGCCGCACGAGATCGAGGCGCTGATGGAGGAGGAGATCCAGACCGTCGCGCGTGACCAGCTGAAGCCCAAGCATGCGATCCAGGACGTCGCCGACGGCCTGCCCGCGCTCGGCATCGTCGCGGCGGTTCTGGGCATCGTCCACGCCATGGGCGCGCTCGACCAGTCCCCGGAAGTCCTCGGCCACCTCATCGGCGCCGCGCTGGTCGGCACGTTTGCCGGCATCTTCTTCTCCTACGGCGTGTTCGCGCCGCTGGCCACGAAGATCAAGGGCGTGCGCGAGAAGAAGATGCGCATGTACATCATCATGAAGCAGACGCTCATCGCCTACATGAACGGCGCCCTGCCGCAGGTCGCCCTCGAATACGGCCGCAAGGCGATCTCCGCCTACGACCGTCCGACGATCGACCAGGTCGAGGCCGAGACGATCGGCGGCCCGGCGCCGGCCGCGGCTTGAGGAGGACGCGATGGACGTGATCACCGAACGCAAGCCCGGCAATATCGGCGAGCGCCTCCGCTCCGCCGCTCGCCTCGACCCCGACCGCTTCCCCCGGCTGAAGCTGATCGGCACCAAATGGGCCGAGGCGGTCGCCGCCAAGCTCAACGCCACCTACGCCTCGCCGCTGCGCATCGAGTTCGCCGCGATCTCGGCCTTCGCCTACAGCGCCAGCGCGCTCGAGGCCTCGCAGACCCAGATCGCGCTCACCGCGCGCTCGCCCAAGTGGCGCGAGACCGTGCTCCTCACCGCCGACGCGCGCTTTGCCGACACGGTGGCGGAAGCGGCCTTCGGCGGCGACGGGCGCGGCCTGATCGAGCCGGGCCGACCGCTGTCGAGCGTCGGGAAGTTCTTCTCCGACAACGCGCTGCGCGCCTTCGTCGAGACCGGCAACGCCGCCTTCGCCGACGTCGTGCCGCTGATGATGACCACCGACCGCCTCCTCACCGAGGCGATCGGCGAGAAGCTGGACGCGCTGATCCACGAGGACGCGCGCGCCTTCGTCGAGTTCCGCTTCCAAGTGACGATCGGGCGCTGCGAGGCCGCGCTGCGGGTCGCCTTCCCCGAGCAGGTTCTGGCGCCGCACAAGCGGGCGCTCTCGGTGCTGCCGGAAGAAGCGCCCTCGATCGTCGACGAGAGCTGGGCGCGAGACCTCGAGGCCGGCTTCCAGAAGGCCGACATGAAGGTCAGCGCCATTCTCGCCGAGCAGCAGACGACGCTGGGCGCGCTCGCCACCTTCCAGATCGGCCAGACGATTGCCCTCGACGTGACGATGGACAGCCTCGTCCTCGTGGAATGCGAGGGGCAGCGACTGTTCCGCGGCCACATGGGCCGCTCGCGCGACAGCTACATGATCAAGATCGAGGAAAACGTCGACCCGACGGAGGAGTTCATCGATGACATCCTGGCTGATTGACGCCATCCTCATCGGCGCGCTCGCCTTCACGAGCTGGCGCACCGGGGCGATGTACAAGGAACTGCGGCGCCTGCGCTCCGACGAGTCGACGCTGCGCACGGTTCTGGAAGAGGCCGACGCCTCGATCAACCGGGCCGCCAACGCCGTGGTGCTCCTGAAGAGCGAGGGCATCCGCACGCTGCAGGCCCTGGAAGAGCGCACGGCCGAAGCGCAGGAACTGACCGAGCGCCTCGACGTCCTCCTCGACAGCTACGAGCGCCGCCGCACCGCTCCGATCAGCGTCGACAACGAGAACTCCCGCTTCGCGACAGTCTCGGCCGCTATTCGTTAACACCAGGGGCCTCCCGGACCCGCCCCCCTTGAGGACTGCCCGATGCAAGACGAAACGATGGAACTCGAGACCGAGACCGCCTTCTCCGCCGACTTCGGCGCCATGGACACGAGCTTTGCCGACGAGGAGCCCCATCAGGCTTTCGAGGCGTTCACCGACGCGCCCGCCGCCGACGTGACCCCCAATCTCGACGTCATCATGAACATCCCCGTCACCATGCAGGTGGTCCTGGGCTCGACGGTGATGCCGGTCGCCAACCTGATGAAGCTCGGCCGCGGCGCCGTGGTGAAGCTCGACACGAACATTTCGGACCCCGTCGATCTCATCGTCAATGGCCGGATCGTGGCGCGCGGCGAGGTGGTCGTCCTCGAGAACGAGGACTCGCGCTTCGGCATCACCCTCACCGAGATCGTCTCCCCGACCGCCCGCCAGCCCCGGTCGAAGACCGCAGCCGTCTGACGCCTCATGATGCTCGGATCCTACTCAACGCTGGAACTCGAAGGGCCGCCGAAATCGGGCGCCGCCCGGGCCGCGATCCTGCTTCTCGCCATGGGCGGGGAGGGGGCTGCCAAGCTCCTCAAGCATTTCAGCGCCGAGGAGATCAAGGTTCTCCGCCAGGGCGCCGCGCTGCAGCAGCCGGTCACGGCGCTGGAGCTCGACGAGATCGTCGCCGAGTTCCAGGACGCCTTCCGCGCCGGGCCGGGCCTGGCCGGGCTCGACAGCGAGCTGAACAAGCTGCTGCGCGTCTCGCTGTCCTCCGATGAGCTCGCGCTCGTCTTCGAGGGCGAGGACGTCCCCGAGGACGCCGACGCGCTGCCGGTCTGGTACGAGATCGAGCAGCTCGGCGCGCAGCCGCTGACCGCGCTGCTCCTCAAGGAGCATCCGCAGGTCATCGCCTATACCCTCCAGCGCCTGAAGGCCGAGCTCGCCGCGGCCGTCGTCGCCTCGCTCGAGGCACCCATGCGCAACGACGTCGTTCGCCGCATGCTCTCGGCCAAGCCGCCGACCGAGCAGATGGCGCGGATGATCGAGGGCCGTTTCCGCGAGGCCTTCGTCGCCGGTTCGAACGGCGCCGAGCGCAAGGCGCGTCACGCGACGCTCGCCGAGATCGTCAACCGGATGGAGAAGCGCCAGACCGACGAGCTGCTTCTCTCGATCGAGGAGAGCGAGCCGGACGAGGCGGTGGCGCTGCGCAAGCTGCTCTTCGCCTTCGACGACATCACCGGCCTGCCGAAGAAGTCGCGCCTGCTGCTCTTCGATGCGATCCCGACCGAGACGGTCACGCAGGCGCTCTCGGGCGCCTCGGACGAGTTGAAGGAAGCCGTGCTCGCCGCCCTCGGCGCCCGCTCGCGCCGCATGGTGGAGGCGGAACTGGCGCGCGGCGAGGCCGTCGCCGCCGACGTCGTCACCGCAGCGCGGCGCCAGATCGCCGCCGCCGCGCTCCGGCTCTCGGCCGAAGGTCGGCTCGACCTTGCGGAGAAGGAAGAGGCCTGAGCCAAGCTGCGGCGTCCTCTTGCGGGCGCCGCGACGGCGGGGGATCGCGATCGACCGATCGTCGATCGCCCGCCCGATGCTCGGGCCGCCCAAGTCGGCAGCATGGCCCCTCGCGGGCGCTGCCGGACGTCAGTCCATGATGGACAGCGCCGCACCGGCAGGCCGGGTGCGGCGGGATCGCGCGCCGCGAGCGGCCGGGGGAGGCACGTCTGATGTCGGAAGGCGCGGATAAGGAATCCCAAACCGAGGAACCGACGGAGAAGAAGATCCGCGACACGATCGAGAAGGGCAACCTGCCCGCCTCGCGTGAAGCGCCGATCCTCGCCTCCCTCCTCGCCGCGATGGGCGTCGTGGTCTTCCAGGCCCGCGCCAACGTCTCCGAGCTCGCCGAGAACCTGCGGATCAATTTCGAGAACCCGACGCAGTGGTCGCTCGCCAACGGCATCGACGCCCTGCAGTACCTGCATGTGGTGACGCTGCAGAGCGCCCGGTTCGTGCTGCCGGCGACCGGCTTCTTCCTCCTGGCCGGCATCCTGGCCTCGCTGCTGCAGAACCCGCCCCAGATCAATCTCGAGCGCATTCGTCCCAAGGCTTCGAACGTCTCTCTGTCGCAAGGTTGGGGACGGATGTTCGGCAAGCGCGGATTCACGGAATTCGGTAAAGCCTTGTTCAAGTTCTTTGCTGTTACGATCATCGTCGGCTGGATTCTTTCCAGCGAACTGCCTCTTTTGTTGAAGACGATGTTCTCCGATCCGCTCCTCCTTCCGGAAACCATTCTCGGGCTGTCGATGCGGCTGCTCGCGGCCGTGTCGATCGCCACGATCGTGCTGGTCGCGGCCGACCTCCTGTTCTCGCGCATCCTGTGGCGGCGCGACCTGCGCATGTCGAAGCAGGAGATCAAGGACGAGATGAAGCAGAGCGAGGGCGATCCCGCGATCAAGGCGCGCCAGCGCCAGATCGCCCGCGAGCGCAATCGCAAGCGGATGATGGCCTCGGTGCCGCGCGCCACCGTGATCATCGCCAACCCCACCCACTACGCCATCGCGCTGCGCTACGTGCGCGAGGACGGCGGCGCGCCGGTCGTCGTGGCCAAGGGCGTCGATCTCGTGGCGCTGAAGATCCGCGAAATCGGCGAGGCCCACGACATCCCCATCGTCGAGGACAAGCTCTTGGCAAGGTCGATGTACGATCATGTCGAGGTCGACCAGATGATTCCCCCGCAGTTCTTCAAGGCGGTGGCGGAACTCATCTACTACCTCCACTCGCGCAACGGATCGCGGATGGAGATCGGGACCGCCTGATACGGCGGCTTCGGCTCCGAGCGCGTTCGCCTCTTGCGTGCGCACCCGTTCATTCTCCCGCCTAAAGGTTCTTCATGGGTTCGCACGTCATGCTCAACGTTCGCAACAAGCACGCAGCGGACCGGGAAAAGGTCCTGGCGGACGGCATCAAGGAGGTGGTCGCGGAACTTCGCCTCGTCGAGGTGGCGGACTACGTGGCTTTCCTGCGCATGGACGCGCTCGGCAACATCGCCGATCTCGTGGAATCCTCGGCGCAGCTGTATCTGCGGCCCGGCGCGCTGCGCTTTGCCGATGGCGGCGACGTGCATCTGGGCTGGGGCACGGTGCCCACGATCGATCTCGACATGGAGTTCCGCGCGCCGGAGGTGACCGTCCACTTCCGCCTCGCCCTGTCGGCGACCACCGCTGCGGTCCACATCAACTACATCGCTTTCGCCGAGCCCGACACCGATCCCGACATCAACACCGCACGGCTGGCCGGCGCGGTCGCCGACGCGCGCCTTCGCACCGCGCCGCGGGCCTGAAGACAACGCGGAGGGCGGCCCCGAAAGGGCGCGCCGATCCCGCGCCCGGTCCCGCGCAGTGCTTCGAGCCATGAAGGCCCCGCTCTCCAGCGGGGCCTTTTTCTTGTCGACCCTCCAAGTATTAACGAGCGTTAACCAGTGCTAACGAGTCATTAATACTTTAGCATTCATCTTTCAGTCAGTTTCGGACAAGTGCGTCTTCCTAAGAGTGGTCCAGCGAGACCCCATCTCGAGGAAGAACCCCCCGTGAGCCAGCTCTACCTTTTCGGCCTCAGCTCCAACCGCGCGGAATGGCTGTCGCAGCGCCAGGCGGTGGTGGCCGAGAACGTCGCCAACGCCAACACGCCCGGCTATCGCGCCAAGGACGTCTCGGCCTTCACCGAAATCCTCGACACGACGAGCCTGCAGATGACCGGCTCCTCGCCGAGTCATCTCGTGGCGTCGGCGGGTCGCGAGTTCGGGGTCGACGAGGGCCGCCAGACGCCTTGGGACGTCACCCATTCCGGCAATTCGGTGTCGCTCGAGCAGGAGATGATGAAGTCGGGCGAGATCTCCCGCGACTTCGCGCTCGACACCTCGATCGCCAAGGCCTTCCACCGCATGTACCTCTCGACGCTGAAGGGCTGAGCCGATGCTGGACCCCATTTCCTCCGCGCTCAAGATCGCCGCCAGCGGCCTCGAGGCCCAGTCCACCCGCCTGCGCGTCGTCTCCGAGAACGTCGCCAACGCCCGCTCCACCGGCGAGACGCCGGGCTCCGATCCCTACCGGCGCAAGACCGTCTCCTTCACCAGCGAGGTCGACCGGTTGACCGGCGCCGATCTCGTGCAGGTGAAGAACGTCGGCGTCGACCGCGCCGCCTTCAAGATCGAGCACGATCCCGGCAACCCCGCCGCCGATGCCGACGGGTACGTCAAGATGCCCAACGTCAACTCGCTCGTCGAGATGGCGGACATGCGCGAAGCCAACCGGTCCTACGAGGCCAACCTGCAGGTGATCAAGCAGGCGCGCGAGCTGATCAATCTCACCATCGATCTCATGAGAGGCTGAGCCCATGATCCCCGCCATCGGAACCGCGATGCCGCGCTTCGACGCCCTCAAGCTCGACGGCGTCTCCCTCTCTCCCGCAGCCGGCACCGCCGCCTCGGCATCGGCCGGCACGGCCGGCGGCCAGAGCTTCGCGGCCGCCATGGCGGACGCCGCGCGCGACGCCGCGCAGACGCTGAAGGGCGCCGAGACCACCTCGATCCAGGGCATCAACGGCCAGACCTCGACGCAGGCCGTCGTGGACGCCGTGATGGGCGCCGAGCGCACCCTGCAGACCGCCATCGCCGTGCGCGACAAGGTGGTCTCCGCCTATCTCGAACTTTCCCGCATGTCGATCTAAGGAACCACACCGATGCGAGCCCTTGCGATCGCCGCCACCGGCATGAACGCCCAGCAGACCAACGTTGAAGTCATCGCGAACAACATCGCGAACATCAACACCACCGGCTTCAAGCGCTCGCGCGCCGAGTTCACCGACCTGCTCTACCAGGTCGAGCGGGCCGGCGGCGTGCCGGCGCGCGGCGGCGAGAACGTCGTGCCCGAGGGCGCGCAGATCGGCCTCGGCGTGCGCACCGCCGCCATCCGCTCCGTCCACATCCAGGGCGCGCTGGAGCAGACCAGCAACGATCTCGACGTCGCCATCAACGGCCAGGGCTACTTCCAGATTCAGGGGCCGGGCGGCGAGACGCTCTACACGCGCGACGGCGCCTTCAACAAGAACGACACCGGGCAGATCGTGACGCTCGACGGCTTCACCGTCGATCCCGGCCTGACCATCCCGCAGAACACCACGCAGGTCACCGTCAACGACACCGGCGAGGTCTACGCCAAGGTCGACGGCGCCGACCAGCTCGTCGGCCAGCTGACCCTCGTCAACTTCGCCAACGAGCCCGGCCTCTCGGCCGAGGGCGGCAACCTGTTCCGCGAGACCGCCGCCTCCGGCGCGCCGATCGCCGGCGTGCCCGGCGATCCCGGCTACGGCGTCATCAAGCAGGGCTATCTCGAAAACTCCAACGTCGATCCGGTGAAGGAGATCTCCGAGCTGATCTCCGCGCAGCGCGCCTACGAGATGAACTCGAAGGTGATCCAGGCCGCCGACGAGATGTCGAGCGTCGTCTCGAAGGGCATCCGCTAAGCCATGACACGCCCCTCCCGTCGCCCACGGACCCGTACGGCCTTGCGTGCGGCGGGTCCGGCCGTCCTTCTCGCCCTCGGTGCGCTGCTCTCGCTCGCGCCGGTCCCGGCGCTGGCCGCCGATCTCAACCTGCCGGTGCCGACCGCCGTGGTCTATCCCGGCCAAAACGTCCTCGACCGCGGCGTGATGCAGATGCGCTTCACCGTGCCGGGCGACCGGCTCGCGGCCTATGTCGTCGAAGACGGAATGCTCGAGAACCGGATCGCGCGCCGCACGCTCCTGCCCAACCAGCCGATCCTCCTCACCGACCTGAAGTCGCCGGACGCCGTGACGGCCGGCGTTCCCACGACGCTGATCTATCGCGAGTCCGGCCTGATCATCACCGGCATGGGCACGCCGCTCCAGTCGGCCGGCCCGGGCCAGGCCGTGCGGGTTCGCAATGTCGACAGCGGCGTGACGATCAGCGGCATCGCCTCCGAGGACGGCACGATCGAGGTTTCGTCGAAATGAGCCGCATTCTGGCGCTGGTCCTGGCCGCAACGATCTTCGGTGGCGCATTCGCGCCGGCCCGCGCGGCCGACTATTCCGGCTATGGCGGGGGCGGCGGCGCCGTCCAGGCCGGCATCGGCGCGCGCGAAAACTTCAACACCGTGGTGCCGCGCGTTCGCTCCTCGGGCGGCGTGCGCATCAAGGACGTCACCACCGTCAAGGGCGTGCGCGACAACCAGCTCGTCGGCTACGGTCTCGTGATCGGCCTGCAGGGCACCGGCGACAGTTTGCGCAACTCGCCCTTCACCGAACAGTCGCTGCAGTCGATGCTCGACCGCATGGGCGTCAACGTGCGCTCGGCCAACCCGCGCACCCGCAACGTCGCCGCGGTGGTGGTGACGGCGGACCTGCCGGCCTTTTCCGGCATCGGCGCGCGCATCGACATTTCCGTCTCCTCGCTGGGCGATGCCTCCTCGCTGATGGGCGGCACGCTCGTCATGACCCCGCTCTACGGGCCGGACGGCGAGATCTACGCGGTCGGGCAGGGGGCGCTCGCCGTCTCCGGCTTCTCCTCGGAGGGCACGAACGAGAGCCTGACGCAGGGCACCCCCACCACCGGTCGCATCGCCGGCGGCGCGATCATCGAGCGCGAGGTTCCGCGCGCCACCGTCGACACGCCGACGATCACCGTGGAACTGCGCAATCCCGACTATCGCACCGCGATCCGCGTCGTCGACGCGATCAACGCCTATGCCGTCCAGACCTGGGGCAAGCCGGTGGCGCGCGAGCAGGACTTCCGCAACATCACGCTGACCCGGCCCGCCAAGATATCCTCGACCCGCTTTCTCGCCGACGTCGGCGATCTCCAGATCCAGCCCGACCAGGCCGCCAAGGTGGTGATCGACGAGCGCACGGGCACCGTCGTGATCGGCCAGGACGTCCAGATCTCGACGGTGGCGGTGACGCACGGCTCGCTGACGGTGCGCATCACCGACATTCCCAACGTTTCGCAGCCGGCGCCCTTCAGCGACGGGCAGACGGTGGTGACGAAGGACACGGTCGTGAACGCCGAGCAGGGCGGCGGCAATCTCGCTATCGTCCAGGGCGCCAGTCTCGACGCCGTGGTGCGCGGTCTCAACCGCCTCGGCCTCAAGCCCACCGGCATCATCGCTATCCTTCAGGCCATCAAGACCGCCGGCGCCCTCCAGGCCGACCTCGTGGTGCAGTGAGAGATCCCATGACGACGATCCCGCGTTTCCCTCTCGCCCTCGCGGCGGCCTCCCTCCTGGCGCTCGCCGCCGCGTTCCCTGCACGCGCCGAGGAGAAGCCGGGCGGGGAGGCCCCTCCGGTGCTCCCGCCGCAGACCGTGCGCGTCGTCGGTCCCGACGGGCAGGCGCCGGTGGTGGCCGCAGTGCCGGCGACCGACGTCGAGAACTACTGCCGCAACATCGCCGATCCCGCACTCGACCAGCGCAACGCGCTGCAGATGGTCAAGCTGAAGGAGGCCGAGGGCCTCGTGACCGCCAAGATCGACGAGCTCGAGACCAAGCGCCGCGAGGTGCAAGACTGGCTCGTCGAGCGCAAGGCCTTCATGGATTCCACCTCCTCGGTGATGATCGACATCTACGCCGCGATGAAGCCGGATGCCGCGGCCGCGCAACTCGCCGGGCTCGATCGCCCGGTGGCCGCCGCGCTTCTGGCACGGCTGAAGTCGCGCCAGGCGAGCGCCATCCTCTCCGAGATGCCGGCGCCCGTCGCCGCCGAGATCGGCCGCCTCATCGTTCAGAAGACCGACCGCGCGGCCGTGGCCGGCGCGGCCCCGACGGGACAAAGCCTGTGAGAACCATCGCCTCGATCCTCTCTCTCGTGCTTCTGGCCGGCTGCACCACGACGCGCGAGGACCTGATGAAGGAGCCGATCCTGACGCCGGTGGGAACGGGCCTTGCCCAGAACCCGCCGATCGTCCAGCCGGCGACCTATGCCGAGGAGCCGGTGCGCCACGTCAACTCGCTCTGGACCGGGCGCAACGCAGACTTCTTCCGCGACACGCGCGCTCTCAATGTCGGCGACATCGTCACGGTGAAGATCAAGATCGACGACAAGGCCAAGCTCGACAACAACACCAAGCGCTCGCGCGATTCGGGCGTCAGCGTCGGCGCCGACTTCGAGGGCGCCGTCAGCGACTTCTCGCTCGGCACGCTCGGCGCGACGCTCGGCCTCAAGAACGGCACGAAGACGACGGGCAAGGGCACGGTCGACCGGCAGGAGGAGATCAACGTCTCGATCGCCGCCGTGGTCACGCAGGTCCTGCCGAACGGCAATCTCTACATTGCCGGCCAGCAGGAGATCCGCGTCAATTTCGAGGTGCGCGTCCTCTCCATCGCCGGCATCATCCGGCCCGGCGACATCCTGCCCAACAACACGATCTCCTACGAGAAGATCGCCGAAGCCCGCATCTCTTACGGCGGCCGCGGCCGCCTCACGGAAGTGCAGCAGCCCGGCTGGGGCCAGCAGGTGCTCGACAACGCGCTGCCCTACTGATCTTGGCCACCTGATCTTGGCCAAGTGATCTGGGCCGACCGGCACGCCTGCCGGCCGGCGAACCCCGACGACACGAAGGCCGCGTGGCGCTCCCGACAGGAGGTGCCGCGCGGCTTGGCCGTGTCCGGGCACCTGCACTGCGGCAGCGACGTCAGGCTCGGAACAGCACGATTTCTTAACACTTCAGCGTCAGGGCCTGCCCCGGCGCTCGCATGAGCGGCCGGCGGCCCGACAGCTTTTTCAAAGGCCCGTCCGGAGCGCCGCCGCATGACCGACCTCACCCCCGAGGCCCTCGCCATCCTGGCCGGCGCCGACGCGAAGCCCAAGAAGGGCGGTCTCGTCCAGACGGTCGCCGTGGTGGTCGGCCTGACGCTCATCGCGGCCGCGGGCGGCACCGCACTCGGCATGATGCTGGGCAAGCCCCAGCCCGCTGCGCCCGCCGCCGAACCCGCCCCGGCGCCCGTCGTGAACAGTGAGGCGCCGCTGGCCAAAAGCGCCAATCCCGACGCTCCGGCCGACGTCGTGCTGGCGCTCGAGCCCGTTCTCACCGACATCGCCTCGCCGCCCGGCACGCAGCTGCGGCTCGAGGCCAGCCTCATCGTCAAGCCCGAACAGGCCGGCGATCAGGCGCAGCTCGCCTCGCAGGTCCAGGCCGACATGATCGTCTTCGTGCGCACGCTGGAACTGGCGCAGGTCGAGGGATCGCGGGGGCTGCTGCATCTTCGCGAGGATCTTCTGGAGCGCGCCAAGATGCGCTCGCCCGGCGTGATCGACATCATGGTCCGTTCGCTGGTCGTGAAGTGATGCGGCCCGCCTTTCCGGTCGGCGCATCCCTGGCCGCCGTCGCCGCGCTTGCGCTTCTCACGCTTGCCGCGCCCGCCTCGGCGCAGGACGCCGTGTCCAGCGCGGCGAACAACCTCGCCTCCCTCATTCCCGCGGGCGACGCCGCCGTGTCCGGGCGCATCGTCCAGATCTTCGGCATCGTCACGGTGCTCTCGGTAGCGCCCGGCCTCCTCGTCATGGTCACGGCCTTCACCCGCGTCGTGATCGCGCTGTCGATCCTGCGCACCGGCCTCGGCCTGCAGTCGACCCCGGCCAACCTGATCCTCATCTCGCTGTCGCTCTTCATCACCTTCTTCGTGATGATGCCGACCTTCGACCAGGCCTGGCGCGACGGCCTGCAGCCGCTGATGAAGAACGAGATCACGGAAGAAGAGGCGCTGCCGCGCATCGCCGAGCCGTTCCGCGGCTTCATGCTCGATCAGGTCCGCGAGCAGGATCTCGCGCTCTTCAACAACATCAACGAGGCCTCGATCCGCGACCGGCTGCCGGAAGTCGAGCAGGGATCGGGCGACGATCAGGTCGTTGACTTCCGCATCCTCGTTCCCGCCTTCATGATCTCCGAACTGCGCCGTGGTTTCGAAATCGGCTTCCTCATCGTCCTGCCGTTTCTGGTGATCGATTTGATCGTGGCGACGCTGACCATGTCGATGGGCATGATGATGCTGCCGCCGACGATCATTTCACTGCCGTTCAAGATCCTCTTCTTCGTCCTGATCGACGGCTGGAACATGTTGACGGGGTCGTTGGTGCGGTCGTTTCTTTGACGCCTTTGACAACCCACAAGTTCAATCGCGCGAAGTTGATCCGTTTTACAGATCGTTAAGCACCTTCGCGTAAAGAAGAGTGCATAGCGGATTGATCGACACACGCTGGTGATCAAAGGCATGAGGCCGCCCCGCTGCGCCGGCACGACCCGGCATGTCCCCCTCGACGACTTCATGGGACATAGCCAATGGCAAGCGTGAACACCAATGCAGCGGCGATTACCGCGCTGCGCACTCTCCAGCAGACCAACAATTCGCTCGACATGACGCAGAACCGGATCTCGACCGGGCTGAAGATCGGCGAAGCCAAGGACAACGCGGCGTATTGGGCGATCTCCACGACGCTGAAGTCCGACAACAAGTCGCTCTCCACCGTCAAGGACGCGCTCAACCTCGGCGCCTCGACCGTCGACGTCGCCTATCAGGGCCTGAGCAAGGCGAAGGACGTCCTCGACGAGATCAAGGCGAAGCTGACCGCCGCCACGCAGGACGGCGTCAACCGCGACACGATCCAGCAGGAAATCGGCGAACTGCAGAAGCAGCTCAAGTCGATCGCCTCCTCCTCGGTCTTCTCCGGCGAGAACTGGCTGTCGGTCAATTCCGGCGTGTCCGACTATTCGTCCGCCAAGAGCATCGTCGCCTCCTTCGCCCGTGACGCCAGCGGCGCCGTCTCGATCGGCACGATCGCGGTGGATACGACGGACGCTTCGCTCTTCGACAGCAACACGACGACCAACAACC
>NZ_BBWH01000035.1 GCF_001463705.1 Aureimonas sp. AU12 | reverse complement strand
AGGAAAATTGCGGACGAGTCGCATTTTCTTCATGCATCGCCTTGGTCGCGACGATCAGGGTCCGTCGAATCCCGGTTCTCACGCCCCCAGCCCGCCGCCGAGGAAGTCGATCACCAGCTTGGCGTTGAGGACGACGATGAGGGTCGCGATGGCGCCGGCCAGGGCGAGCAGCCAGACCGGTGCGCGCAGCGACCCCATCTTCGCCCGGCTGCCCGACATCATCACAAGCGGGATCACCGCGAAGGGCAGCTGCAACGACAGGACGACCTGGCTGAAGACGAGGAGGTCGTTGGCGCTGCTCTCGCCGTAGAGGATGATGATGCCGGCGGCCGGGACGATCGCCAGACCCCGCGTCACCAGCCGGCGCACCACCAGCGACAGGCGAAGGCGCAGGAAGCCCTCCATGACGATCTGCCCGGCGAGCGTCGCGGTGACGGTCGAGGACAGGCCGGAAGCCAGAAGCGCCACGGCGAACAGGATCGGGGCGAGAGTGCTGCCGAGAAGCGGCGCCAGCAGCGCATGCGCCTCTTCGAGATCGCCCACCGTGCCGTGGCCGCTGGCGTGGAAGGCGGCGGCCGCGAGGATCAGGATCGAGGCGTTGACGAGGAGCGCCAGCCCGAGTGCCAGCGTCGAATCCAGCGTCGCGAAGGTCGCGGCCTCGCGCTTCGACGCCTCGTCGCGGCCGAAGGCGCGGGTGTGGACGATGCCGGTGTGGAGGTAGAGATTGTGCGGCATGACCGTGGCGCCGAGAATGCCGAGCGCGAGATAAAGCTGGCGCTGGTCGGTGACGATCGAGGCCGACGGCAGGAACCCTTCCATCACCGCCCCGATCGCCGGCTGGGCGAGGATCATCTGCCCGACGAAACAGAGGGCGATCACCAGGATCATCGTGGCGACGAAGGCCTCGACGCGGCGAAAGCCGCGCGACTGCAGCCAGAGGATCACGAACACGTCGAGCGCGGTGACGAGGACGCCCCATTCGAGCGGCAGGCCGAACAGGAGCTTGAGGGCGATCGCCGTGCCGATGACTTCGGCGAGATCCGTGGCGATGATCGCCAGTTCCGCCAGTGCCCAGAGGACGAAGGAGACGGGCCGCGAATAGCTGTCGCGGCAGGCCTGCGCGAGGTCGCGGCCTGTGGCCACCGCCAGCCGGGCGCAAAGCGCCTGCAGCACGATCGCCATGACCGAGGAGAGAAGCACGGCGAAGAGCAGCGTGTAGCCGAACTCGGAACCGCCGGCGAGCGAGGTCGCCCAGTTGCCGGGGTCCATGTATCCGACGGCCACGAGATAGCCGGGACCGAGAAAGGCCAGAAAACGCCGGAAGAGCGTGCCCCCTTCGCTCACCGCCACGGAGCGGTGCGAGGCGCCGAGCGAGCCCTCGCCGCGGGCCGACTGGAACCCGTCGCCCGAAGGCGCTGTCCTGCCGGCGCCGCCGGTTTCGTCGATCAGGCGTGCCATGGTCATCCCCGCAGGCCCCAAGTCGGGTCCCTCGGTTCGGCAAGCTAGGGAGGCGGGCAAGGCGCGTCAAACCAATTGCGAATGATTTGCAGACCTATTCGAAGAGAGGCCGACCCGCACGGGAGCCGGATACCTCGATGCGGCCGCGAAGCCGGCTTGGAGGCGCCCCGCGCATGCCCACGCCTCGCCCAAGCGGCAGACCGTCGCCTCGCGCGACGAATCCGGCTACAGCAGGATCATGACGACCTCTTCCCCCTCCCCTCCCGACTACGAAGCGCTGCTGCGGACCGCCGGCGTTCGCATCACGCGTCCGCGCCGCACCATCCTGAAGATCCTCGGCGAAGCCGGCGATCATCCCGACGCGCTCGAGATCTTCCGCCGCGCCTCGGTGATCGATCCCTCGATCTCGCTCTCCACGGTCTACCGGACGATGCGACTTCTGGAGGAGAAGGGGGCGATCCATCGCCATGCCTTCGGCGGCGGCCCCTCGCGGTTCGAGCAGGCCGACCAGGGCCATCACGACCATCTCATCGACATCGACACCGGCGCCGTGGTGGAGTTCCGCTCCGACCGGATCGAGGCGCTGCAGGACGAGATCGCCCGGGAACTGGGCTACGACATCGTGTTCCACCGCCTCGAACTCTACGCCCGCAAGCGCCGGCAGGCCTGATCGCTTGAGGCCGGACCATCGGGCGACGCACTCGAAGGGAGACGACCCCGATGACGCCCGATCCTCAGATCCATCGCCGCACCGATCCGCCGGCGCCCGGAGCCGACGCGGCTGCGCCCTGGCCGCATCTCGACCCCTATGCGGTCTGGCAGCCGAGCGCCGAGGCGCTGCACTTGCGTCTGCAGGTCGTCGGCAAGTACCGGCTGGCGCACACGCCCTGGATCAACCACGCCTGGCACGCGACCTTCCTCACCACGGCGCGCGGCTGGACCACGACGCTCGTTCCGGACGGGCCGGGTCTCGATTTCGAGTTCGACCTCGTGGATGCATGCCTGCGGGGCCGGTCCGGCGACGGGCGCAGCGGCACGATCGCGCTCGAGCCCGGCTCGATCGCCGCGTTCCACGCCCGCTTTCGCGAGCTCGTCACCGCGCTCGGCGGCACGGCGCGCTTCCATGGCCGCCCGAACGAGATCGCCGATCCCGTGGCCTTCGTCGACGATACCGCGGAGCGTCCGTTCGATCTCGAGGCCATCCGTCGCTTCCATGCGGCCAGCCTGCGCGTCGACGCCGCATTCCAGCGGTTCCGCAGCGGGTTTCTCGGCAAGGCGAGCCCAGTGCACCTCTTCTGGGGCAGCTTCGATCTGGCGGTGACGCGCTTTTCGGGACGCGCCGCACCCCGCCATCCCGGCGGCATTCCCGCGCTGCCCGATGCGGTGGCCTCGGAAGCCTACGACCGCGAGGTCGCCTCCGCCGGCTTCTGGCCGGGCGGCGGCGCGGTGGCGGGCGCCGCCTTCTATGCCTATGCCTATCCGGCCCCCGCCGGCTACTCGGACGCCCGCGTGCAGCCGGAAGCCGCCGGCTACGACGTGGCGCTCGGTGAATTTCTCCTGCCCTACGAGGCGGTGCGCAGCGCGCCCGACCCCGACCGGGCGCTCGCCGACTTCCTTCAGTCCACCTATGCCGCCGCGGCCGATCTCGGCGGCTGGGACCGCGACGACCTCGAATGCGCGGTGGGGGGACCGGGCGTTCCCCGGCTCGCGCGACCGATCGAGGGCTGACGGTCGGTCGCGACGCGGGCCCGGGACGGGCGTCAACGAGAAAGGCCCGCGCCACGGGGACGTGGGCGGGCCATAAGATCGGCAGGCGCCCCTGAAGCGGGCGATGTCGGCTGGCTCAGACGAGCTTGGCGTCGAGCGTGACCTCGATGGCGCCGAGCGCCTTCGAGATCGGGCAGCCTTCCTTCGCCGTCTTGGCCAGTTCCTGGAACTTGGCGTCTTCGATGCCGGGCACCTTGGCTTCGAGCGTGATCGCGCTCGACTTCACCTCGAAGCCGCCGTCGACCTGCTCGACCGCGACCACGGCGCGCGCCTTCAGCTCGTCCGCCGGCGTGCCGTTCTCGGCAAGAAAATGCGAGAGCTGCATGGCGAAGCAGCCGGCATGGGCGGCGGCCAGAAGCTCTTCCGGGTTGGTGCCGGACTTGCCGCTCTCGTCCTCGAATCGGGCCTTGAACGAGTAGCCGTGATGATCGAGCGCGCCCGACTGGGTGGTGATCTCACCCTTGCCGTCCGACAGGGCGCCGTTCCAGATCGCGGTGGCATGACGTTTCATGGTGGAACTCCTTGAAATGGGCTCGATGGACCGAGCCAGATGCATCCGTCCCCCAATCGATCGCGTGCGACTTAGGTTCCCGACACGATGGCTTGGACGCTGCCGAAGCTAGTGCGCCATGCGATCGCCGCAACGCCCTGTTCATTTGTGCGGGCGCATCCTTCGAGACAGCAACGGCACGCGTCGTGCCCCCAGCCCAGCCCCCGAGACCCCGACCCGTGAGCACCGCCCTTCTCCTCACCGCCACGCCGGAGCTTCTGGAGCACAAGCGGCGCTGGCTGGCACGGCTCGAGATCGAGCGCGGGGTCTCGCCGGAAACCTCGGAGGCCTACGAGCGGGACCTGCGCCAGTTTCTCGCCTTCCTCGCCGGCTATCACGGCCGCCCCGCCGGGGTCGGTGACATCGCCGACCTCAAGCCGGTCGATTTTCGCGCCTTCCTCGCCGCACGGCGGCGCGACGGCGCGGGGGCCCGCACGCTGGGGCGGGCTCTCTCGGGCGTGCGCTCCTTCGTGCGCCACATGGAGCGCGAGGGGCTGGCCTCGGCAGCGGGCGTCGGCGCCATGCGCGCGCCCAAGCAGCCGCGCACCCTGCCCCGCCCCTTGAGCGTGATCGACGCGGTGGCCGTCACCGAGGATGCCGGGGCGATGGCCTCCGAGCCCTGGATCGCGGCGCGCAACGTCGCCGTGCTGACGCTGCTCTACGGCTGCGGCCTGCGCATCTCCGAGGCGCTGGGTTTGCCCGGCGACGCGCTGGGCGACCCCGCGGCCCGCTCGATGCGGATCCTCGGCAAGGGGCGCAAGGAACGGCTGGTGCCTCTCCTGCCGGCCGTGATCGAGGCCGTCGCCGCCTATCGGCGGCTCGCACCCTTTGCGCTCGGGGCCGACGCGCCGCTGTTTCGCGGCGCGCGCGGCGGGCCGCTGCGCCCGCAGATCGTTCAGCTGGAGATGCAGCGGCTGCGCGGCCTCCTCGGCCTGCCGGATTCGGCGACGCCTCACGCGCTGCGCCATTCCTTCGCGACGCACCTCCTCGCCAAGGGCGGCGATCTGCGCACGATCCAGGATCTTCTCGGCCATGCCTCGCTCTCGACGACGCAGGGCTACACCGCCGTCGACGGCGCCCGCCTGCTGGAGGTCTACGAGGGTGCCCATCCCCGCGCCCGCCGGCCGGGGCGTTCGAGCACCGCGCGGGCCGCGCGCGCCTGACCTTCGCGCTTTCGGACATGGGGCCGAAAGCGCGGCCGGAAGCGAGACATGCGGCTTTCAGGCTTTCGTCGCAATTCTCAAGGTAAGGTCGCCGCGAACCGCCGGCGATCCCGGCGCCCGATGCTTCATGGATCGCTGCCGATGACCGTCCGCCCGCTGCCGATCCGCCTCCTGGCCGCCCACGCGCTGAAGGCTCTGTGGGCAGCCGCCGCGCTCCTGCCGCTTCTCCTCTGCGCGGCCCTACTCGCCGCCTTGGCGCGCGCACCGGCCGCCCACGCGAGCGAGCCCGCTTCCTGCCGCGAGGGCACGAGTGCCGTCCCTGCGCTGATGCGGGATGGGCGGATCGCCGCGATCGAGCGCGAGGCCGCGGAAATCGCCAATGGCGAGGGCCGGCTCTACCGCGCCGAGCGCGACGGGCTGGCGCCCTCCTTCCTCTTCGGCACGATGCACCTGTCGGACCCGCGCATCCTCGCTTTGCCACCTGCGGCCGAGACGGCCTTCACCGGCGCGCGTTCGCTCGTCATCGAAACGCTCGACGTGCTCGACCCCCGCGCCATGGCCGGTGCGCTTCTCGCCCGTCCCGACCTCACCACCCTGCCGCCCGGCCAGACAATCGAGACCCTTCTGCCCCCGGCCGAGATGGCACGGATCGGCCCGCTGCTTGCCGCCCGCGCCTTGCCGGTCGGGGCGATCCGCACGCTGCAGCCCTGGTTCGTGACGATGTCGCTGATGGTGCCCGCCTGCGAGGCGGCGCGGACGGCGGACGGCGCCAAGGTGCTCGACATCGCGCTGGCCGAGCGCGCGGCCGCCGCCGGGCAGACGGTGCGCGGCCTCGAGACGGCGGTGGAACAGACGGAGGCGCTCGGCGCCATGCCGCTGGCGCTGCAGGCCGACAATCTCGTGGCGACCGCCGCGATCGTCGATCAGCTGCCCGATGTCTTCGAGACGATGATCGATCTCTATCTCAAGGGCCGCATCGCGCTCATCGAGCCCGCGACGGAGGCGATGATGCCGGCGGGCACCGAGATGGCCTCGTCGGTCGAGATCACCCAGCGCTTCGAGGAAACGGTGGTGCGAGCCCGCAACGGCGTGATGGCGACCCGCCTCGCGCCGCTTCTGGCACAGGGCGGCGTCTTCGTCGCCGTCGGGGCCCTGCATCTGCCCGGCGAGACCGGGCTCGTCGAGGCGTTGCGCGGCGCCGGCTGGCGCGTCACCCGCGCCGACTGACCAAGCCTACTGTCCGCAGACCAGCCGGATCTCCTGCGGGATCACTGTGCCGTCGAAATAGGGATTCTCGCGGTCGTCGCGGATGGCCGCGCGGCAGCGCTTCTGCGTGTCGCCGCGCAGCAGCGCCGGCTCGTCGCCGGTCAGCACGGCATAGACGGCAAATTCCGGGTCCTTCAGTTCCAGCGTCACCGGATAGAGCGCGGGGTCCAGCGGCTCGGGCAGGCGGATGCCGAAGGCGAAGGTGACGATCTCGCCCTCCTTCGTGGCGCGAAAGCCGAAGGGCTTCAGATCGGTCTGCTCGCGGCCGTTGATCGACAGGAACGTGTAGTAGTGGATCTCCGAGAGGTTGCCGAAGACCTCGCGCTCCATCGCGCCCGATTCCGCGGCGTCGAACAGGCCGTCGTGATCCTCGTCGTAATCGGCGATGAGCTGCGCTGAAAAGGCCTCGTCGAAGGTCCAGGTCTCGCCGATCCCCGTCACCTTGCCGTCCTCGAAATTGAAGAGGACGCGGCATTCCATCGTGATGTCGGGATGGGCCGCCGCCGTGCTCGCCGTGCCGAGCGCCAGCACGGCCGCGACGATGCGCACCCATACGCTGCGAGGCGCGCGGGGCTCAGGGCACCGGGGCATGGCCGAACTCCGGAAAAAGGGTCGCGTCCGGCGGTGGTGCGAGACGCGTAGGCGCGGACGGGATCGCGGCGCGCCCGCGCGTCGCCACGCTCGCGCCGCCATAGAGAAAGGCCACCGCCAGCACCCACGACCCGAGGATCCGCGCGGCCGTGAAGCGGACGGGATGGCGCACGCGTCGAAGGGCGTTGGCCAGTGCCAGCAGCAGCGCCAGTGCGCCGAGGCCCGCCAGCCAGGGCACGTGGGGATCGCGCAGGCTGGGATCGAGCAGCTTCACGACGACGAGCAGCATGGCCCCCGTGAGAGCCGCGACCGGCACGAGCAGCACGCGTCGCAGCGATGCCGGCATGAGCAGCAGCAGACCGACGCCGAGGCCGGCGATCGGTCCGGCGAGAAAGGCATGGCTGGCGGCATTGGGAAGCCGCGCGACCAGTTCGAGGAAGTCGTGGCGCCAGACGAGACCCGCGCCCGCGCCGACCGCCATAGCCAGAAGACCCGCGCCGGCCTCGATCGGCGCGGCTAGGCCGAGCGCGACGCCGAGCCCGGCCAGCGGCAGCAGCAACTCGCTCATGAGGCGCAGCGCGATCGCGCCGAAGGGCATCGTCGGCCCGCCGCCGGTCGCCTCCGCCACGCCCACCGCGCAGAAGGCGGCGATGACCAGCACCAGCGCGATCGGACGAGGATCGCTCCACCCGGCAAGGCGGAAGCGCCGCGCCGGGGTCGCCAGTCCGCTCATGCGACGAGATAGGCGACGCCGACCGCCGCGATCCCCGCGCCCAGCGCCTGCGCCAGCCGCCCCTTCATCGGCCGCGACAGCGCCAGACCGACGGCGATGCCGATGAGGTGGATGAGGCCGGTGGCGACCACGAAGCCGATCGCATAGTCGGCAGGGTCGGTGGCGAGCGGCAGTTCGACGCCGTGCGCGTAGCCGTGGAACACCGCGAAGACTGCGATCACCAGAAGCGCCAGCGCTTCGGGAATGCGCAGCCGGAAGGCAATGGCGAGGCCCAGCACGAGGATCGAGAGCGCGATGCCGGTCTCGACATGGGTGAGGACGAGGCCGCTCATGCCGGCCAGCCCGGCCGCCGCCATGATCAGCGGGAAGGTCACGGGCAGCGTCCAGACCGAACGCCCGCCCATCTGCGCGCCCCAGATGCCCACCGCGAACATGGCGAGGAAATGGTCGGCGCCGGTCAGAGGGTGCTCGAAGCCGCTGCCGAAGCCGCCGGCATCGGCGAGGATGTGCGCGCTCGCCGGGCTGCCGGCCAGCATCGCACCTGCGAGCGCCAGCAGGGCGGCGAGGAGCGGACGAGCCGCAGCGGATCGCAGCCGGACCGCGGCGCCGTCGGCCATGTGACGAAGGGCGAAAGTGTGTCGTCGGGCCATCGGCCTGCCTTTCGAGGATTTAACCGGGCGATGCCGGCCTCAAGCGGGGCTGCATCGACCCTGCCGCCGTCGTCCGGCTCTCGTCCAGAGGCGCGGCGGAAGAAAGGCAAGGAGAAAGCCATACCATCGAAGGTCGGTTCGACAACGAAGAAGGGGACGGACCATCCGGCCCGCCCCCCCTTGTCGACGATCGTCGCACCAGAGATCCAGCTCGCGATCAGGCGCTCATCTTCTCGAAGCCGCCGCCACCGCCGAGATCGAGATCGAACCCGTTGTCGCTGCCAGTCGCGGGGGCGGGCGTCGCAGCGGTCCGCATCGGCTTGGTCGCGGCGCGCTTTGCGGGGCTCGCCGGGCGGGCGGATGCGGCGAAGGTCTGCACCTGCGCCTGAAGCGCATGGATGGTGCCGGGCGCTTCCGCTTCGGACGCGATCCCATGGGCCTCCGCTTCGTCCACCTTGAAGAAGCCGGCACGATCGTTCAGGCGTCCGGCCTCGGCCGAAAGCTGCTCGGAGGTCGCCGACATTTCGTTCGCCGCGCCGGCATTGGCCTGCGTCACCTGATCCAGTTGCTGGATCGCCTGGTTGATCTGGTCGATGCCGACAGACTGCTCCCGGCACGCTGCCGAGATCTCGGTGACGAGTTCGGCCGTGCGCTGAATATCGGGAACCAGTTGCAGCAGCATGTGCCCGGCTTCCTCGGACGCCGCCAGCGTCTGTGCCGACACCTGCCCAATCTCGGCCGCAGCCTGCTGCGAGCGTTCGGCGAGCTTGCGCACCTCGGACGCCACCACCGCGAAGCCCTTGCCGTGCTGGCCGGCGCGGGCCGCCTCGATCGCAGCGTTCAGCGCCAGCAGATCGGTCTGCCGGGCGATCTCCTGCACGACCTGGATCTTCTGCGCGATTGTGCGCATCGCCTCGACCGAGAGCGCCACCGCCGCGCCGGTCTTCTCGGCGCTGATGCTGGCCTGCGCCGCGATCTTCTCGGTGGTCGAGGCGTTGTCGGCGTTCTGGCGCACGTTGGCCGTCATCTCCTCGACCGCGGCCGAGGCCTGCTCGGACGCTGCGGCCTGCTCGGTCGAGCCGGACGAGAGCTGGTCGGCGGTCGCGGCCGACTGCATCGAGCCGGACGCCACCTGGCTTGCCGAGTTGCGCACCGAGTAGACCGTGCCCGCCAGTTCCAGACGCATCTGGCAGAGATTGGTCAGGACATCGCCGATCTCGTCGTTGCGGCCGTGGATGATGCGATGCGACAGGTCGCCGGTCGCCATGCGATCGACATTCTGGCGGACGACGCGCAGACCCTTCGTGATCGTCATGATCACGCCCACGCCGGTTGCGATGCCGATGAGAAGCGCGCTCGCGACGATCCCGACCAGGATGGCGCGGGTGGCTTCGAAGCCCTCATTGGTGGCGGTGACCAGATAGTTCGCCTGGGCGATCTCGATCTCGGTCAGCTTGGCGAGGCTGGCGAGGGCCTCGACGAGCGCCGGGCGCACCTGATCCGCGGCAAGCCCCGCCTTGGCGTCGGTCTGCTCGGTTCCGAGATCGAAGACCTTGTCGATCACCGGATGGAGGGCCTGCCACGCCGTCGTGACGGATGCGACGTCCGCCACGATGGCAGGGCTCGAAGCCGACGCGGTCAGCGACTGGATCGCGGCTTCGATGCCGTCCTGCGATGCCTGGAACTGCTGCCGGATGGCGGTGATGCGGGCCGCGTCCGTTTCCGCGACGCCCGACATCAGCTGATACATCATCGTCGGAAGGCGCGTGCGGAGCTCCGCGATCGCATCGCGCGCCGGCCCCTGAATGCCGGCCGAGACGAAAGCGGTCCTCAGCGCCTCGAGCTTCTCGCTCAGTGCCCGGAACTTCGGCTGGGCCTCGGCGACATCGAGTTCGAGCGCGCGCGTCACGGTGTTGCGCTGCGACAGCTCGACGGCCTCGTTCGCGCCGGCCTCCCAGCGGGCCAGCCCGGCCGACACCGTGTCCGCCAGCGCCAAAGCGTCCTTCTCGTCCGACATCAGCCCGGCCCGGTAGGTCTTCAGCGCGTCGGTCACCCCCGCGATCGAAGTCTCCATCAGCGCATGACGTTCTGTCTTCGCCTGATCGTTGCGCGAATACAGGACAGCGTTCAGCGAACGAGCGGCCTCCTGGAAGTCGGCGGAGGCGTTGCCGAGACCCCGGACGTTGGCGAAGGGCTCGTCGACGAAGGTGCGCATCATGTCGTTGGCCGTTCCCAGACTCGCGACACCGAAATATCCCGCGCCTCCTAGGAGGGTCAGGACGACCGCGAAACCGGTGGCCAGCTTGGTCTTGATCGTCAGTCGCACCGACGCACTCCTTGTGATGGACGAGATTGGAGGAGCCCCTGACCGACCTCGACATGGGCGGAGACGAGGTCGTTTCGATCGGGTGAGCCGCAACCGGTCATCGGTCGGCGCATCGAACATCTGTAGAGTGCGACCTCGTTGTCGCAGCATGGCCCGGCATCCGTGAGGGCTTGGCCCGGCTCGGACGCGAAACGGATGAACGCCGAACGTTTCCGTCTCGATCAGGAGATTAACAGCCTCTGGTTTCCAGACGATGAATCAGCTCCAATGCATGCCAGCTCCGTAACGATCTTACATCTTCAAGACTTTTGCCCTGTTTGTGACATCTGGATGATCACGCGTGAGGTGGGCTTCGCAGCGCTGCTGGACGGACACGCGTCCGAACCTATTTTGAGAAACAGTTCTCGCGCTTCGGCAATCACGGGGCGTCGCTGTTCGAAGGGACCTACGGATGCGTCGCTTTTTACCCGTTCTGGGCCTGTGCTCTCTCTTGGCCGGCTGCACGGTGGTCGAGGGTCCCGCCTACCCCCCGGTCGGCCTCGCTCCCGATTCTTACCGGCCCCCTGTCACCCGCGGCTGCGAGAATTACGCGGACCAGACCGCCCGCAACACCTATGAGAATCTAAGCGATCCCGAAGACTCCTTCGGTGCCGACGCCTTCAACCAGCGCCGCGCCGAAGACGCAGGCGACCGCGCCTACGAGCGATGCCGCCAGGGTCGCCTGAACTGACGGTCACGGCGCACGGCCCCTGGCCGTGAACGACGCTCCGTCTCGCCCGCGACACGTCGCTCCGCCAACGCCGAAGGCTGCTTGCCCGGGTCCGGCGGACGGATCGCGTCCCTATCGTCGCGACGTCAGCCAGCCTGCTCGCTCGTTGGCAAACTCGAAGCATCCCGGCGTTGCTCGAACCCATGCGTTTCGGGCGCAGGAAACAGGGTCATCCGCAACCGTCCGACAGATCGTGACGAGCGGAACCGGCATCTCGCAAGCGCGGAAGACGCTTTCCGCAGCGCAGCGTGACAAGGCCGCGATGTCGGTTCAATCTTCCGGGCATCGCAAGGGAGGACGAGAATGTCGCGTTACAGAATTGAGACCGGAACCGTCGAGGGCCAGGATTGGGTTCCCGGACCGTTCCACGATGCGATCAACGCACTCAACGACCACGATGCGGTCCAGGCCGTCCGGGAAACCCTGTCACAGTCGGGTTTTGCCGATGGATGGGGCGACCATGCGCGCGTTCTCGATCCCGAGCGCCGCGAGATCGCGCGCGTGCCGCTGGATCGGTCCTTCTGGGAGCACTGAGGCTACAAGGCGCAACGCAGCGCGAGTTCAAGCACGCGGAACTTCAACAGGATCGTTTCGGAAGCAACGATCCTCGTCCAGCCATGCGGTGCCTCTGAAGGCCGCCGTTGGGACGCGCCCAATGCCCTGCAGCCGCACGACGCTTGGGGCGAACCGGCCATCGCAGGCGTGCTCAGCTCGTCGGGAACTCATCACGTCCGAGCCCCGCCTGTCTGGAATGGTCTGGACTGGCTTGAGTTCAGGGCGAGGGCTTGGCGAAGACGCGACCCATTCCCTCCATCCCGTCGTCAGCGCGCGCCGCCGAAACGCCCGGATCGTGAACTGCTGTCAGGACGCGCATCTGCAGGCGGCGCCGAGACTGGACTCTCGGCATCCGCCAGTCTCCTCAGGCTGCGCAGCCGAACGACCTGATCGCCGGTTGCATCACTCGCCATCACCACCTGGTCACGGCCGAGCGCCTTCGCGCGGTAGAGCGATCGGTCGACGCGTTCCATCAGCACATGGCCGGGTTCGCCGGGAACGTGATGCCCGGCGCCGATGCTGATCGTCACATGGGAAATGCCGTCGCTGCGGCCGGGATGCGGCGTCTGCAACGCGCGAACGGCTTGATGGAGGCGGTGGACGCCGGCCTCCAGCACCTGCGTGGTGTCGCCTTGGAGGATCGCCGCGAACTCCTCGCCGCCATAACGCGCCAGAAACCCCGTCCCGACGGCTGCGCGCAGAGAAGCCGCGACCCGGCGCAGGCATTCGTCGCCGAGCGCATGGCCGCCGAAATCGTTGTAGGTCTTGAAATGATCGACGTCGATGAAGGCCAGCAGGACGGCGTTATCGCTATCCGAACCCGCGAGCGTGCGCGCCAGTTCCGCATCGAAGGCTCGGCGATTGGGAATGCCCGTCAACGGATCGAGCGAGGCCAGCCGCTCCATCGAGGTGCGATCCGCCTCGCTTCGCCGCAGTTGCAAGTCGGCGCGAAGACGCATGAGGAAGCTTTCGCGTGCGGCCTCGTCCATCAGCCGGTTCGCCGCAAACGCAATGAACGCGATCAGCACCAGCCCGGCGAGAAACGGTCCGCCCGTGCCGCCGAGTTCGCCTGCCGCCATGAGCGAGGCAGCGGCCGAACAGAGCGCCAGACCCAGCGTCACGCACGCCGCCCTCTGCGGTAGGCAGAGCAGCGAACAGCCTGCGAACAGCAGCGTCAGTTCCAGTGGGCGCACTGCGACGAAGCCGGGATTGCCCAGCTTTCGATCAATGAGCGTCAGGATCGCGGTCAGAAGGAGATGACCGACGAGGGCGACCGCGACGGTTCGATCCATCAGGGTCGCCGATCCCGCATGCCCGACGGCCCTGCGGCACAACAGAATCAGGACTGCGGAGATCAGCACATGCAGGACGTCAAGCGGTCGCAGCGCACCGGCGACGTGGACGGAGTGAAGCAGCGAGATCATCGCGACGAGGATGAGGCCCATGCGCAGGAGCGCACGCACGGCGCAACGCCGGCGCTCGATCCGACTGGTGTCGTAGAGATGCTCGAGTTCTGGCGTAAAGCGCGCCCACCTCTGCCCAAGATGACTGATTTCGTCCTCGACGGTGGCCGCGAGACGATCGGTGGCCAAGTCCTCACGGCGCGGATCTCGGTCCGGCGTCATCCCGGGCATCGGACGCGCGGCAGGGCCGAGGAGATAGGCTGCTGCTAGGGTCATGACCACCACCTCGGGAGTCGGAGGCAGCGAATCGAACCGCCCGACAGAGCGAAGATCGTCGATGATGGTCAATGCACGGTTAGCGTATCATAATCGGTCCGGCTTCACGTGAAACATGATGAGCGAAAGCTTAACGCGCCTGCAGCGCCGCAACACCCTCGTCGCTCCGCCGCGAAGCTCATGCATGCTGGAGCCGATCCGGCGAACAGGAGTTCACCGGATCGGCTTGAGGTTTCGGTTTGCTGCATTGTCCTGACGTGAAAGCCCACCCGGCTTTCACTGGAAATGGTCTAGAGGTGGATCGGCTTGGCGAAGGCGGCGAAGGCGGCTTCGCGGACGGCCTCGGACATCGTCGGATGCGCGTGGCAGGTGCGCGCCAGATCCTCAGAGGAGCCGCCGAACTCCATCAGGACCGCCGCTTCCGCGATCATGTCGCCGGCGCCGAAGCCGAGGATGTGGACGCCGAGCACCCGGTCGGTCGTCGCATCCGCCAGCACCTTCACGAACCCGTCGGTGTGCAGCATGGCACGGCCGCGCCCGTTGGCCATGAAGGGGAACTTGCCGGCCTTGTAGGCGACGCCGTCCCGCTTCAGTTCGTCCTCGGTGTGGCCGATCGAGGCGATCTCGGGCGAGGTGTAGACCACCGAGGGGATGACGCCGTAGTTCACGTGGCCGGCCTGACCCGCCAGGATCTCGGCGAGCGCGATGCCCTCGTCCTCGGCCTTGTGCGCCAGCATCGGGCCCTTCACCACGTCGCCGATGGCGTAGATGCCCTCGACATTGGTGCGGTAATGCGTGTCGATCTCGACCCGGCCCGCCTTGTCGGTGGCAACGCCCGCCTCGGCCAGACCCAGCCCCTCTGTGAAGGGCTTGCGGCCGGTGGCGATGAGCACGACCTCGGCCTCCAGCGTCTCGGCCGCGCCGCCCTGGGCCGGCTCGAAGGTGACGCTGGCGCCGCTCTCGCTCTTCGTCACCGCCGTCACCTTGGCACCGAGCTTGAAGTGGAAGCCTTCCTTGACGAGCAGCTTCTGGAAGGCGGCCGAGACCTCGCTGTCCATCGGCCCGAGGATCTTGTCGAGATACTCGACCACCGTGACGCGGGCGCCGAGCCGCGACCAGACCGAGCCGAGCTCCAGACCGATGACGCCGCCGCCGACCACCACCATCGTCGCCGGCACCTTGGCGAGCGCGATCGCATCGTCGGAGGAGACGATCGTATCGTGATCGAAGGCGACGTCGAGGCCGGGAATGCCGGCGACCGCCGAGCCGGTGGCGATGCAGATCGCCTTCGTCTTCAGGGTGCGCGTCGAGCCGTCCTCGGCGCTCACCTCGACCTCGCCGGCACCCTTGATGCGGCCTGCGCCGGTGATCCCCTCGATCTTGTTCTTCTTGAACAGGAAGGCGACGCCGTCGACATTGGCCTTCACCGTCTTGTCCTTGTGGCCGAGCATCGTCGGCAGGTCGAGCTCGGGGCTCACCTTGATGCCGAGATCGGCGAAGGAATGGCCGGCTTCCGCGAACATCTCGGAGGCATGCAGCAGGGCCTTCGAGGGAATGCAGCCGACGTTGAGGCAGGTGCCGCCGTAGGTCGAGCGCTTTTCCACCACGGCGACCTTAAGGCCGAGCTGCGCGGCCTTGATCGCACAGACGTAGCCGCCGGGGCCGGAGCCGATGACGACGAGGTCGAAGACGAGGTCGGAGGAGTCAGCCATGGATCTACTTTTTGCTGGAAGGGAAAAGGGTCAGAGGAACCGGATGAGCATCATCACCAGACCGACCGCCGAGGCGAGCCAGACGAGCGACCGGATGTAGGGGACGCCGAAGATGTAGAGCGGGATATAGGCGATGCGCGCGGCGAACCAAAGCAGGGCGCCGGCCGCGCCGAGGCCGCCGGTGCGATCTGCGACGGCCAGACCCAGCGCCAGCGCGGCGAAGGCGGGAAAGGTCTCCTGGTAGTTTTTCAGCGCGCGTTCGGCGCGACCGGCGAACTTGCCGAGCGGCTGGGCATCGCCGTCGCGCGGGCCGGCATTCCAGCCGGTGCCGCGCTCGCGGGTCGCCAGTTGGCCCTGCAGGGTGATGTGGACGAAGAGCAGCACGATGGACCAGCCGAGCACGACGAGTTCGGTGGGAAGCGGCATTTCCATGGGATCAGACCTTCGATACAGCGCGATGCGCGGCGTTCATGCGGCCTGAGATAGGCTCGCCCACCGGATCGGACATGGCGGAAACCGTCATGGACCTCATGGCAGACCCTTGGCCGGGCAGGTCCCGGCGGCATCCGCGAAGCTCGCGGCGCTCGGCTCGAGCTTCGCCTTGACGATCCCGAGCGGGCGGAAGGGCGGCGTGATCTGGACGCCGGGCTGGACGAGGCGCAGCTCGTAGCAGCCGACATAGACCTGCCGGCCCCGGTCGGTCTCGGCCTCGATCGCGGCGGGCACCGAATAGAATGTCGAGCCGGCGGCCCCCTCCCCTGTGGCGCGCCCGAGCTTCAGGCGCACATGACGCGTGTCGGCATAGCCGGCGGCGAAGGCCTCGAAGGTCGGCCGGTCCGGCTCGTCGCGAAAGTAGGACCAGGCGCGCAGGTACTCGCGCCGCTCCACGGCGTTGTAGAGGCTCTCGATCACGGTTTCCGCACTCGATCGGTCGTCGCGATAGTCGGGCGGCGCGGTCTCCTGCGCCCCGGCGGGCGCGGTGATCGCCACGGCGATGACGGCGGCACGGACCGCGAGGGCGAGCGAGCGCATCACGGCAGGATCGCCCGGGCGCCGGAGACGTCGAGAATGGCACCGGTGGAATAGCTGGCCTCGTCCGAGAGGAGCCAGAGGATCGCCTGCGCCACCTCGTCCGCGGTGCCGGCGCGGCCCATCGGCAGCGAGGCGCCGACCTCCGCGACGCGGGTCGCCCATCCGCCGGAGGCGTGGATCTCGGTGTCGATGATGCCGGGGCGCACCGCACAGACGCGGATGCCGACATCGGCCACCTCGCGGGCGAGCCCCACCGTCATCGTGTCGATGGCGCCCTTGGCCGCGGCATAGTCGACATAGGAGCCGGCGCCGCCGAGCTTGGCGGCGGCCGAGGAGACGTTGACGATCGTGCCGCCCGGTCCGCCGCGCTCGAGCGACAGGCGAAGGATCGCCTCGCGGGCGCAGAGGAACGATCCCGTCAGGTTGATGCGGAACATGCGGTCGAGCCGATCGAGGCTCATCGCCTCGACGCGCGCCGGCGCATCGACGACGCCGGCATTGTTGACGAGCCCGGCGAGCGGCCCGAACCGGTCGGCCGCCTCGAAGAGGGCCAGAACGTCCGGCTCCGAGCCGACATCGGCGCGCACCGCGAGCGCCCGGCCGCCGCCGGCCTCGATCTCGCCCGCCAGCGCCGTGGCGGCGGCCTCGTTGGCGGCGTAGTTGACCACGACCGCAAAGCCGCGCGCAGCGGCCAGACGACAGGTCGCCGCGCCGATGCCGCGCGATCCGCCGGTGACGATGAGAACGCCGCGCTTAGCCATGCATGCGCTCCGTCGCGAGTTTGAGCCCCAGCCCGATGAACACGAAGCCGGTGACGCGCATGATCCAGCGCCCGGCGCGCAGGAACCCGTCGCGGATCGCGGGGATGGTGAAGAAGAACGAGACGCCCACGAACCAGAGGACGAGCGAGGCGGCCATCACCAGCCCGTATCCGGCCTTCACCGTGATCGGCGTCTGGAGGCTGACGAGAGAGGAGAAGAGCGAGAGGAAGAACACCACGGCCTTGGGGTTGAGGGCGTTGGTGACGAAGCCCATGGCGAAGGCTTTGGCGTCCGAGATCGGCTGCATCGAAGCAGACGCGAGGCCGGCGTCGGGGGCGATCGGCCGGTCGGCGTCCTTGAGCGAGCGGTAGCCGAGATAGAAGAGATAGGCCGCGCCGCACCATTTCACGATGGTGAAGGCGATGAGCGACTGAGAGACGATCAGGCCGAGCCCGAGAAGGGTGTAGCCGACGTGAAAGAGCAGCGAGGCGCCGAGGCCGAGGCTGGTCAGGACGGCGGCGCGCCGGCCGCGGGTGATGGACTGGCGCATGACGAGCGCGAGATCGGCGCCGGGAACCACGATCACCACCGAGAAGACCGCCATCAGCGTGGCGAGTTCGAGGAGATAGGGGCTCATGGCGGCTCCGTCGCTTGGCCGAAACTCCGGCTTCGAGCGCAAGGTTCAAGGTGGCCGCATCGCCCGCCCGCCAGGAACCTTGCGTGGACTGCGAATGTCGGACCGGCGCCGGCCGGGTGGTCGGCGCCGGACTGTTCAGCGGATCAGAGGTCGAGCACCAGACGCTCGGGATCCTCCAGCGAATCCTTGACGCGCACGAGGAAGGTCACCGCTTCCTTGCCGTCGACGATCCGATGATCGTAGGAGAGCGCCAGATACATCATCGGCCGGATCTCGACCTTGCCCCCGATCGCCACCGGGCGGTCCTGGATCTTGTGCATGCCCAGAATGCCGGACTGCGGCGCGTTGAGGATCGGGGTCGACATCAGCGAGCCGTAGACGCCGCCGTTCGAGATGGTGAAGGTGCCGCCCTGCATGTCGGAGACGCCGAGCTTGCCGTCGCGCGCCAGAAGGCCGAGGCGACCGATATCCTTCTCGATCTCGGCGATGGTCATCTGGTCGGCATCGCGCACCACCGGCACGACGAGGCCCTTCTCGGTGCCGACGGCGACGCCGATATGGGCGTAGTTCTTGTAGATGAGGTCGGTGCCGTCGATCTCCGCGTTGACCGCGGGGATCTCCTTCAGCGCATGGCAGACCGCCTTGGTGAAGAAGCCCATGAAGCCGAGCTTCACGCCGTGCTTCTTCTCGAAGAGGTCCTTGTACTTCTTGCGAAGCTCCATCACCGCCGTCATGTCCACCTCGTTGAAGGTGGTGAGCATGGCCGCGGTGTCCTGCGCGTCCTTGAGGCGACGCGCGATCGTCTGGCGAAGGCGCGTCATTTTCACGCGCTCTTCGCGCGCCTCGTCCGACTGCGAGGACGGCACGCGGGGCGCGGCCGGCGCCTTGGCGGCGGGAGCGCTGGCGGGCGTGCCCGACGGCGCGCCGCGGGCGATGGCTTCCAGCACGTCGCCCTTGAGAACCTGTCCGCGCTTGCCCGAGCCGTCGACGTCGCCGGCCTGCAGGCCCTTCTCGGTCATCAGCTTCTGCGCCGCAGGCGCGGCCGGCATGTCGTTGGAACCGGTGCCCGAGGGGATGGGCAGCGAGGTGTCGGAGCCCGACGAGGCGGCGGCCGGGCCGCCCGACGCATTGCCGTAGCCCTCGGTGGCACCGGACGCGGCGGCCTGTTGGCCGGCGCCCGAGGCGACGGGCTTTTCGGTCGGGGCCTTGGGGGCGGGCGCCGAACCGTCGCCGGCGCCGATCACCGCGATGAGCGCGCCGACCGCGACGGTCTCGCCTTCCTTCACCACGATCTCCTCGAGGATGCCGGCGGCGGGCGCGGGCACCTCGACCGTGACCTTATCGGTCTCGAGCTCGGCGATCGTCTCGTCCTGCTCGACGCGGTCCCCCGCCTTCTTGAACCACTGGCCGATCGTGGCCTCGGTGACGGATTCTCCCAGCGTCGGGACTTTGACTTCGGTGCTCATCGCTTGGCTCGTTCTCGAATGCGGAAAAGGAAATGGGTGGTTGGCGGGAAACGGGTCCGGGACCGGCGGCACGAGGCCGCCGATCCCGTCGGATCCCGGGTCAGGCCGTGGTGTCGCCGAGCGCGTCCTCGAGGAACGCCGCCAGCTGCGCGAGGTGCTTCGACATGGTGCCGACCGCCGGGGACGCCGCCGCCTGGCGCCCGGTGTAGCGCACGCGGCGCTTGTCGGTGCCGATGCGGTCGAGCACCCACTCCAGATAGGGATCGATGAAGCTCCAGGCGCCCATGTTCTTGGGCTCCTCCTGGCACCACACCATCTCGGCTTGGCGGAAGCGCGACAATTCGTTGATCAGCGCCTTGGCCGGGAACGGATAGAGCTGCTCGACGCGCAGGAGATAGATGTCGTCGATGCCACGCTTCTCGCGCTCCTCCAGAAGGTCGTAATAGACCTTGCCGGTGCACAGCACGACGCGGCGGATGTCCTTGTCCTTGACCAGCTTGATCGTGGTCGCGTCCTTCTTCATCTCCGCATCGTCCCAGAGGAGGCGGTGGAAGGACGTGTCGCCGGCCATCTCGGAAAGATCCGACACGGCGCGCTTGTGGCGCAGCAGGGATTTCGGCGTCATCAGGACCAGCGGCTTGCGGAAGTCGCGCTTCATCTGCCGGCGCAGGATGTGGAAGTAGTTTGCCGGGGTCGTGACGTTGGCGACCTGCATGTTGTCCTGCGCGCATTGCTGCAGGAAGCGCTCCAGGCGCGCCGAGGAGTGCTCGGGACCCTGGCCCTCGTAGCCGTGCGGCAGCAGCATCACGAGGCCGGACATGCGCAGCCACTTGGCCTCGCCCGACGAGATGAACTGGTCGATGACGACCTGCGCCCCGTTCACGAAGTCGCCGAACTGTGCCTCCCAGAGCGTCAGCGCGTTCGGCTCGGCGAGCGAATAGCCGTATTCGAAGCCGAGCACGGCCTCTTCCGAGAGCATCGAGTTGATGACCTCGTAGACTGCTTGACCCTTGGCGAGGTTCTGCAGCGGGATGTAGCGGTTCTCGTCGCGCTGGTCGTAGAGCACGGAGTGGCGCTGCGAGAAGGTGCCGCGTTCCGAGTCCTGACCCGACAGGCGCACCGGGGAGCCATCGGCGAGCAGCGTCGCGAAAGCAAGCGCCTCGCCGGTTGCCCAGTCGATCGCCTCGCCGGTGTCGATCGCCTTGGCGCGGTTGTCGAGGAAGCGCCCGATCGTCTTGTGGACCTCGAAGTCGGCGGGGATCTCGGTGAGCTTCTTGCCGAGGTCTTTCAGCGTCTTGATGGGCACGCCGGTGATGCCGCGGCGCGACTCGTCCTCGTCGTCGGCGCGGCGCATGCCCGACCAGGCGCCGTCGAGCCAGTCGGCCTTGTTGGGCTGGTAGGACTGACCGGCCTCGTACTCGGCCTCCAGATCGGCGCGCCATTCGGCCTTGCGGGCATCGACGTCGTCCTGCGTCAGGACGCCCTCGGCCACCAGCTTCTTGGCATAGATCTCCAGCGTCGAGGCATGCTCGCGGATGTTGCGATACATGATCGGCTGCGTGAAGCCGGGCTCGTCGCCCTCGTTATGGCCGAAGCGGCGGTAGCAGAACATGTCGATGACCACCGGCTTGTGGAAGGTCTGCCGGAACTCGGTGGCGATCTTGGCGGCATAGACCACGGCTTCCGGGTCGTCGCCGTTGACGTGGAAGATCGGCGCCTCGACGATCTTGGCGACGTCGGACGGATAGGGCGAGGAGCGCGAGAAGCGCGGGTTCGTGGTGAAGCCGATCTGGTTGTTGATGATGACGTGCACGGAGCCGCCGACGCGGTGGCCCTTCAGGCCCGACAGGCCGAAGCATTCGGCCACGACGCCCTGGCCGGCGAAGGCCGCGTCGCCGTGGATCAGCAGCGGCAGGACCTGGTTGCGGACCTCCTGCGGGACGACCTCGGTGCGCGTGCGCCCGACGATCGCGTCCTGCTTGGCGCGCGTCTTGCCGAGCACCACCGGGTTGACGATCTCGAGATGCGAGGGATTGGCGGTGAGCGAGAGGTGGACGGTGTTCTGGTCGAACTCGCGGTCCGACGAGGCACCCAGATGGTACTTCACGTCGCCCGAGCCCTCGACGTCCTCGGGCTTGTAGGAGCCGCCCTTGAACTCGTGGAAGATCGCGCGGCGCGGCTTGCCCATCACCTGCGCGAGCACGTTGAGGCGGCCGCGATGGGCCATGCCGAACACGATCTCCTTCACGCCGAGCTGACCGCCGCGCTTGATGATCTGCTCGAGCGCCGGGATCAGCGCCTCGCCGCCGTCGAGGCCGAAGCGCTTGGTGCCCTTGTACTTGACGTCGATGAACTTCTCGAAGCCCTCGGCCTCGATCAGCTTGTTGAGGATGGCCCGCTTGCCCTGCTCGGTGAAGGCGACGCCCTTGTCGGCACCCTCGATGCGCTCCTGAATCCACTGCTTCTCGGTGGGATTGGAGATGTGCATGAACTCGACGCCGATCGTCGAGCAGTAGGTGCGCGTCAGGATGTCGACCATCTGGCGGACGGTCGCGAACTCCATGCCGAGCACGTTGTCGATGTAGATCTTGCGATCGTAGTCGGCCTCAGTGAAGCCGTAGGCCTTCGGCGAGAGCTCGTTATAGTCCTCTTCCGGCTTGGCGATGCCGAGCGGGTCAAGCTGCGCGTGAAGATGGCCGCGCACGCGGAAGGCGCGGATGAGCATGAGAGCGCGCACCGAATCGCGCGTCGCCTGCAGGATGTCGGCGTCCGACACCTTGGCGGCGGGCGTCGCGGTGGCGGCCTTGTCGCGCAGCTTCTTCTCGACGCGGATCTCGGCTGTGCCCCAGTCGCCGTCGAGCGCCGAGACGAGCTCGCCATTGGCGGGGATGGGCCAGTTGGGCTTGGCCCAGGACGCGCCTTCCGCGCTCTTGCGCACGCTGGCCTTGTCGTCCTTGAGCGCGCCGAAGAAGTCCTGCCACTCGGCTGCGACGGAGGCGGGGTCGGCCTCGTAGGCCGCGTGCAGTTCCTCGATATAGTCGGCATTGCCGCCATAGAGGAACGAGGTCTGTGCGAAGGTTTCGTTCGCCGGATTGCGTGCCATGATCTCGATCATCGCGGCTCCCGCTTTGCCGGGCGCCGTCTCCTTGGGTTCTGAAACGTCAGGGGCCAGGGTGCCGAACATCCCGCTTGGGAAAACCGACGCCTCGACCGTTCACTCGAACGCGCCCGGCTCGTTCGCAGGGTCCGGCGGACCGGACCCTCCCGCCGAGGCCGGGCGGCCGGGCGGGTGCTTCGTGTGTCAAGCCAATCGGGCCTAAGAGAGGCCGACCGGGCTGCGTTGCCTCGTTCGCACCGGGTGGCGCGTCGCCGTGCCCCGCCCGGTGCGATGGGCGGCTCAGCCCTTGAGGACGTCGCTCAACGTCGTGCCGAGACGGGCCGGCGAGGGCGAGACGCGGATGCCCGCGGCCTCCATCGCCGCGATCTTCGACTCGGCATCGCCCTTGCCGCCCGACACCACTGCGCCGGCATGGCCCATCGTGCGACCCTTGGGCGCCGTGCGGCCGGCGATGAAGCCGACCATCGGCTTGGAGCGACCCTTCTTGGCCTCGTCGATGAGGAACTGCGCCGCGTCCTCCTCGGCCGAACCGCCGATCTCGCCGATCATGATGATCGACTTCGTCTCGTCGTCGGCGAGGAACATCTCGAGCACGTCGATGAACTCGGTGCCCTTCACCGGGTCGCCGCCGATTCCCACGGCCGTCGTCTGGCCGAGGCCCTCGTTGGTGGTCTGGAAGACCGCCTCGTAGGTCAACGTTCCCGAGCGCGAAACGATGCCGACATTTCCCTTCTTGAAGATCGAACCCGGCATGATGCCGATCTTGCACTCGTCCGGCGTCATGATGCCGGGGCAGTTGGGACCGAGCAGCCGGGACTTGGAACCCTCCAGCCGGCGCTTGACGCGCACCATGTCGAGCACCGGAATGCCTTCGGTGATGCAGGTGATGAACGGCACCTCGGCCTCGATCGCCTCGATGATGGCGTCGGCCGCGCCCGCGGGCGGCACGTAGATCACCGAGGCGTTGGCGCCCGTTCGCTCCTTGGCCTCCGCGACGGTGGCGTAGATCGGCAGGCTCTCGCCCTTGGCGCCCGTCCAGGTTTCGCCGCCCTTCTTGGGGTGGATGCCGGCGACCATCTGCGTGCCGTGATAGGCCAGCGCCTGCTCGGTGTGGAACGTGCCGGTCTTGCCGGTCAGGCCCTGCACGATGATCTTGGTGTTCTTGTCGACGAGAATAGACATAGAATAGTTCCAAGCGAATTATGTTCGGCCGCCGGCCGCGCTGTTACAAGATTGAAGCGTTGAGGCTTCATTGGTCAATTTCCGATCCCAGATATAATCCGAGATCCATTGCAAGTCGTTGTAAGCCCTATCGATCGCTGTCTGCACGCAAACCAACACAACCCTCATCCACCAAACTTCCCCGTCGGCTCCAGATCAGCAATGCCGTAACCGTTGTCATGAGACCTGACAGAAAAAAAGTGACCGCTATCGCCGCGCAGTTGAAATCTGAATCTTCGTCAAGAATGATGCTGCAAACGTCTAAAAACATCAGCGGATATGCTGCGATAGCAAATATGATCCCCAGCACACACGTTTCGTAAAGCCAGAGTCGACCCCGACATCTAATCCACTGAACTCTCCTCGCAACCCATCGCCAAAAGATCCAGATGATCGGCGATAGTATGAGGATCAGCTCTGCTAATACGTCGAGGTCGTTCACAAGAGTTCTAAATCAGCCGACCGCTGCGACGATCTTCTTGGCGGCGTCGTCGAGGTCGTCGGCGGCGGTGATGGCAAGGCCCGACTCGTTGAGGATCTTCTTGCCGAGCTCGACGTTCGTGCCCTCCAGACGCACCACCAGCGGGACCTTGAGCCCGACTTCCTTCACCGCGGCGACGACACCCTCGGCGATGACGTCGCACTTCATGATGCCGCCGAAGATGTTGACGAGGATGCCCTGCACCGCCGGATCAGCGGTGATGATCTTGAAGGCCGCCGCGACCTTCTCCTTGTTGGCGCCGCCGCCGACGTCGCAGAAGTTCGCCGGCTCCTTGCCGTAGAGCTTGATGATGTCCATCGTCGCCATGGCGAGGCCCGCGCCGTTGACCATGCAGCCGATATTGCCGTCGAGCGCGACATAGGCGAGGTCCCACTTGGAGGCCTCGATCTCCTTGGCGTCCTCTTCGGTCTCGTCGCGAAGCGCCTTCATGTCGTCGTGGCGGAACAGCGCGTTGCCGTCGAACGAGCACTTGGCGTCGAGGACGCGCAGGTGGCCGTCGGTCATGACGATCAGCGGATTGACCTCGAGGAGCGCCATGTCCTTCTCGGTGAAGGCCTTATAGAGCGCCGGGAAGAGCGACTTGCCGTCCTCGACCGCGACACCCTCGAGGCCATAAGCCTTGGTGATGGCGGCGACGTCGGCGTCGGTGACGCCGGCGGCGGGGTCGATCGCCACCGTGATGATCTTCTCGGGCGTGTCGTGCGCCACCGCCTCGATGTCCATGCCGCCTTCCGTCGAGACGACGAAGGCGACGCGCCCGACCGAGCGGTCGACGAGCAGCGAGAGGTAGAGTTCGCGCGAGATGTCGGCGCCGTCCTCGATGTAGAGGCGGTTCACCTGCTTGCCGGCGTCGCCGGTCTGGGCGGTGACGAGCGTGTTGCCGAGCATCTCCTTCGAGTGGGACACGGCCTCCTCGACGGACTTGGCGAGGCGCACGCCGCCCTTGGCGTCGGGGCCGAGTTCCTTGAACTTGCCCTTGCCGCGGCCGCCCGCGTGGATCTGCGACTTCACGACGTAGAGCGGGCCCGGCAGCTGCTTCGCCGCGGCCTCGGCCTCGGAGGCGCTGGTGATCGCGACGCCGGAGGCGACGGGCGCGCCGAAGCCCTTGAGAACCTGCTTGGCCTGATATTCGTGAATGTTCATCGGGTCATCTCGTTGATGCGGGATCGGGAAAATGGGGAAGGCGAGCGCGGGGACCCGCGAAGATGCCCGTCGGCGGGGCGCGATGCCGGGCCGGGCGTTGCGGTAGCGGCAGCCGTTGGGGAGCGCAGCGTCGATCGGGCGATCCGGGCCAGGGTCATGCCTTCCGCGTCGGTCTCGGCGCGTCCGGCGCCGGATCGCAAGATCCGTCGCGCATGCGCCTTTCGGTGCGGCTTCGACCGGCCTCGAGGCCGAGCCGACGCCGCGGCTTGGCCGCAGGGCATACAGGGACCCGATGACAATTTCAATTCAGGTTGCAGGCTGCGTGTTGTTTCAACCGGTTAGAGGAAGTGGGGCTTACGTAAAGGTCACATGCAAAGGGAAGCGGCATCAAGGGGAAACCCGCGGTAGCGGACCACGACATTTTTTTCGCCTTACCCAGCGTTCCGACATCCGCTCAGACGCGGAACCTCTGATCCGGAGCGCATCCGAGAACACTCCACCGTGAAGCGCAATCGCCGAAGGGGAACACAACCTTTACCCTCTGGCCCTACCGTTGCAGCGCAGCCAATCGGATCGTCGCCTCATCCCCATGCAGGACACCATCGCCTTTCTTCTCATGCTCGTCCACGGCGTGGGCCTGCTCGCGATCATCGCGATCCTGTTCGGTGTGCTCCAGCGCCGGCGGTTTTCGCATGGGCGCCAGGTGCTGCTCCTCGGGCTGCTCTTTGCCACCGCCGGCCTTCTGGTGATGCTGCGCCCCGTGCAGATCGTGCCCGGTGCGTTCGTCGACCTGCGCGGTCTCGTGGTGGGGCTGGCGGGCGCCTTTGGCGGCTGGCCGGCGGCGCTGATGACCGCGCTCGTGACCATCGCATACCGGATCCATCTCGGCGGCCACTACATTGCCGGCGGCATCAGCATCCTGATCGCGGCGGGCGCCGGCCTCCTCTGGCGGCGCGGCATGCGCGCACGCCGGGCGCCGGGCAGCCGCCATTTCATCCTGCTCGGCCTGATGATCGCGGCGCATTCGGTCTCGACGCTGATGGCGGCGGCGACCTGGGCGAACGGTCCGCTCATCGCGGTCCTGACGACGCTCACCTTCGCCTCGCTCGTGGGATCGCTGGCCTTCGGCAAGATGATCCAGCGCGAGATGCGGCTGATCGCGAGCGAGCGGATGCTGGCCGACGAAGCGTTGCAGGATCCGCTGACCGGGTTGTGGAACCGACGCGGCTTCGAGCGGCAATACATCGAGGCCCGCGCACAGGATCTGGACGCGCCGCTATCGCTGCTCCTCATCGACATCGACTTCTTCAAGCGCGTCAACGACACGTTCGGTCACGGCGTCGGGGACCGCGTGCTGGAAGCCACCGCGGCGACCCTCCTCGGCGCGCTGCGTCCGCTCGACCAGGCCTCGCGCCATGGCGGCGAGGAGTTCGCGGTGCTGCTGCCGCGCACCAACTCGGGCGACGCGCGCAAGGTCGCAGAGGGGCTCCGACGCGCGGTTGCGGCCATGTCGATCGACATGCCGGAAGGGCCGTCGGTGCAGATCACCGTCAGCATCGGCGTTTCCGTCTGCGGCGACGGGTGCTCCTCGCTGAAGCTCCTGTTCGAGACGGCGGACGCGCAGCTCTACCGCGCCAAGACCGGCGGCCGGAACCGGGTCGAGAGTCAGCCGACGGCCGATGCCCCCCTGCCGGGCTCGGCCTCCGGTTCGGTTTCATCCGCGATCGGCGAGCCCCGGCGCTTCGCCGCCTCCGTCAGGTAGTCGCCCGAGCGCATCTCGATCAGGCGCGACACCGTGCGGTCGAACTCAAAGGCCTCGGTTCCCGATCGCCCGCGATAGAGCGCGGTGGCGGGCGCGGCGGCCGAGACGACGATCCGACGATGCGCGTCGTAGAGCGTGTCGACGAGAAGGATGAAGCGCTTGGCTTCGTTGCGCTCGGCCTCCGCCATGACGGGCACGCCGTCGAGCATCACCGTGTCGAAGCGCCGTGCGAGTTCGAGATAGTCGGAGGCGCCGAGCGGGCGCTGCATCAGGTCGCGGAAGGCGAAGCGCGCGGCCCCGTTGCCGGCCTGCGGCACCGCGATGCGTCGGCCCGCCACGGTGAACTCGGACGGCGCATCGGGCGCGGTGCCCAGGATCGCCCGCCAGATCGCATCCATCCGCCGCTCGGCCTCGGGGCCCAGCGGCGTGACGTAGAGGCTCTCGCCCTCCACCGTTTCCGAGCGATAGTCGGTCGGCGCGTCGAGGAAGAAGATCTCGGAATGCGCCTTCAGGATCGTGACGAAGGGCAGGAAGAGCGGACGGTTCAGCCCATCGCGATAGAGGTCGTCGGGCGCGACGTTCGAGGTGGCGACGAGCACCAGCCCCTGCGCGAAGAGCGCATCGAAGAGGCGCGACAGGATCATCGCGTCGGCGATGTCGGTGACGGTGAACTCGTCGAAGCAGAGGAGCCGCGTCTCGGCGGCGATGGCGGCGGCCACCGGCGGGATCGGATCGTCGCCGCTCGCCGTTCCCGCCTTCACCGCGGCGCGGTGAGCGTTGATGCGGGCATGGGCTTCGCGCATGAACTCGTGGAAGTGCAGCCGCCGCTTGCGCCGCTCCGGGCAGAGCTGGAAGAACAGGTCCATCAGCATGGACTTGCCGCGCCCGACCCCACCGTGGATGTAGAGGCCGCGCGGGCTCTCCGGCTTGCCGCGCCGGCCGAACAGCCAGCCGAGCGCCGAGCCCTTCGAAACCAGCGCGGTGTCGTTGAGTTCGCGCCCTAGCTTGTCGAGCCGGTCGGCCAGCGCCGCCTGCACGCCGTCCGGCCGGATCTCGCCGGCCCGCACCCGGCGCTCGATCTCGGTGCGAACCGGCCCGCGCTCGCCGCCGACCGATCCGTAGCCGTGGTGACTGTCGGGCATGGCGTGGCCTATCTTGGGATTCGCGATGAAAGGCGCCGGAAGCCCGCGGCGACAGGCCGGCCTGCGGTCGACGCGCCGCCGGGCCAGCGTATCGGGCTGCAGGCGCTAGCCGGCCGCAACAAGACCGGCTCCCTGAAGGCCCGGCCTCGCTCCGAGCGCCAAGCCTCTAGCGGTAGAGGCTGACGGATTGGCCGCCGGACGTCGTGCCCTCGTAGCGCGTGCCGCCGGTGTTGTTCAGCGTCGCCACGGTGGAGCCGCCGGAATCCTTCAGCACGACCTGGTTGCCTGAAACGTCCCAGGCGGAAACGTCGGCGACCTGTCCGGGGCAGCCGCGCGAGGCCGCGCGGTAGCCGCCGGTCCACTGCGTCAGCGCCATGAAGATCTGGCAGTTGCCGCCGCCCGAGGTCACGCGCCAGGCGCCGACGAGGCCCTCGCGCGTCACCGGCGTGGCCGATGCGGTCTGGACGGGCGCGGCCGGGGTCGTGCCGGCCGCCGCGGCGGCGTCAACCGGCGGTGTGACGGGCGTCTGCACCACGGGGGCCGCCGGCGGCGGCGGCGGGGGCGGCAGCTGGTTGGCGTAGACCTGGCCCGTCGGCGCGGCGCGAAGCGGGGCGACGCCGCCACCCATGGTGCCGCCGCCCGCCATCGGCATCGTCTGGTTGCAGCCGGCCAGCGTCACCGCCGCCACGAGCGCCAGCCCGGTTCTCGCCCGCAGGCGCGTCGTCGTCCAAAGGGTCATCGGGCCCGTTCCTCGTTCAGCCGCCGGCTCGACGCCCGCCGGCAGGCGCGGCAGCGTCGCATCATCGTCTTTTTAAAGAGGACGTTCACCACGATCCGCAAGCGCCGCCCCGCGGATTTCCCGTTTGCCCCACCGATTGTGTCCGCGGGGACACGAAGCGTGAAGCCATTGGCGCGCAAGCGCTGGCCTCAGGTGACCGGTTCGGGCTTCAGTTCGGCGTCGAGATCGACGAGCGGGCGCTGGAAGTCGCCGGTCTCGTGATCCATCGCCCAGAGCTCGGCGGTGGAGATGTCGAACCAGGCGCCGTGGAGGGTCAGTTCGCCCGCCGCCTCGCGCGCCGCGACGTAGGGGAAGGAGCGAAGGTTGGCGATCGAGGTGCGGATCGAGATGCGCTCCAGCGCGGTCTGGCGCTCGGCCGCGGTCATCAGGTCGTTGGCCGCCACCGCCTGCGCCACCGGCTCGACGATGCTCATCCACTTGCCGATGAAGTCGCCCGGCGAGAGCGGCACGGCCTTCGGGTCGAGCGCCGCCTTGATGCCACCGCAGCGCCCGTGGCCCATCACCACGACATGGCGGACCTTCAGCGCCTGCACGGCGAATTCCAGCGCCGCCGAGGTGCCGTGGAAGTCGCCGTCGGGATTGTAGGGCGGCACGAGATTGGCGACGTTGCGCACCACGAAGAGTTCGCCCGCCCCGGCGCCGAAGATCGTCTCGGGCGCGGCGCGCGAATCGCAGCAGGCGATGACCATGGTCTCGGGGCTCTGGCCGTCGCGCGCCAGCGACCGGTAGCGCTGCGTCTCGGCGAGATAGCGACCCTCGACGAACGAGCGGTAGCCCTCGAGAAGGTGATCGGGAAGCAGGGTCATCGGCGCGCTCCAACAGTCCGTTCGAACCCTTCTAAACGGATTTCTTCGCATCTGCACAGTCGCCCGTGGTCCGCTCTCGGTGCGCGACCGGGATGGGCCGGCCGATCAGGCCCGGATCGTCACCGGCAGGCCGTGAGCGTCGCGTCCCGGCGGATCGGGAAAGGCCCGCGCGGTGCCCGCCCGGATGCGGCGCGCGACGAGAAGCATAGCACAGGCGTCGAGCCGGTCGTCCTCGCGGGCCGGTCGCGGCACCGGGGCGACGAGAAGCGCCGGCGGCAGATCGTTCGAGAGGAGCAGCGCCCGGCGCTCCGCCAGGCCGGGCGCGAAGACCTGGCCCCGGACCTTCTTCGGCTGCGCCATCGCGGCGCCGCCGTTCAGCATCGCGAAGGCAAGCTCGGGATGACTCTCGTGGACGCGGTTCGCGAGCGCCGGATCGGCGCGCAGCAGCCGGTCGATCTCGAGGATCTTGGGAAACAGCATGAAGCCCTGCCGCGAGACGCCGCGCGGCGGATCCGACAGCGTGCGCGCCAACTCCGACGCCCGGCGATGGGCGAGCGCGCGCGCCTCGCCGTCCTCGTGCGGGCCGGGATCGATCTCGACCGCGGCGCGTGCGGGAATCGAGAAGACGCTGGACTGTCTCGGGCCGAGATGCGGCCGGGCGGCCTGCTCGGCGGCGCGGCCGGGCCCGTCGATACGCTCGGGCAGGCCAATCGGCATGTCCACCGCGACGATCGCTTCCGGGCGGAGCGCGGCGAGGAGATCGGCGAAGGCGGGAAAGACGGCGAGCGCCGTCCGCCCGTCCGCCGCCTCGGTCGCGGCGATCCAGGCGCCGGGACAGCCGTCGACGCCGGCCAGCACCGCGCCGTCCGCCATCCCGTCCATCGGCGTCAGGCCCGCCGGTTGCCGCCGGGCATGGAGAGCCGGCGCATCTGGACCATCGCCATCGGCGTCTTCAGGCTGTCGGCGTCGGTCTCCAGCGTCAACTCGTCCTTGCCGCGCTTGGTGGTGCGCGCCAGGATCTCGAACACCGCCGCCGTGGTGGATTGCAGCGCCTTCTCGCCGCGCACGCCCGCCAGCCGGCGCGCCAGGAACACCGCGCCGGTGAGGTCGCCGAGCCCGTTCGGCACACCCTCGATGCGCCGATGCTCGGCGAGGATCGCCGCGCCGTCCTCGACGAGGAGATTGCCGATGCCCCCGCGCAGGAACGGAAAGGCCGAGGTGACGACGACGCTCGATGGTCCGAGCGCGCTCGCGCCCTCCACCAGCTGGGCGTTGTCGGCGAACTCCAGCCCGGTGAGGAATTCCAGCTCGAACCGGTTGGGCACGGCGATGTCGGCGCGCGGGATGAGGAGATCGCGGATGGCGACCAGCGTCGCCTCCGGCTGGTAGAGCCGGCCGCCCTCCTCGCCTCCCTCTCCCTCTCGCGCCCCTCCCTCTGGCTTGTCGCCGAGCACGGGATCGCAGAGGAAGATCGCCTGCGGGTTGACGCGCTTCACCGCATCGACGAGCGCGGCCGCCGCCTCCACCTGTTTCGGCGCGCCGAAGTAGCCTGTGATGACCGCGCCTACCTCTCCGAGCCAGGGCGAGCGCGCGAGATCCGCGCAGAAGGCGGCGAAGGCCTCGGGCTCGGGCAGGATACGCGTCGAGGGTCCGTGGCCGGGATGCCAGGGCAGCGTCACGGTCGGCACCGACCAGACGGGATAGCCGAGCGATTCCAGCGCGAAGACGGTGGCGCGATTGCCCACCGTGCCGCGCGCCACGTGCGAGGAGATCGAGATGACGGCCTGCTTGTCGGCCGGTGGCGGGACTTGGGACATCGGGGAGGGTTCGATCCGTGGCCCCGCGAGTTCGGCCGGGCGAGAGAGGCGGGCGAGGAAGAGCGGAAGGAGAAGCGCGGGTGGGACGAAGG
>NZ_BBWH01000034.1 GCF_001463705.1 Aureimonas sp. AU12 | reverse complement strand
AGGAAGAGCGGAAGGAGAAGCGCGGGTGGGACGAAGGCGGGCGGGCGTCAGCCCCCGCCGAGCTGGCGCCAGAGCATCACGGCGAGCACCACGAAGACGGCGAGGCCCGCGCCGCGTCCGATCCGCATGCCCCAGACCTCGGCCCGATCGGCGGGATCGGCATCGCCGCCGAGGAAGTGCCGGCGGGCGCCGAGCACCATCCGCTCGGCCGTGATGCCGGTCTGCGGCTCCGTTTCCTGGCGCACGCGACGCAGGATGGCGTCGGCTTCGCGCTGGCGCGGATCGTCTGGGGAAGAGTGCGGTGTCATGGCCGGGAAACCTGACGGAAAAGCCGGCTCGGGGCAAGCCGGCGCGCACGCTGCACCGCCTCGAAACCGCCGGGGCCTAGAGCCTTTTCCCATCGCGCGCGAGGTAAAAAGCCGGCGCGACAGGCCGCGGCGGTGCCGCTATGATGTGCACCGACCTGAAGACCCGTCGCAGAAGGCCGCCCATCGATGACCGCTTCCGTTCTCGCCCGGCCGGGGTCCGCACCGCGCACCGTCCTTGCCCTTCTCCTCCTGACGCTCGGCGCCCTCCTGTCGGGCTGCGGCGTCAACAACGTGCCGACCTACGAGGAAAAGGCCAAGGCGGCCTGGGCCGAGGTGCAGAACCAGTATCAGCGCCGCGCCGACCTCATTCCCAACCTCGTCGAGACCGTGAAGGGCTTCGCCGCGCAGGAGCGCGACGTGCTCACCGCCGTGGTCGAGGCGCGGGCCAAGGCGACGCAGACGACGATCGACGCCAGCCAGCTCACCGATCCCGCCGCCGTCCAGCGCTTCCAGGCTGCGCAGGACGAACTGTCCGGCACCCTGTCGCGCCTGCTCGTGACGGTGGAGCGCTATCCCGACCTCAAGTCGAACGCCAACTTCCTGGCGCTGCAGAGCCAGCTCGAGGGCACCGAGAACCGCATCGCCGTGTCGCGGCGCGACTATATCGAGGCCGTGCAGGTCTACAACACGGAGCTGCGCACCATTCCAGGCCGCTGGATCGCCGCGATCCTCTATTCCGACGCCAAGCCGATGCAGGTCTTCGAGGCCAGCGTCGGCGCCTCGACCCCGCCGGCCATCTCGTTCGCCAAGTGAGGCGGGTACGCCCGATGGACCGGAGCCCGATCTGACATGCGCTGGCCCGCCCGAAACCCAAGCGGCGAGGCCGCGCCGGGTCGCGCGCCGGCGCCGATCGTGACGGCACCCCGCTCTCCGCCCTTCCCCGGCACCATGCGCTTCGCCCCGCTGGCGTTCGCCGCCCGGCGCTTCGCCCTGCTCGCCGTCGTGCTCCTCGGCTTCCTCATGCCGGCCCTGGCGCAGACGGGGGGCGGGCCGACCTTCCCGGCGCTCACCGGCCGCGTCGTCGATGCCGCCGGGCTCCTCGATCCCGCGGCCCGCGCGGCGCTGGACGCCAAGCTCGCCGCGCACGAACAGGCCTCGTCCGACCAGCTCGTGGTCGCCACGGTACCGGACCTCCAAGGTTTTGAGATCGCCGACTACGGCGTGCGCCTCGGCCGCGCCTGGGGGATCGGCCGCGAGGGCGGGGACAACGGCGCGATCCTTCTCGTCTCGAAGGGCGACCGCAAGGTGCGCATCGAAGTCGGCTACGGGCTGGAGGGCACGCTGACCGACGCGCTGTCGCGCCTCGTCATCGAGAACGACATCCTGCCGCGCTTTCGCGCCGGAGACTTTCCCGGCGGCATCATGGCGGGCACCGACGCCCTCCTGCAGATCCTCTCGGGCAACGCCGCCGAGGTGGAAGCGCGCGCCCGGCGCAATGCCGGCTGGCAGGACAGGGCCGGCTGGCAGGATGGGCCCAGCGAGGACTGGATGACCACCGCCGTCATCCTCTTCATCCTCGCCGTGGCGATCGGGCCGATCCTCCTCGCCCTTCTCGGCCGTCTTCTCGGCCGCCGCCCGCCCCCCGGCGCCTCGGCCGCACGGCGCCGACGATCGGCATGGGGCACCGGTTTCGGCGGGGGTCTCGGCGGCGGTCTGGGCGGCGGTCTGGGCGGCGGCTTCGGCGGCGGGTCCTCGGGCGGCAGCGGTGGCGGTGGCTTTTCGGGCGGCGGCGGATCCTTCGGGGGCGGCGGCGCCTCCGGCGGCTGGTAGGAGATCCCCGGAGATGACGCTGCGCTTCAGCACGGAGGATCACGCCCGCGTCGCGGCGGCGATCCGCCGGGCGGAGACCACCACGGCCGGCGAGATCTACGCCGTCTTCGCCCGGCGCGCCGACGACCACCGCTTCATCGCCGCCGCCGTGGCGCTCGCGCTCTCGCTCGTTGCGGGCTTTGCGGTGGCGCTCCTCGCGCGGCTGCTCGCGGTGCCGCTGCCGACCCTGGCCGTCGAGGCGGGGCAGCTCCTCGGGGCCATTGTCCTCTTTGCCGGGCTCATGCTCTCGCCGCGCCTCGCGATGCTGTTCGTGCCGGTGCGGGTCGCACACGCCCGCGCTGCGGCGCTGGCCCGTGCCCAGTTCCTCGCCCACAATCTCCACGCCACCAGCGAACGCACCGGCGTCCTCCTCTTCGTCTCGGAGGCCGAGCGCTATGCCGAGATCGTCGCCGATGCCGGCATCTCGGCCCGCGTCGAGCCGGCCGAGTGGGAGGCGATCGTCGCCCTCCTGACCGAGGCCGCGCGCAGCGATCTGCTCGCCGATGGCTTCATCGAAGCGATCGCACGGGCCGGTGCTTTGCTGGCGGAGGCCTTCCCGCCGGGCGCGACGAACCGCAACGAGATCCCGGACCGCCTCGTGGAAATCTGACGCGCCGGCCCCAGTTTGGCCGGACGCGCACACGCGCCCGTCACGGGGGCGTGCCAGAAGAGAACGGCGAACCGACATTCGCTGACGATGCCCGGCCGAATGCGCCCGTCGCCGGCCGAAAGACCCTTCGGGAGGACGAGACCCCATGCCGCACGAGCCCAACGCCGCCAAGGCCCGCATCATCGAGACGGTGAGCGCCGGCCTGCCGCCGGGCGATCCGGCGGCGCGTCTCGCCCCGCTCCTCTTCGCGCGCCCCCCGGCCGAGGATCTCGAGGCGCTCGACCCAGCGCTCTTGGCCGCCATGGCCCGCGAGGCAGCGTCGAGCCTCGCTCTTCACCGGCCGGGCGAGGCCTTCGTCGCGGTGCATCGGCTCTTGGAGACCGCCGCCGGCGGCCAGCCCGTGGCGGTGGTGACGATCGTCCAGGACGACATGCCCTTCCTCTTCGACAGCGTCGTCGCCGAGATCGCCGACCGCTCGGCGGCGATCCACTCGATCTCGCATCCGATCCTGGCGGTCTCGCGCAGCGCGGACGGCGCGGTGTCCGGCTTCACCGGCGCCCCCGCCGAAGCGACCGCGCTCGCCGGCGAGCGCGTCAGCCTCATCCAGGTCGCGTTCGAGCCGCTGATGCGCGCCGACGCCGACGCCGCGCTGGAGGCGAGCCTTCGCGAGATCCTGCGTGAGGTCACCGTGGCCGTGCGCGACTTCCCGGCAATGCGCTCGCGGGTGCGCGAGGCCGCCGACGCCATCGCCACCCGCGCGGTGGCGCAAGTGCCGGACCAGGCGGGCGATGACCGCGAGGCGGCAGCCCTCCTCCACTGGCTCTGCGACGACAACTTCATCTTCCTCGGCCTTCGCGAGTTCCGCTACTTCCCCGACGGCGAGGCGCTGCGCCGCGTCGAGGGCAGCGAACTCGGCATTCTCGTCGACCCCGACGTGCGCGTCCTGCGCCGCGAGGGCGCGGATGGCGTCACCAGCCCCGAGATCCGCGCCTTCCTCGAAGATCCCGCCCCGCTCATCGTCGCCAAGGCCAACGCCCGCTCGCGCGTCCACCGGCGCGTCTACATGGACTATGTCGGCATCAAGCTGCGCGATACCGCCGGGGCGCTCGTCGGCGAGCTGCGCGTCGTCGGCCTGTTCTCGTCGGGCGCCTACACCCGTCCCGTCCTCTCCATTCCGTATCTCCGCCAGAAGGCCGAGACGGTGATCCGGCGCTTCGGCTTCTCGCCGCAGTCCCATTCCGGCAAGGCGCTGGCGGTGGCGCTGGAGACCTATTCGCGCGACGAGATGTTCCAGATCGACGTCGATCTCCTCGAACGCTTCGCCGGCATCGTCACCGAACTCGGCGAGCGCCCGCGCATTCGCGTGCTGCCCCGCATCGACCGCTTCGACCGCTTCGTCTCGGTGCTCGTCTTCGTACCGCGCGACCGCTACGACGCGCGCCTTCGCGACGAGATCGGCCAGCTTCTCGCCGAGCGCTACGAGGGCCGCGTGTCGGCTTACTATCCCGCCTTCCCGGAAGGCCCGCTGGCCACGATCCACTTCATCATCGGGCGCTCGGGCGGCGCGACGCCGGAGCCCGATCCGGCCGAACTGGAAGCGGCTATCGGCGATCTCGCCCGCGACTGGACGATCGCCTTCGAGCGCGCCATCGCCGGCACCGGCCGCCATGCCGACCTCCTGGCCCTGGCGCCGGGCCTGCCCGCCGGCTACCGCGACGCGGTGACGCCCGGCGAGGCCGTCACCGACGGCTGGCGGGTTCTGGCGCTCGCCGCGGACGACACGCTCGAGGTGGACTTCTACCGCCGACCAGACGACGCGGCTGCCGTGCTGCGGCTGAAGATCTACCATCTCGGCGAGCCGCTAGCGCTCTCGCGCCGGGTGCCGATCCTCGAGAACATGGGCTTCTCGGCGGTGGCGGAGCGCACCTTCGAGATCGCCCGGCCCGACGGCTCGCGCGTCTTCCTCCACGACATGGAACTGACCCGGCGCGGCGGGGGCGACATCGTCCTGCCCGATGGCGGCGGGGCGCTGGAGGCGACCTTCGGCGCGGTGGCGGACGGGCGCATCGAGAACGATGGCTTCAACGCCCTCGTCTTCGCCGCAGGGCTCGACTGGCGCGAGGCCAATGTCCTGCGCGCCTATGCCCGCTTCCTGCGCCAGACCGGGTTCGCCACCACCACCGAACTGATGGCCGAGGTGCTGGAGCGACAGGGCGCCATCGCCCGCCTGCTCCTCAGGATCTTCGCCAGCGCCTTCGACCCCGCCGCGCCGCGCCGCACCGACATGCTGCCGGCCGAGTTGGAGGGCGACGCCGAGGCGGCGCGGGCCGCCGCGCGCGGCGCGCTCGAACCGCTCCTCGCCGTTCGCGCCGGGCTCGATGCCATCACCAGCCTCGACGAGGACCGCGTCGTGCGGCGCTTCCTCTCGGTGCTGCTGGCGACGCTGCGCACCAACTACTATGCCGTGCCGAAGGTCTCGGCGCGCGAAGGCTCGACCCCGACGGCCGTCGAGCCGGCGCTCGCCTTCAAGCTCGACCCCCATCTCGTCGAGGGCGTGCCCGCGCCCGTTCCCTACCGCGAGATCTTCGTGTTCGACGCCCGCGTCGAGGGCGTGCACCTGCGCTTCGGTCCGGTGGCGCGCGGCGGCCTGCGCTGGTCCGACCGGAGCCAGGACTACCGCACCGAGGTGCTGGGCCTGGTGAAGGCACAGCAGGTGAAGAACGCCGTGATCGTGCCGGTCGGCTCGAAGGGCGGCTTCTATCCCAAGCGCCTGCCCGATGCCGCGCAGCGCGACCGCTGGTTCGAGGCGGGCCGCTCGGCCTACATCGTCTTCATCGCTTCGCTCCTGTCGGTCACCGACAATATCGACGCCGCCGGCGAAACCGTGACGCCGAAGGGCGTCGTGCGCTACGACGAGGCCGATCCCTATTTCGTCGTCGCCGCCGACAAGGGCACCGCCACCTTCTCCGACACCGCCAACGCGGTGGCGGAAAACAGCGGCTTCTGGCTCGGCGACGCCTTCGCCTCCGGCGGCTCGGCCGGCTACGACCACAAGGCGATGGGCATCACCGCGCGCGGCGGCTGGGAGGCGGTGAAGCGCCACTTCCGCGAAATGGGCCACGACGGGCGCGCATGGGACATCCAGTCCGAGCCCTTTACCGTCGTGGGCTGCGGCGACATGTCGGGCGACGTCTTCGGCAACGGCATGCTGCTCTCGCCGCAGACGCGCCTCGTCGCCGCCTTCGACCACCGCGACATCTTCATCGACCCCGCGCCCAATGCTGCCGCCTCACTCGCGGAGCGCCAGCGGCTCTTCGCCCTGCCGCGCTCCTCCTGGGCCGATTTCGACAAGGGCGTGATCTCGAAGGGCGGCGGCGTCTTCTCGCGGCGCGAGAAGGTCATCCGCCTGTCGGAGGAGGCAGCCTGCGCCATCGGCTGGGACAAGCGCTCGGGCACCCCGGCCGAGATCATCTCGGCGATCCTGCGCGCGCCCGTCGACCTCCTCTGGTTCGGCGGCATCGGCACCTACATCCGCTCGACCACTGAGAGCCATCTCGACGTCGGCGACCGCGCCAACGATCCCGTGCGCATCACCGCGCGCGAGATCCGCGCCAAGGTGATCGGCGAGGGCGCCAATCTCGGCCTGACCCAGCGCGGCCGCATCGAGGCGGCGCGTGCCGGCGTGCGGCTCAACACCGACGCGATCGACAACTCGGCGGGGGTCAACACGTCCGACGTCGAGGTCAATATCAAGATCGCCGTGCGCGGGCCGATTGCCGAGGGGCGCCTCGCGCGGCCCGAGCGCGACAAGCTGCTGGCGTCGATGACGCCCGAGGTCGCCGCGCTCGTGCTCGCCAACAATTACGAGCAGACCCTCGCCATCTCGCTGGAAGAACGCGCCGGCCCTGCCCGCCTCGCGCTCCAGGCCCGGCTGATGTCGGCGCTGGAGGAGACCGGCGCCCTCGACCGCGAGGTCGAGACGCTGCCGAGCGACGCCGCCATCGCCGACCGGCGCGCCCGCGGCCTCGGCCTCACCCGGCCCGAGATCGCGGTCCTCCTCGCCTATGGCAAGATCGACCTCTTCAACGCGATCGTCGCCGCGCCCCTGACCGACGATCCCTATTTCGAGGATCGGCTCTTCCGCTACTTTCCGCATGCGGTCGTGGACGCCTTCCCCGGCGACATTCGCGGCCATCGCCTGCGCCGCGAGATCATCGCCACGGGCCTTGCCAACGATCTCGTCAACCGGCTCGGCCCGAGTTTCGCGACGGTGGTACGCGACGCCACCGGCCGCAGCGCTTCGGCCGTCACCGCCGCCTTCGTGGCCGCCTATGACGGCTTCGCGGTGGCCGATCTCGTCGGCCGCATCGATGCGCTCGACGCCGCGCTGCCTGGCGAGACGCAGAACGACCTCTATGCCGGCGTCTCGCTCTTCCTGCAGGGGCTGGTGGTGCGCCTCGTGCGTGAGACGATGGGCGATCTCGGCGAGACCGTCGCGGCACTGCGCGAGCGGCTGCAGACCCTGAAATCGGGGATCGTCGATCTCGCCAGCGAGCGGGCGCGGGCCGAGTTCCAGGCACGCGAGGCCGGATGGCGCGAGCGCGGCGTGCCCGACGACATCGCCGCCGACGTCGCGCTCCTGCCGCTTCTCGGCCTCATCCCCGATCTCGACGCTGTTTCACGTGAGACGGGCCAGCCGATCGAGCGCGCGGCGGCCGCCTATTTCGCCCTGACCCACGCCCTGCATATCGGACGGCTGGAATCGGCGATCTCGACGCTGCGGCCGAGCGACTATTACGAGACCTTGGCGCTGGAGCGCGCCGCCAGCCAGATCGGGCGTGAGCGTCGCCGCCTCACCGTGCTGGCCCTTCGACAGGGAACCGGCGAGGATCCCGTTGCCGACTGGACGGCGGCGGAAGGCGAAACGCTGCGCGCCTCGGCCGAGCAGATGCGACGCCTCGCCGGCACCGGCGAGACGTCGGTCGCCCGCCTGACGCTGGCCGCCGGCCTGCTGCAGGATCTCGGCCAGAGCTGACGACAATAAAGGTCAGCAATGTTGACATAGTTTCCCGCCGCGTGAGAAGACGCGGCGGGAGGACCTGCCGATGACCCTGACCGATCTCTTCGCGACCCGCTCCGCGCGCATGCGGGCATCCGAAATCCGAGAGCTTCTCAAGCTGCTCGACCAGCCCGACATCATCTCGTTCGCCGGCGGCATTCCCGACCCCGCTTTGTTTCCGCACGAAGCGTTCCAGACCGCCTATGCCGAGATCCTCGGCGGCCCGGCGGCCAACGCCGCCCTGCAGTACCAGGTGAGCGAGGGTTACCTGCCGCTGCGCCGCTGGCTGGCGGGCGAGATGGGCAAGATCGGCGTCGCCTGCGACGAGGGTAATATCCTCATCACGTCCGGCTCGCAGCAGGCGCTCGACTATCTCGGCAAGCTCTTCCTGTCGCCCGGCGACACCGCGCTCGTGACCTGGCCGACCTATCTCGGCGCGCTCCAGGCCTTCAACGCCTACGAGCCGCGTTACGACCGGCTGACGCTGGCCGGCGGCAACATGACGCCGGAGGCCTACCGCACGGCGGCGCGCGCGGCCGGCGGCGAGCCGAAATTCGCCTATCTCGTTCCCGACTTCGCCAACCCGACCGGCGAGACGCTGGACCGTGCCGGGCGCGAGGCGCTGCTCGATCTCGCCGGCGAGCTCGACATCGCGGTGATCGAGGACGCCGCCTACCGGGCGCTGCGCTTTGATGGCGAAGGCGTGCCGCCGATCCTGGCGCTCGACTGCGCGCGATCGGGAGGCATCGACAGGGCCCGCACGATCTACTGCGGCTCCTTCTCGAAGATCCTGGCGCCGGGCCTTCGCGTCGGCTGGGTCTGTGCCCCGCGCCCCATCATCGACAAGCTCGTGCTGATGAAGCAGGCCGCCGACCTCCATAGCCCCTCGATCAACCAGATGGCGATCCATCTCGTTGCCGAGACCGCCTATGACACCCAGGTCAACAAGCTCGTCGCCGCCTACGGCGCGCGCCGCGATGCGGTGCTGGCGGCGCTGGCCGCCCACATGCCCGAGGGCGTGCACTGGAGCCGGCCGGAGGGGGGCATGTTCGTCTGGCTGACGCTGCCCGACGCAATCGACACGACCGACCTTCTGGCGCGCGCCGTCCGCGAGGCTCGCGTCGCCTTCGTGCCGGGCAGCGCGTTCCATGCCGACGGCTCTGGCCGCAACACGCTGCGCCTGTCCTTCACGCTGGCCAACGAGCGCGCCGTCGCGGACGGCATCCCGCGATTGGCGGCGCTCATTCGGGACACGCTCGCGGCCTGACCGCAGACCTGACGTCCGCCCGCCGCCCATGCCGCCTCCTTCGCCCCTCCGGGGAGAAGGTCCGGCATGGGAAGAGAGGACTTCCGTCGTAGTCCAACGGAACGACGAACGCGAAGCGCCGGACATTCCGACGCCAAGCTCCTCATCGCCCTGCCGGGCACTTCTCCCCGGACGGGCGATGAAACCTCGTCTTGAAACCTTGGGGAACGTTCGGCCGCCGAACGCCAGCGACCAAGCGCGCCGCATAACCAACGAAGCCTCGCGCGGGGGCGAGGCTTCAGTCCGGCGCCGAGGCGACCAACCGGCTTACTTCTTGCCGGAATCCTTCTGCGGCGCGGCGAACTTGCCGGGGACGGTCATCGCCGCCGCATCGACCTTGGTCTTCTTGTCCGCCTTCGGCTTGCGGGTTTCCTTGTTGCTGCGAACCTGACCCTTGGCCATCTCAACTCTCCCGACGACCGCCGCCGGCGGTGTGTCCGCCGGCCCGTCGCGATCCAACCGTTGTCATCGCGCGTTTTGCGGAGCCGGGCAAGCGTCCGGGCCCGGCAGCGCATGCGCCGGGTGCAACGGCCGGACGCCGTTGCGCGTTGCACCTGTCAGCGGCCGATCGATCGGCCAGCACGAGGACCACCCGCATGGCAGACGACGAGATCACCACGTTGATCTGGGGGCATCGCACCCAGAAACCCGATCCGCATGCCTGGAACATCGGCGGCTCGATGCGTGAACAGACGGCCGCGCGCTGGGAATCGCTGCGCCACGCCATCAACTACGCCGTCGGCATGCAGGACGACCGCGAGCGCGAGGACCTGCATCCCTGGATCCGCACGCCGCAAGGCCACGTCTATTCGCCCGCGACGATCGAGGTCATGGCAGCGGTGATGCTGGAGCCGCGCGAGCGGCTGTCGAAGGCCTCCGCGCGCGGTTCGGACGTCGGAGTGCCCCGGCTGACGCCCGATAGGTTCCTGCGCGTCGCCCGGCCGGCGGGCTGACACCGGACGGACGCACGCAACAGGTCGGACGAGAACGATGGGTTCGGCGCATCGCAGGACGGATGGGACGCCGGGCAGCGCCGAACCGGATCGTTCCGCCGCTCTCTATCGCGGCACCATGACAGGCGCATGTCCGCGGGGTGGCGGAACAAAGTGGCCGCTGCGGTAAGGCGGCGTTCGCTTCCGCCGCATCGGTCGATCTGCCGGACTGGCATGCCACGCTGTCCCACCATGGCCGAGGCCACATTTCGGTCGGACGGCATCCCCTTTCGATCGAGCGCCCGCCCTTTTTCAGGGTCCGAACATCCCAACGGTCGGGACGTCTCGTCCAAAGCCTCGAACCCTCGATGCCATAAACGGATATGGAGACATGGAAGTTTAAGTCTGCGTCGAACCACCGAACCGTAGCAGGAGCAACGGAGCGGATCGTCCCCGCTCCCGACGCCTCGGACGCCTGTCGCCCGTCAGCGAAAGAGCCACGCAATCCCACGCCCCTCGCGTCAGACGGCGACGGCCCGGCGCGAGGTCGGGCGGGCGCGCAGCGCGTCGAGCGCGTCGGGGTTGGCGCGGCCCCAGGCGTAGAGCAGTTCCACCGGTTCGACGAAGCGGCGGCCGAGCGCCGTCAGGCGATACTCCACCGCCGGTGGCACGGTGCCCTCGACATGCCGGGTCAGGAGGCCGCTCGCCTCCATCTCGCGGAGCGTCTGCGTCAGCATCTTCTTGGAGATGCCGGGCAGGCTGCGCAGCAGGACGCCGGTGCGCGCGCGGCCCTCGTGCCGGGCGTCGAGCGTGTGCAGCACCATGCTCGTCCACTTGGTCGCGAAGATCTCCATCACCCGGCGCGGCGCGCAGTCCTCGCGCCAGTCCGTCTCGTCGCTCCGCGTCTGCATCTGGATACCCTTTGGTGCCTATGTCCCCGAATGGTTCCGTCTAGCCGCTCGCCCCGCGGCTGCCTAGGTGCCGGTCCACGACGACAATCCGGAGAGACGATCATGACGAAGACGGCACTGGTGGTGGGCGCGAGCGGCATCGTCGGGAGCGCGACGGCGGCGCTTCTGGCCTCCGAGGGCTGGCAGGTGCTGGGCCTCGCCCGCAAGCCGGGCGAGCAACCCGGCGTGACGCCGGTGGCGGCCGACCTGCAGGATCCCGCCTCGCTGGAGACGGCGCTCGAAGGCCTGACCCCGCAGGCGGTGTTCATCACCACCTGGGCGCGGCAGGAGAGCGAGGCCGAGAACATCCGCGTCAACTCGGCGATGGTGCGCAACCTGCTGGCGGCGCTGAGGCCCGCCGGCTCGGTGCGCCACGTCGCGCTCGTCACCGGTCTCAAGCACTATCTCGGCCCGTTCGAGGCCTACGGCCAGGGCACCCTGCCGCAGACGCCGTTCCGCGAGACCCAAGGCCGGCTCGACGTCGACAACTTCTACTATGCGCAGGAGGACGAAGTCTTTGCGGCCGCCGAGCGCGACGGTTTCACGTGGAGCGTCCACCGCCCGCACACGGTGATCGGCAAGGCCGTCGGCAATGCGATGAACATGGGCACGACGCTCGCGGTCTACGCCACGATCTGCCGCGAGACCGGACGGCCCTTCCGCTTCCCCGGCTCGGCCGCGCAGTGGAACGGCCTGACCGACATGACCGACGCGCGCCAGCTCGCTCGCCAGCTGCTCTGGGCCACGCAGACCCCGGCCGCGGCGAACCAGGATTTCAACATCGTCGACGGCGACATCTTCCGCTGGAGCTGGATGTGGGGCCGCATCGCAGGCTGGTTCGGCCTCGAGCCCGCGCCCTTCGACGGCACGGTGCAGACGCTCGAGGAACAGATGGCGGGGGATGCGCCGCTCTGGCGCGAGATCGCCGCACGCGAGGGTCTCGCCGAGGCCGATCTCGCCCGCCTTGCCTCGCCCTGGCACACCGACGCCGATCTCGGCCGGCCGATCGAGGTGGTCACCGACATGTCGAAGAGCCGCCGCCTCGGCTTCACTGCCTACCAGACGACGGACGAGGCCTTCTTCGATCTCTTCGCGCAGCTGCGCACGGATCGCCTTATTCCCTGACGGGGCACGGGCAGACACATCGACCGGGCGGCTGACGCCCGGTCGGCTCGTGAAAGACGCGGGATCAGCGAACCGGTATTTCGCCCTCGTCCTCGCCGTTCCAGTAATGGATGCGCGCGGCATGGACCTTGACCAGCACGATGCCGGGCGTGTCGATGCCGTCCTTGAACCAAGTGTCGAGATCCTTGGTCCAGTGCGCCTCGAAGACGGCCTTGTCGCGGATCAGCTCGGCGACGCCCTCGACCGAGATGAAGAGCGGCGGCTTGCCGAGAAGGCCCTTCTTGCCCTGGAAGCCGAGCCCGACCTTCGGGTCGCGCTCGATGTCGGAGACGGTGCGCGCCGTCTCGTAGGTGAAGAAGAACGAGTCGCCCTCGTAGGCGACGTCGCCATTGTTGCTCATCGGCCGCGCGGCGATGGCGCCGCCCTCGGTGCGCGTCGACAGCATGCAGAAGTCGATGTCGCGCATGGCGTCGGACAGGTCGGACAGGGTCATATCGGTCATGGCAGTCTCCCGTGGGGTTCACGCCATCAACGCACGGACGCCGGGCGGGCTCCATCGCTTGGCGCGGGCTGCGAAACGGCCGAGCAGCCAGCCAACCCGGCGACGGGCACCGAGCGCCACTCGGAACGGACCGCTGCCCTCAAACCGCCGCCCGAAGCGTCGCCTCCAGCAGCGTCTCGGCGCCCGCCACCGCGAAGCGCGGTTCGACGAACTCGGCCTCGTTGTGGCTGATCCCGTCGCGGCAGGGCACGAAGATCATCGCGGCGGGGGCGAGGCGCGCGAGGAACAGCGCGTCGTGGAAGGCGCCGGAGACGAGGCGGCGCGAGGCGTGGCCGGCCACTGCGGCCGACGCCTCCACCAGCGCCACCATCGCCGCGTCGAAGGCCACCGGCGCCATGTCGAAGACCACCGTCGCGCTCGCCTCGCAGCGGGCCTCCGTGGCCGCTTGCCCCAGTTCCTCGCGCACCATGCGCTCGATGGCGTCGAGCGCCTCGGCGTCTGGATGGCGCAGGTCCAGCGTGAGGACGACGCGCTCGGGAACGGCGTTGATCGAGCCGGGTTCGGCCCGGATGCGCCCGACCGTCAGGCGCGCCAGCCCATCGCGTGCCATCACCCCTGCGAGCCGGTGAAGCGCGGCGGCCGCGGCCACCATCGGATCGCGGCGATAGGCGGGCGGCGTCGTGCCGGCATGGGCGGCGGCGCCGGTGATCGTCACCTCCAGCCAGCGCGTGCCCTGGATGCCCGTCACCGCGCCGATGGCGAGGCCCTCGCGCTCGAGCACCGGTCCCTGCTCGATATGGAGTTCGAGATAGGCCGAGATCGGCCGGCCGAGCGGGCGAAGGGCCGCGCCGGGCAGGGCGTCGAGCGTCGCCGCCAGCTCGTCGCCGAGCCGCGCGCCGTCCGGTCCATGACGGCCCGCCCATTCGGGCGACAGCGCGCCGGCGGCGAAGGCCTGCGACCCCAGGCAGCCCGGCAGGAAGCGGCTGCCCTCCTCGTTGGTCCAGACCGCCAGTTCGACCGCGCGGCGCGTGGCGACGCCGGCATCCTCCAGCGCCTCCAGCACCTCGAAGCCGGCGAGGACGCCGAGCGCTCCGTCGAAGCGCCCGCCGGTCGGCTGGGTGTCGAGATGGCTGCCGAGAAGGAGCGGCGGCAACGCGCCGTCCGTGCCGGACCGGCGCAGGAATAGATTTGCGGCTGCGTCCTGCTCTACCGTGAAGCCGCGTGCGACGCCGAGCCCCGCCAGCATCGCACGCACCTCGCGGTCGCCCACGGTGAGCGCCTGACGATCGACCCCGCCGCGCGGCGTGGCGCCGACCGCCGCGAAGGCGTCGAGGCGTTTCAGCAGCCGGTCGGCATCGATGCGGGGAGGCGCCGCGCTCACCGCCCGAGGCCGGCGATGAAGCGCTTGACGCGCTCGGGCTCGACCGGGTTCCACCAGACGCCGTCGTGCTTCAGGGAGCTGGCGACGATCACCCCGTCGACGATGTCGAGAATGTCGCGGGCGTTCTCGGGCGTCACGCCGCTGCCGACCAGCGTCGGCAGGCCGGACGCTTCCTTGATCATGCGGATGTAGCTGAGATCCGCCGCATGGCCGGTGCGCTGGCCAGTGGCGATCACCGCATCGGCGTCGAAGAAGACGAGGTCCTTGACCTGCTCCTCCACCGGGCGGTCGGCGACGATGGCGTGCGCGCCGTGCTTCACATGCGCGTCGGCGAAGATGCGGATGCCCTTGGCGCGAAGCTGCGCGCGGTAGCGCATGGCGCGGGCGGCCTCGCCCTCGATGAAGCCCTCGTTGGCGACATAGGCGTTGGCCCACTGGTTGACGCGCACGAAGGCGGCGCCCGACGCGCTGGCGATGGCGAGCGCGGGAATCGAGGCGTTGGCGAGCACGTTGATGCCGATGGGCTTCCCAAGTTCGCGCCTGATCCGGTCGGCGACGACGCTCATGTGCGCGGCGGTCTCGGGGCCGATGTCGTCGGGCTTGGCGAAAGGCACGTCGCCGTGGTTCTCGACGATGACGCCGTCGCAGCCGTTGGCGAGATAGGCGATCGCGTCATTCAGCCCGCGGGCGTAGATCGCCTCCACCGCCTCGCCGTCGAAGCGGGGACTACCGGGCAGCGGCAGGAGGTGGACGACGCCGATGATCGCCTTCGAACGGCCGAAGATCGCCGTGATGGCGTCGCCGCCGACTTGTCCAATGGGTTGGGGGCCGATGGGTTGGGTGCTCATGACGGATCTTTCGGTTCTGACAGGAGGAGCGCGGCGATCTCGGCGGCGCTCGGACAGGATTCCAGCGTGCCCGGCCGCGTCACCGCGATGCCGGCCGCCGTGACGGCGAGGCGCAAGGCCCGCGTCGATGTATGCCCTCGCGCGAGGAGCCCGGTGAAGACGCCGCAGAGGACGTCGCCTGCCCCGCTCGTGTCGAGCGGCGTGACGGGCGCGGCGGGAAACTGCCGCGTGCCGGCCGTATCCACCATCAGTGCGCCGCCGGCGCCGAGGCTGACGATCACCTGCGCCGCGCCGAGCGCCCGCAAGCGGGCGGCAGCGACGGCAGGGTCATCCGCGCCGGTCAACGTCCCGGCCTCGCCGGCATTGACCACGAGCCAGTCGACGGCGTCGAGGCGCCACGTCTCGCGCTCATCGAGCGGGCTGGCGTTCAAGATCGTCGTCGCACCGCGCGCCCGCGCGAAGGCGAGGCAGGCTTGCGTGACCCCCGCCGGCAGGTTGCCCTGCATCAGGAGGATGTCTCCGGGCGCGAGGCGGGCCGTCAGGCCCGTCCCCGCCAGCGGGTCGAAGCCGCGCGCGCGATCGTTGAGCGTGGCGATGGCGTTCTCGCCGACGGCGTCGACGAGGATGGCGGAGCTGTCGCTCGGCCCCGCCGCCGTCACCAATCCGGCAAGGTCGAGGCTTTCAGCCGCCAGCCGCTCGCGGATGGTGCCCGCGGCAGCGTCCGACCCCAGCGCCGCATGGAGGGTGACGCGCGCGCTGGTGCGGCTCGCGGCCACCGCCTGGTTGGCGCCCTTGCCGCCGAGGCCCTGCCCGCCGCCGTCGGCGTTCAGCGTTTCGCCGGGCGCGGGCAGGCGCACCAAGCGAAACGTCGTGTCGAGCCCGGCATTGCCGACGACGTGGACGGTGGAGGCCGGACCCGCCATCGGCCTCAATCCTTGGCGATGGACCAGGCGAGCATCGCGGCGAAGAGCTTGGCGTAGCCCTCCCAGGCGATGAAGGTCGAGGGCAGCCAATGCGGGCCGACGTCCGAGGTCCAGACCACCGAGCGGCCCTTGCCGTAGGTGCCGGTGACGAGGAGCGGCTGCGAGCCGTATTCGGTGGAGACGGTGGCGAGAACCTCGGCGCCCGGCTTCAGCTCGACCTCGTTGTAGCCCAGAAGCACCGGCCACTCGGCCCCGAGCCCCTCAAGGATCGGGTGCGAGGCGGCGCCCGTCACCACCGGCGTGAAGCCCTCGGGCACCTCGACGCGGTCGTCGAAGCGCAGGCACGTCACGGGCAGCACGTCCTCGACCGGGGTGCGGGCATAGCGCGCACCGCCGTTGATGCCCTGGAACGAGTAGTAGCCGCCGAACATCAGGAGCGCGCCGCCTTCCTCGACATACTGGCGCAGGAGCTTCAGCCGGTTCGGGGTGGTCTTGGAATGGATCCACGTGTCGGGATGCAGCAGCAGCGTGTTGGCGCCGATGTCGGACAGGATCACCGCGTCGTATTCGCGTAAGCCCTCGATCGTCTGCGGGAAGTCGCGCTGCGCGGCATGGGCGGGCATGAAGGTGATGTCGAACGGGCTGTCCTTCAGCGCCGCGAGGAGTTCGTCCGCGCCCTGGTGGTAGGTGACGGTCGGGAACTGGTCGAAGCCCTTGATGTGCGTCGCGGTGGACACCCAGGATTCGCCCGCGAGGAGGACCTTGGATCGGGACATGATGCTGTTTCCTTGGGAAGAAGACGAGGAGGAAGGGAGCGCTTTACGCCGCTGAGGAGAAGACGGCGCGCGGGTTGTCGACGAGCATCCGGTCGATCACGGCCGCGTCGAGGCCGTGGCGCTTCAGGCGCGGCACGAAGTGCTTGAGGATGTAGGCGTAGCCGAAGCCGCCGAAGCGGGTCAGCATCATCTTGAGGAAGACGTCCTGGCTGAGCAGCAGCCGGTCGGCATGGCCGAGATCCGCCAGCGAACGGATGGCGCGGGCGTTCTCCTCGTCGGAGGGCGACTGCGAGTCGGCGTCGGCATAGTAATAGTCCATGCCGATCATGTCGTATTCCAGGAACGCGCCGCGTTGGGCCAGCGCGCTCTGGTAGGGCAGGTCGTCGTGGCTGGGGTTCATGTGGCAGAGCACGGTGTGCCTGAGATCGGCCCCCTCGCCTTCCACGATGTCGAGCACCTCGTGGGCGAGGCGCTCCCAGCCCGGCAGGTGGATCGACAGGGGCACGCCGGTGCGCGCCGAAGCCCGCGCCGAGGCCCGCAGCGACTTGCGCTCCTCGGCCGTGAAGTCCTTGGACACCCCGACCTCGCCGATGATGCCGGCGATGACCTCCGGCTTCTCGGCCGCGCCGCCGACATCGTGGACGAGGAACTCCGTCACCTCGTCGACATCCATCCGCTTCAGCCAGTCGGGATGGGTGTGCTCGAGATAGAAGCCCGAGCCCATCACGATCTTCAGCCCGCTCATGCGCGAGATGCGCGCGAGCTTCTGCGGATCGCGGCCGATGCCGATATTGGTGGGATCGACCACCGTGTGGCCGCCGAGCGCCTGGAAGAGCTTGAGCTCGGAGAGCGCCAGGTCGCTGTCGGTCAGCGAGACGTTGTCGCGGTTGATGTAGGGGTTCATCCGCAGCTCGCCGATGATGCCCATGTGCACGGGCTCCTCGGCCATCGCGCGAAGATCGGGATGGCACGGGCAGGACCACGACTTTTCGCCGTCGATGAAGATGTGCTCGTGCATGAGCGTGACGCCCATGTCTTCGACCGGGATCGGTCCCGCGACGGTCATCGCATGGCCGGTGGCGACGCCGATGCCGGTGGGCGCGGGGGTGCGGGGCTGGAAGTCGAGTTCCATCGGGTCAGCGCTTGCGGGACGCGCCGCGGAACAGGCGGAAGTTCAGCCAGATCGCGACGAGGATGATGCAGCCGGTGATGATCGGCGTCAGGAAAGGCGACATGTGCGAGAGGATCAGCCCGTTGGCGATCACCGAGACGGTGAGCGCGCCGAGAACAGTGCCGACCAGCGTGCCGCGCCCGCCGAAGAGGCTGGTGCCGCCGAGCACCACGGCGGCGATCACCTCCAGCTCGAAGCCCTGGCCGGAATTGGACGAGCCCGAACCGAGCCGCCCCGCCAGCACGATGCCGGCGAGCGCGGCGGCGCTGGAGGAGAGGACGTAGACCATCATCGTGGTGAAGCGCGTGTCGACGCCGGCCCGGCGCACCGCCTCGGCATTGGCGCCGATGCCGGTGACGTAGCGGCCGAACCGCGTCTGGTTGAAGGCGATCCAGGCGATGATCAGCGCGGCGAGCGCGATCCAGGCGGGAATGGGCACACCGAGGAACCAGCCGCGACCCATGATCACGAACGGGCTGTCGGGCGCGATGGGGATCGAGTAGCCGCCGGTGATGAGGAGCGCCAGGCCCCGGATCACCGAGAGGCCGGCCAGCGTCACGATGAAGGCGGGAATGCCCTCGTAGGCGACGAAGAAGCCCTGCATCGCACCGACGAGTGCGCCGAGCGCCAGCATGGCGAGGATCACCACCGGCCAGGGCAGACCGAACTGCAGGAGCGCCGCCGAGAGCGCGCAGACCAGCGCCAGCACCGAGCCGACCGAAAGATCGATGCCGCCGGTTGTGATGACGAAGGTCATGGTGGCCGCGACGATGAGGAGCGGGGCCGACTGGCGGATGATGTTGAGAAGGTTCGGCGTGGTGAGGAAGGCGTCGGTGGTCAGCGTGAAGAGAAGGCAGACGAGGGCGAAGAAGATCGCGATCGAGGCGACGCTGCCATTGGCCATGAAGCGATCGCGCCAGTTGGTCCGGCGCACGCGCGGCGCATGGCCCGGTGCATGAAGGGGGGCGGCATGAAGGGGGGCGACGTCGAGCGCCGCATCGGTCTTGGTGGGGGTCATGCCGGCAGGGCTCCCGAGTCTTCGCCGCGATGCCCGGCCGAGCGCGCCTGGAACTTGCGGCCGACGATGAGGTTCACGACGTCTTCGATGCTGGTGTCCTCGATACGCCGCTCGGCGACGTTGCGGCCCTCGTACATGACCTGGATGCGGTCGCAGACGAGGAAGAGGTCCTGCAGGCGGTGGGTGATGAGAATGACGCTGACGCCGCGCACCGAGACCGTGCGGATCAACTCCAGCACCGCCTCGACCTCGGCCACCGCGAGGGCGGCCGTCGGCTCGTCCATGATGAGAACCTTCGGATCGAAGGAGGCGGCGCGCCCGATCGCGATCGACTGGCGCTGGCCGCCCGAGAGGTTCTCAACGAGAAGCTTCGTGTCGGCGATGACGATGCCAAGCCGCTCCAGCATCGACTTGGCGTCGGCATGCATGCGCGGCTTGTCGAGGAAGGGGAGCCCGGCGACCTTGCGGCGCGGCTCGCGGCCGAGGAAGAGATTGCCCGCGACATCCACCGTGTCGCAGAGCGAGAGGTCCTGGTAGACCATCTCGACATGGGCGGCGCGCGCGTCGGCGGGAGATGCGAAGGCGACGGGAACGCCGTCGATCTCGATCGTGCCGCCATCGGGCACCACCGCGCCGGACAGGACCTTCGACAGCGTCGACTTGCCCGCGCCGTTGTCACCGACGAGGCCGAGCACTTCGCCCGGCGCCAGCCGCAGCGAGACGTCGTGCAGCGTCTGGATCGGCCCGTAGCGTTTCGAGATCCCGGTCATGCGGACGCGATCGGGCGGGGGAAGGGTCATGGCTTGAGGTCCTGCATCGGATGCGGACGCCGCCGGACGGGCGGCATCCGATCGGCTGGATGGTTCGCGGGACGGGAACCCCGCGGGCGAGATCGCCCACGGGGAACTGTGCGCCGGCTTACTTGAACATGGCGCGGAACTGATCGACGTTGGCCTTGGTGACGATGGTGACGGGCACGTTGATGATCGGCTCGACGCTCTCGCCCTTCTTCAGCTTCACCAGCGCCTCGACGGCGGCCTTGCCCTCGCCGGCGGGATCCTGCTGCACCACGGCGGCGACCCAGCCCTCGTCGATGCCCTTGACCGCCTGCGCCGTCAGGTCCCAGCCGAAGACCTTGACGTCGGCCTGCCGGCCTTGGCTCTCGACGGCCGAGACCGCGCCGATCAGCGCCGGCTCGCCGGTGGCGTAGAGCGTCTTCATCGTCGGGTTGGCGGTCATCAGGTTCTCGGCGGCGCCGAGCGCCACGTCCTGCACGTTCTGCCCGTCCACCGTGTCGAGGAACGCAATCTTCTCGCCGCTGGCGGTGGCGGCCTGCTTGAAGCCGTCGAGGCGCTGGTTCTGGATGAAGGAGTTGAGCGCGCCGACGACGCCGACGGTCGCCTCCCCGCCCATCTCGGCCTTCACGTAGTCGGCGTAGAACTTGCCGATGTCGGCGCCGGCCTTGGCGTTGTCGACGCCGATGAAGGAGACGTTGTCGCCGCCGGGGATCTGCGCGTCGATCGCCACCACGGGGATGCCGGCGGCCTTGGCCTCGGTGATGGCCGGCTTGACGCCGTTCACGTCGATGGCGACGAGGATGATGCCGTCGACCTTCTGGGTGATGTAGGTCTCGATCGCCGAGTTCTGCGCCGCCGGCACGTTGTTGGCGTCGAAGATCACCAGCTCGGCGCCGGCGGCCTTGGCGGCGGCCTTGGCGCCGTCGTTGATCTGGTTGAAGAACAGCGCCTGGCTGTTGATCGTCACGAGCGCGTAGGTGTCGGCCTGCGCGGAGGCGGCGCCGAAGCCGAGGGTCAGGACGGCGGCGGCGACGCCACCGGAGAGGATCTGGGACAGGCGCATGGAATTCCCCTTTGGCTCGGCGGCCCGGCGGGCCCTCGGTCGCGCTTCTGCGCTGGGGAGAGAATTCAAGAAACTTGAATGGCTGTCAACTCAATTGCTCGCTGCAGCGCCATATAATGAAACTGCCGAGATTGCAGGCATTTCGTGCGCGGAGCGAAGGCAGGACCTGCCTAGAACGTCGGCGGCGTGTTCACCCAGAAGATGCTGGCCGGCACCTCGCCGACATTGCGGTAGTGGTGCGGCAGCTCCGAGCGGAAGGCGAAGCTGTCGCCGGGGCCGAGCCGGAAGGCGCGCGCCTCGACGAAGAGTTCGATCTCGCCGGCGATGAGATAGCCGACCTCCTCGCCCGAATGCTGGATCGGGCCGGCGCTCGTGCCGCCGGGGCCGATATGGTGGATGTTGCACTGGAGAAGATGCCCGGCCGAATAGGGAATGACCCGCTCGAGCGCGATACCCTCGCCCTGGCGTAGCGGGTCGAGGGCGATGAGCGGGCGCGATCCCGCGCGGAAGACGATGCCCTCCTCGCCGTCGACCTCCTCGAACATCCAGCCGATATTGGTGCCGAGCACCTCGACGAGCTTGTGCAGCATCGGCAGCGAGGGCGAGGCCTTGCCGTTCTCGACCTTCGACAGGAGGCTTTCGGAGCAGTCGGCCTTCAGCGACAGGGCCTTCAGCGTCATGCCGCGCGTCTGGCGCGCCAGCTTCAGCCGGACGCCGAGCCGCAGCGACGCCGCCTGGCTGCGCTCTCCCTCCGGACCGGTTCGCCCCTGTGGCTCGGATTGTCCGTTCATGACGTGGCGTCTTCCGATGCTTGAACCTCGTTCAAGGCATATTCCTAAGGGGAAACGCGACGTATGAACAGTCGAGCCACGCGCTGGGGTTGGGGTGCCGTCGGTTGTGGTCCACGATCACGACAGATCTGCCGCAGAGGGCGATCCCACAAGAGGGTCCGGGCGACGATCATCGCAGGCGAGACGGTGGTCGGACCCCGTTCTTGTGCAGTGCATCCAATCATTCGTCATGCTGATTATATGGGAATGCGGCTCCGGCGATTCTTCTACCGGAACACAGTTTGCACAGTTCCCCATTTGCAGGCCATCGGACCCTTTGTCAGCGTCGATTCATCAAATGGTTTCCATTTCAGATGATCAAGCCATTCGCTGAGCGCATGGCTGCAACGCAGGTGCGAGATAGCGAAGAATGCGAGGGCTGCCATGCCGGCTTAGCGCTACTGCCCGGCGATGCGAGCGGCTAGGTAATGGGTGTCGAAACGAACCGCACCGGCTTCCACCGACGAGAAGCCGACCCAAAGGATAGATCCCATGAGCCTCGCTCGCTCCTTCCAGACCTGGCGCCAGTATCGCAACACGGCCGCCGAGCTGAACCGTCTCTCGCAGCGCGAACTCGCCGACCTCGGCATCTCGCGCTCGGACATCCCGACCCTCGCCCGCCAGTCGGTGCGCTAACGAGTTTCAGAGCTTCGCGGCGGTCGTTCCTCCCACGATCGCAGCGGACCGGCCGCACGGTTCCTCCCACCGTTGCCTGGCCACACCATGACGCCCTTGCCGGTCCTCCCCCGGCAAGGGCGTTGTCGTATCCGGCCCTTGCCAAGGCCTCGCGAGCGCTGACGCAGACCGGGCTCGACCGGTCTCCAGCCCCTACTTTACAGCCGCCCGCCGCCCGTCGAGCGCGAAGAGCAGGGCCGCGCCGGCGAGGGCGGCGAGCGCACCGAGGATCGAGGTGCCGCTGTAGTCGGTGATCCAGGTGCCGAAGGCGAAGAGCGCGGCGCAGAGCCCGCCGGCCATGAAGAAGTTCACCGAGATCAGCGAGCTCCCGAGGCCCGGCCGACCCGCGATGAGATCCTGCAGGTAGGTGATCGGGATCGAGATGATCGCCGCGGCGCCGAAGCCGCTGAGAAGCGTCAGCGCGTAGACGTGGACCGGCGAGGAGGCGAGTCCGAGGAGCGCCAGATAGGCGGCGTAGATCACGGTGCCGGCGATCAGCGCCCGCACGTTGCCGATGCGCCGCTGGATGCCGGCCCAGACGAAGATGAACACGACCTCGAGCAGCGCCACCGCGCCGACGGTGACGCCGATATCCGTGACGTCACCGCCCGCCGCGCCCGTCACGATCATCGGCAGCACGGCGGCGTTGACATGCAGCGTCGAGGCAATGAGCGCCAGCGCCAGCAGCCGGACGAAGACGCGCGGCGACAGCACCTCGGCAAAGCCCGCGAGATAGGCGGACGCCGCCGCGCCCGTCGGCGCGGCGCGGGGCCGCGCCGGGTTGTCGGGCAGCAGAACCAGGACGGCGAGGACGGTGGCGAGCGCCGCGAGGCTGGCGATGAGATAGGCCGGCAACATGCTGGCGCGCCCGACGAGCAGAAGCGCCACGAGGCCGGGCACCAGCACCCAGGAGAGCGAGATCGCCGCGCGCACGGTGGAGTTCACCGCGCCCGCCGCGGCGCCGTCGAGCCGGTCGGTGGTCACCCGCACGTTGGCGAAGAGCAGCGAGTTGATCGAGTGATAGACCGGCAGCAGCAGGAGCGAGGCGAGGACGAAGCTCGCCGGCGTCGGAACGGCGTAGATCAGCCCGTAGCCGGTGACGCCGAACAGGCCGACCACGATCATCAGCGACCGGTAGCGCCCGATCCGGTCGGCGAGAATGCCGATCGAGATGCTGACGAGGACGTTAACGGTGGCGCCGAGGAGGATGAGGAGCGCGTAGAGCCCGTTGCCGAGCTTCAGTTCGGTGAGGCCGATGACGGACTGGTAGGGCGCGGTGGCCGCGCCCGAGAAGCCGTAGAAGAAGATGGCGAGGATGCTGGCGCGGATCGTGGGATCGCGCAGCAGCGCGGGAAGCGAGCGCCCCGAGGCGGCCGTCGGGGTCGGGGCGCTCACGACGGGACCCGGATCGCTCAAGCGCCGCCCTCGTTCCAGCGCGCCGAGAGCCGGGGCGCGGGCGTGAACTCGAAGTCGCGCTGGAACGGGAACTGCGGTCCCGCGCGGCGGCGGCTGGCGAGGCGGGGAATGTCCTGGTTCACGACGCCGTCGGTCAGCGCCATCAGGTTGGGGTTGGCGATGGGGGCGAGTTCCGGCGAGAGGTAGCCCGATTTCACCACGAGGAGCCGCACCCCGGCGGGATCGAGGCCGAGGCGGTGGAAGTCGGCGAGGTCGTGATAGGGCCGACGGCGCGCCGCCAGCACGAGCGTGATGCCGCCCTCGCCTCCCAGCGCCACCACCGCCTGACGCTCGCGCGCAGTCCCGGCATCGTCGAGCCGGACGACCGTCGCCTGCGTCTCCACGGGCCGGCTCGATGGGTCGAGACTGCCGCCGATCGAGAGGGTGAGCGTCGCCCCCTCACCGGCCGCGAAACAGGCCTCCACCGCAGGTCGGTCGGTGATGCCAGCCATGAGAGCGCCGCGGAAATCCCGCGCCAGGAGCCCGGCGAGGACGTCGGCGCGGTCGCCGACGCCGCCGCCTGTCGGGTTGTCGCCGCTGTCGGCGAGGATGACGGGCCGCGTCGTAGCGGACTCGGCGAGATCCAGCATCTCGGCGAGCGGCCCCGTCACCGGTCCGAAGCCGAAGTGTTCGCGTGCCACCCAGTAGGCGCCGGCGATCTCGCCCGCCGCCGCCAGCGCCGCCAACCGGTCGGTGCCGGTGACGACGGCGCAGGCGGTGGCGCGCGGCTCGTCGGCCCAGACATAGCCGATCATCAGGTTGGCATCGAGGATGCCCGGCCGCGCGTCGAAGCCCGGCAACGCCGCATAGAGCCCGCGCGCCGGCTCGTCCTGCGTGGACGTGCATTCGCCCGGCAGCAGCACGGGCACGGGTGCCCAAGCGATCCCCGGCCGCACGCCGTCGCGCAGCGCCGAGGCGAGCATGGCGAAGGCGCGCTCCATTGTTTCACGTGTGTCGATGTGCGGCGCGGTGCGATAGGCCGCGAAGATGTCGAGCCCGTCGACGACGCGGGGGCTGACATTGCCGTGGAGATCGTAGCTCGCCACGATGATGCAGGTCTCGCCGACGAGCGCGCGGGCCGCCGTGACCCAGTCGCCCTCGGCATCGTCCAGGCCCTCGACGTTCAGCGCGCCGTGCAGAGCGAGATAGAGCCCGTCGAGCGGCAGCGCCGCTTCGAGCCGGGCGAGGAAGTCGCCCTTCAGCGCCTCGTAGGTCTCGCGCGCCACCGGCCCGCCCGGCACGGCGCGCGCATGCAGCAGCGGCGTGACGTGGACGCCCTCGGCATGGAGAAACGCGAAGGTCTCGGCGCCCGACATCTCGGGGCCGCGCAGGACGCGAAAATCCTCCAGCTGCATGAGGACGGGGGAATAGGTCGAGCATTCGCTGTGAATGCCGCCGGCGGCGATGCGGAAGGCTGGGTTCATCGAGGTCTCGTCATGACAGGAAGATGCGTCAAAGCTGGGGGGCGAGCGGCACGATGGCGCAGAAGCGCTCCCAGTCCTTGGCGTCCGCGGGGGTCCAGGCGGCCTCGGCGATCGCGGGAAGGCGCGGGAAGACCAGCCGGTTGAAATAGGCGCGCGACAGGAAATGTTCGCTCCAGATGCAGGCCTGGACGCCCTTCAGCCGGTCCTGCAACTCGGCCGGAAAGTCGCCCGCCGCCTCGTAGCCGTAGGTGTGGGCCGGCGGCACCGTGCCGGCCCAGCTCGCGCCGGGCTCCTGCCATTCCTTGCCCTGCACCATATCGAGATAATAGGCCTGCCCCGGCGTCATCACCACGTCGTAGCCCTCGCGCGCCAGCGCAATGCCGACTTCGGGCTTTTCCCAGGCCATGAGCAGCGTCCCCTCCGCCTCGACGCCGCCGCCATGGGCGACCTCGTTCCAGCCGGCGAGCACCTTGCCGCGTGCGGTGAGCATCGCCTGCACCCGGCCGAGGAAATGGGATTGCAGCTCGAACGTGCCGGCCAGGCCCTCGCGCTCCATCAGCGCCCGCGCCATTGGCGAGGCCAGCCATGCGCCGTCCGCCACCTCGTCGCCGCCGATATGGACGTAGCGCGAGGGAAAGAGCTCGGCCATCTCGTCCAGCACGGCTTCGAGGAAGGTGTAGGTCAGCGGGATCGCCGGGTTCAGCGCGTTGTTGGCGTAGCCCTGCACCGAATGGTAGCTGTCCGGCGCCTCCTGCCCGTCGGTCAGCTCCCGGAGGGCGACCAGCGTCGCGGCGTTGTGGCCGGGAATGTCGATCTCGGGCACCACCTCGATCGCCAGCATGGCGGCATGGGCGACCGCGGCGCGCACGTCGTCCTGCGAGTAGAAGCCACCCATGGGCTCGGCGCCGTTGCCGAGCTGCGGGCGCAGCGGCTCGTCGGGACCGCGCAGGACGCCGACGCTGGTGAGTTCAGGATAGCGCCGGATTTCGAGGCGCCACGCCTCGTCGTCGGTGAGATGCCAATGGAAGGTGTTAAGCTTGAACCAGGCGAGGATGTCGAGAAGCCGCAAGACGTCGCCAAGCGGATAGAACTGGCGGGAGACGTCGAGATGGCAGCCGCGCCAGCCGTGGCGCGGCGCATCCTCGATGCCGCCGCCGACGGGAAAGCGGAAGCGCCGGGGGTCGCGCCGCGCCCCGTCGAGAAGCTGGGCGAGGCTCGTCAGCCCATATTGGCGTCCTGCCGGGCCGCCGTGGCGCAGCTCGACGCCATCGCGCGAGAAGGCGAGCGCATAGGCTTCCGGGCCGAGGCCCACGTCGAGCACGAAGCGGATCGGGCGCCCCTGCGGGCTGGCGCCGAGCGCAAACGGCGCATGGCCGGCGGGAAACAGCCGCTGGAACAGCGCCAGCACGGCGTGGACGGCGCGGATGTCGTCCGTCCCTGCGCCCTCGCCGGGATAGAGCACCGCAAGGACGCCGTCTCCCGGCACGGCGTCGATCCGGCGCGGCCAGGGCTGGAGCGCGAAGGGCAGGGTCAGGCGGCCCTCCGGCAGAAGCACCGGCGGCGGCTCGCTGACGCGGCCCTCGAGCAGGAGGTCGGAGACGGCGACGGCGTGATGGCGCCCGTCCGATGTCGTGAGGATCGCGGATTTCGCGCCATCGGTGCAGTGGCGGGCCGGACGGTGCAGGCCGCCGACCGTGAAGCGCCACGCCGCGCCCGGCGCCAGCACGAAGCCCTCGGGCGGGGCGTAGGCGTGATAGTTGGCGTCGCGCAACACGAAGACCGCGTCGGTACAGGCGGCGGGGTCGATGACGCGGGTGAGCGCGGTATAGGCAAGCTGAAAACCCACGATCGGCTCGGATCCGAGGTTGAACAGGGCGAAGGCGAAGCGACCGTTCGGGCTCTCGCCCGCATGCCAGGCGCAGTCCAGACGAAAGGCGGGAAGCATCGGGCGGTTCCTTTCGGGCAAGGCCCATGAGCGAGGCCGATGAGGGCGGCGATCCCGCTCAGTAATGGTCGGACTGGGAAAAGGTGCGGGCGAGTTCCCCCTGCCCCGCGCTCAGCCCGCAATCGACGGGGAGGCACGTCCCGGTGATGGCCCTGGCGAGCGGACTGGCGAGAAAGCCCACGGCTTCGGCGACGTCGGCGGGGTCAACGACGCGCCCGAGCGGATACCAGCGGGCGGCCTCCTCGAACACGGCGGGGTTGGCCTGCGCTCTCGCCTCCCAGGCCTGCGTGCGAACCGTGCCGGGGGCCACCGCATTGGCGCGGATGCCGAGCCGCCCGTATTCCACCGCGATCAGCCGCGTCAGGTGGATCAGCCCGGCCTTCGCCGCACTGTAGGCGGGATGGCCGTAGACGCCGAGGCCGTTGACCGAGGCGATGTTGACCACCGAGCCACGGGTCGCCGCCAGGCTCTCCTCCAGTGCGCGAAAGCAGAGGAAGGCGGCCTCCAGGTTAAGCGCGTTGTCGGCCCGCCAGATCTCCGGCGTCGTGTCGTGGAGGCTGACGGCGCGCGCCGCCCCGGCATTGTTGACGAGGGTGCGCACGGGGCCGAGCGCCAGCGCCTCGCGCGCCATCGCCGCGACGCTCAACGGGTCGGTGACGTCGGCGGCGATGAAGCGGATGGCTTCGCCGAGCGCGCGCGCGGCCTGCTCGCCGGCCGCTTCGTCGATATCCACGAGCACCACGAGCGCATGGTCGCGGGCAAGGCGCGCGGCGATGGCGCGGCCGATGTCGCCGGCGCCGCCGGTGACGATCGCGACGGTGTGCGGGGCGGCGCCCGGAAAAGAGGTCGTGCTCATGGCTCGTCAGTCTCCCAGGATCTGCCGGTCGTCGCCGTCGCGATGGGCGACGAGCTGCTGCTTGATGCGCCGGAGCGTCGCGCTCGCCTGCGGCTGCACGCGGTAGGCGACGAGGCTGGCGATGATGTCGACCACCGCGACGTAGGCGATGCGCGTCGAGGTCGGCCGGAAGATGTCGACGCCCTCCGGGAGGTCCACCGGCACCACGATGTCGGCGGCCTCGGCCACCGGACTGGCGCTCTGGGCGATGGCGATCGTCGCGACGCCGCCCTCGCGGGCCAAGGCGAAGGCGCGCACCAGCTCGGCATTGCGGCCCGAGAAGGACGAGCCGACGATGACGTCGCGCGGGGACGCGGCGGCGGCCATCATCAGCTGCATCGCATGGTCGGCGCTGGCGGTGACGCGAAGGCCGAGCCGGAAGAGCCGGTTCTGGATCTCGCCCGCGATCATCGAGGAATTGCCGCCCGAACCGAAGGCGTAGATCATCTCGGCCGCGGCGATCCGCTCGACCGCCCGCTCGATGGCGGGAAGATCGAGCGCGCGATGCATGAGGAAGAGTGCGTTCTGCGCCTTTTCCACGATGTCGCTCGCGACATCCGCGGTGTCGCGGCTCTGCGGCTCGGGGCGCAGATAGCGCAGGCCGACATAGGCGGTGCGCGCCAGCTGCACCTTGAAGTCCGAGAAGCTGTCGCAGCCCAGACGCCGGCAGAAGCGGGTGACGGTGGGGGGCGAGACGTCGGCGCGGCCCGCCAGCTCGATGATCGAGGCGTTCACCGCGAACTCGAAGTCGCTGAGGAGGATGTCGGCGATCCGCGCCTCGGAAGGCGACAGGCGGGGCCGCTCATCCTGCAGCACGGTGAAGAGATCCGCCGGCATCCGCGCCTCGTCTGTCTTAAACGCTCACGCCGCCGGCGCCTTGTAGGCGATGCAGTCGATCTCGACCTTGCAGTCCACCATCATCGAGGCCTGGACGCAGGCCCTCGCCGGCGGATGGGCACCGAACGTCTCGGCGTAGATCCTGTTGAAGGTCCAGAAGTCGCGGGGGTCGTCGAGCCAGACGCCGACGCGCACGACATGCTCCGGCCCGTAGCCGGCCTCGCGCAGGATCGCCATCAGGTTGGCGAGGGTCTTGTGGGTCTGCGGGACGATGCCGCCCTCAATGATTTCGCCGCCCTCCATCGCCACCTGACCGGAGACGTGGAGCCAGCCGGCGGCCTCCACGGCGCGCGCGAACGGCAGGGCCTTGCCACCGGCACCGCTCTCTCCCGTCCCGTAGCGCGTGATCGTCATGGCCGGTCGTCCTTGCAAATTATTTTCGCATTCGATTGACAGAGCACCATGGAACGCCGAATTTTGCCAGAGAAAATCGCATCCGTGAAAATCGTTTCGAGAATGGGCCCTTCATGCGCGATCCCCTCGCCAATCCCTTCCCGGCCTCCGACCCCGCGCGGCGCGCGATCTGGACCATGCTGGTGACGCGGGACATCGACGCCTTCCTCGCCGCCGACTGGGCCATGGTGGCCGGCGACTTCGTGGAGGAGGGCTTCGTCGGCATCGATGCGGGACGCGGCGACAACCCCGACCGCTGGCGCCTCGGCTTTCCCGATCTCGCCGCCTATCGCGAGGAATGGCTGCGTCAGGCCCGCGATTTCGCCGGCCAGAGATTTGCCGAAGACCCGCGCGCCGCGATCTTCGCCGCCACGACCCTCACGGTCATCGACATCGAGGGCGACACGGCGCTGGCGCGCAAGAAGTTCGACGGGGGGCTGCGCAAAGCCGACGGCGGCTTCGACGCGATGAACTGGCAGACGCTTTATCTCTGCCGGCACGTCGAGGGCCGGTGGAAGATCGCCGGTTTCACCGGCTACCTGCCGAACCCGATGGGCACGGCTTCAGAGTCCGTTTGACGACCCGCTCGGGTCGTCAAACGGACTCTCAGAGATCGGAAGGGAACCTCACGTGCGGATCTTCACGGCGGCGCTGGCGACCGAAACCAACACGTTCTCGCCTATCTGCGTCGATCGCCGGGCCTTCGAGGCCTCGCTCTACGCCCCGCCCGGGCAGCACCCGGAGACGCCGACCCTCTGCACCGCGCCGATCACGGTGGGGCGCGAGGTGGCGCGCGAGAAGGGCTGGACCCTCATCGAGGGCACGGCGACCTGGGCCGACCCGGCGGGCCTCGTCAACCGCCTCGCCTATGAGAGCCTGCGCGACGAGATCCTCGATCAGCTGCGCGCGGCGATGCCGGTGGACGCGGTGGTGCTCGGCCTGCACGGGGCGATGGTGGCCGACGGCTACGAGGACACCGAGGGCGATTTCCTGGATCATGTCCGCGCGATCGTCGGCCCCGACATCCTCGTCTGCGCCGAGCTCGACCCGCACAGTCACCTGACGGCGCGGCGCCTCGCGGCCGCCGAATTCTTCGTCGCCTTCAAGGAGTTCCCGCACACCGACTTCGTCGACCGGGCGCGCGATCTCTGGCGCATCGCGGCCGACACGCTGGAGGGCCGGGTGCGGCCGGTCATGTCGGTGTTCGACTGCCGGATGATCGACGTGTTCCCGACCTCGCGCGAGCCGATGCGCTCCTTCGTCGACCGGATGACGGCGATCGAGGCCACTGACCCCGACATCCTGTCGCTTTCGGTGATCCACGGTTTCATGGCCGGCGACGTGCCGGAGATGGGCACGAAGGTCCTCGCCGTCACCAACGCGCGGCCCGACAAGGGCGCGGCGATCGCACGCCGGCTCGGGCTGGAGCTCTTCGCCGGACGCGGCACCTTCATCATGCCGCAGGTGTCGGCGGCCGAGGCGGTGGCACGGGCGATGAGCGCGAGCGCGAGCGCCGGACCGGTGGTGATCGCCGACGTCTGGGACAATCCAGGCGGCGGCACGGCGGGGGACGCGACCGTCCTCCTCGCGGAGCTTCTGGGGCAAGGCGCCGAGGGCGTCGCGGTCGGCACGATCTGGGACCCGATGGCGGTACAGGTCTGCATGGCCGCCGGCGAGGGCGCGACGATCGCGCTGCGCTTCGGGGCCAAATCCGCGCCGGGCACCGGCCAGCCGATCGACGCGCGGGTCGAGGTCGTGCGGCTGAAGCGCGACGCGCAGATGCGCTTCGGCGAGAGCTTCGCGCCCTTCGGCGACGCCGCCCATATCCGCTTCGACGGGCTCGACGTCATCCTCAACTCGACGCGGGCGCAGAGCTTCGATCCCAGCCTGTTCTCCGAGATGGGCATCGATCCCGCCGCGAAGCGCATTCTCGCGATCAAGTCGACGAACCATTTCTTCGCCTCCTTCTCGAAGATCGCCTCCGAGATCATCTATTGTTCGGCCGGGACGCCCTATCCCAACCAGCCGGCGACCACCGCCTATCGCCGCGCGCCGCGCGACATCTGGCCGATGGTCGCCGACCCGCACGGCCTCGGCCTCCCCGATGCCACACATCCATCCCGAGACGGACAGGCCGCCTGACATGTCGATCGCAACCCGGAGCCGCCCCACCGACGAACCGCTGCTGCCGCGCCCCGGCGACCGGCTGGAGAGCGTCTCGACGCCGCGCCCGGTGATCGACGAGGACCGGCTCGCCGGCAACATCGCCCGTGTCCAGCGCTACATGGACGCGCAGGGCTTGAGCTTTCGCCCGCACATCAAGACCCACAAGATCCCGGCGCTGGCGCACGAGCAGATCGCGGCGGGCGCCCGCGGCATCAACTGCCAGAAGATCACCGAGGCCGAGATCTTCGCCGATGCCGGCATCGAGGACATCCTCATCACCTTCAACATCTGGGGCGCGGAGAAGCTGGCGCGGCTCCTGAGCCTGCACCGGCGGATCGCCGGGCTGAAGGCCACTGCCGACAGCGCCGAAACGGTGGCGGGCCTCTCCGGCGTCTTTGCGGGCGAGAGCCGCCCCCTGCCCGTTCTGGTGGAATGCGACACGGGCGGGGGGCGCTGCGGCGTCCAGAGCCCGGAGGACGCCGTGGCGCTGGCGGCGCGCATCCATGCCGCCGACGGCCTCGCCTTCGGCGGGCTGATGACCTATCCGCGCACCGGCGGGGCGGCGGAGGTCGAGGCGTTCTTCGCCGCGACGCTGGCGGGTCTGTCGGCACGCGGCCTCGACTGCCCCGCGATCAGCAACGGCGGCACGCCGAGCCTCTTCGACGCCCATCTGGTGACGAGCGCCACCGAGCATCGCGCCGGCACCTACATCTACAACGACCGCTCCACCGTGCGCGCCGGCCATTGCGGCGAGGAGGACTGCGCCATGCACGTCCTGGCGACGGTGGTGTCGCGCCCGACCGCGACGCGCGCGGTGATCGACGCCGGCACGAAGGCGCTGACCTCAGACCTCCTGGGCTTTGCCGATCACGGCCTCGTCCTCGGCTACCCGAACGCGCGCATCGTCGGCCTGTCGGAGGAGCACGGCGTGATCGATCTCGGCGCGGGCGATGGCGCCGGCCCGGCGATCGGCGAGCGCCTGCGCATCGTGCCGAACCACACCTGCGTGGTCTCGAACCTCTTCGACCACATGATCTTCCACCGCGACGGGATCGTCACCCGCGTCGAGCCGGTGGCCGCGCGCGGGCTGGTCTGGTAGCGGCGGCGCTTGGGGCGTTGGCGCAACCGGCCGCGCCCCGACCCCTTCTCGCATCATCGCCCTTCGACGGGCTCGGGGTGAGGCCGTCGACAACTCGTTGTGAGTCGGCGCCGGCCGGGTTCGAGCGGCCCTTGAAGAGCCGAGCCGGTCCTGAAACCGCGCCTCAAGCGGCGGTGACCTTGAGGAGGTCGAGGTCGATGTCGGTGAGTTCGACGCGGCGCTCGAAGGCCTGGCCGGCGGCGTCGAAGAGGTGGCAATCGACGGCACGCACGCCCGCTTCGACGGGCTCGCCGACGCGGATCACCGCGGCGCCCGCCAGCATGGCGCAGAAGGCGACGCCCTCTGATCCCAGCCCCGCATAGGCCACGGTCTGCGCGCCCAGGCGCTCGATGACGCCTGGCACAAGGGTCAGCGCAAGGTCGCCCGCGCCCATCTCGACATGCTCGGGCCGGATGCCGAGCGTCAGCGTCTCGCCCGGCTGCACCGCGCGCGGCACCACGGGCACGGTGATGGTGCGCCCGCCGTATTCGACGGCAACGCCGGCCTCCGAGACGCCCGCGCAGGTAACGGTGAGCATGTTCATCCGGGGATTGCCGATGAAGCCGGCGACGAACGTGTTGGCCGGCTTGTGATAGAGCTCCAGCGGCGCGCCGGTCTGCTCGATCCGTCCGGCATTCAGCACCACGATCCGGTCGGCCATCGTCATCGCCTCGACCTGGTCGTGCGTGACGTAGATCATCGTCGCCTTGAGCTGGCGGTGGAGCTTGGCAAGTTCGATGCGCATGTCGCCGCGCAGTGCCGCGTCGAGATTGGACAGCGGTTCGTCGAAGAGGAAGATCTTGGGCTGGCGCACGATGGCCCGGCCGATCGCGACGCGCTGGCGCTGGCCGCCCGAGAGGAGACCCGGCTTCTGCTCCAGCCGCTCCTCCAGATGCAGGATGCGCGCGGCGTTGAGGACGCGCTCGCGTAAGAGCGCCTCCGCCATCCGCTCGACGCGCAGGGGAAAGGCGATGTTCTCGAAGACGCTCATATGCGGATAGAGCGCGTAGGACTGGAACACCATGGCGATGCCGCGCTTGACCGGGGCGAGATCGTTGACGCGCTTGCCGTCGATCAGAAGGTCCCCGTGCGAGATCTCCTCCAGCCCCGCGATCATCCGCAGGAGCGTGGACTTGCCGCAGCCCGACGGCCCGACGAACACCACGAACTCGCCGTCGCGGACCTCGAGATCGACGCCCTTGATGACCTCGAACGTCTCGAAGGACTTGCGGACGTCGTGGAGGCTGAGCTGTCCCAAGGGGCGGATCTCCTGATGCGGTGGAAGGCTTTGCCCGAAGGCCCCCCGCTCGCGGCAGCGGGGCCTTCGGATCTGAGAGGTTAGCGGAAACGCTCGATCTCGGCCGAGGCGGTCTTGATCGCCTCTTCCGGGGTCGCCTGGCCCGTCACCACCGACTGGACCATCGCGATCATCGCGTTCTGGAAGCCCTTGTAGTCGGTGAAGAGCGGCTCGGGACCGCCGAAGGCGATGCCGTCGATGAACGGCTTCCAGGCGGGATGCTCGGCCACGTACTTGTCGACATTGGCCGACGGGCGCAGCGGCACGAGACCGTCGTCGCCGGTCAGCTCGTACTCTTCCTGCGTGGCGGGCTTGGTGAGGAACTTGGCGAACTCGATCGCCTTGTCCTCGACGCCGGTGCCGGAGAAGACCGCGAGGCTGTCGGTGATCAGCAGCGTGCCCGGGCCCTTGGCCTCGGGGCCGAGCGGCAGGTTGGCGACGCCCCACTGGATCTTCGTGCCCTCGAGGCGCGGGATCGCGCCGGTCGAGTTGTGGATCATGCCGAGCTTGCCGTCGAGGAAGATGGCGCGCACCTCGTTCTGCTCGTAGGCGGTCGGGCCCTCTTCCGAATAGGGGGTGATGTCCTTCACCGCCTGGAGCGCGGCGAGCACCTGCGGGCTGTCGAGCGTGATGTTGCCCTCCGTGTCCACGATGCGGCCGTTGTTCGTGTACACCCAGTGAAGGAACTGGTGCATCGTGTTGTCGAAGGTCTTGGCGACGAGGCCGAAACCGCCGATGCCGGTCTTCTCCTTGATGACCTTGGCGAACTCGATCTCCTCGGCCCAGGTCTTGGGCGGCGTCTCGGGGTCGAGGCCGGCCTTGGCGAAGAGGTCCTTGTTCCAGAACAGCGCCTTCGTCGAGAAGGCGACGGGCACGCCCCACTGCTTGTCCTCGAAGGTGATGGTCTCGACGATGTTGGGGAAGTAGCTGGCCTTCTCCGCGTCGCTCATCGGGATGGGAACGATGAGGTCGTTCTGCGCGAACTCCTTCAGGGTGCGCGAGCCGACATAGGCGAGCCCGACCGGGGTGCCGGCGGCGGCGAGCGTCGTCGCCTTGTCCTGGCACTGCTCCCAGCCGACCACCTCGACCTTCACCTGATCGTCGGCGTTGGCCGTGTTCCATTCCTTGATCGTGCGGTCCTGCACGGGATCGATCTGGTCGCCGCAATAGATGAAGCTGATGTCGGCGGCGCTGGCCATCGAGGGCAGCGCGGTGGTCGCCAGGAGCGCGAGCGCCCCGGCGAGCAACGTGGTGGAGGGTTTCATGGCGCGGGATCCCGTTCGGCTTGTGTTGAGGGGAAAGGGGGGTTCAGGGCTTGGGCGGCTCTACTGCTTCACCGCGCCGGCGGTGAGACCCGCCACGAGATAGCGCTGCATGAAGAAGATCAGGACCATGGCGGGCGCGATGCCCACGAAGCTCGCCGCCATCAGCTCGTTCCAGATCACCTCCTGCTTGCCGAAATAGGCGAAGAGGCCCACCGGCAGCGGCATGTATTCGGTCTTCGAGTTGAAGGTCAGGGCGTAGATGAACTGCTGGGCATAGGCGCCGATGAAGGTGGTGATGGCGACCACGGTGATGCCGGGCATGGCGATCGGCAGGATGACGCGGCGCAGCGTGTAGAGCGTGCCGGCGCCGTCCATGTAGGCAGCCTCGTCCAGCTCGCGCGGAATGCGCATCATGTAGGTGCGCAGGAGCCAGATCGCCGTGGGGATGAGGAAGGCGACGCCCGGCACGATCATCGCCAGATAGGTGTTGAGGACGCCGAGCGTGCGCATCAGCCGGAACAGCGGGATCAGGAGCACCGCGCCGGAGAACATGTTGACCGCCAGGAACGAGGCCAGAAGCGGCCCGCTGCCGCGAAACTCGAAGCGCGCGAAGGCGTAGGCCGCGGGCACCACGAGCACGAGCACCACGGCGGTGACGGTGAGCGAGATGAAGAACGAGTTGAAGATGTACCAGCCGAAGCCCGGCACGCTCGTCCACATCGTGCGGTAGGCATCGAACGATCCGTTCTCGGGCCAGAACCGGTAGGGCGAGGAGAAGAGCAGCGACAGGGGTTTGAGCGAGACGAGGAAACCCTCGACGAAGGGCGCCAGGATGAAGGCGAGAAAGACCGCGATGCCGGCATAGATGCCGACCAGCTCGTACCAGCGGTAGCGGTTGATCATCGTCGACCGGTTCATCGCTTCATTCCCCCGGACAGGCGGCTGACGAGGCGGAAATAGGCGAAGCAGAAGACCGACAGGAACAGGCAGATCATCACCGCGCGGGCGGCGCCCTCGCCGTAGCGCTTCGAGCCGATGGCGGTGGAATAGGTGTCGATGATCATCGTCGTGGTGGTGCCGCTCGGGCCGCCGCGCGTCAGGATCCAGATGATGTCGAAGGAATTGAACGTGGCGATGAGCGAGAGCATCGACATGGTGATGATGGCGGGCACGATGAGCGGCAGGGTGATGCGGCGGAAGCGGTAGAAGCGCCCGGCCCCGTCGGTCCAGGCGGCCTCGTAGAGATCCTGCGGCACCGACTGCATCGCCGCCAGCATGTAGAGCGTCACGAGCGGCACGCCGATCCAGACGTCGGTGACGACGGTGGCCCAGAAGGCGGTGCGCCCTTGGGCGAGGAAGGCGACGGGCCCGTCGGTGATGCCGAAGTTCTGCAGGAGCCCCGAAATCATGCCGAACTGGCCGTTGTACATCCAGCCCCACATGAAGATGCCGATGGCCATCGGCACGATCCAGGGCGGCATGGTGAGGAGGCGGAACAGGGCGCGGCCGGGCACCGCGGCGTTGAGCATCGCGGCGCCGAAGATGCCGATGCCCATCTTCAGCACCACCGAGAAGAAGGTCCACAGGAAGGTGCGGCCGATGACGGTGGCGAAGGTGGCGTTGAAGATGCGCTCGTAATTGTCGGTGCCCACCCATTCGGTGGTGCGCTTCAGCGAGGCGTCGGTGAAGGAGAGGATGAAGGTCTGCACCAGCGGATAGGCGACGATCACCGTGACGTAGAGGAGCGCCGGAGCCAAGAGCAGCCAGGCGAAGAGGACGGTGCTGCGCTGGACGCTCATCCCCGCCCCGCGCTCAAGCCGCACGCGCTAGGAGCGCCTCGTCGAACCGGTCCCAGACCGGGCGAAGGTCCACCACCGAGCGCGTGGTGCGCGCCTCGTCCATCGCCAGCGCCAGGATGCCCGCCTCCAGCGCGTTGAGGGTGGAAACCGGCAGCGGCGCGTCTTGGAGGACGTGGGCGACGAGATCGGCCGCCATCTGCTCGTCGGCGCCGTAATGCTGCGACAGGGCGGTGGCCGAATAGGTCTTGTCGACCACCTTGGCGCCGCTCAGGCTCTCGTGCACCTGCAGGAAGCCGCGGATGAAGTCGCCCTCGGCCATGCCGCGCGAGCCCATGACGCAGAAGCGGCGGAACTGGTCGGGGACGTTGAGATTGGTATGGAAGTTGAGGCCGACGCCGTTGGCGTATTCGACGATGGCGACCTGATAGTCGACGATGTCGCCGTCGCCGTCGAAAACCTTGTCGGAGCCCATCCAGCCGCTCTTCTTGCGGTGGAAGAGTTCGAGATCGTTGACGCCCTCGAGCGCGGGATCGTTGGCGGGCACGAAGCTCTTGCGGCCGCCGAAGCTCGCCACCCGCTCGGGCCGGGCGCCGACGACGCCGTTGTAGAGATCGAGGTCGTGGCAGCACTTCTCCAGCATGAAGCTGCCGGAATAGCGGGCGTAGCGGCGCCAGTCGCGCATGAAGAAGGCGCCGTGATAGGGCTCGATATGCTCGGACGCCTCGATCGAGACGATCTGGCCGAGCGTGCCGGCGGCCTGCGCGGCGAGAAGGTCGCGATACATCGGCGAATAGCGCAGCACGAGGCCGACCATCAGCCGCTCGTGGCCGAAGCGCGCCATCAGCGCGGCGAGCTCCAGGCTCTCCGCGATCGTGGTGACGACGGGCTTCTCGCAGAACACCTTCAGCCCGGCTTCCAGCCCCTGGCGGATGTGATCGAGATGAAGATGGTTGGGCGAGCCGACCATCAGGAGATCGAGGCGCTCATTGGCGATGAGGTCGGCCACCGACCCGTAGGCCTTGCCGGCAGACACGGTCTTGGCGGCGAGATCGGCAAGGCCCGCCGGCTCGGGATCGACATAGCCGGCGATCTCGAATCCCTCGTGGACGGCATCGAAGACGTAGCCGAGATAGCCGAGTCGAAAGCCCAGGCCGACGATGCCAACTCTCATATGCGCGACAGTCCCTGCGAGGCGACGTAATTCATTTACGCAGGTTGAGACAGGCGCGCATAAACGTCAATAGAATGTCGGGAAATCCCACGTTCATGAAATTCGTTTTCAGATCGCTCGGAGGTCCGGCAGAGACCGACGGTGCATGCGCATTGTGCAACGCACCAGAGCGGCCGGCGACGCGGCAAGGGCGTGTGCCGCTTCGCCAGGGTTCCAGAAACGCGAAAAGCGCTGCCGCCTCCGCGTCTTGCCGCTGCCGGGCGGGCTGCGCGACCCGCATCCCGGCGGCGCACACAGGCACTCGGTGCTCGCAGGCCCGATCCGGTCCCGATCACGCCTCTTTTCCCCAGACCGCAGGAACGAATGCTCCGACCGGGCGGTTGAACGGCCATCGTCCCTATAGGAGACCATCATGAAAGCCATCCTCGTCGCCGCCTCGATCCTTGCCGGCTCTCTCGTATCCACCGCCTCCGCACAGGTCGTGACCGTCGTCGAGCTGAAGAGCGACGTCGTCGTTCAGCCCTTCGGCCTCACGGTCGGCAAGCTGGAAAAGCTCGCGATCACCGATGCGGCCGGCACGCGACTCGGCGACATCGAGAAGGTCGTCGGCACCGCCGAGGCGGGTCCGTCGGCCCTCGTCATCGACGCGGAGAATTCCGAGATGAAGTACATCGTGCCACTCGAACGCTTCAAGTCGAGCAACGGCGTGATCACGGTCGACATCTCGGCCGCCGAGCTCGCCAAGCTGCCCGTCTACGCCAACTGACGATCCGGGTTCCGACGGCGCCACGTCGCCGGAGCCCGTCCCGAGATCCTCGGTTCGCCGGAGGGTTCGGGGTTCGGTGCCGCGTTCGATTCACGCGGCACCCCACGCACTTGCTCCGACCTCGACACGACCGTTTCGCCGCGCCCCCTATCCCCGTCCCGCGCGCCGTCGTATCCGGTGCGCCCCGCCGGCTCGCGCCGCGCCTTGGAGAGACCGGGATGACGAGCCTCACGCGCCGCGACCTCGCCTTCGCAGCCCTCTGTGCGGCGCTCGCCGCGACCGTGGCCGCCCCGGCCGCTGCGCAGGCGCCCGAGGCCGCCGATCCCTTCTGGTTCGTCGATCCCGAATTGCGGCCGGCGGCCCGGCAGATCCAGAAACTGACCTACGAGATGCCGCCGCTGTCAGTGGAAAGCCTTCCGGCATTGCGTCGGCAGATGGCCTCGGCCGTGCGCCCGCCCTCGCCCGACGTGCCCTTCGTGCCGCTCACCGTTCCCGGCGCCGACGGGCAGCCGGGCGTCACCGTCTATCTCATCAACGCCAAGCCGGGCGCCAGCCGCCCCGGGATCGTCCACCTGCATGGCGGCGGCTTCGTCCTCGGGTCGGCGGCGGGCGCGGTCGCGGACCTGCAGGGGCTGGCGCGCGATCTCGACTGCACCATCCTCGCCGTCGAGTATCGCCTCGCCCCCGAGACGAGCTTTGCCGGATCCACCGAGGACACCTACGCCGCACTGCGTTGGCTGCACGCCCATGCCGGCACCGCCGGCGTCGATCCGGCGCGCATCGCGGTGATGGGCGAGAGCGCCGGCGGCGGGCATGCGGCACTCCTCGCCATCGCGGCGCGCGATCGCGGCGAGTTGCCGCCGCTGGCGTTCCAGCTTCTCGTCTACCCCATGCTCGACGACCGGACGGGCAGTTCGCGATCCGTGCCGGCGCCACTCGGCGTGATCGGCTGGACCGCCCCGTCCAATCGCTTCGGCTGGGCCTCCTTCCTCGGCGAGACGCCCGGCCGCCGGTCGGTTCCGGCGCAGGCCGTGCCGGCCCGCACGCGCGATCTTTCAGGCCTGCCGCCGGCCTTCATCGGCGTCGGCTCGATCGACCTCTTCCTCGAGGAGAGCATCGCCTATGCCGATCACTTGAAGGCGTCGGGCGTTCCGGTCGAGCTGAATGTCGTCACCGGGGCGTTCCACGGGTTCGACACGTTCCCCGCCGACACGCAAATCGCCCGCCGCTTCAATGCCGCCAAGCACGCGGCGCTGCGTCGCGCCTTGTCGCTCTGAGCGACACGATGCGGTAGGATCGGCTGCACGGCACGAGAGCGCTGGAGGCCGGATCGGCCCCCGCACGCAGCGCAAGGTTTGAAAGATCCACGGATGGGCGAGACCGACCCCGAGAACCCCGCGCCAGTGCGGCCCGCCGACGAGGCGCCGGCCGGCGACCTGCCCGGCAGCTTCGTCGGGCTGATCCCGGACGAAAGCCGCGAGATCATCGCGGCGGCCGAGTTCAATGCGGCGATCGCCCGGATGGCGCAGGACGGCGCGTTCGATCATCTGCGGCCTGCGGCCGGCGCAACGGACGAGACGGCGGCGCCAGAAGACCAGCCCACCCCCTGATCCCGGTGGCTTTGCACGCGGCGGCGGCGTTCTGGGAGCCTCGCGCCGAAGCCATGGCCACGCGGCTCCCGTGCGGGTGATGTGGCCGACCAACCGACAGCCGCCGGCGCGCCATCTCAGACGGCGGGCTCGGGCTCCTGCGGCAACCGTCCCTGGAACTGGACCCGCTGTTCGGCGGCGTAGAAGTCGATGCCCTCGGCATCGAGCCGGCGCTTCAGGCGGCGGTTGAACTCGCGCCCGACGCCCCATTGCTGCAGCGGCTTGCAGCGGATCGCGCCCTTGAGGACGACGCCGTTGGGGGTGAAGCCGTCGACGCCCCAGATCTCGATCGGCGCCAGCATGTCGGCGCCCAGATCCTCGTCGGTCAGGATCTCGCGGCCGACCTCGGCCATGACCTCCATCGCCCGGTCGGCATCGGCCCCGAAGGCGAGGCCGATCGACACCGGAAAGATGCCGAAGCCGCGCGAATTGTTCTGCACCGCCTTCAGCTGGCTGAACGGCATCGAATGCAGCGCGCCGTTGCCGTCGCGGATGCGCACGGTGCGGATCGTCAGGCCTTCGACCGTGCCGGTGACGGCACCCACCGTGACGACGTCGCCGACCGAGATCGTGTCCTCGAAGATGATGAAGAAGCCGGTGATGACGTCCTGCACCAGCTGCTGGGCGCCGAAGGAGAAGGCGAGGCCGATGACGCCGGCACCGGCGAGCAGCGGCGTGACGTCGACGCCGATATTGGCGAGCATGGCGATCACTGAGACCACCACGAGCACCACGAAGACGAGGTTGCGCAGGAGCGGCAGGAGCGTTCGCAGGCGCCCCGAGCGGTTGCGCTGGCGCCCGCGGCTGTCGGTCGGCTCCAGGCTGTGCGTCACTGCCGTGTCGATCGTCGTCCACACCGCGTAGATCACCGCCGGCACGAGGATGAGCGAGACCGAGGGGCGCACGAAGCGCTGGCCGGCGTCCGAGAGGAGCCATGCGCCGAGATCGAAGCCCCAGACATCGACCGAGCGCACCACGACATAGGCGGCGACGGCGATCTGGAAGAGCACGTGGAAGATGTCGAGATAGCGTCGCAGGATGGCGCGGCGCACCGTGGTGCGCCCGCGCGCCATGTTGGCCGACAGGCGGGTGAAGCCGACATTGGCGAAGGCCAGCACGGCCAGACCGCCGACGATGTAGAGCAGCGCCGCCGAGCTCTGGAGGATGAAGTCGCCGCGCCCGAGGCCGATCAGCCGGGCGAGGATGTTGGCGAAGACGAAGGCCAGCGCCACGACGTGCCAGTAGGTGGCGAGGATGTGGAGCGCGCTGGAGAGGACGCCCGAGGCCTTGCTGCCCTCCGGCCCCTCGCGTCGGCCCCGCAGCAGCAGCGAGCGGATGGTGAGACGATGGCGCAGCACGAAGGCGGCGGTGAGGAGCGCCAGAGCGAGATCGGCGGCGAGCGTCGCGATGTCGGCGACGTTCATGCCGATGGCGACCCGGATCGAGAATTCGCGCAGGAGATTGGTGATCGCCGCGATCGCCGCCAGCGTGCCGACCCAGGGCAGCAGCCGCTTCTGCGCGTAGCCCACCAGCCGCCAGCCGCGCGTCGGCCCGAGGCCGAGCAGGATGTAATAGGCGACCTGACGCGACAGGAGCGCGGCGAAGAGCGGCGAGAACAGCGCCAGGAAGAGCTGCACCTGCCGTCCGTCGAGGGCGAAGATCGAGGCCCAGGCCGAGGCGAGCCCGGCGATGACGAGGACGGGCGCGATGCCGAAGGGCACGAGCACCAGGACGCGGCGCAGGATCTGAAAGCCCGATCCGGTGGGGCGCACGGCGAGACGCCGGCGCTGGCGTAGCCACGCGTTGCGGAAGAGCGCGTAGGTGATGGCGCAGATCCCCAGCCCACCGGGCAGCGCCCAGAGGAGGAAGTCGAGGGTCGCCTGCCCGCCGAAGCTCGTGGCGGCCCGGCTCTCCAGCTCGTCGCCGGCGCGCGCCAGCGTCTCGTCCATCGGCAGGGCGAGCGGCGAGGTCCGGAAGAGGTCGCCGGTCTGCGAGAGGCTGGCCGAGATCGCCGCGATCAACCCGTCCTCGGCGATGACCGGCGCGGTGGAGTCGGCCGCCGGGGCCTCCGGTGCGGCGGCCTCGCCGCCGGCCTTGGCGGGTTCGCCCGGCGCTGCCGGTGATCCGCCCTCGGCTGTCGCCGGCGCCTTGCCGCTGGCGAGAGCCGTTTCGAGGGCGCGCAATTCGCCGAGCAGTTCGCTGCGCCGGCCCTCGTCGCCGAGCACGGCGATCGCCCGGCGCACCGCCTCGAGATCGCTTGCGGATGAGGCCGCAGCGCCGGCAATCGGCTCGCCCGCTGCCGGCTCGCTCGCCGCCGGGGCCGCGGAACGCGTCAGCCCGCCGAGCCCGGGGATCGGCAGCATCTGCGCGGCGGCGAGGGTCGACCATCCCGACATTACGAGGACGAGAAGGAGGACGAGCGGGGGGGAGAGACGGCGCTTGATGATCCCAGGGCTCCGGAACGGGCGGCGACGGCGGCTCAGCGCCGAATGCGCAGCCGGCCAAAGACGACAAGGGGCGAGCGGACCCGCAGCGATGCGGGCGCTAAGCTCATGAGAGGAGCCGTATAGGTGCTGAAACGGTCGTTATCGCAACGACAATGTGGAGGCAAGTTGGCAGGGGCGTGGCGCCTCGGCGGCTTGCGGCGGCGGACGCCCGTCATGTGGGCCCACAGGGCAAACCTTGCCGAGGAGCCATCGGCGTGGGCACGCGACGCATCGCCGGAACGCTCGTTGAGCGTCGGCGACGGTCGTCCGGTCAGGATGCGCGGAGCGTGCCGCCTGTCAGGCGCGGGCCAGCAGCCGCTGCAGGATGCGGCCCTCGATCGCGGCGGCATCGGGCGAGCCGCGCCGGCGCGGGCGGGGCAGGTCGACGCGCTCTTCGAGCGTGATCTCGCCGTCCTCGACGAGCACGATCCGGTCGGCGAGCGCCACGGCTTCCGAGACGTCGTGGGTGACGAGGACGGCGGTGAAGCCCTGCTCGCGCCAGACCCGCTCGACGAAACCCTGCATCTCGATGCGGGTGAGCGCGTCGAGCGCGCCGAGCGGCTCGTCGAGGGCCAGCACCTTGGGGTGGCTGACGAGGGCGCGGGCGAGCGCCACGCGCTGGCGCTGGCCGCCCGAGAGCACCGAGGGCCACTCGCCGCCGCGATCGGTGAGGCCGACTTCCGTCAGGGCCTCGCACGCCAGACGCTGGCGCTCGGCGGCAGGCAGGCGCCGGTCGGCGCCGAGCGCCACGTTCGCCTCCACCCGCTGCCAGGGCAGGAGGCGCGGCTCCTGGAAGACGAAGCGGGCCATGGAGCCGGCCTCGCGCGGGGTCTGGCCGCCGATGCGGATCGTGCCGGCGTCCGGCGTCTCCAGCCCGAGCAGCAGGCGCAGCAGCGTGGACTTGCCGCAGCCCGAGCGCCCGACGATGGCGAGGAACTCGCCGGGCCGCACGTTGAGGTCGATCGCCGAGAGGACGGTCTTGTCGCCGAAGCGCTTGGCGACGCCCCGCAGCTCGATCGCCGCGCCGGTGTCCCCGCTCCCGGCCGCGTTCCCGATCGAGGGCTCCGGCGCCCGGCCGCCCTCGCCCCGCGACGCGGGTTCGGCCTCGCGGCGCCTCGCCGTCTCGGGCGCTGCCGCGAAGGCCGCCGGAAGAACCGCACGGGCAAAGGCGCGGGGCTTGGGAAAGAGGATGCTGTTCATCGGGGGAAGCCTTGTCTCGGGGGGCCGGGCTCGGGGGTCTGGCTGTTGGGGGGCAGGGCTTGAGAGAGTTGTGTCTGCGAGCGGGGCAGCCGGAGCCCCGCGCTGATGGGCCGGCGAATCAGCGCCGACGGTAGCCGGGGTGCCAGGAGAGCGCGGCGCGCTCCAGGATCCGCACGATGCTGTCGGCGAGCTTGCCGAGCAGCGCGTAGATGAGGATGGCGAGGATCACCACGTCGAGCTGCATGAACTCGCGGGCCTGCATCGCCATGTAGCCGAGGCCCGAGGAGGCCGAGATCGTCTCGGCGACGATGAGCGTCAGCCACATGATGCCGAGCGCGTAGCGCACGCCGACGAGGATCGAGGGCAGCGCGCCGGGAAACACCACCCGCGTGAACAGCTCGAACCGCGAGACGCCGTAGACCTTCGCCATCTCGATGAGCTGCGGATCGACCGAGCGGATGCCGTGGAACGTGTTGACGTAGACCGGGAAGAACACGCCGAGCGCCACGAGGAAGAGCTTGGCCTCCTCGCCGATGCCGAACCAGACGATCACGAGCGGGATCAGCGCCAGATGCGGGATGTTGCGGATCATCTGGACGCTGGTGTCGAGCACGGTCTCGGAGCGGCGCGACAGGCCGTTGGCCAGACCCAGCCCGAAGCCGACGAGGCCGCCGACGGCAAAGCCCGAGAGCGCCCGGCCGACGCTGACGCCGAGGTGCTGGGCGAGCTGGCCGTTGCTTACGAGCTTGGCGAAGGCGTTGGCCACGGCCACCGGCGAGGGCAGGACGTTCTTGGCGACGAAGCCGCCCGCCGTCGCCGCCTGCCAGAGCGCGAGCGCCAGCAGCGGCAGGAGGAAGGGCGCGGCGCGCTCGAAGAGGCGCTGGAGGGTCATCGGCTGGAGTCTCCCGTCAGGTGGCGCGCGCGGCGCCGAGACCCGAGCGCTCGCCGATGGCGCTCTGGAGACCGGCCGGCACGCTGCGCTCGCGGCCGTAATTGCCGACCGTCAGCCCCAGTTCGGGGAAGAGCAGCTCGGCGACGCGGTATGATTCTTCCAGATGCGGGTAGCCGGAGGCGATCACCGTATCGATGCCGAGCGCCTGATACTCGCGGATGCGGGCGGCCACCGTGGCGGGATCGCCGACGAGCGCGGTTCCCGCGCCCTGGCGCACCAGGCCGATGCCGGCCCAGAGATTGGGCGAGACTTCGAGCGCGTCGCGCCGCCCGCCGTGGAGTGCGGCCATGCGCGCCTGGCCGACGCTGTCCGAGTTTTCGCGCAGCGTCTTCTGCGCGCTGGCGATCGTCTCGTCCGAGAGATGCGAGATCAGTCGGTCGGCCTCGGCCCAGGCCTCCCGCTCGGTCTCGCGCACGATGAGATGCAGGCGGATGCCGAAGCGAAGGCGCCGGCCCCGTGCGGCGGCGGCGGCGCGCACCCGGGCGATCTTCTCGGCCACCGCCGCCGGCGGCTCGCCCCAGGTCAGGTACATCTCGACATGATCGGCCGCGACGTCGATCGCCGCATCCGAGGAGCCGCCGAAGTAGAGCGGGGGATGAGGCGTCTGCACCGGCGGGAAGAGGGTGCGCCCGCCCTTGGCATCGAGATGCCGGCCTTCGAAATCGACCTCCTCGCCGGCCATCAGCGCCCGCCAGATCGACAGGAACTCGTCGGCCTGCTCATAGCGCTCGTCATGGGTGAGATGGATACCGTCGCCGGCCAACTCCTTCGGATTGCCGCCGACCACGACGTTGAGGAGCAGCCGCCCGTTCGTCAGCCGGTCGAGCGCGGCGGCCTGGCGGGCATAATGGGCAGGCGTCGCGACGCCCGGCCGGATGGCGACGAGGAACTTCAGCTGCTCGGTGAAGGGCGCGATCGAGGCCGCCGTGATCCACGAGTCCTCGCAGAACTGGCCGGTCGGAAGCAGCACGCCGCGATAGCCGAGCCGGTCCGCCGCCACCGCGATCTCGCGAAGGTAGGCGTTGTCCGGCGCCCGGTTGCCGACGTCGGAGCCGAGATAGCGCCCGTCACCGGCGGTCGGCAGGAACCAGAACAGGTCGAGCGGACGGTCCTGGATGAAGGCGTGGGTGTTCATGGCAAGGCCTCGTTCTGAGAAAGGTGCGAAGGACGCGGCCGGTCAGCTGCCGGGGCGCGACCAGACGACGTCGCTCACCTTGATCGGCTCGGGGATGAGGTTGAGCTTGGAGAAGCGGTCGGCGACGAGCTGCTGCGTCGCGACGATCTCGGGCGTCACCGGGGTCACCGTGAACTCGCCACGCTCGGCCGTCAGCGTCTGCGTCTCGACGGGCACGCCGGTGGCCTCGCTCAGCGCCTCGGCGACCTTGTCCTTGTTGGCGTTGGCCCAGGCGCCGGCTTTGCCCAGCGCGTCGATCGCCTGTGCGACGATCTCGGGATGGGCCTTGGTGAAGGTGCCGTTGGCGAGGAAGAAGGAGTTGGTCTGGCCGAGGATCTCGGGGCCGGCCGCCAGCACCCGCGCGCCGTAGTTCAGCTCGGCCGCGGCATAGAACGGGTCCCAGATGCTCCAGGCGTCGACCGCGCCGGATGAGAAGGCCGCGCCGCCGTCGGCGGGGCTGAGATAGACCGGCTTGATGTCGTCATAGGTCAGCCCCGCCTTTTCGAGCGCGGCGATGGCGACGTTGTGGGCGCTGGAGCCCTTGGTGAAGGCGAGCGAATGGCCCTTGAGGTCGGCGAGCGTCTTGATCTGGCTGTCCTTGGGCACAAGGATCGCCGAATTGTTGCCCTTGGCCGGCAGGGCCGCGACGTAGAGGAGATCGGCGCCGGCGGCCTGCGCGAAGATCGGCGGGGCGTCGCCCGTCGTGCCGAAGTCGATCGAGCCGACGTTCAGCGCCTCGAGCAGCGGCGGGCCGGCCTGGAACTCGATCCAGTTGACCTTGATGCCCTCGTCGGCGAGCGCCGTCTCGATCAGCTGCTGCTGGCGGGCGACCACGAGGACGCCGTTCTTCTGGAAGCCGACGTTGAATTCTTTCAGCGCCTGCGCCTGCGCCCCGCCGCCAAGGGCGAGGACGAGGGAGAGCGCGGCGGCGGAGGTGGCGAGGCGGGTGCGGAACGACATGTCGGAAAACCTCATGGCTTCGCCGGTCCGCCCGATCGGATCGGGACGGCGGCATCGGAAATGGACAGCGGGCGGCGGTGAGCGGAGTGGCTAGTCCGCGCGGGCGGCTGCGAGATCGAGGGCGGCGTAGCGACCCTGCGCATAGAGGAGCGCGGGGCCGGGCGGGCCGACCACGATCGAGCGCACCGCGCCGAAGATCAGCGCATGGCTGTGGCGCTCCACCACATGCTCGACCTCACAGTCGATCGAGGCGAGCGCGCCGACGAGCGCGCCCGCGCCGGTGGCGAGCGTGATCCACTCGGCGCCCTCGTAGCGCGCCGCGCCCTTCACCCCGCCGCGCCCGGCGAAACGGTCGGCGACCGCGATCTGCGAGGCGGCGAGGACGTTGACGCAGAAAAAACCGCCGTCGCGGATCGCCGGCCAGCTCGACGAGGAGCGGTTGATGCTGACGAGCATCGTCTCGGGATCCACCGACAGCGAATGGGCGGAGGTGACGGTGGCGCCGGTGCGGGCATCGCCGAGGCCCGCGGTGATTACCGAGACCGCCCCGGCGAGCTGGCGCATCGCGGCTTTCAGGTCGGCGGGCGCGGCGGGAACGAAGCGGGAGGGATCGTGAAGCATGGCAGTCAACCGGCGTTGAGGGGGTGGCCGAGACCCGCGAGGGCCTCGGTGAAGACGCGATCGCCGACGCGGGCCGAGCGCTCGAAGGAAACCGCCGTGAGCTTTGCGCGAGGGCTCATGACTTCGCCGGCTTCGAGCAGCCTGGGCTCGCGACCGGCGAACTTGTGGAGGAGAAGCGAAAGATCGAACATCGGAAATGGAGCCCTCTCGACGGGTTGCGACCTCAAGTTCGCATCAATCTACAAAATCGCTATCAAATGTGTACACACTAAAACGTGCTGCCGAAGAGCCGTTCGGCGGAACGATGTTCCAAAGATCCGCCGAATGGATGGCTGGACGAGTGGCATCGGGTGGGTTGCCCGCTCGCGGCGTCCTCGCATCAAGCTTCGGGACCAAGACGTCGGGCGGGAATGACGATTGGAACTGCAGGCAGCGATTGCGGCGGAGCGGGTGAGAACCCATGTTCGCGGAACCCGTCCGGGCCCCTCTGGCGAGACCACTGTCTCGCGATGTCGGACACGATCGAAGGCCCGACCATGCAGGAATTCCTTGCCGCGCTCGTCTCGTTCTTTCTCATCCAGCCGCTGCAGGCCGAGATGGCGGAGCGCTTGGGTCCCGTCTCCGGCGCCTCCGTGGCCGCCGTCACCTCGTGCCTCCGTGAGGCCACGCCCGTTCTGGTGGACCGGGCCTCCACGGATCCGTGGGGCCTGGCGACCGACGCGTTCGGCATCTGGACGGGCATGACGGCGCCCGAGACGATCCTCGCCGCCACGACGCCCGGCTGCGCCGCCGCGATCGCGGGACTGCGCGCGAGCGGCGCCGAACCACAAAGCTGACGGGATCACGCGCTGGATCTGGCATGGAATGAGAGGCGAGGACCTCGAAACAAGGCTGGTGCGGTCGAGAAGACTCGAACTTCCACGGGTTGCCCCACAGCGACCTCAACGCTGCGCGTCTACCAATTCCGCCACGACCGCACGCCGTGTTGCCGACCGTTTGGGCCGGCACCGATCCACCGGACCGGCCGGTCGTTTCCGACCGGTGATGGGCCTCTAGCAAACGCTTCCAGTGGACACAAGCGCCGCGGCCGCGCGGCGCCGTCCTAAACGCGAAAGATACGGGAGGACGCGGAGCGCCGTCCCGTGTCCGGGGCCTTATTCCTCGACGGCGGCCTTGCGGCCGAGGCCGATCGCCTTGGCCAGTTCCGAACGCTTGGCGGCATAGTTGGCCGCGACCATCGGATAGTCGCCGGGCAGGCCCCACTTGGCGCGATAGGCTTCAGGCGTCAGGTCGTAATGCGTCATGAGGTGGCGCTTCAGCGACTTGAACTGCTTTCCGTCCTCGAGACAGATGAGATAGTCGGGGGTCACCGACTTCTTGATCGACACGGCAGGAACGAGCGCCTCTTCGGGCACAACCTCCGGCTTGCGCGCATCCATGCCGCTGAGCGAGGCGTAGACGCTGCTGATCAATCCCGCCACCTCCTCGCGGGGAACGTGGTTGTTGCTGACATAGGCCGCGACGATCTCGGCGGTCTGCTCCAGAAGCATGGCGGAAGTGTCGATGTCTGCAGTCATGAAGCCGTCCTTCTCATGTTGAACCGCCGTGTCGCACAAGATTGTGGCGCTGCCAAACCCGAATACGACTTGTCGGCTGCTTATTGCGGGATCGGACCGCGAATGGCAGAAGGAAGCCGACCGGTTGCGCGAGGGATCGGGTGTCGAGCCTTCGCGGCTTCGCGCCCTGGATCCGGAGCGACCCGCACCATCCCGGACGAGATACGCATGAAACGCCCCTCGAAATCCTTCGTCGTCGAACACAAGCGCCGTGCCCGCGCCTCGGGCGGTGAGCCGCCCTCGATCTGGTCGGGCGCCATCGGCTCGGAGATGCGCAGTCTCGTCGGCGCCGCCGAGGAAGAGCACGAGGCCCCGGCGCAGGAGAGCACCCGGCCGGCGAAGCCGGTGTCCCCGCCGCAGGCGCAGGCGGGCGGACGCATCCTCGTGGCGCGCGAGGTCGCCGTCGCGGCGGTGGAGGAGGACACTCGCGAGGACGAGGAGACGGACGAGGACGCACCGGCTCCCGTGCCCAAGCGCGGCGTCGGCCGGCCGCGCCGGTCCGTGGCCAGCGCGGCGCCCCGTCCGACGCCCGCCCTTCCCGAGGCCGACGCGGCGCCGACCCTTGAGCGCGACGCGTCGCCTGCCTCTCCGCACGCCGCGGAGGCCGCCGTTCCGCCGACCGCCGCGTCGGCGCAGCCGGGCGCAGCCCCCCTTCGCTACAGCGAGCGCCGGCGGGCGATGACGAAGGGACTGCCTTTCGGCGAGCGCTGGAAGAGCGGCCTCTAGACCCGCCCACCGGACGCCGAAGCGCTTCGTTTTGCGACCGGCTTCAATCGCGTCAATGCGCTCCGACCGACGCATCCCCGGTGCCGCGCCGCCGCTTGCGCTCGGTGGCGAGCGCGCTCGCGGTCCAGATCGCATCGGCGACGCCGCCGGCCGTGAGGGGCACGGGCGTCGCATGGATGACGCTGGCCGGCAGCATCGCGGCCTCGCCGACCCTGGCCATGTCGGCCGCCGAGACCGCGCCGAGGCCGAGATCGGCCAGCGTCGTCGGAAGGCCGAGATCGATGCAGAAATCGAGCGCCTCGTTCAGTTCCTCCGGCGGCCGGTTCTCCAGGACGAGCAGCCCGATGACGCCGAAGGCGACCTTCTCGCCGTGGAAGAAGTGATGCGTCGGCTCCAGCACCGTCAGCGCGTCGTGGATGCCGTGCGCGGCCGAGACGCCGCAATTCTCGAAGCCGAGGCCCGACAGCAGCGTGTTGGCCTCGATGATCGTCTCCACCGCGGCCGTCAGGCGCCCGGCGCTCGCCGCCGCGAAGGCCGAGCGGCCGTCGCGCATCAAGGTGGCGTGGCAGGCGCGGGCGATCTCGTAGCCGGCGATGGTCGGCCGGTAGCCTTTGCCCTCGCCGACATAGTTGTTCGAATGGGATTCGAGGTTGGAGCGGGCCTCGAAGAAGGTCGAGAGCGCGTCGCCCATGCCGGACGCCAGAAAGCGCACGGGCGCCTGCACGATCAGCGCGCTGTCGACGAGCACCACGTCAGGATTGCGGCCGCCGCGAATGACGCGGTCGTAGACCCCGTCCGGCGAATAGATGACGCCGATGGCGCTGGTGGGCGAATCCGTCGAGGCGATGGTCGGCACTGTGACGATGCGCGCGCCGGTGCGGAAGGCGGTGATCTTGGCGGTATCGAGCGACTTGCCGCCGCCGACGCCCACCACCATCGCGGCCTCGAAGGCCCGCGCCGCCTCGACGCAGCGGCCGATCTCGGCCTCCGAGGACTCGCCGCCGAAGCGCACGAACTCGGACGTGATGCCGGCGGCCTGGAGCGAGGCCGTGATCTGCGGGCGCAGCGTCTCCCAGAAGAAGCCGTCGACGACGACGAGCGCGCGCGCGCCCAGCGACTTTAGCGTCTCGCCGATCTCGTGGATGACGCCGGGGCCCTGCACGTAGCGCTGGGGTCCGCCATAGCCGCGTCGGATCATTTCGGTCTCTCCCATGGAAGTGGATCGAAGGACGGGGATGGCCGCGCTCAGCGCAGCGTCAGGCCGCCGTCCACCGTGTGGATCTCGCCGGTGGTGAAGGAGGAGGCGTCGCTCGCCAGGTAGACGACGGCGCCGGCCAGTTCGTCCACGGTGCCGATGCGGTCCATCACCGCGCCCTTGGCCCAATGGTTGGCGACGACGTCCGGGTGCTCGCGCAGCACCTCCTCGGTCAGCTCCGTCATGATGTAGCCGGGTGCCAGCGCGTTGACGCGGATGCCGTGCTCGGCCCATTCGGTGGCGAGGCACTTGGTGAGCATGTGGACCCCGGCCTTCGAGACGTTGTAGGCGGCGTGGCGGAAGGGCCAGTTGACGATGCGCCCCGACATCGAACCGATATTGATGATCGAGCCGCTTTTCTGCGCGATCATCAGCCGGCCGATCGCCTGGCTGACGAGGAAGACGCCGTCGAGATTGACGCTCATCGTCTGGCGCCAGTGGTCGAGCGAGAACTCTTCGGCCGCGCCCGGCAGGACGATGCCGGCATTGTTGACGAGGATGTCGACCCGGCCCCAGCGCTCTTCCACCGCGCGCGCCATGCGCTCGACGTCGGCGGGCACGGAGACGTCGGCCTGGAGCGCGAAACTGTCGCCGCCGTCGGCGTTCAGCTCCACGGCGAAGCTCTCCGCCAGTTCGATCGAGGAGCGCACGACGATCGCGACGTCGGCGCCCTGCGCGGCCAGCGCCTCGGCGAGCGCCCGGCCGATGCCCCGCGAGCCCCCGGTGACGATGGCCTTGCGGCCGGTGAGATCGAACAGGCGCGTGTAGTCCCGCTTGGCGGACATGGGTTTTTCCCTCCCGAGATGGATGTGTGTGCGAGGGGTTTGAGGCCCCGCGAAGCCCGGCGGACGGCGGCCCTCCCCGGCCGCCCGCCGAGCGGGTGCCGGATCAGGCCGCGACGGTTTCCGGCGTGCGGATCGCGGGCATGGCGAGCTGCGTCTCGCCGAGCTGCGCGAGGATGTGCTCGCCGGTGCGCAGCGCCTGCGCCACGATCGTCAGCGACGGGTTGAACCCGGTGGACGAGGGCAGGAACGAGGCGTCGACGACGTAGAGATTGTCGACGTCCCAGACCTTGCAGTTGGTGTCGAGGACGGAGGTCGCGGGGTCGGTGCCGAAGCGCGCGGTGCCGCACTGATGCATCGACACCTTGATGTCCATCTTCTGGGTGATGATGATGGGATAGCCGAGCGAACGCATCTGCCGGCTCCAGACCTTCACCAGTTCGCCATGCGCCTTGAGGTTGTTGGCGGTGTAGCTCAAGCGGATCTTGCCGTCGGGATCGACGGTGACGCGGTTCTCCGGGTCCGGCAGGTCCTCCGACATCAGCCACCAGTCGACCGAGCGCTCGGCGAAGAGGCCCATCAGGCTTTCCGGCGCCCATTTGGCGCTCGCCGTCAGCATGCCCGCCTGCAGCTTGCCGAGCCCCTGGATGTTGCCGAGCGGATAGGGCCGCTCCGCATTGGCGAGATAGTAGTCGTTGATCGCCATCGACTTCTGGAACACGACGCGGTTCTTCCTGAACGGCGAGACCGCCATCATCGCCGTGTTGTTGTGGGCCATGTAGTTGCGGCCGAGCTGGTCGGACGTGTTGTTGCCGAGGCCCCGCGGGTGCTTGTCGTTGGCCGAGCGCAGGAGCAGCGCCGAGGAGTTGATGGCGCCGGCCGACGAGACGACGATCTTGGCCGCGATCGTGCGGACCTCGCCGCCGTGCTCGATCTCGACGCCGACCGCCTGCCGGCCCGAGGGATCGGTCAGGATACGGCGCACGTAGGTCTCGGTGATGAGGGTGACGCCGCCCTTGGCGAGCGCGGGGTTGATGAGGCGCACCTCGGCGTCGCCCTTGGCGCCGATCTTGCAGGCGAACCCGTCGCAGGTGGCGCAGCGCGCGCAGGCGCCCCCGTCGTGGTAATCGATGGCGATCGGCAGCGGAAACGGATGCAGGCCCTTGGCGCGCAGCTTGCGCTCGAACACCGCGATCTCCGGCTCGTGTCCGATCGCGGGATAGGGCATCGGCCCCGAGCGCGGCGGCTCGATCGGGTCGATGCCGGCCTCGCCATGCGTGCCCATCAGCCGTTCGGCGCGGGCATAGTAGGGCTCGAAGTCGGCGTAGCGCACCGGCCAAGCCGGGGCGACCCCGTCCTCGTGCTGCAGATCCTCGAAATCCTCCTGCCGAAAGCGCACGGTGGCGGCGCCGAAGAACTTCGAGTTGCCGCCGACATAATAGTAGGTGCCGGGGCTGAACAGCTCGCCGTTCTTGTCGCGCCACTGCTCCTTGGCGGCATACTTGCGCTTGTGGAAGACCGCGTCGACGCTCCAGTTGTCCGGCTCGCGCGGCAGCCGGGCGCCGCGCTCGATCATCAGGATCTCGCGGCCCGGCGCGGCCAGTGTGTTGGCCAGCGCGCCGCCGCCGACGCCCGCGCCGATGATGACGATGTCGTAGCTCGTCTTGATGTCGCTCATGCTCATTCTCCTCCCGTCGCGCCCGGAGCCCTTGCCGTGAACTCGTGTTCACCGGACGGGCTCGCGCTTCCTGTTTCGGCGCATTGTCCGGGCGTGAAAGCCGACTTGGGCTATCGCTGGACATGCGCTGGCGGCCTCCCGCCGCCGACCGGCCCGCAGGTTGTCGGTTACATCACGGCCCCGACCTGCCAGGGCACGAACTCGTTGTCCCCGTAGTCGTGGATTTCGCTCAACGTCTTCTCGCCCGAGGCTGCCGCCAGGATCGCGGCGAAGATGCGCTCGCCGACCTCGGCAATCGTCTCCGTGCCCGTGACGATCGGCCCGCAGTCGATGTCCATGTCGTCCCGCATGCGCTCGAACATGGGCGTGTTGGTGGCGAGCTTCAGCGACGGCGCGGGCTTGAAGCCCGAGACCGAGCCCCGGCCCGTCGTGAAGCAGATCACGGTGCAGCCGCCGGCCACCTGTCCGGTCACGGCCACCGGATCGTAGCCCGGCGTGTCCATGAAGACGAAGCCCTTGGCGTCGATCGGCTCGGCATATTCGTAGACGGCGTTGAGGCGCGAGGCACCGCCCTTGGCCACCGCCCCCAGCGACTTCTCGAGGATGGTGGTGAGACCGCCGGCCTTGTTGCCGTGCGAGGGGTTGTTGTTCAGCTCGGCTTTGCCGCGTGCGGCATAGTCGCGCCACCACTCGATGCGCTCCAGGAGCTTCCGCGCCACCGCCGGGCTTGCCGCGCGGCGCGTCAACAGGTGTTCGGCGCCGTAGATCTCGGGCGTCTCGGCCAGCACCGCCGTGCCGCCGTGGCGCACCAGAAGGTCGGACGCGTAGCCGAGCGCAGGGTTGGCGGAGATGCCGGAATAGCCGTCGGAGCCGCCGCATTCGAGCGCCAGCGTCAGGTGCGCGGCCGATTGCGGCGTGCGCCGTGCCGCGTTCATCGCCGGCAGCATCGCCTCCACCGCCTCGATGCCGGCTGCGATCGTGGCGCGCGTGCCGCCCTCGGTCTGGATCACCAGCGTGCGCAGCGCCTCGCCCTCGCTCAGGCCGTGGCGCTTGAGGAGCAGCGGGATCTGGTTGGTCTCGCAGCCGAGCCCGATCATCAGCACCGCCCCGACATTGGGATGCGTCGCATAGCCGGCGAGGACGCGGGTGAGATAGCGGTAGCCCTCCTCCTGCGTATTGAGCGCGCAGCCGCCGCCATGGGTCAGGGCGATCACGCCGTCGACCTGGGGGAAGGCATCGAGCCGCCCCGGCACGGCGAAATGGGCGGCGACGGCCTTGGCCACCGTCGCCGAGCAGTTCACCGAAGAGACGATCGCCAGATAGTTGCGGGTGCCGACGCGCCCGTCGGGCCGGGCATAGCCCATGAAGGTGGCGCGCTCGGCCTCGGGCACGAAGGCCGGCTCTTCCGCCCCGGCGCAGAACTCGTGGACGAGATCGACGTCGGCCATGGCCAGATTGTGGGTGTGGACATGGGCGCCCGCCGCGATGTCGGCGGAGGCGAAGCCGATCACCTGCCCGTATTTCAGCACCGGCGCGCCGGCCGGGATCGCTGTGAGCGCCAGCTTGTGGCCCTGCGTGATGCGCTCCAGCACCGCGATGCCGCCGGTCACGGGGATGGCCGCAGGATCGATCGTGATGCGCGCGATCGCGACGTTGTCGTCCGCATGCAGCCGGATCAGCGGCGCGACCGCGGCCGCCGGCCCCGTGGGAGCAGCGGGCGTCAGGGGCTTGTCGAGCATCCCATGTCCTTTCGGGTGAAGGTGGCGCCGTCCTCGTACATCGCGCTCATCACCGCGAAGGAGCCGTCGAGATGGATCTTCATCGCCAGTTCCGCCTGGTCGGCGTTGCGGCGCTCCAGCGCGCGCACGATCGCCGCATGCTGCTCGGTCACCTCGGCCAGATGCCCCGGCACGGGGGCGCTGAGCTGGCGCATGCGGTCGAGATGGACCTTGGCGAGGGTGATGAACTTCCAGATGCGCGGGTAGCGGCTGATCTCGGCGATGGCCGAATGGAAGGCGTCGTCGACCTCGATATAATCCTCCAGCGTGTCGCGCTCGAGGATGGCGCGCATGTCGGAGATCAGCCCGTCGAGCCGCGCCACGTCGCGGTCGGTGACGATCTCGGCGGCGCGCCGGATGCTCACGATCTCCAGGGCGCGCCGGATCACGAACCCCTCTTCGGCCACCGGGTAGGAGATCTTGCCGACATAGGTGCCCGAATGGGGAAACACGTCGACGAGATCCTCCTCGGCCAGACGCTTCAGCGCTTCGCGCACCGGGGTCCGCGACACCCCGTATTGCAGGCACAACTCCTTTTCCGAGATCGCGGCGCCCGGCGCCATGCGCAGGCGCACGATGGCCTGGCGCAACAACCCATATATCTGCTCAGCCTTCTGCGCCGGCTTTTCCAGCGGCTCGCTCGCAAGGCTTTTGGCGGTCGGTCCAGTCAAAGCAAGGCTTTCGCTCGGAAGTTAGAAGGAGTTGACATCACCCCGTCGCTCTGCGCTGAATAACTCATATATCGGTTGACGGCGCAAGTCGGAATTCGGTAATCCAGTGTCGCACCGGCGGAGAGGCCGGTTCGAATTCTGCGAAACAGTCGCACCGGCCAGGAGGCCGGTTCTCCGGCGGGAGGCGGGCTTTGGGAGAGGCCCCATAGTCGGAGACCGGGAGGACGTTCAATTTTCAGACGCGGCCGATGGCGGGAGTGCCCGCCGGACCGCCACTGTCGGACCCGATGGATCGTCCCGCCCGCCGGACCGGCGCGGCGACGGCCGGCGCGCGTCCGACCCCATGCCCCTTGGTGCCGAGGCTTCGATCAGTGCCTCGACATCCTTCAGCGAAAGCGTGCCCGCAAATGGCTCTCATCACCTACCTCACCCGCATCGAGTTCGACGAAGGCGCCATCGCGCGGCTGCCCGCGATCCTCGAGGGTCTCGGCGTCGCCCGGCCCCTCGTCGTCACCGATCGCGGGCTGGTGGCGACGGGCCTCGTCGATCGCGTCTGCGGGCTTCTGGCCACGGCGCCCACCGTCTTCGACGGCACGCCCGCCAACCCCACCGAAGATGCGGTGCTGGCGGCGTTCGAGCTCTACCGCTCCGCTGGCTGCGACGGCATCGTCGGGCTCGGCGGTGGCTCCTCGATCGATCTCGCCAAGGCCGTGCGCCTTCTCTCCGGCCACGAAGGCCCGCTGGCGCAGTACACCGCGGTCGAGGGGGGCGCGGCCAAGATCCACGGCCGCATCTGCCCGCTCATCGCGGTGCCGACGACCTCGGGCACCGGCTCGGAGGTCGGGCGCGCCGCCGTGATCATCACCAGCGAGGGCCGCAAGCTCGGCATCGTCTCGCCGCACATGCTGCCCTCGGTGGCGATCTGCGACCCCGAGCTGACCTACGGGCTGCCGCCCTTCCTGACGGCGGCGACCGGCATGGACGCCCTCTCCCACTGCCTCGAGACCTACATGGCCCCGGCGATCAACCCGCCCGCCGACGCCATCGCCATCGACGGCCTGAAGCGCGGCATCGCCGCGATCCGCACGGCGGTGTCGAACGGCGCCGACCGGCAGGCACGCTGGGAAATGATGATGTGCGCGCTCGAGGGCGCGATGGCGTTCCAGAAGGGTCTGGGCGCGGTCCACGCGCTGACCCATCCGCTCGGCGCGGTGCGCGAGCTGAACCTGCACCACGGCACGCTCAACGCCGTGCTCATGCCCGCCGTCCTGCGCTTCAACCGCGATTCCATCGGCGCCAAGTGGGACGTGCTGGCCGAGATCCTCGGCGGCGAACCCGACACCGTGATCGCCGCCCTGTCGGCCGAGATCGGCCTGCCGTCCGGGCTCGACGCCATGGGCGTGACGCCGGCGATGATGGAGGTCGTCGCCGACGGCGCGCTGAAGGACCATTGCCACGCCACCAATCCGCGGATCGCCACGCGCGACGAATACCTGGAGCTGATGCGCCAGTCGCGCTGAGCCCGCCCGCTTCGCATGCCCGGCTGGGAGGCCGGTTCCACCGACGACACCAAAGGGGAGGACATCACATGACCCAGTTCGACGAGACCGGCACCACCGGGACGGATCCGATCGAGACGGCCCGCCTGAAGCTCAGCCGCCGCGGCTTTCTCGGCGGCGCTGCCGCGATGACGGTGGCCGCCGCGCTCGCGCGGCCGAACTTCGCCTTCGCGCAGGACGCCCAGTTCTGCGCCTCGCTCGGCTGGACCGTCTGGGAGTCGGGCCGCCACATCGTCAGCGGCTACGAGGACGCGATCAAGCGCCTCGGCGGCACGCTGACCATCGCCGACGCCAATTACGACGTGAAGAAGCAGGCCGACCAGATCGCCGCCTTCGTCGCCTCCAAGCCCGCCGCGATCTTCATCACCCCGGCGGACGCGGCCGCCATCGCCCCGGCGGTGCAGGCGGCGGTCGCCTCCGGCGTGCCGATCTTCTGCGGCGACAGCTACGTGCCGAACACGACGGTGACCTCCACCGCCATGTCCAACAATTTCGGCCTCGGCGCATCGGGCGCGCAGTACATCGCCGATCGCCTGAAGGGCAAGGGCAAGGTCGCCCTCGTCTCGCTGCCCTCGAACGAATCGTGGGACCAGCGCACGCTCGGCGCCAAGTCGGTCTTCATCCGCTATCCCGACATCCAGGTCGTCTCCGAGATCGCCTTCGCGCTCGGCGGCACCACGACGCCGCGCCAGGTCGTCGACAACATCCTCACCGCCAATGCCGAGCTCGACGCGATCTGGTGCGCTTGGGACGGCGCGGCCTCGGAGGGCACGCTCGCCATCAAGGCGGCGGGTCGCGAGACCTTCATCACCGGCATCGACGGCGGCCAGCAGTCGTTCGAATACATCAAGGCCGGCTCGCCCTTCGCCATGACGATGGCACAGAGCTTCTACGAGATGGCCTACATGAACGCCTTCTACGCCCACGAGGTCATCGCCGGGCGTCTGGCGCCGCGCTTCGTCATCACCCCCTCCTACGAGGTGACGCAGGAGAGCCTCGCCAACATCGAGATCCCCGACACCTACGACCAGCCCGGCGAGGCCGCCAAGCTCGGCTGGAAGCGCGCGCTCTGATCGATCCCGGCGCGGCGCTCGCCGCCGCGCTCCGACCGGCATGAGGCGGCGCTCGTCGCCGCACTCCGACCGGCCTGGGTGCGGCGGCGCTCGCCGCCGCGCCATCGCTCTCGAGGGGAGGCTCGACGCCGATGACCAAGATCCTGAGGATGCAGGGCATCCAGAAACGCTTCGGGCCCGTAAAGGCGCTCGACGGCGTCGATTTCGACCTCGATGCGGGCGAGATCCACGCGCTGCTCGGCGTCAACGGCGCCGGCAAGTCGACGCTGATCAAGATCCTCTCGGGCGTCTACACGATGGACGAGGGCACGATCGAGATCGCCGGCGTGCCCCAGGATCTCGGCACCCCGCGCGCCGCGATCGAGGCCGGGGTCGCCACCGTCCAGCAGCATCCCGAGCTGGTGGCCGACTGCACCGGCGTCGAGAACATCTTCCTCGGCGGCGAGGGCCAGAAGCCCGGCCTCTTCTGCCGGCTCGACCGCGCCCGCATGAAGCGCGACGCCGAGCGCCTGCTCGCCCGGTTCCCGATCGAGATCGACCTCGAGGCCCGCGTCGGCGAGATGCCGGCGGTCGACCGCGAGATCGTCGCGGTGCTGCATGCGCTACGCCACGACCACACGAAGATCCTCATCCTCGACGAGCCGACCTCGACGCTGACCGAGCGCGAGAAGGCCTCGCTGTTCCAGCTGATGCGGGCGCTGCGCGCGGCCGGCATCGCCATCATCTACATCACCCACCGGCTGGAGGAGGTGTTCGAGATCGCCGACCGCTTCACCGTCTTCCGGGGCGGGCGCAACGTCGCGACCTTCACCTCGCGCGAGGCGGGCGAGCGCGGCATCTCGATCCCCGAGCTGATGCTTGACGAGAAGGCCGGCGACCTGTTTCCCGAGCGCCCAAGTGCCGGCTCGGGCACGAGCGCCGGCGAGATCCTCCTCGAAGCCAAGGGGCTCGGGCGCTCCGGCCTGTTCTCGGGCGTCGACCTCACCGTGCGGCGCGGCGAGATCCTCGGCATCTTCGGGCTGGTCGGCTCGGGCGTCGACGAACTGTCGAAGACCCTCTTCGGCGCGCTGAAGCCCGACGAGGGCAGCCTGCACGTCAAGGGCCGCGAGGTCCGCTTCGCCGGCCCGCACGATGCGCTGCGCGCCGGCATCTTCCTCGTGCCCGGCGACCGGCGCACCGAAGGGCTGACGATGACGCAGGACGTCGTCTTCAACACCACCGTCGCCCATCTCGGCCACGCCTCGCTCGGCTTCGGCCTCCTGCGCTTCTCGCGCAACCGGCGCGATACCGAGCGCCTGGCGCGCGACGTGGGCCTCCAGCCCCTCGAGCTCGACCGGCCCGTCAGCGGCTTTTCGGGGGGCAACCAGCAGAAGATCGTCATCGCCAAGGGCCTCTACCGCGACGCCGACATCTACATCTTCGTGGAACCCACCGTGGGCGTCGACATCGGCGCGCGCGCCAAGCTCTACGTGCTAATGCGTGACCTTTCCAAGCGCGCCGCCGTGATCGTCATGTCCTCGGACTGCGACGAGGTCCACGGCCTCGCCGACCGGGTGATGGCCCTCTACAAGGGCCGCCCCATCGAGACCGCCGGGGCCGCCGCCTCGCGCGACCAGCTCCTCGCAGCCGGCATCATGGGAGCGCGCGCCGCATGACCTCCTCACCCATCCACACGGCCCGCACGGGCGACGCCAAGGCGGCCCGCCGCATGAGCCCGATGCTCTGGCGCATCCTCGCCTTCGCGCTCCTCCTCACGCTCATCGCCGCCGTCTTCCAGAGCCTAACGCCGGCTTATCTCTCGCCGGGCAACCTCCACGCGCTGCTGCGTCACATGGCGGTGCAGGGGCTCGCCGCGCTCGGGCTCACCTTCGTCATCGTGGTGCGCCAGTTCGACCTGTCCTTCCCCGGCGTCGCCTCGCTCGGCGCGATGACGCTCGGCTTCCTCATCGCCGGCGGCCACGGGGTCGGCGTCGCCGTCGCGGGAGCGGTGGCGGTCGGTCTCGTCTGCGGCCTCGTCAACGGGTTCGCGGTGGCGCATCTGCGCCTGCCCGACATCGTCGCGACGATCGCCATGGGGGGTCTCGCCGTCGGGCTCGCCTATTTCTATTCGAACGGCAGCTCGATCTCGAAGAACTTCTTCATGTCGGGCATCCTCGATCTCAACGACGCCCGCTATTTCGGGCTCGATGCGCCGGTGGCGATCCTGGCGCTCGCCGCCGCCGCCGCCGCGCTCGTGCTGCACGGCTCGCGCTTCGGGCGGGCCTTCTACGCCACCGGCGAGAACCGCACCTCGGCGATCTTCTCCGGCATCCGCGTCAAGCTCTACGTCCTCGCCGCCTTCGCCCTCTGCGGCGGCCTCGCCTGCCTTGCCATCACGCTCCTCGTCGCCTCCTCGGGCGCGGCCAATGTCAGCGCCGGCAACCAGCTGCTGATGCCCGCCTATGCCGCGGTCTATCTGGGCGCGGCCCTGTTCGGCGCGCCCTCGGTGCCCGCCACGATCGCCGGCACGCTCCTGATGTCGGCCATGCTCAACGGCTTCACGCTGATGGCGGTGCCGTATTTCTACTCCGACGCCATCGTCTCCACCGTCCTCATCGCAGCCATCGCGGCCTTCGACCCGAAGGTCGGCGCAGCGCTCCGGCGCCTTCGCGCCCAGCGCACCGCGAGCGCCCCCCTGCGCGAGGCCCGCTCATGAGCGCCGTCATGCCGACCACCACCGCCACCGGATCCGCATCCCGGTCCCCCGCTTTCGACGCGCGCCGCTTCCTAGTGCGCTTCGGCCTCTTCATCCTCCTGGCCGCGCTCGTCGTCGCCTTCTCCTGGCTGCGCCCGAGCTTTGCGAGCGCGGCCAACGCCAACGACATCCTGCGCTCGGCCTCGATCTCGGCGCTGATGTTCCTCGGCCTCACCTGGATCATCGCCGCCGGCGAGATCGACGTCTCGTTCATGTCGGTGGCCGCGCTCGCCACGATGATCGTCGCCGGGCTCGTCGCGGCCGGTGTCGGCTGGCCGCTGGCCTCGCTCGCCGCGCTCATCGCCGGGCTCGTCGTCGGCTGCCTCAACGGGCTGCTCGTCGCGGTGATGCGGCTGCCCGCCCTCGTCATCACCATCGCCACCGGGGGCCTTGCCGGCTCGATCGCGGCGGCGATCGGCAAGGGCACGTCGATCTCGCTGCGCACTACCGGCTTCGTCGGCGAGATCGTCGCGGCCGATCTTGGGCTTGTGCCGCTCATCGCGCTCGGCGTCGCCCTGCTCTACGGCGCCGCCTATCTCCTGCAGGACCGCACGACCTTCGGCCACTACATCTATGCGATGGAGCAGAACCGCAACGCGGTGGTGGAGGCGGGCGTGCCGGCCGAGCGGCTGCTCTTCCTCCTCTACATCCTCTCCGGCGTCCTCTCGGCGCTCGCCGGTATCCTCCTCACCGCCGATCTCTCGTCCGGCCAGCCCTATATCGGCTCGTCCTACTTCATCGACGGGCTGACGGCGGTGTTGCTCGGCGGCATGGCGCTGAAGATGGGCAAGCCCAACGTCGTGGGAACGCTGACCGGCGTCCTGCTGCTCGCCGTCCTCCTCAGCGGCGCGGCGCTTCTCGGCTGGACCGACTCGCAGCGCCAGATCGTGCGCGCCGCGCTCCTCATCGCCGGCGTCGCGCTGGTGGTCTGGACACGGCGCAAGACCCGCGCGCATCTCTAGAGCGCATCCGGCGGACATGGGTTCGCCAGATGCGCTCCAGGTGTTTGTCTTGTCCGCCTTGTCCGACGACGAAGCGTGTCCGCTTCATCTGGACATGCTTTCGCGCCCCCGCCCGGCGGCCACCGGTTCGCCGGCCGGGCGTCCGGTTCTAGGTACTCAACCTCCGACGACGAAGCGCATCCGCTTCGCCCGCACCTGCTCAGAGGCCCCCGCCCCCATGTCCTTCAAAGCCTCCCAGACCCGCCGCCTCAAGCGGGCCGCGATCGACCTGACGCTGCTCGGCATGGGCACCGCCCCGCTCGGCGGCCTCTATGCCCCCGTTTCGACGGCCGACGCCAAGGCCGCGCTCGAGGCGGCCTGGGCCGCCGGCATCCGCTATTACGACATGGCGCCGATGTACGGGCTCGGCCGCTCCGAGCACCTCTCGGGCGAGATGCTGCGCGAGAAGGGCGAGCCCTTCCGCGTCTCGACGAAGGTCGGGCGCCTGATGACCTTCGATCGCCCCGGCCGCGCCCTGCCGCCGGAGCCGCCGAAGAACGAGTTCGACAGCGGCTGGCACAACGGCCTGCCGTTCCGCGAGGTCTTCGACTATTCCTACGACGCGATCCTGCGCTCCTACGACGACTCGCGCCAGCGCACGGGACTTGGGGCCCTCGACCTCCTCTACGTCCACGATATCGGCCGCGTCACCCATGGCGAACTGCACGACCACCATTGGGCGGCGCTGACGAAGGGCGGCGGCTTCCGGGCGCTCGCCGAGCTGAAGGCGGCCGGGCTGATCGCCGGCTTCGGCCTCGGCGTCAACGAATGGCAGGTGATCGCCGACGCGATGAACGAGACGGCCCTCGACTGCTGCCTGCTGGCCGGGCGCTACACGCTGCTCGACGGCGACGCGGCGCAGACCTTCCTGCCGATGGCGCTGCGCCACGACGTCGATCTGGTGATCGGCGGCGTCTTCAATTCCGGCATCCTCGCCTCGTCCTCGGGGCGCAAGAAGTTCAACTATGTCGACGCGCCCGCCGACATCCTCGCCAAGGTCGAGCGGCTGGAGGGCATCTGCCGCGCCTTCGAGGTGCCGCTGCCCGCCGCCGCCATCCAGTATCCGCTGCGCCACCCCGCCGCGACGGCCGTCGTGATCGGCGCCAAGACCGCCGCGCAGGTCGAGGGCAACGTCGCCTGGTTCGAACAGCCGATCCCCGCCGAACTCTGGCAGGCGCTCGAAGCGGACGGCCTGATCCCGGCCCTCTGATCCCAGTCTTCGATCCCTGGCCTTCGATCCCTGGCCGCTCCGGCCGCTCTCTCTCGGAACACCCCCATCATGCTGAAGAATATCGATCCCCTTCTCAACGGAACGCTGCTGGCGCTTCTCGACGACATGGGCCACGGCAACGAGATCGCGATCACCGACGCCAATTTCGGCGCCGACGCGGTGGCCGAGCGGCTGGTGGACCTGCCCGGCACGAGCGCGAGCGACCTCCTCACGGCCATCCTCACCGTTTTCCCGCTGGACGATTTCGTCGACAAGCCGCTGGCGGTGATGAAGGCGCCGCCCGAGACCGATGCGATGTATGCCGAGTTTCAGGCGAGCGCCGACGCCGCCGAGGGCCGCGCGATCGGCATCGACGTCATCGAGCCCGGCGAGTTCGTCGCCCGCGCGAAACTCGCCTATGCGGTGATTTCGTCGGGCGAGCGCCGGCTCTATGGCAACATCATCCTGCGCAAGGGCGTCCTGCGCCCCTGACGCGGGGCGAACGGGCGGGAGGGACATTTCGACGATGATCGACAGCCATCAGCACTTCTGGAAGATCGAGCGCGGCGACTACGGCTGGATGGACGAGAGCGTCGCGCCGATCGTGCGCGACTTCATGCCGGATGACCTGCGTCCGCTTCTGGCGCGCGCCGGCATCACCCGCACGATCGCGGTGCAGGCCGCCGAGACCGAGGCGGAGACGCGCTTCCTGCTCGATCTCGCGGAAGAGACCGACTTCATCGCCGGCGTCGTCGGCTGGCTCGATTTCGACGACGAGGGCTTTGCCGACCGCTTCGCGGATCTGCGGCAGAATCGCTGGCTGGTCGGGCTTCGCCCGATGCTGCAGGGCCTGCCCGATGACCGCTGGATCCTGCGCCCGCGGGTCCTGAAGTCGCTGGCGCTGGTGGCGGAATCGGGCCTGGCCTTCGATATTCTCACCTTCACCCGCCACCTGCCCCATGTCCGCCGGGCGCTCGGCGAAACGCCGGGCCTGCGCGCCGTGGTCGACCACATCTCCAAGCCCGAGATCGCAAGCGGGACGCTCGACCCCTGGCGGGACGAGATCGCCGCGATCGCGGCCTTTCCGAACGTCTCCTGCAAGATATCCGGCATGGTGACGGAAGCCGGTGCCGACTGGCGGCTCGACCAGCTGCGCCCCTATGTCGACCATGTCGTCGCCTGCTTCGGGCCGGACCGCCTGATGTTCGGCAGCGACTGGCCGGTGGCGACGCTCGCCGCCGCCTATGGCGAGGTGGGCAACGCTGCCCGCGCGCTGCTCGCCCCGCATCTGTCGCAGGACGACATGGCGAAGGTCTTCTCCGCCAACGCCGCGCGCTTCTACCGCCTCGATCCCGCCTGACGAGTTCCAAGGCCGCATCGTCCGGCGACGAAGCGTATCCGCTTCGTCGGGATCGGCTCTAGTCGTAGAGGCCGGTGAAGAGATCGCCGATCGCGCGCCGCATCCGGTAGGTGATGCGGCGGCGGCGCAGGTGCTCGGGCCGGTCGTGCATCAGGTGGCAGCGCTGGCAGAGTGCGGCGAGGTTCTCGGCCGAATTGTCGGACAGGTCGTGGTTGAGGTGGGCGCAGGAGAGCGAGACCTTCGTGCGCCGATGGCCGAAATCCGTCGGCAGGTCGCAGGGCTGCGGCAGGTTGGTGCGCACCCGCCGGCCGCGCCCGTCGCGCCACTGCGCCTGCGCCTCGTCGTACCAGCGCCCGTCGGCGAGCGTCGTGACGCTGTGCCCGTGCGGGCGCCCGCATCGCTCGCAGCATCCCTTGGCGCGGCGAAAGCGGATGGAGGCCGAGAGCTCGCGCCAGTCGATCGGGTAGAAGCCGCGCAGCTCGCGCTTGATCGGCATGGATCGTCCCGTTCCCCTGCGGCGGATCGTCCCGCCCGTCTCGTTGCCCTGTCTTGCGGCCGGTGCCCCACGCAAAAAAATCGCACGGTCGGAGCGGCGAAACGCATCGACGCTGCGTATCTCATGGCAAGGACGCAGCGCGGCGCCAGGATCCTGCCCGAGCGTCACGCACCCTGTCCGATCGCATGCCGGGACCGACGCGGCAAGCCTGCCCGAACCCGGCCCGAATTGGCGCGCAGGATCGGCTGAAACCGAGGAGTTCCATCATGTCCACGTCCCTCTCCCGCCTCGCGGGCTTTCTCGCCATCGGCGCCGTCGCCATCTCGGGCCTTGCGTTGACGGGGCACGCCGATGCCGAGCAGGCCGCCCGCCGCGTGCCGGCGCCCACCGTCACCGAGGCGAAGGCCGCCGGCCAGCAGACCGCGATCCTCGCGGGCGGCTGCTTCTGGGGCGTGCAGGGCGTCTTCCAGCACGTGAAGGGCGTCAGCTCCGCGGTGTCGGGCTATGCCGGCGGCAAGGCCGACACCGCGCTGTACGAAGAGGTCGGCACCGGGCGCACCGGCCACGCCGAGGCGGTGAAGGTGACGTTCGACCCCTCGGTGATCAGCTATGGCGAAATCCTGCAGATCTACTTCTCGGTGGCGCACGATCCGACCGAGCTGAACCGCCAGGGCCCCGACAGCGGCACGCAGTACCGCTCGACGATCTTCCCGCTCGATGCCGCCCAAGCCAAGGTCGCCAAGGCCTATGTCGCACAGCTCGACACCGCCAAGACCTACGGCAAGCCGCTCGCCACCACGATCGAGGCGGACAAGGCCTTCTACCCGGCCGAGGCCTATCACCAGGATTTCCTCGCCCGCAATCCGACCTACGGCTACATCGTCGTCAACGACCTGCCGAAGATCGAGGATCTCAGCCGCCTCTTCCCCGAGCGCTTCCGCACGGCCCCGGTGCTGACGGCCGACATCAGCCAGTAACAGCCGGGAGGATCTTGCGACCGACCGGGCCGCGCGACAAGCGGCCCGCTGGAGCCTGCGGCAAAAGCGACGCGTGGCGCTTGTCGAACCGATCGGTGCAATGGCACTGTCCCGTCCGACAAGCGGCTACCCGTCGGCCGCATGGGATCGAAGGACACCATCGGCATGACGCATGCACTGCAGTTCTACATCGACGGGGCCTGGGTCGATCCGGCCCGCCCCGCGACGCTCCCCGTCATCGACCCCTCGACCGAAGAAGCCTATGCCGAGATCGCGATGGGATCGGCCGCCGATGTCGATCGGGCGGTCGCGGCCGCGCGCCGCGCCTTCGAAAGCTTCTCGCAGACCACCAAGGCCGAGCGCCTCGCGATGATGCGCAGGCTTCTGGCGGTCTACGAGTCCCGCATCGGCGAGATGGCCGACGCGATCTCCCGCGAGATGGGCGCACCCCGCCCCTTCGCCGAAAGCTCGCAGGCCTTCATGGGCACGGCGCATCTGGCCAAGATGATCGAGGCGCTGGACGCCTACGAATTCGAGGAGATGCGCGGCTCGACGCTGATCACGAAGGAGCCGATCGGCGTCGTCGGCATGATCACGCCGTGGAACTGGCCGATGAACCAGATCATGTGCAAGGTCGCGCCGGCTTTGGCGGCGGGTTGCACCATGGTTCTCAAGCCCTCCGAGATCGCGCCGATGAGCGGGCTGCTCTTCGCCGAAATGGTGCACGAGGCCGGCCTGCCGGCGGGCATCTTCAACCTCGTCAACGGCGACGGGCCGGGCGTGGGCGAGGCCATCTCGAAGCATCCGGGCATCGACATGGTGTCCTTCACCGGCTCCACCCGCGCCGGCATCCTCATCGCCAAGGCCGCCGCCGACACGATCAAGCGCGTCCACCAGGAACTCGGCGGCAAGTCCGCCAACATCCTGCTGCCCGACGTCGATCTGGAGAGCGCGGTGACGAAGGGCGTCGCCGGCTGCTTCGGCAACACCGGCCAGTCCTGCAACGCGCCGACCCGCATGTTCGTACCGGCCGACCGCCACGACGAGGCCGCTGCGATCGCCGCCAGGGCCGCCAGCGCCTTCAAGGTCGGCCCGGCCGATGCCGAGGGTACGCAGCTCGGCCCGGTGGTCAGCCAGGTCCAGTACGACAAGATCCAGGGGCTGATCGAGACCGGCATCAAGGAGGGCGCCCGCCTCGTCGCCGGCGGTCTGGGGCGCCCGGACGGCATGAACCGCGGTTATTTCGTGAAGCCGACCGTGTTTGCCGACGTGACGCCCGACATGACGATCGCCCGCGAGGAGATCTTCGGTCCCGTCCTCGCGATCCTCTCCTATTCGAGCGAGGAGGAGGTCGTGCGTCTGGCCAACGACACGGTCTACGGGCTCGCCGCCTACGTCCAGTCGCCCGACATCGCCCGCGCCCGCAAGCTGGCGTCGAAGATGCGGGCCGGCAACGTCTACATCAACTATCCCGCCTGGGACGCCGGCGCGCCCTTCGGCGGTTACAAGCAATCCGGCAACGGGCGCGAATACGGCGAGTTCGGCCTCGAGGAGTTTCTCGAGATCAAGGGCACCGTCGGCTACGAAGCAGCCTGAGCGCCGCGAACGGTCGGCCTCCTCGCGGGGGCCGGCGTCCCGTCCGGCAGGACCGGCAGCGGTCCTGCCGCGTGCCGGCCTACTGGAAATCCCGCCCGTTCCAGCGCACCGAATGCTCCTGGTACTCGAAGCCGACGAGCGTGATGCGCGGCGGGTTGCCGGGGCCGACCTGCGCGCCGATCGAGGCGACCTCGGACACGAGGACGAGGACGTCCCCCTTTCGGACATAGAAGGCGACCGGGCAATGCGCCGCGCCGCATTCGTCGTTCAGCCCATTGGCGGCGCCGCGGCAGGTGAGCCCGGCGAGGTCGAGGACGAGATCGGCCCGGCCGTCGCCGGTGAGGTCGCGCTCGGTGATGCCCTTCGGCGCGAACGTGCCGCCATGGGGACAGACCGCGGCGATCCGCTCCTTCACGAGGTAGGCGGCCCCCTTCGACATCGCGGTCGACGGGCTGGCGGCGAGAAGTGCGAGGGTCGAGGCGACCAGGGCAAGGCGAGCGGTCATCGCGGACGGTCCTTTGCCGATCCGCCGCCATCCCGGAGATGGTTGCACGGGCGTCGGCCCGGCGAGGAGCAGACCCGCCTTCCGCGCCGGTGTCCATCTCGACTGATGGAAGGTGTTGCCCCTCCTCCGGATGGTGCTCCCGGAGCGCATGGCCCTTGCGCGACCGCCCGAAAGCCGGCGCGACGCGAAACGCTGATACGTCGCGGCTGCAGCGGTTCACCCCCGTGCCCGGCGCAGGCCCCGTCCTCCCGGTCAGCGCGGGCGCGGTGCGCCGTGGGCGACGAGAAAGCGGAACGCGTCGATCTCCGCCTGCACCGCCGGCGGCCAGTCCGGCGCCTCTCCGCTGCGATCGGCCTCGCCGCGGGGGTCGCTCATCGCGGCGATTTGCGGGCTCGGGGCGGCGGGATGCCGAGGGCGCGTCGCGCCGCCGGGCGGTCGCTCGATGTCGCGAACGAGCGCGTCGAGGCTCGAGGCCAGATCACGGATCCAGCCGTCGTCGTCGGGCATGGCCATGCTGCATCCCTCCCGGCTCGAGCGTGGGCGCCGATGCTGGCGCTGGGCTGGATCGGCGTGCGATCCCATGTCTTGGCCGGTCAGTGGCCTTGCCGGTCGCATTCGTCCACGACCAGCTCGATCTCGCGCGGATCTGCGGCGATCTCGCTGTCCAGCCCCGCGTCGAGCCGCGCGAGCGCGGCGCGATAGGGCTCGCACTGGCCGACGCGCGCGAGATCGGCGGGGCTGTCGGGCGTGAACCAGCGATAGGCGTAGAGACCGATCGCGAGGAGCAGGCCGACGCTCAGCGCCGTGGTGAGAAGACGACGTGACATGACAGCTCCGACGCGTTGGCTCACCGGGACTTCAACCCCGGCGCGCTTGCCCCGACCTGTCGTCGCGCCTAGCCAACCGCCTGCCCCTCATCTCGTGGGCTGGCGGATCGATCAGCCACGTCGGCCCGCAAGCCTGGCAAGCCGATCGTCCGTTCCGCTTCGCCGCCAATGCAGGCCGATGACCTGCCCTCGACGCGCCGTTACTGCGGGCCGATCACCGGAGGCGTGTAGGGGCGCGGGCCGATGCGGCGCACGGGGACGCCGCCATTGCCCGGTCCCACGACCGGCCGCTCGGCGCGCACCACCTGCGGGCCGATGCGGCGCGGCTGGATCGGCGGCGCGACCTCCGCCCGGCGGCGCGGGGCGATCCGCTCGTCGAAGCGGCGGTTCTCCACCCGTCCCTCGAACCGTCGCGACGGCTCGCGGCGGTCGTCGAAGCGCCGATCGCCGCGATAGGGCCCGCGCGGGGGTGCGCGCCAGAAGGCGCGGTCGTCGCGATCGTAGCGATCGTAGCGATCATTTCGATAGTCGCGGTAGATCGGCGGGCGGGGCCGGCGACCGTCGCGATAGACCACCGCGGGCCGTGACTCGTAGAGGCCGGGATAGCGGTCGTAACCGCCGCCATAGCCGGGTCCGCCGGACACGCAACCCGATAGGGTGAGCGCGGCCGCCGCAAGCAGCAAGAACCGTTTCATCAGACATCTCCCGTTTGCGTTGAACATGGGGCGGCCGGCTCATCCGTCGATATGTCGGCCGAAGGCTCAGGGCTGGCGGAACCTCAGCGGCTCGGATGGCGTCGCCGCCACGCGCAGGCCGCGTCCCAGGTCGTCCCCGGCCTGCAGCGCGGCCAAGGCGACGGCCGCGATCCGCCGCGCCTGAAGAAGGCCGATCTTGTCGTCCTGGATCGCGAAAGCGACGCGCGAGAGCGTATCGGACACCATGAGGCCAGCCTTCAGCTACAACACCGAGTTGAGACCTGAAGTATGTCAGACACATTTTGGCTTCAATCTAAGAGTTCTGGAACCGACGGTTTCATCGATACAGTGTTAAGGTTGTAATTTAACTAAAAATTAACCGCGCCCCGCAGCGCTCTGCTTCTCTTTGCCTCGATCAGGCATTGGTGTCCTGAAGCGGGCTGGACGATCCCGCCGAAAGGAGCTGCGCATGCCGAATATCACGCTGGAACCCGTCACCGTGGCCTTCCCGCCGGACGAGGCCCGCGGCGTGCTGGTCTATGACGGCGGAGCCCTCATCGCGGTCGCCGTGCGCCTCAGCGAGGCGAATGCCGGTGGGGCGCTCGACGGACGCTGGTCGATCGAGGCAGGCTTCGATCACCTCGCCTGCCTGCCCGACGAGACCTTCGACGATCTCGACGAGCTGACGCGCTGGATCGAGCATCGCCGGGCCCGGGCGCGGGTGGCGGGATCGGGGCGCGTCGGATCGCCCCCTATCCCCCCCGGTGAACCCGGCGTCGGTCCCGATGGCGACGACGCGGCGTAACCTGGCCTTAACGGTCCCGTCCTAGCCTTCGCGCCATGACAGGGTCCTCGTTGCGTCTTCTCCCGATCCTCGCCGTTCTGGCGCTTGCGGGCTGTGCCTCCGCGCCGAAGAACACCGGCAACAGCTGCGCGATCTTCGAACAGCGCGAGGGCCTCTTCACCGACTGGCGCAGGGACGCCGAGCGGGTCTCGGCCGAGTTCGGCGTGCCCGTCTCCGTCCTGATGGCGACGATCCAGGCGGAATCCAACTTCGATCCGCGCGCCCGTCCGCCGCGGCGCTGGATCCTCGGCATCTTTCCGGGCAAGCGGCCCTCCACCGCCTTCGGCTTCGCACAGGCGCTCGACGGGACCTGGGACGAGTATCGCCGCCGCACCGGCCGGGCCTTGGCGCGGCGCGACCGGTTCGCCGACGCGGTGCATTTCATCGGCTGGTATCACGCCTCCACCGCGCGGCGTACGGGCGTCGCTCGCACTGATGCCTACCGACTCTATCTCGCCTATCATTCGGGCCATGCCGGCTATGAGCGCGGCGTCTGGCGCAATCGGCCGGAGGCCCTGCGCGGCGCCGAGCGCGCGTCGAAGATGGCCGCGCGCTACGCCGCGCAGTTGAAACGCTGCTGAGACGAGGAGAGGTTGGGCTCACCTCCGTCTTCGGGCGTGAGCGCGAACCCAAGCGCCCGCCATTCTCTTTCATAAGCCGGCTTACCGGATGACCCTCTGCTACGAGCGCGGCGGCTGGGCCTCTTCCGCACCCCTCGATGCCGTACGCTCCCCCGTCAGCGTCTCGACGAAGCGCACGGTGCGCGGATCGACGGGACGGCGGAAGATCACCTCGGGCGGCGCCCGCTCGACGATCTCGCCGCCTTCGAGGAAGGCGACGTCGTGGGCGATGCTCTCGGCCAGGCGCAGATCGTGCGTCGCCATCAGCATCGTCATGCCCTCGCGCGCCAGATCCGCCAGCACCGCCACCACCTCGGCGGCGAGCTGCGGGTCGAGCGCCGAGGTCGGCTCGTCGCACAGGAGCAGGCGCGGCGAGGGCGCCAGCGCCCGCGCGATCGCGACGCGCTGCTGCTGCCCGCCCGAGAGCGAGGCCGGCCAGTCCGGCGCCTTGTGCGCGAGCCCGACCTTCTCCAGAAGCTCCATCGCGCGCGCGCGCGCCCGTGCCTCCGGCCACTGGAGCACGGTCACGAGGCCCTCCATCACGTTCTCGGCGACGGTGCGATGGGGAAAGAGCTGGAAGTTCTGGAACACCATGCCGGTCTGGCGGCGCACGGCCAGGACGTCGCGCCGAGCCGGCGGCGCGCCCGGCCGGAAATCGAGGCGGATCTCGCCGATCGCCAGCCTCCCGGCGTCGGGCATCTCCAGAAGGTTGACGCAGCGCAGCAGCGTCGACTTGCCGCTGCCGGACGGGCCGATGAGCGCGGTGACGCGGCCCTCCGCCACCGGCAGGTCGACGCCCTTGAGGACGAGGTTGTCGCCGAAGCGCTTCTCGATGCGGTCGAGGGTGATCACGTGCGCGCCTCCAGATAGCCGCCATAGCGCCCGAAGCGCGTCTCCAGCCGGGTCTGCAGCCAGGAGAGGACGGAGGACAGGGCGAGATAGATCAGCGCCACCTCGATGTAGAGGATCAGCGGCTCGTAGGTGACGGCGACGATGCGCTGCGCCGACTGGAACAGTTCGGGCACGGTGATCGCGGCGGCGAGCGAGGTGTCCTTCACCAGCGAGATGAAAGAGTTCGACAGCGGGGGCACGGCGACACGCGCCGCCTGCGGCAGCACGGTGCGGCGCATCGCCTGCACCGGCGTCATGCCGATCGAATAGGCGGCCTCCCACTGGCCCTTCGGCAGCGAGGCGATGGCCGCGCGCACGATCTCCGACGTGTAGGCGCCGACGATCAGCGTGAAGCCGATCACCGCGGCGGGAAAGGCGTCGATGAGGATGCCGGCGCTCGGCAGGCCGTAGAAGATGACGAAGAGCTGCACGAGAAGCGGCGTGCCGCGAAAGATCCAGACGAAGGTCCAGGCGAGCGCCGCCAGCGGCCGGGGCGCGAACAGGCGGGTGAGCGCGATCACCAGCCCCAGCGACAGGCCGAGCGCGAAGGAGATCAGCGTCAGCGGCACGGTGAAGGCGAGCGCGGCGCGCATCAGCGGGCCGAACGACTGGATCATCAGGTCGAGCCAGGGCGGCACGGGCAAGCCTTTCGAAACGGGCGAAGCCGGATGCGGGACTGCATCCGGCTTCGCGAGGGAATGTATGGCGGCGGTTTGCGAAAGGAACACGGCGCGCGATGGCGAGGCAGCCGGGTCCATGGCCGGTTTCGACTGAAAATTGTCCTTCTGAGTTCTTTCACTGCGAGCCGTAAGCGGACGATCGCTCAACAGGAAAACGGGTGGCTGAAGCGATGGCCTTTTCCTACGCTTGTTGGCACCTTTTCCGGAAGCCAAAAGTCCATGAGCCGTTCCGCCTTAGCATCCCCGCCGTCTGCAAGCGTCCACCGGGCCATGACGTCGCTCGAATGGGGAATGCTTGTCGCACTCTCGGTCCTCTGGGGCGGCTCGTTCTTCTTTACCGGCGTTGCCATCCGGGAGCTTCCGCCCCTGACGATCGTCTTCCTGCGGGTCGCGCTGGCCGCCGTGATCCTGCTTACGGTCCTGAAGGCGATCGGCTTACGGATGCCGAAGGATCGGTCGGTCTGGCTGGCCTTCCTCGGCATGGGCTTCTTGAACAACGTCGTGCCCTTCTGCCTCATCGTCTGGGGGCAGACGCACATCGCCTCTGGGCTGGCCTCTATCCTGAACGCGACAACGCCGCTCTTCACGGTCATGGTGGCACATGCCCTGACAGCCGACGAGAAGATGACCGGCGGCCGTTTGGCGGGCGTGTTCTTCGGCCTCGTCGGCGTCGTCGTTATGATCGGCCCCGCCGTTCTCGACACGTTGGGGACCAACGTCCTAGCGCAGCTCGCTGTGCTGAGCGCCGCCGTCTCCTATGCCTTCGCCGGAATCTACGGTCGCCGCTTCAAACGCATGGGTGTCCCGGCTCTCGCGACGGCGACGGGACAGGTGAGCGCATCGGCGATCATGCTCCTTCCCGTGGTCCTCGTCGCCGACCAGCCATGGACGCTCCCCGTGCCGCACGCAGCGACATGGGGAGCCATGCTCGGCATCGCGGCGCTTTCAACGGCCCTAGCCTACGTCCTCTACTTTCGACTGTTGGCGTCCGCCGGGGCGACCAATCTCCTTCTGGTCACGTTTCTGATCCCCGTCAGCGCGATCGTCCTGGGATCGCTGGTGCTCGGCGAAACGCTGCAAGCGAAGCACTTCGCGGGGATGCTCTGCATCGGGCTGGGGCTCGCGGCGATCGACGGACGCGTCATGGCGAAATTCCGCTCCGGAAGCGAAGCGACGGCACAGGCCGACGATGCACCTCCAGCCATCAGCGATCCCGCGATCTACCAGGGCCGAGACATCTGAGCGCTCTCTGCGAGGCTGAAGCCTTAATCGATCGAGGTCCGCGTCTCTTAACAAGACCATCAGAAGCGGACCGTCGGCTCTCAACACCGTCCGGTCTCAGGTGATAAAGGAAGCGGACGCTTGGGAGCGGTCTATCGGCTAACGACCCGTTCACGCCATTGGTGCTGCTTCGGCGCCATACCGGAAAGCGAATATGTAGAAACGGGCTCCGTTGAAACGATGCTAGACAGCCTCTGATGGAAAAGACCCGATCCAATCCGTGCGACAAGCGACTACGCGAAGCTATGGCAAAGGCGGATGCCCTTCAGTTGCGTTTTGAGCGGGAGCGCGATGGTCGTGCCCCCTTCGAGACGACGCTGGAATGCACGCTATGCGCTGCCGGAACGATTGCGGCATGGTACCGCGAACCGCTCTACGGCGGGATGGCCTGCAACACCCCCGGCTGTCTGACGCTTCATTTCTAAAGAGCGGTATGCTGCGTCAAACGTTCGATGTTCGACGCATCCCATCCTCAAGCTGCCCGACTGTTTTCCAACCGGCACCGCCGAGGACGGATCCGGTCTGTCTCGCGCCGCCCGGGTGGTTTTGCATGGGAGGGCGGTCCACGCCCCCCCATGGACCCCCACGATGGCTGCGCCTTCCGCCCTACTTCGAGACGTCGGCGCCGAAATAGGTCTGCGAGATCGCCGCGAAGGTGCCGTCGGCCTTGATGTCGGCCAGCGCCGTGTCGATCGCGGCCTTCAGCGCCGGGTTGTCCTTGCGAAGAAGAATGCCGGAGGCATCGCCCCCGTCCTGTTCGGCGACGGTCTTCACCGGCGCGTCGGGCTTCTGCTTGCGGAAGTCGAGGAAAGATAGGCTGCTGTTCAGCGTGGCGTCGGCGCGGCCCGTCAGCACCAGCTGGATCGACTGGTCGAACCCGTCGGTGCCGACCAGCTCGGCTCCGGCCTCGGTGGCGAGGCGCCCGTAATTGCTCGTCAGGCTCTGCGCCGCGCGCTTGCCCTTCAGATCGGCAAAGCCGGTGATCTCGGTGTTGTCGGACTTGACGATCAGCACGGCCTTGGAGGTGATGTAGGGCTCGGAGAAGTCGAACGCCTTTTGGCGCTCGGGCGTGATGCCGACCTGGTTGATCACGACGTCGTAGCGCCCGGCGCCGAGCCCGGCGATCAGCCCGTCCCACTTGCCCTCGACGAACTGCGGCTCGACGCCGAGCTTCGCCGCCACCGCGCGGCCGATCTCGACGTCGAAGCCGACGAGCTTGCCGGACGCGTCGTGGAAGGTGAAGGGCGCGTAGGTGCCCTCGGTGCCGATGCGCAGCACCTTGGCGGCACGAATGGCGTCGAGATCGTCGGCATGGGCGGGCGCGGCGAAGCCGAGCGTCACGGCGAGGATCGTGGCGAACGAGGCGGCAAAGCCGGCGAGGGCGAGTTTCATGGCAGTCTCCGAAGGCGATGCGGCAGCGCGCGAAACCCGCGGCCGGTTGGGTCGCAATCTCGCGGGAATGCCGCCGCCGCACAAGAAACGCCATGTTGCCGTGGGTGGCGGATGGAGAACGCCATGCCCCGATCCCGCCGCTGCGCAGAACGGCGGGC
>NZ_BBWH01000033.1 GCF_001463705.1 Aureimonas sp. AU12 | reverse complement strand
CGCCCGCCCCGCCTCATGGCACGGTCTGCCAGCCATGCGGTCGGCATCGCACCGGCTGGACGCTTCGCGCCGATCGTGCGAGGGACCGCGCGCCGGCGCTGTGGCCGGAGACCGATTGCCGGTGGAACACTCCGGCCCCTATCGGATTAGGTCCGATGGCAGTGACGAAAAGATGGGGAACCAACATGTCGAGCAGCGACAGCGGACCATACGAAGAAGGCAAGATCGCCGCCTCCGACGGCGAGCGGATTTCGACCAATCCGTACGAGAAGGACAGCGACGAGTTCGACCTCTGGCGCGAAGGCTTCAAGTCGCACGACGAGACCGACGACGACGGCGAAGAGTTCGAAGAGTAGTTCTCGCCGCCCGACACCCCCGATCGGCCTCGGCCGAGGGGCTCGAACGTTTGAACGGACCCGGCAGCCTCTCGGCTGCCGGGTCCGTTTCGTTTGAGGACTCGCCCCGCGTTCAGTGGCGGAAGTGGCGCATGCCGGTGAAGACCATGGCGATGTCGTGCTCGTCGGCGGCGGCGATCACTTCGGCGTCACGCATCGAGCCGCCGGGCTGGATCACCGAGGTGGCGCCTGCCGCGACCGCCGAGAGAAGGCCGTCGGCGAAGGGGAAGAACGCGTCGGAGGCGACCGCCGAGCCCTTGGTCAGCAGCGCGCCGCCGGCGGCCTCGGCTGCGTCCTCGGCCTTGCGCGCGGCGATGCGGGCCGAATCCACCCGGCTCATCTGCCCGGCGCCGATGCCGACGGTCGCGAGACCCCGCGCATAGACGATGGCGTTCGACTTCACGTGCTTGGCGACGCGGAAGGCGAACTTGAGGTCCGCCATCTCGGCGGCGCTCGGCGCCCGCTTCGTCACAACCTTGAGGTCGAGGAGATCCACCGCGCCGTTGTCGCGCGACTGGACGAGCAGCCCGCCGGCCACCGACTTGACGGTCAGGCCCTCGGCGCGCGGATCCGGCAGGCCGCCGGTGAGGAGAAGGCGCAGGTTCTTCTTGGCGGCGATGAGCGCGATCGCGTCCTCGTCGGCCTCGGGCGCGATGATGACCTCGGTGAAGACCTTGACGATCTCGGCCGCCGAGGCCGCATCCAGCCGGCGGTTGAGCGCGACGATGCCGCCGAAGGCCGAAACGGGGTCGCAGGCCAGCGCCCTGGCATAGGCCTGCGCGATCGTGTCGCCCTCGGCGACGCCGCAGGGATTGGCATGCTTGATGATGGCGACCGCCGCCGCGCGCGCCGGGTCGAACTCGGCGACGAGCTCGAAGGCGGCGTCGGTGTCGTTGATGTTGTTGTAGGACAGTTCCTTGCCCTGCACCTGCCGCGCCGTGGCGACGCCCGGCCGCTTCGAGCCGTCATGGTAGAAGGCGGCGTGCTGGTGCGGGTTCTCGCCGTATCGCAGCGTCGAGGCGAGCTGGCCGGCAAACGAGCGCCGCGCCGGGGCGATCTCGCCAGCCGAGCCCGCGAACCAGGCCGAGACGGCGGCGTCGTAGGCGGCGGTGAGGCCGTAGGCCTTGCCCGCGAGGCGGCGGCGATAAGCCAGATCGGTCTCGCCGTCCCCGCTCTCCAGCGCCTCGAGGAAGGCGGGATAGTCGGCGGGATCGGTCAGCACCGACACGTAGGCGTGGTTCTTGGCGCCGGCGCGGATCATCGCGGGGCCGCCGATGTCGATGTTCTCGATGATCGCGGCGGCGTCGGCGCCCGAGGCGACGGTCTCGGCAAACGGATAGAGATTGACCACGAGGAGGTCGATGCCCTCGATCCCGTGCTCGCTCATCGCCTGCGCATGGGCGGGATCGGCGCGCATGCCGAGCAGCCCGCCGTGGACGCCCGGATGCAGCGTCTTGACGCGCCCGTCCATGATTTCGGGAAAGCCGGTGACGTCGGAGACGTCGCGCACGGGCAGGCCGGCCGCCTCCAGCGCCGCGCGCGAGCCGCCCGTCGAGACCAGTTCGACGCCGCGCTCATTGAGCGCGCGCGCCAGCTCGACCAGCCCGGTCTTGTCGAAGACCGAGAGGAGCGCGCGGCGCAGCGTGTGGCGGTCGGGGGCGGGATAGCGGTTGGCGGCGACGGCCATGGGGCACCTTCGGGGCTCGAGCGGGGCCGCGGCCGGCTCCCGGAAGGCTTCCCCTTTAAGGGGCCGGGGCGCGCGAGACAACGCTTGTGCGCGTCCGATCGGCCGGGGCGAGGGTCTTCAGCGGCGGGCGGCGAGCGCGTCGTCGCCGGGCTGGCGCGGCGTGCGCAGCGGCGCGGTGTCGGCCGCCAGATTGTCGAGCGTGTTCGGCAGGACGGTGACGGCGCGGTTCATGCCGCCGCAGGCCGTCAGGCCGATGAGGGATGCGAGAAGCAGGGCGACACGGCGCATGGCGGCACTTTCGGCTTGGCGCCGGTGCGAAAGGACCCGGCGCTTTACCCTGCAAACCTAGCGCGCGAGCGCCCGGCGTCAGCCTCGCCCGTGGAGCCTTCCTGCGGGACGAACCCCGCGCCCGGCGCTGGAACCGCCGGGCGGACCCGCTCCTCAGCTCTCGCGCTCGAGGCGCCAGCTGAGTTCGCGGTGTTCGAGACAGTCGAAGGCGACCGTGATCTGCTTGGTGCGCCGGGCGCCCGCGCCGTCGGCGAAGAAGATGCTATCCTCGAGCTTGGCCTCGCCCTCGCTGCCGAACCACCAGACCTCCTCGCCGTGCTCGAGGCGGATGCCGTCGCCGGCCTGCGTCGCCGAGACGTCGGGGTGGAGGTGGAAGCGCAGCATGCCCATCGGCTCGTCGCTCGCCATCCGGTGGGCGCGACCCGCCGCGTGGAACAGCCGGTCGACGCCGTCGATGCGCGCCCCGTCGCGCGCCAGGAAGAGCTGGCGCTCGTGGACGAAGCCGAAGCCCTGCCGGTAGCCGTCATGGGCGGCGGTGAGGATCTGGCCCTCGCCGATCTCCTCGCGCGTCGTCGGCACGCGGGTCGGCCCCGGCATCAGCGGCCCGCCGAGGAAGCGGTCGAGCCGCTCCGAGCGCGAGAAGCGCGAGGAGGAATGGTCGTTCAGGGTCATCGTCGAATGGGCGGCGGTGGCGCGCGACAGCCGGCGCCAGCCCGCGTCCAGCCGGGTCGGCGCGCCGCAATTGACGATCATCCGGCGCCCGCCGGCCGAAAATTCGAAGGCGAGCGTGCCGGCATGGGCCTCGCTCGACACTTCCGGCGCGGGCGGCAGGCCCGTGTCGGTGATGACCACGGTGCGGCCCGCGGCGAGGCGCTGGTAGCCGGACTGGCGCATCTGGCTGAGCGGCTCGCCGAGCGTCTCGTCGTAGCGCAGCAGCGCCGCCGTCAGGTGATGGTCGGGCACGCCCGCACCGTTGAACAGCGCCAGCGCGCCGTCGCCGTGGCGGAAGAAGCGCAGCGCCGGCAGCATCCGGTCCACCGCCGAGAAGAGCGAGCGCGGCACCGGCTTGTTCTGGTTGGCGTAGAACTGGCGCAGCGGCAGGAGGTCGGCGAGGATCGCCACCAGGGTCGCGGGATTGCGCGAGATGTGGCCGCCGTCGGGATGGATCTGGCGCTCCAGCTCGTCGCCGAGATGGCGCGCGGCGGCCTTGGCGCCGCAGGTGCGGCCGGGCTGCGCCACGGCGGCGAAGGCGATGGCCATGCGCACGCGCAGCCGCGCCAGACCGTCCGGCGCGGCATTGGCGGTGCGCTTGAGGCGGCGCACCTCGTCGTCGAGCGCCCGGGCGAAGCGGCGCGCGAAGGCGTCGTCGGCCCGGCGCATCAGGATCGGCGCATGGGCATACCAGGCGATCACCCGGCGCGCCGACGTCTCGTGGTCGAAGGCGATGCGCGGCAGTTGCCGACGCTTCAGCCGCAGCCAGTCGGCCACCAGCGTGCGCGCATGCTCCGAGGACAGCGCGTCGCCGCTCTCGGTGAAGTGGCGCAGCCATTCGAAGCTGTTGAGCTCGGCGGCGAAGGCGTCGGGCACGTCGGTGACGAGGAAGGGCGAGCGGCCCTCGAGATGGACGAGATGCCCGGCCAGCCAGATATGGCCGACATAGAAGGCCCGCGCGATCGCCGCATCGGCGCGGCGAAGGTCCGTCGGCACCGCGACGATGGCCTCGCTCGCCGGGGCCGCCAGCCGCAGCCCGGGCAGGCCGGCCGCGCGAAGGCCCGAGCGCAGCCGTCGTCCGGCCTCGCGCAGCATCAGTCCCGCCAGACGAGGCTCGTCGACAAACCCTGCGGTCATGGCCAGCACTCCCCGGCTTCGCCCCCGAGTGGGCGCCGCCGTTTCACCGATCCTCGATCGGGCGCCGGACGATTTTCCGGCCACCCTTCAGATCACTTGGGGAGTTTTGCCGATCAGGGTTAACAGCGGTTTAAGGCGGGCGCCCGCCAACGGGATCGGCGGGCGCGAAGCTGGTGCGAAACCGGACGGACGCGAGCCGGCGCCCGCTCAGGCGGCCCTGCGCAGGCGCGCGGCGAAGAAGCCGTCGAGCCCCGAGGCGTCCGGCGTCTCGCGAACGAGCATGGCCGGCGTGGTGCGCAGCGTGCCCTCGGCCGAGATCGCCTGTTCGAGGCCCGGCAGTTCGTCCGGTCGCACCGGCTCGATCGCGAAATCGGGGCGATCGCGCAGGAAGCCCGCCACCATCTCCTCGCCCTCCTCGCGGTCGAGCGAGCAGTTGGAGAAGACGAGGAGGCCGCCGGGCTTCACGAGATCGGCGGCGCTGGCCAGCATGCGCGCCTGCACTCCCGCCAGCTTGGCGATCTCGCCGGGATCCTTCGTATAGGCGACGTCGGGATGGCGCCGGATCGTGCCGGTGGACGAGCAGGGCGCGTCGAGCAGCACGCCGTCGAAGGGCTCGGCGGGCTCGAACCCGGCGAGGTCCGTCACCGTGAACTCCGCTTCCAGCCCCAGCCGGCCGAGGTTTTCGCGAAGGCGCCGCATGCGCGAGGCCGAGATGTCGAGCGCCGTCACCTTCGCGCCCATCGCCGCCAGCTGCGCCGTCTTGCCGCCCGGCGCAGCGCAGAGATCGGCCACCCGAAGCCCCGCGATGTCGCCGAAGAGCCGGGCCGGCAGCGAGGCCGCCGCGTCCTGCACCCACCAGGTGCCCTCGGTGAAGCCCGGCATCTCGGAGACCGCGCCCTCGCCCCCGCCGAGCCGCACCGTGCCGAAGGGCAGTACCGTGCCGCCGAGCTGCGCCGCGACCTCAGCCGGATCGCCCTTGGCCGTGATGTCGAGCGGCGCCGGCAGCCGGTGCATCTGCGCGATCGCCAGCGCCTGCTCCATCCCGTAGCCCGCCACCAGGCGCTCGAAGAGCCAGTCCGGGCAGTCGAGCTGCGGATCGTCGAAGCGCGCGAGCATCGCCTCCTTCTCGCGCCCGATCCGCCGCAGGATGGCGTTGACCAGCGAGGCGAAGCGCTCGGTGCGCGAGTCGCTCGCGGCCTGCGCCACCGCCAGATCCACCGCCGCCGAATCCGGAACGTCGAGGAAGAGCACCTGCGCCGCGCCCGTGTGCAGGATATGGCGCAGCGACGCCGCCTTGCCCGGCAGCGGCCGGTCGAGGCACGCCTCGACGATCGCCGTGATCGTCCCGCGATGGCGAAGGCTCGTCAGCAGTATCGCCTTCACCAGCCCCTGGTCGCGCGTGTCGAGCTTCAGGAAATCCGCATGCCCGTGCCGGCGATCCGTCAGGCCGTCGGCCGAGGTCTTCGTGTCGATCACCGCCGCCAGAAGACGCGACGCCGCCCGCCGCGCCGCCAGACCCGGCCGGTCGGGCTCCGCCTCCGCCCGGTGATGGCGGGGCCGGTCGGGCACGGGACGGGACGGACGGGGAGACTTGCGCGGCGGTTCCATCCCCGACCTATGGGCCGCCGGGGGGCGCGGATGCAAGAGGTTCGCGGGGGGTATGGCGGGGCTGCCGCCCCGATCCCCGCCCGGGGCCTGACGCCCCGGAGCCCCCGCTTTCTCTTGTCAGTCATGGGCGAGGGCCACCGGCCCTCCCCCATGACTGAAACAACAGGTGGGGTTCCAAGGGCTTCAGGCCGTCCGTCAGGACGGGCGAGACCCGTGGCTCGCCCTTGGGATGGGGTCGAGGAGGCAGCGCCCCCGTCTCACCCCCACGGCCCCTTGCGCCGCGGCGCCCCGCCGACCGCAGGCACGGCCGATCGCCCGCGTATCGTCACCGGCCCGGCCTCGGCGGCCAGGGCCCGGAGGGCTTCGATGCGGTTGGCGGTGTCGGGATGGGTGGAGAAGAGGCTGTCCATGCGCTGGCCGGAGAGCGGGTTGACGATGAACATGTGGGCGGTGGCGGGATTGCGCTCGGCATCGACGTTGAGCGTGTGGCCGCCGGCGATCTTGGCGAGCGCCGAGGCGAGGCTGAGGGGCTGGCCGCAGATTTCGGCGCCGCGCCGGTCGGCGGCATATTCGCGGGTGCGGGAGATCGCCATCTGGACGATCATGGCGGCGAAGGGCGCGACGATCATGGCGACGAGGACGCCGATGAAGCCCAGCGGATTGCCGTTGCCGTTGGAATCGCGCGAGCCGCCGAAGAGGAAGGCAAAGTTGCCGAGCATGGAGATGGCGCCGGCGAGCGTCGCGGTGACGGTCATGATGAGCGTGTCGCGGTTTTCGACATGGGCGAGTTCGTGCGCCATGACGCCGGCGACCTCGTCGGGGGTGAGGCGGCGCAGGAGCCCGGTGGTCGCCGCGACGGCGGCGTTGGCGGGGTTGCGGCCGGTGGCGAAGGCGTTGGGCTGGTCGTTCTCGACGATGTAGACGCGGGGCATCGGCAGGTTGGCGCGGGCCGCGAGATCCCGCACGAGGCGGTAGGTGTCGGGGGCGGTGTGCTCGTCGACCTCGCGGGCGTGGTGCATGCGCAGCACCATCTTGTCGGCGTTCCAGTAGGAGACGAAGTTCATCGCGGCGGCGACCGCGAAGGCGATCATCAGGCCGGCGCGCCCGCCGAGCAGGAAGCCGACGCCCATGAAGAGGGCGGTCATCCCGGCGATGAGCATGGCCGTCTTGATCATATTCATCGCTGCTTTTCACCTCGTCGAACGGGGGTGAGGCGGTTCGCCTCTTGCGGAGCGCGCCGGAACGGACGATCTCCGCCCCAAGATCTGGTGCGACGGATACCGCGCTTCAACGAACCGGCTGCGGGTTCGCGCGCTGCCGAAATGCCGATGACGTGAACCTTCCGCGAGGCCAAGAGACGTGAGCGACCCCTCCTCCCCCGCCCTGCCCGCTTCCACGAGCGGCGAGACCCGCGCCGCGCCGCGGCCCGACCTTCCGCCGGCGGCACAGCGTGCCTTGGCCGAAGCCGAGGCCCGGCGGGCGGCACGCGAGACGGAAACGATCCATCCCGGCGACCTGCCGCCGGAGGTGAACGGGCGCAAGGGCGCCGAGCCCGTGCGCTACGGCGACTGGGAAAAGAACGGCATCATCTCGGATTTCTAGGCGAGGCGGCGCACCGACCTCCCCGTTCGCGATCGGCCGGACGGGTGTCGTCCCAACTCCTGGGACGAACGCAGGATATAGGACTTCACTCCTGACGTGTGCTTTGGCCGAACAGGACGGTCTTGTGCAGCTGCCGCCAAGTCATCGTTTAGGGCTGAAGCCTCAGACGCGGCGCTTGCACCGCGCTCCCGGCGGCTCGACATCAACTAGGAATTTAGTCTTTCCTGCGCTATGCTCCCGTCCATGCGCTCCGTCTGCCGCCTTCTCGCCCTTCTGACCGCCCTGCCTTTCGCCGCCCAAGCCGCCGACGACCTGCCGCCGCGCGAAATCGCCGGGCCGGTGGAGGCGCGCGTCGTCAAGGTGCGCGACGGCGACACGGTGGAGGTCGAGGCTTTCATCTGGCCGCTGCAGACGGTGACGGTCGCGGTGCGGCTGCGCAATGTCGATGCGCCGGAGCTTAAGGGCGACTGCGAGGCCGAACGCGCCGCGGCCCGCGACGCCCGCGACCGGTTGGTGGCGCTGGTCGGCGCCGGGCCGGTCCGGCTGACCCATATTGCCGGCGACAAGTATTTCGGCCGCGTGCTGGCCGATCTCGCCGGACCGGACGAGCCCGACATCGGCAAGCGCCTGCTGCGCGAGGGTCTGGTAGACGCCTATGACGGCGGACGGCGGCGCGACTGGTGCGCGGCGCTCGGCTTTCGCAGCGGCGGCGACGCCGGGCCACGGCCGGGCTGAAACCTGCCGGCCCGCCGGCTTGAAACGCCGCAGGGCGGTCCCACATCTCGAGTGGCGGGGACGACCCTGCCCGATGGAACCGCCCCGGGACGACCCGACCCACATCGAAGGTGCGTCGTGCCCTATCTCTTCCTTCTCGTTGCCGGTCTCCTCGAAGTCGCCTGGGCCTTCTCGATGAAGCAGTCCGCCGGCTTCACCCGTCTCTGGCCCACGGTCGCCACGCTCGTCCTGATGCTCGGGAGCTTCTCATTGCTCGCCGTGGCGATGCGCTCGCTGCCGCTCGGCACGGCCTATGCGATCTGGACGGGGATCGGCGCGATCGGCGCCTTTGCCGTCGGCATCCTGGTCCTTGGCGAAGCCGCCACGCCGATGCGGCTCGCCGCCGCGGGCCTGATCGGCAGCGGCATCATCCTGATGAAGGTCTCCTCATGACGAGAACCGCGCATTCGGGATCGTCGCAACCGGGCGCGGGAGACCACCGGGCTCCGCGCCCGGCCATCGAACCCGCGATCACGCCGGCACGGCCGCTTCTGGTCTTCGAATACAAGGCCCGGTAGAATCCTGTTTCACGTGAAACCGGATCTGCCCCATGTCAGCCTCTGCCGCCGAAGCCCGTCTCGAAACGCTGGTGCGCGATGCCGTCGCCGCCTTCCAGCCGGGCTTCGCGATCCGCCTCTGGAGCGGCGCGCGCCTCGGGCCGCTCACCGGACCGGTTCTGGTGCTGCGGGACGCCACCGCCCTGTCGCGCCTCGCCTTCCGGCCGAGCATCGACACGCTGGTGGAACTCTGGATGGGCGGCACGATCGACATCGAGGACGGATCGATCTTCGACATCGCCGCCGCGACCGGCGCCGTGCGCTCGAAGGACGGGCTGAAGCGCCTGCCGAAATGGCGGATGGCACAGGCGCTGCCGGCGCTCCTGCGCCTGCGGCGCGCGGCCAGCAAGGCGGCGTCCGCCGAGGTCGGCGCGGATGCGGGTGCCAGCGGTTCGACGAAGGCGGCGATCCAGTTTCACTACGACGTGTCGAACCGCTTCTACGAGACCTTCCTCGACGAGCGCATGGTCTATTCCTGCGCCTATTTCGACGGCTGGCACGACGACATCGCCAAGGCGCAGCGCGACAAGCTCGACATGATCTGCCGCAAGCTGCGGCTGCAACCGGGCGAGCGCTTCCTCGACATCGGCTGCGGCTGGGGCGCGCTGCTCATCCATGCCGCCTCGCACTATGGCGTCACCGGCCACGGCGTGACGCTCAGCCAGGCCCAGTTCGATCTCGCCACCGCGCGGGTGCGCGAGGCCGGGCTGGCGGACAAGGTGACGATCGAGCTGAAGCCGTTCCAGGAGCTCACCGGCCAGTTCGACAAGATCGCCTCGATCGGCATGTTCGAGCATGTGGGCTTTGCCCATCACGACGCCTATTTCGGCGCGGTGAAGCGCCTTCTGCGCACGCGCGGGCTCTATCTCCACCACACGATCGCCCGCCCCGCCAAGAAGACCCTGAAGAGCTTCCTCAAGGGCTCGCGCGAGTACCGGGCGCTGACGCGCTACATCTTCCCCGGCGGCGAGCTCGACTATATCGGCCACTCCCTCCAGAAGCTCGAGGCCAACCGCTTCGAGGTCCACGACGTCGAGAACTGGCGCGAGCACTACGGGCGCACCTGCCGGCTATGGGCCGAACGGCTGCGGGCCAACTTCCCGGCGGCGATCGCGGAGGTCGGCGAGCCCCGCGCCCGCCTCTGGCTGCTCTACCTCGCGGGCTGCGCGCTCGCCTTCGAGCGCGGCACGGTGATGATCAACCAGACGCTCGCCTCCAAGCGCGACAAGGGCCCCTCCGGTCTGCCCCCGACCCGGGCCGATCTCTACCGCTGAACGTCCGGATCGACCCCGGGCGCCGGCCGCCGCTCACGCCGTGCGGTCGCGCACGGCGTCGATGAAGGCGCGCAGCGCCGGGCCGACATGGCGGCGGCCGGGATAGTAGAGGTAGTTGGCGGGGATCTCCGGCGCCCAGTCGGCGAGGACCTCGACCAGCGCCCCGCTCGCCAGATGCGGGGCCGCCTGCGCCATCGACAGGCGGGCAAGGCCGAGCCCGGCGAGCGCCGCCGCCAGCACGAGGTCGACATCGTTGGCGACGAAGGCACCCGGCGCCTCCAGCGACATCGCCTCGCCGGCGCGAAGGAAGTCCCAGCGCGCCACCTGTCCCGACGAGACGTAGCGGTAGTTCAGGCAGCGATGGCCGACAATCTCCTGCGGGCGAAGCGGCGCGGGATGGTCGCGGAAATAGGCCGGCGTCGCGGCAACCACGACGCGCCCGGCCCCGCCGACGCGCACCGAGATCATATCCTGGTCGAGCTTGTGTCCGTGGCGCACGCCTGCGTCGAAGCCGCCGGCAACGATGTCGACAATGCCGTCCTCGATCGCGAGTTCCAGCTCGATTTCGGGGAACGCGGCCGCAAACCCGGGCAGGCGCGGCAGGATGGCATGGATCGCGGCCGTGCGGTGAGCGGAGATGCGCACGCGCCCCGCCGGACGCTCGCGTCCCTCGGCCAGCGCCTGCGTCGCGCCCCGGATCTCCGCCAGGGCCGGCGCAATCCGGCGCAGCAACGCCTCGCCCGCCGGCGTCGGCGCGACGCTGCGCGTCGTCCGGTTGAGGAGGCGCACGCCGTGGCGCGCTTCGAGCGAGCGCATCGCATGACTGAGCGCGGAGGGCGAGACGCCGACCGCAAGGGCCGCGCGGGTGAAGGAGCGCAGCTCGGCGACCACCGCGAAATGTGCCAGATCCGCCCAGTCCTCGCGCTTCATTGCTGAACTCCGCTCACAAGCCCATCCGGCTGGGCACGTCTACCGTCCGCCGGCGGCAGGGTCCATCTTCGGCGTCGACGCACCCCTCGCCGCGAACAGGACCGACCCCATGACGCTCACCTCCTATCGAACGCTCGGCCGCTCCGGCCTTGCGGTCAGCCCGCTGACGCTCGGCACCATGACCTTCGGCGCCCGGCGCTGGGGTTCGGGCGAGGCTGGGTCGCGGGCGGTCTTCGACGCCTATGTCGAGGCCGGCGGCAACGTCGTCGACACCGCCGACGTCTATTCCGGCGGCGAAAGCGAGCGCATGCTCGGACGCTTCATCACGGAGAGCGGCCTGCGCGACCGGCTGGTGCTGGCCACCAAGTCCGGCTTCAGCACGCAGGACGGCCATCCCCATGCCGGCGGCAACGGCGCGAAGGCGATCCACACCGCGCTCGAGGGCTCGCTGAGGCGCCTCGGGACCGACCATGTCGATCTTTTCTGGATCCATGTCTGGGACAAGGTCACACCGGCCGCAGAGGTTCTCGACACGCTCGGGCGTCTCGTGGCGGCCGGCAAGATCCGATATTTCGGTCTGTCGAACGTGCCGGCCTTCTACCTCGCCGAGATGGCGACGCTCGCCCGCGTTCACGGCGTGCCCGGCCCGATCGCGCTGCAGCTGGAATATTCGCTGGCAGAGCGCGGCATCGAGCGCGAGCATCTGCCGGCGGCGCGGGCCTTCGGTCTGGGCACCATGCCCTGGAGCCCGCTGGCCGGCGGTTTCCTCACCGGCAAATACGACCGGGCGGCGGAACGGGCTTTGAGTGGCCCGCAGCTTCCGGCCGAAGCCGGGAGTGCCGCAGAAGCCGAGCCCGACGCGAGCGGGCGCCTCGCCGGCGCCAATCCGTTCGGCAGCTCGAAATTCACCGAGCGCAACTGGACGATCCTCGAGACCCTCCGCCGCGTCGCCGACGAGGTGGGCCGTTCCCCCGCCGAGGTGGCGCTGGCTTACCTGCGCGCTCGCCCCGGCATCTCGTCGGTCGTCGTCGGCGCGAATTCGGTGGCGCAGATGCAGGGCCACATCGCCTCGCTCGACATCGTCCTCACGGCCGAGCAGACGCAAGCCCTCGACGCCGTCAGCGAGCCGGAGCCCGCCTATCCCTACCCGATCTTTTCCAAGGCGGTGAACCGCATGGTTTTCGGCAGTGACGTCGCGGGATGGGACGAACAGGCCTGAACGCCGGGTCTTGAAACCAAAAGGCCGCCTCCCATTGCTGGAAGGCGGCCCCGTGACGTCTGTCATACCGGTGGTCGTCGAGACCGTTCCCGGATCGACATATCGCTTACGCGTTGGAAGGAGACTGCTCCATCGAACCCGCGAGATACAAAGACCCAACCGGCATTTGGAAATCACTCGACATTGGATCACCTCCTTTCACTACGTTGAACACGAGAGGAATATGAGACGAAGTCTCAAGCCTCGCAAGTCCCCTGCCACGCTTTTGGTCGGTTTGACGCAGGGCTCAAAATTTAGCCGTATTTTAGCCCGCCGACGGCCCGAAACCGGCGCATGAGCCTGTCAGGCCGACAGTGCCGCCGCGATGTCGTCGAGAAGCTTGTCGCGCCCGATCCCGGTGAGGAAGGGCAGGCCCTTGAACACGGGCTTGCCGAGATCGTCCGGCACCGGCGTGGTGGCGACCACGATATCGGCGTCTTCGATGAGGCCACGCACTTCGGTGGCCTTGCACTGGCGGATCTCCACGGCGATGCCGCGGTCGCGCATCGCCTCCTCGATCGCCACCGCGACGACGGTGGAGGTGGCGACGGCGGTGCCGCAGGCAACGAGAACGGTCTTGCGTCGCATCGGACGGGTCCTTTCGAGGCGGGTCGGTCGGGTCGAAATGGTTTGGTCAGCAGCCGATGGCGGCAAGGGCCTGCGCCGGATCCCGCGCCGCCGCCAGCCGGACCAGCGCCTCCTCGTCCTGAATGAGTTCCATGATGGCCTGCAGCATGGCGATCTGCGCGGTCTTCTCGGTCAGGGCCAGGGCGAAGACGATGCGCACGTCGAGACGCTCGTCGGGGTCGTCCATGCTGGCGAACTGCACGGGCGCGCGCAGCACCGCCAGCCCGACGCCGGGCCGGATCACGTGCTCGACGTCGGTGTGCGGGATCGCGACGTTGATCGCGCCGAGCGGTAGGCCGGTCGGCATGGTCGCCTCGCGCGCGATGACGGCGTCGCGATAGGTGGCGCGCACCCGGCCGGACGCTTCGAGCCGTGCGGCGAGCAGCCCGATCGCATCGGCTGCATCCCCGGCCTCGACGTCGAGCAGCAGCGCGTCGCGGTCGAGATAGGCGCCGAGCAGGCTCGCGGTCACGGGCGCACCGGGCGCGGGGCGACGGGGCGCTCCACCGGCAGATCCACCGCCGGCTCGTCGCCGCCGGCGATCCGCTCGAAGGCGGCGGGCCGGGCGCGCACCGCCAGGAGCAGCGCGGCGATGGCCACGAAGACCAGCGCCAGCCCGAGAAGCCCAAGGCCCGTCGCCGCCTCGATCACCACGTAGGGGATGTAGAGGAAGCCGTCGACGACGCTGGTGATGCCGGCGGCGTTGGCGGGCATGGCGAAGCCGGAGCTAGCGGCCGTCGCCGTCATCAGCGGCGAAAGCGCCATGCCGACATAGAAACCCAGGATCAGCGTCACCGTGCCGATCACCACCATGCGGAAGACGTTGCCGTTGACGATCGGCGCGGTCATCGCGACCACGAAGGGGATCACCGCGAGGTCGGCGAAGAGGATGATCCGGTTGCCGGGCAGCACCAGCGACAGGAGGATGGCGATCGGCACGAGGATGAGCGAACTGGCGATCGCGGCGGGATGGCCGATGAGGATCGCCGAATCCAGTCCCACATGGATCTCGCGGTCGCCGGCGCGCTTCTGCACGAACTCGCGCGCCGCCTCCGAGACGGGGATCAGCCCTTCCATCAGGATCTTCACCATGCGCGGCAGGAGCAGCATGACGGCGGCCAGACTCATGCCGGTCTGCAGGCTCTTGGTGATGACGGTGCCCGCGTCCGCGCTGCCGGCATAGGCGACGAGACCAAGCACCAGCCCGATCACCAGGCCGAGCACGATCGGCTCGCCGAAGACGCCGAGTCGGCGATGCACGGTCTCGGTGTCGATGCGGATGCGGTTGATGCCGGGAATGCGGTCCATCACCCAGTTGAGGACGATCGCCAGCGGCACGATCTGGGCCGAGGCGAGATGGGGAACGGAGACGCCGGGCACACCGTAGAAGCGCTGCACGCCCTTGGCGGTCCAGTCGGCGAGGACGAGCGAGAGCGCCGCCATCAGCGCGGCGGCGATCAGCCCGTAGCCCAGGCTCCCGGTGGCCGCGACCACGAGCGAGCCGACGAAGGCGAAGTGCCAGAAGTTCCAGACGTCGACGTTGAGGGTGCGCGTCAGGCCGGAGAAGAGCAGCACGACGTTGACGAGGATGCCGATCGGGATGACCCAGAGGCCGACGGAGGAGCCGAAGGCGATGGCGGCGGCCGAGGGCCAGCCGACATCGACGATGTCGCGCTGCATGCCGGTGTTGGTGACGATGGCCTGCGCCACCCCGCCGAGCGTCGTCAGCATCAGGCCGAGGACGAGGTTGATGCCGATGAAGGCGATGCCGATCGTCAGGCCGGCGCGGAAGGCCCGGCCCGGCCGCGCGCCGAGAACGAGCGCGATGACGAAGATGATGATCGGCAGGAGAACGGTCGCGCCGAGTGCGTCGACCACCCCCTTCAGAGTGCCCAGTAGACTGTCCATTCGCCCCTCCCGAGACCCGAGGGCATCCGGGAGGGATTATGGTTCCCTCTCCGTTGCCGGAAGGCAGAAGAACACCTGTCGCAACCGATGACAAGATGTTCTCATGCCTCAAAGCCTGCTCGTCCCCTGCCCTATCCCTTGCGGTTCTGTCGGTTGTCGACGAGGTCGTCGACCACGCCGGGGTCGGCGAGTGTCGAGGTGTCGCCGAGCGCGCCGAAATCGTCCTCGGCGATCTTGCGCAGGATGCGGCGCATGATCTTGCCCGAGCGCGTCTTGGGCAGGCCCGGCGAGAACTGGATCTTGTCGGGCGAGGCGATCGGGCCGATCTCGTTGCGAACGTGCGCGACGAGTTCTTTCTTCAACTCCTCAGATGGCTCCTGCCCCTCCATCAGCGTGACGTAGCAGTAGATCCCCTGCCCCTTCACGTCGTGGGGATAGCCGACCACCGCGGCTTCCGAGACCTTCGGGTGCGAGACGAGGGCCGATTCGACCTCGGCCGTGCCCATGCGATGGCCGGAGACGTTGATGACGTCGTCGACGCGCCCCGTGATCCACCAGTAGCCATCGGCATCGCGCCGAGCGCCGTCGCCGGTGAAGTACTTGCCGGGATAGGTCGAGAAGTAGGTCTGCTCGAAGCGCTCGTGGTCGCCGTAGACGGTGCGCATCTGGCCGGGCCAGCTATCGACGATGCAGAGATTGCCCTCGGTGGCGCCCTCCAGCACCGTGCCCTCGTTGTCGACGAGCTGCGGCTGGACGCCGAAGAGCGGCGTCGTCGCCGAGCCGGGCTTGAGGTCGGTGACGCCCGGCAGCGGCGAGATCAGGATGCCGCCGGTCTCGGTCTGCCACCAGGTGTCGACGATGGCGCAGCGCTCCTCGCCCACCACCTTGTAATACCAGTTCCAGGCTTCCGGGTTGATCGGCTCGCCGACCGAGCCGAGAAGGCGGATCGAGCGGCGCGAGGATTTCGTCACGAACTCGTCGCCCGCGCCCATCAGCGCGCGGATGGCGGTGGGTGCGGTGTAGAAGATGTTGACCTGATGCTTGTCGACGACCTGCCACATGCGCCCGGCATCGGGATAGTTCGGCACGCCCTCGAACATCAGCGTCGTGCCGCCGTTGGCGAGCGGCCCGTAGACCGAATAGGAATGGCCGGTGACCCAGCCGACGTCGGCGGTGCACCAGAAGACCTCGCCGGGGCGGTAGTCGAAGACGTATTGATGCGTCATCGAGGCCCAGACGAGATAGCCGCCCGTCGTGTGCAGCACGCCCTTCGGCTTGCCGGTGGAGCCGGACGTGTAGAGGATGAAGAGCGGATCCTCGGCGCCCATCTCCTCCGGCGCGCAGTCGGGCGAGACGGTCTGGCGCGCCTCGTGCCACCAGTGGTCGCGGCCCTCGCGCATCGTGACCTCGCCCCCGGTGCGGCGCACGACGAGCATCGCCTCGACCTCGTGGCCGGCCTTGGCCGCGATCTCCATCGCCTTGTCGGCATTGGCCTTCAGCGGCACCTTGCGGCCGGCGCGAAGCCCCTCGTCGGCGGTGATCAGGAGCTTGGTCGCCGAGCCCTCCATGCGCCCGCCGAGCGCGTCCGGCGAGAAGCCGCCGAAGACCACCGAATGCACCGCGCCGATGCGCGCGCAGGCCAGCATCGCCACCGCCGCCTCGGGGATCATCGGCATGTAGATCGAGACCCGGTCGCCCCGGCCGACGCCGAGGCCCTTCAGCACGTTGGCCATGCGGCAGACGTCTTCGTGCAGCTCGCGATAGGAGATGAGGCGCGACTCGTCGGGGTTGTCGCCCTCCCAGATGATCGCGGTGTCGTCGCCCTTGTCGGCCAGGTGCCGGTCGAGGCAGTTGGCGGAGAGATTGAGCGTACCGTCCTCGAACCACTTGATGGAGACGGCGCCGGGGGCAAACGAGGTGTTCTTGACCTTCGTGTAGGGCTTGATCCAGTCGAGCCGGGCCCCGTGCTCGCGCCAGAAGCCGTCGGGATCGTCCACCGAGCGCGCGTACCACGCCTCGTAGTCGGCCTTCGTCAGAAGCGCTCCCGCCTTCCATTTGTCCTTGACGGCGACAATGGACCTCATCGGCTGGTATCCTCCCGGATGGATGCGACGGCGGTCCGGCTTTCCACGGGTTCCCGCCTCCTGTTGCAGACTAGAGCGGCCTCGCCCTCCTGAAAACCCAAGCTGGCACGCTTTCTCCCAACTCACTCCACCGTTTCGACGGGCCCCCCGAGAACATCCACCACGTAGAGTTCGCGTACCATCGTCACCAGAACCGCGACGAAGGGCACGGCGAGCACAAATCCCAGCAGACCGAAGAGCAGACCGAAGATGATCTGGACGCTGAGCGTCAGCGCCGGCGGCAGGGCCGAGGTGAAGCGCTGCGCCATCGGCTGCGCCACGTTGCTTTCGACGCCCTGGATCAGGACGTAGACCCCGAGCGCCCAGAGCGCCATATCGACGCCCTGCGCCAGCCCCGCCAGCACGATAACGACGCCCGCCACGAAAGGCCCGAGCGTCGGGATGAAGGCCAGGAGCCCGGCCTGCAGTGCTAGAAGAAACGCGTTGTTGATGCCGATCGCCCAGAGGCCGACCCAGGAAATCGAAAAGATCATCGCCATCGAGATCGCGTCGCCCGCCACCCACATGATGAGCGAATGGGCGCTCTGCTCGAGGACGTCGGCAATGCGCGCCCGCTTTTCCTTGGGAAACAGCGACACCAGCCCATCGCGGTAGAGGCCGGGCTGCCAGGCGATGAAGATGGCGAGGAAGAGCAGCACGAAGAAATTGCCGAGCCCGCCGAGCGCCGAGAACACCGCCTTGCCGGCGGAGGAGACGAGGCCCGACGGGTTGGGCAGCATGCTTTCCAGATCGTTGGCGGTGGTGTCGGGGCTGACGGGCAGGCCGAGATCGGCGAGCGACGCCAGGAGTGTATTGGCCTGATCGCGCACGCCCGACAGGAGTTGGCTGAACTGCTGCACCACCGCCAACCCGCCCCAGAGCACGGGGACGATGATGAGCGCCAGCGTAACGAGAAAAACGGTGAGCATCGCCGCCCAACGCGGCAAGCCGGTGCGCTGCAGGAGGCGCCCGAGACCACAGAAGATTGCCGCGAGCAGCAGACTGCCGAAGATGAGGAAGAAGGCCGAGGCCGCCACCGTGAAGATCACCACCAACAGCACCATGGCAAGCACGATTGCGGCGGCCGTCACGGTGCGATAGGCAAAATTGGCGGTGGGCGGAGTTTCCAAAGGCGGAACCGGCGTGGCGACGGGAAGGGACAAGGCAAGGCTCCTTTGCGGCCCCTCGGAACGGATGCCGGCTTGACGCTCGCAGATAGCGGCCCGCCGCGTTGCGGGAAGACGGTGCGTTGCTTGGCGAGGCGCCCGTTGTCCCCGACCCTCCCGGCTCGGCGGCCGACCGTCAGTCCCGCGTGCCGAAGATCGCCGAGCCGACACGCACGCTCGTCGCGCCGAAGGGAATGGCACGCTCGAAGTCGCCGGACATGCCCATCGACAGCTTGGCCACGCCGGCCTCGCGCCCGAGCTTTTCCAGCAGCGCGAAATAGGGGCCGGGATGCTCGTCGGCGGGTGGAATGCACATCAGGCCCTCGATGACGAGGCCATGCACCTCGCGGCAGCGGGCGACGAAGGCCACGGCCTCGCGCGGCGGCACGCCGGCCTTCTGCTCCTCCTCGCCGATATTGACCTGCACGTAGAGCCGCACCGCCCTGCCCTGCCCGGCGATCTCCTTGGCGAGTTCGCGGGCGATCTTCTCGCGGTCCACGGTCTCGATCACGTCGAACAGCGCCACCGCGTCGTCGGCCTTGTTCGACTGGAGCGGGCCGATGAGATGGAGTTCGATCCCCTCATAGGCCTCGCGCAGGGCCGGCCACTTTCCCTGCGATTCCTGCACCCGGTTTTCGCCGAAGACGCGCTGCCCGGCCTCCAGCACGGGGCGGATCTCGTCGGCCTCGAAGGTCTTCGACACCGCGACCAGCGTCACCGACCCAGCCTCGCGCTTCGCCTCGGCTTCCGCGGCGTGGATGCGGGCGCGCACGGCTTCGAGGCGGGTGGTGCTGGTCTCGGCGGTCATGGCGGGCCTCGCGATCGAAAGGGATCGGCCCGACATAGCGTGGCGCACTGGGCCGGGGAAGCGGCGAGCTCGGCCGGGGTCAGCGCTCGGGGTGCCGCAGGGCGTCCTGCATGCGGGGCGGCGCGATGCCACGCGGGTCGTTCGTCGGATCGGAGAAGCCGTTCTCGAGGAAGGGCAGCGCGCCGTCGTCGGGGACCGCTCCCTCGCCGCCGTCGAGCGAGATCATCTTCCGCAGGCCGAGGAGGGCGGCGAACTCGACCAAGAGTTCGCGGTCGAAATGGCCGTGCCAGCGCGCCATCTGGGTCAGCGCCTCGGCCGAACTCCAGGCCCGCTTGTAGGGCCGCAGCGAGGTGGCGGCGTCGTAGACGTCGCAGATCGCGGCGATGCGCGCGGGGCGCGCGGGGCGCGAGATCGCCTCGCCCGCCAGCGCGTCGGGATAGCCGCTGCCGTCGATCTTCTCGTGATGGTGCCGCGTCACGTCGAGCACGACGTCGGAAAAGGCACCGGCCTTGACAAGGTCGTGGCCGTCCACCGGATGCCGTCGCACGATCTCGATCTCGTGGTCGCTCAGCGTCGAGGCCTTCGTCAGGATCGCCGGACTGATCGCGACCTTGCCGATGTCATGCATCAGGCCGGCAACGCCGAGCTCGTGGATCTCGGCCTCGTCCAGCGCCAGATGGCGGGCGAAAGCGACCATGATCGTGCTGACGGCGACGGAATGGGTGTAGGTGTAGGCGTCGATCGACTTGAGGCGCGTCAGCTTCAGGATCGCATCGGGGTTCACGTCGAGCGAGCGGGTGATCTCCACGACGATCTTCGAGGATCGGGCGGCGTCGAGCCTGCGACCGAGACAGGCGTCGGCGAAGAGCTGGCCCGTCGCCTTGCGATACTGTCGCATCGCTTCCTCGGCGGGAATGAAGGCCGGGGGTCGGGCCGCCGCGCGGGCGGGCCGTGGGACGGGCGCCGCAGGAAGGCTGCGGGCCTCGTCGACGATCACGAATTCGATGGTGCTGGCCTGCAGGCGGGCGAGATCGGCGGGATCGTCCATCACGAATTTCGAGCGCCAGAACGGATGATCGAGCCAGTTGCCGTGGATCCGCTCGATGAACATGCCGAGCCTCACCTCGTGGCGGCCGATCCGCTTCAGCATGGATTTCGGGGTTTCCAGGAGAGTTCGTTCGCTCGTCAGGCTCCGCAGGAAACACGGACCGCACGATCTTGTCACTCACAAGTTACAACTGCGGTTTGCTGCACCACACTCGCGAATGGTCCTGGTTCGCATTCCCTGCCGTCTCGCCGATGCCCGTCAACTTCGTCCGGCGTGCCCCCGATCATCCTCGGCCGGTCCCGAAGATCGCCGCGCCGCCACGCATTCGCGCCGGCCCTTGGCGTGGCCGGGGGCGTCCGGCTCACGGTGCCCTCCGCCGGTGGAATTCACCCGGCCCGGCATTATTCCCGTGCCCTCCCCAAGATAAGTCATTATTGACGATCCGACCCGATCCGACGCTTTCGCGAGACATCCGCCCGAAATGGCCATCGAACGCTACAATCCCCGCGCTGCCGAGCCCCGCTGGCAGGAGCGCTGGGCCGACGCCCAACTCTTCGAGACCCGCACCGACGCGCCGGGCGAGAAGTACTACGTGCTCGAGATGTTCCCCTACCCGTCCGGGCGCATCCACATGGGCCACGTGCGCAACTATGCGATGGGCGACGTGGTGGCGCGCTACAAGCGGGCGCGGGGCATGAACGTCCTGCATCCGATGGGCTGGGACGCCTTCGGCATGCCCGCCGAGAACGCGGCGATGCAGAACAAGGTGCATCCGCGCGAGTGGACCTACCAGAACATCGCGACGATGCGCACGCAGCTGAAAAGCATGGGCCTGTCGCTCGACTGGTCGCGCGAGTTCGCCACCTGCGACGTCGACTACTACCACCGCCAGCAGATGCTCTTCCTCGATCTCCTCGAAAAGGGCCTCGCCTATCGCCGCAAGTCGAAGGTGAACTGGGATCCCGTCGACAACACGGTGCTCGCCAACGAACAGGTGATCGACGGCCGTGGCTGGCGCTCAGGCGCCCTCGTCGAGCAGCGCGAGCTGACGCAGTGGTTCTTCCGCATCACCGCCTTCGCCGAGGATCTCCTCGCCGCGCTCGACCACCTGCCGGGCTGGCCCGAAAAGGTGCGCCTGATGCAGCGCAACTGGATCGGCCGCTCCGAGGGGCTCATCGTCCGCTGGGCGCTGGCGGATGGTAAGCCGGCTGCCATCGACGACATCGAAGTCTTCACCACCCGGCCCGACACGCTGTTCGGCGCCTCGTTCCTCGCCGTCGCCGCCGATCATCCTCTGGCGCGGGCAGCAGCCGAGACGAACCCCGAGCTGGCCGCCTTCATCGAGGACGTCAAGCGCGGCGGCACCTCGGCGGCCGAGATCGAGACGGCGGAGAAGCGCGGCTTCGACACCGGCGTGCGCGCGGTGCATCCGTTCGATCCCGACTGGACGCTGCCGGTCTACGTCGCCAACTTCGTGCTGATGGACTACGGCACCGGCGCCATCTTCGGCTGCCCGGCGCATGACCAGCGCGATCTCGACTTTGCCCGCAAATACGGGCTGCCGGTCCAGCCCGTGGTGCTGCCCGAGGGCGCCGATGCCGCGACCTTCGCGGTAGAGGGCACCGCCTACGACGGCGAGGGCCGCCTGTTCCACTCGCGCTTCCTCGACGGGCTGACCCCGGCCGAGGGCTTCGCCGAGATGGCCTCGCGCCTCGAGGCGAGCGACCTGAACGGCCGCCCGCAGGCCGAACGCCGGGTCAACTTCCGCCTGCGCGACTGGGGCATCTCGCGCCAGCGCTACTGGGGCTGCCCGATCCCGGTCCTGCATTGCGACGCCTGCGGCGTCGTGCCGGAGGCGAAGGCCAACCTTCCGGTGACGCTGCCCGACGACATCGACTTCGACACGCCCGGCAATCCGCTCGACCGGCATCCGACGTGGAAGCACACGACCTGCCCGCATTGCGGCGGGCCGGCGCGGCGCGAGACCGACACGATGGACACGTTCGTCGACAGTTCCTGGTATTTCGCCCGCTTCACCGCGCCCCATGCGCAGGAGCCGACCGACCGCGAAGCCGCCAATGCCTGGCTGCCGGTGGATCAGTATATCGGCGGCATCGAGCACGCGATCCTGCATCTCCTCTATTCGCGCTTCTTCACCCGCGCCATGCGCGCCACCGGCCATCTCGATCTCGACGAGCCCTTCAAGGGCCTGTTCACGCAAGGCATGGTGGTCCACGAGACCTACCGCATCGGGCGCGACTGGGTGGCTCCGGCCGACATCCGCATCGAGGGCGAGGGCGCATCCCGCTCCGCCACCCGCATCTCCGACGGCGCGTCGATCGAGATCGGCTCGATCGAGAAGATGTCGAAGTCGAAGAAGAACGTCGTCGATCCCGACGACATCATCGCCTCCTACGGCGCCGACACCGCGCGCTGGTTCATGCTGTCGGACTCGCCGCCCGAGCGCGACGTGATCTGGACGGAAGCCGGCGCCGAGGGCGCACACCGCTTCGTGCAGCGCGTCTGGCGCCTCGTCGGTGAGACCGCCGAGACGCTGGCCGCGCTCGACAAGGGCGGCGGCGAGCCGTCCGGGGCGGCGCTGGCGCTGCGCCGCACCGCGCACCGCACCGCGGCGGGGGTCGGCGACGACATCGAGCGCCTCGCCTTCAACAAGGGCGTCGCGCGGCTCTACGAGCTGGTGAACGCGCTGAGCGCCGCGCTGACGCCCGAGGCGCTGCGGCAGGACCCGTCGCTGCGCCCGGCGGCGCGCGAGGCGCTGTCGGTGCTCGTGCGCCTCACGGCGCCGATGATGCCGCATCTGGCCGAGGAATGCTGGCAGGCGCTGGGGGAGGCGGGTCTCGCCGCCGCCGCGCCCTGGCCGAGCGTCGATCCGGCACTCCTCGTCGACGACGAGGTGACGCTGCCGGTGCAGCTCAACGGCAAGAAGCGCGGCGACATCACCGTCTCGGCCAAGGCCGGCAAGGACGAAATCGAGGCCGCGACGCTGGCTCTGCCCTTCGTGGTCGAAGCCCTGGCGGGCGCGGTGCCAAAGCGTGTCGTGGTGGTTCCCGGGAGGATCGTGAATGTCGTCGTCTGAGGGGTCCCGCATGCGTTTTCGTCTTTCCCGGCTCGGGCCGATCCTCGCGCTCGGCCTTCTCGCCGGCTGCACCTCCGGCCCGCTCTACGGCACCACCAGCGTCGATCCCGCGACCGGCGCGCGCTCCAGCGTACTGACGCAGCTGCGCGGCCGCATCGCGGTGACGCAGGCCCAGAGCCGCACCGCGCAGGTCTTCCGCAACGCCATGCTCTACAAGCTGAACGGCGCGACGCCCGTCACGGCGCCCGTCTACGAGCTGCGCTACACCATTTCGGCGTCGGATCAGGTATCGAGCGTCGAGACCGGCACCGGCGTGCCCTCGGCCAGCCTCTACCGGATGACCGTCGACTTCCAGCTCGTGCGCCTGTCCGACGGCGTCGTGGTGACGAAGGGCCAGCGCTTCGCGATGGTGCCCTACGACCGCTCGAACCAGCTCTTCGCCGCCGAGCGCGCGGTGATCGACGCGCGCGACCAGGCGGGCGAGGGGGTCGCCGAACGCATTCTCGGCGCCATCGCCCCGGCGATCCAGCGCGAGGCGATGAACCCGGCGCCCACCGCTCCCGCACCCATCAAGGGCTGAGATGGCCCAGCGCAAGGCCGGCGAGGTCGAGGCGTTCCTGTCGCGCCCCGACACCTCGTTTCCCGTGGTGCTGCTCTACGGGCCCGATCCCGGCCTCGTGTCGGAGCGCGCCGGCCAGATCGTCAAGCTCTCGGGCGTCGATCCCGGCGATCCCTTCGCCAGCGTGGTGCTCGCCGCCGACGAGCTGGAACGCGACATCGGCCGCCTCTTCGACGAGGCGCGCACGCTGTCGATGTTCGGCGGGCGCCGGCTGATCCGGGTGCGGGGCGCCGGCAACGGCAAGAACCTCGCCGACGCCGTGGTGGATCTCGCCGCCGATCCGCCGCGCGACGCCACGATCGTCATTGAGGCCGGCGATCTCAAGAAGAGTTCGGCGCTGCGCGCCAACGTCGAGCGGGGCCGGGGCGCGATGGCGCTGCCCTGCTATCCCGACGAGGCGCGGGCGCTCGACAAGATGATCGACGAGGAGCTGGCGGCCTCGAACCTTTCGATCGACCGCCACGCGCGCGAGACTCTGCGCGCCCGGCTCGGCGCCAACCGGCTGGCCTCGCGCTCCGAGGTGCAGAAGCTCTGCCTCTACGCGCTCGGCAAGTCTGTCGTGACGGAGGAGGACGTCGAGACGATCGTCGGCGACGTCTCGGCCGACACGGTGGACGAGACCGTGGACGCGGCGGCGTCGGGCGAGGTCAAGCGCCTGCCCGAGCTGATCGAGCGGCTCGTCTCGGCGGGCACCTCCACCTTCCAACTCCATTCCGGCCTGCAGCGCTTCTTCCAGCAGCTGCAATTGATGCGCGCGGAGGTGGAAGGGCAGGGCACCCCGATCTCCGCCGTGGTCGAGAAGCGGCGCCCGCATTTCCGGCGCAAGCCCGCGCTGGAAGCCGCGCTCTCGGCCTGGAGCGGCGAGGCCATCGCCGCCGTCCTCCAGCGCATCGAGACCGACATCCTCCTGTCGCGCCGCGAGAACGTGCTCGGCATGACCATCATGCGCCGCACCCTCACCGAGATCAGCGTCGAGGCCGCCCGCCGGCGCACTCGCGCCCGGCGCTGAGAGGGCAGGGCACGGGTGCGCCGGCTCGCAAGGGTTGCGAGCGCCGGCGAACGGGTTCAAACCAGCGCGGCGGGCGACGTGGATCGCCGGCATCCTGGGGAGGAACGCGACACATGGACTATCGCACGCTCGGCCGATCCGGCCTCAAGGTCTCGGCGCTGACGATGGGCACGATGACATTCGGGGGCACCGGCGCCTTCGCCGCCGCCGGCAATACCGGGGTCGAGGAGGCCAGGCGCCTCATCCACCTCTGCATCGACGGCGGCATCAATCTCCTCGACACCGCCAACATGTATTCCGACGGCCTGTCGGAGGAGATCATCGGCGAGGCGCTGGGGGGCGAGCGCCCCGAGGACCTCCTCATCGCCACGAAGGCGCGCATGCGCATCGGCAAGGGCCCGAACGACGAGGGCCTGTCGCGTCACCACGTCATCCGCGAGTGCGAGCGCTCGCTGAAGCGCCTGCGCACCGACCATATCGACATCTACTACCTGCACGAATGGGACGGCCTGACGCCGCTCGAGGAGACGCTGGCGGCCCTCGACACGCTGACCGAGCAGGGCAAGATCCGCTACATCGGCTGCTCCAACTATTCGGGCTGGCACGTGATGAAGGGCTTGGGCATCTCCGACCTTCGCGGCCATCCGCGCTTCGTCACCCAGCAGATCCACTACACGCTGGAAGCCCGCGAGGCGGAGTACGAGTTGGTGCCGATCTCGGTCGACCAGGGGCTCGGCATCCTCGTCTGGAGCCCGCTCGCCGGCGGCCTCCTGTCGGGCAAGTACAAGCGCGACGAGGCCACCGCCCGCCACGTCGGCGGCTGGACCGAGCCGCCGATCCGCGACGAGGACCGGCTCTGGCGCATCGTCGACACCGTCAACGCCATCGGCGCCGATCGCGGCGTCTCGGGCGCGCAGGTCGCGCTCGCCTGGCTCCTCGGACGCCCCGCCGTCTCCTCGCTCGTCATCGGCGGGCGCAGCGAGGCGCAGTTCCGCGACAACATCGCCGCCGCCTCGCTCCAGCTCACCGACGAGGAGCGCACCCGGCTCGACGCGGTGAGCAAGCCGCCGCTCATCTATCCCTACTGGCACCAGCAGAACTCGGCGCGCGACCGGTTCGGCCCGGCCGATCTCGTGATGGACCGCTCCTGACGCCATCTGCCGATCGTTCGCGGCCGCCTCGGGAAACCGGGGCGGCCGCTGACATCGCGGGCTCCGCGCCCTATCTTCCGGTCCCACAAGCCATCCGGAGCACGCCCATCCGCGTGCGCTGCCGCAACGGTTCTTTGCGCGCTTCGCCAAAAGGCGGTTGGAATGAATGCCCGACAGGTGTAATGCCGGGTACGCTCCGCGGATGTCGCGCCACGAGACGCGCCCGGGCAGGCAACACAGGGCAGGCAACACAGGCCCGGACAACACGAGGCAAGGTCATCGTCATGCCGCACTATCGCTCCCGCACGACCACCCATGGTCGCAACATGGCCGGCGCCCGCGGGCTCTGGCGCGCCACCGGCATGAAGGACGAGGATTTCGGCAAGCCGATCATCGCCGTCGTCAACTCCTTCACCCAGTTCGTGCCGGGCCACGTCCACCTCAAGGATCTCGGCCAGCTCGTCGCCCGCGAGATCGAGGCGGCGGGCGGCGTCGCCAAGGAGTTCAACACGATTGCCGTCGATGACGGCATCGCGATGGGCCATGACGGCATGCTCTATTCGCTGCCCTCGCGCGAGCTGATCGCCGACAGCGTCGAGTACATGGTCAACGCGCACTGCGCCGACGCCATGGTCTGCATCTCCAACTGCGACAAGATCACGCCGGGCATGCTGATGGCGAGCTTGCGCCTCAACATTCCCACCGTCTTCGTCTCGGGCGGCCCGATGGAGGCCGGAAAGGTGGTCTGGCCCGACAACACCACCAAGAAGCTCGACCTCGTCGACGCCATGGTCGCGGCCGCCGACGACCGGATTTCCGATGAGGACGTGAAGATCATCGAGCGCTCGGCCTGCCCGACCTGCGGCTCTTGCTCGGGCATGTTCACCGCCAACTCGATGAACTGCCTCACCGAGGCCCTCGGCCTGTCGCTGCCCGGCAACGGCTCGACGCTGGCCACCCACGCCGAGCGCCGCCGCCTCTTCGTCGAGGCCGGCCATCTCATCGTCGACCTCGCCAAGCGCCATTACGAGCAGGACGATCCGAGCGTTCTGCCGCGCGCCATCGCGAGCTTCGCGGCCTTCGAGAACGCCATGACGCTCGACATCGCCATGGGCGGCTCGACCAACACCGTGCTGCATCTCCTCGCCGCCGCGCATGAAGGCGAAGTCGACTTCACCATGGCCGACATCGACCGGCTGTCGCGCCGGGTGCCCGTGCTCTGCAAGGTCGCGCCTTCGATCGCCAACGTCCACATGGAGGACGTCCACCGCGCCGGCGGCATCATGGGCATCCTCGGCGAACTCGACCGCGCCGGCCTGCTCGACACGTCGGTGGGCTCCGTCCATGCCGAGAACCTCGGCGCCGCGCTCGACCGCTGGGACGTCAAGCGCACCGACAGCACCACCGTCCACGACTTCTTCCGCGCCGCGCCCGGCGGCGTGCCGACGCAGGTCGCCTTCTCGCAGAACCGCCATTACGACAGCGTCGACACCGACCGCGAGGGCGGCGTCATCCGCAATCTCGAGCATGCCTTCTCGAAGGACGGCGGCCTCGCGGTCCTCTACGGCAATCTCGCCGAGGACGGCTGCATCGTGAAGACGGCGGGCGTCGACGCCTCGATCCTCACCTTCAACGGCCGGGCGCGGATCTTCGAGAGCCAGGATTCGGCGGTGAAATCGATCCTCTCGAACGAGGTCGTGGCCGGCGACATCGTGCTCATCCGCTACGAGGGACCGCGCGGCGGGCCGGGCATGCAGGAAATGCTCTATCCGACGAGCTACCTGAAGTCGAAGGGCCTTGGAAAGGCCTGCGCCCTCGTCACCGACGGCCGCTTCTCCGGCGGCTCTTCCGGCCTGTCGATCGGTCACGTCTCGCCGGAAGCGGCGGAGGGCGGCATCATCGGCCTCGTGGAGGAGGGCGATCCCATCGAGATCGACATCCCCAACCGCCGCATCCAGCTCGCGGTGCCCGATGCCGAGATCGCCAAGCGCCGCGAGGCGATGATCGCGCGCGGGAGCGAGGCCTGGAAGCCGGTCGAGATCCGCAAGCGCAAGGTCACGACGGCGCTGCGCGCCTACGCCTCGATGACCACGAGCGCCGCCCGCGGCGCGGTGCGCCAGGTCGACTGATCCGGCGGGGCCGGGCAGGGCGCCGCGCCCTGCGCGGTCCGCTTCAGCCAAGGAAAAAGGCGCCGCTCCTCCGAGCGGCGCCTTTTTCTTATCCTGCTCCTCGCGACCGTCGATAGCGGCCCGGCCCGCTCCGTCGCCCCGGCATCGCCCGGTCGCTCTGCCGGACCGTCGAGGGAGAGAGCCCGCGTCTCCGGCAGGCCGAACCCTCGGCGTCAGAGACTGCGCACGCGCGGCCCACTGTCGCCGCCGCCCCGGCGCGTCTGGAGCAGGCGGCAGATCTCGTCGAGCTGGTCGAGATTGCGGAAGTTGAGATGCATCGTCCCGCCTTCGCCGCGCAGATCGATGCCGACGCTGAGGCCGAGCGCCTCCGTCAGCAGCCGCTCCAGCGCCTGCGTGTCCCCATCCTTCGTCGGCGCGGGCTTGGGCAACCCGCTCGGTGCCGTCGAGCCGGCCTTCGCGCGGGAGGCCGTGCCCGGCTCGGAGGCGGCTCGCGCCTCGGACGTTGCGGCAGGCGGCTCCACGGCAGGCGCGGGCGCGGACGCCGCGCGCGCCATCGTCTCGGCCTCGCGCACGCTCAAACCGCCCTCCACGATCCGGCGCGCGAAAACCTCGGGATCGGGCTGCGCAACGGCGGTGCGCGCCGCTCCGGCCGACAGCGTGCCCTCCTGCACCATCGCCTTGACACTGGCCGGCAGTTTCAGCAGACGCAGCGTGTTGGCGACATGCGAGCGGCTTTTGCCGAGGACGTCGCCGAGATCGGACTGGGTGTAGCCGTACTCGGCCATCAGCATCTCGTAGCCGAGCGCCTCCTCGATGGCGTTCAGATCGGCGCGCTGCACGTTCTCGATGATGGCGATTTCCAGCGACTCGCGATCGCTGATCTCGCGCAGCACCACCGGCACCTCGCCGAGCCCCGCGCCTTGAGCCGCGCGCCAGCGCCGTTCGCCCGCGACGATCTCGAAGCGCGTCGCCCCGCCGGGCGTGCGGCGCACGAGAATCGGCTGGACCACGCCGTGCTGGCGGATCGAGGCCGTCAGCTCGGCGAGTTCGGCCTCGCCGAAGGCGCGGCGCGGGTTCTTCGGGTTGGGCGAAAGCTCGCCCACCGGCACGCGCCGCTCGCCGCCCGAAGCTTCCTCGGCGCGGGCCATGGAGGGCAGCGGGAAGGCGCCGCCCGAGCGCGAGGGAACCCCGGAAGAGGCCGAGCCGCCGATCAGCGAGGCGAGGCCGCGTCCGAGCCTCTGGCGAGCCTTGTCGTCGTTCATGGGAGGTCTCCTGGCATCGTCCGGCCGGGCCGGTTCAGTCTGTCGGCGCCGCAGGGCGGCGGGTCGGATGGGCACCGCCGACGGGCGGGGCAGGGTGGGTCGCCGCCTGCGCGGCGGGATCGAAAGGCCTCTCGTCAGGCCGCGGCGAGCTGGCGCTCGCGCTGGATGACCTCCGAGGCCAGCCGGATATAGGCCTGACTGCCCGGGCACTTCATGTCGTAGAGGATCGCCGGCTTGCCGAAGGAGGGCGCCTCCGACACCCGCACGTTGCGCGGGATGATCGTGTCGTAGACGTGGTCGCCCATGTAGGAGCGCACGTCGCGCACCACCTGGCTCGCGAGGTTGTTGCGCCCGTCATACATGGTCAGGACGATGCCGTGCAGCGACAGCGCGGGGTTCAGCGTGTCGCGCACCTGCTCCACCGTCTCCAGAAGCTGGCTGAGCCCCTCGAGCGCGAAGAACTCGCATTGCAGCGGTACGAGGATGGCATCCGCCGCCGCCATGGCATTGATCGTCAGGAGGTTCAACGAAGGCGGGCAGTCGACGAGCACGAAGTCGAACTGCGCCGTCTCCTCCGAATGGAAGTGCAGGGCGTCGCGCAGGCGATAGGCCCGGCCCGCCGCACCGGAGATCTCCATTTCGACGCCGAGGAGATCCAGGGTCGAGGGCACGACGGAGAGGTTTGGCACCGCGCTCGCCATCGCCGCCTCGCTGATCGAGGCGTTCTCGACGAGGACGTCGTAGGACGAGGTCTCACGGTCCTCGCGGTTGATGCCGAGCCCGGTCGAGGCGTTGCCCTGCGGGTCGAGGTCGATGAGCAGGGTGCGCTTGCCGATGGCGGCGAGCGCCGTGGCGAGATTGATCGCCGTCGTCGTCTTGCCGACGCCGCCCTTCTGGTTCGCGACCGTAATGACGCGCATGCGCGGGACAGGGAGCGTATCCATGAACCTCGTTCCTCGGCCCGGCAGCGCTTTTCGCAAGATGTCCCGCGATCGTCCGAAGGCGGGGGCGCCAAGCGCTCCCACCGGCCTGTCAGGCCCCCGCCAGGGCCTTGAGGTTCCGGATTTCCAGCACCACCGAACCGTCCTCGATGTGTGAAGGATGCTTTACCATGTCGAAGCGCCAATGGGCAGAAGCATCCGCGATTTCCTCGTCATGCGTGCGCCCCTTCGGGAACCAGCAGACCGCGCCCTGCGTCAGGTGCGGCGCGACGAGCGCGAAGAGATCCGGCAGCCCGGCGAGCGCCCGGGCGCTGACGGCCTCGGCGGCCCCCAGGACCTCGCCGCAATCCTCGATCCGCTCGGCATGAACGGCGGCGGGCAGGTCGAGTTCGCGCACCGCGGCGCGCAGGAACGCCGCCTTCTTGGCATTGCTCTCGACGAGATCGACATGCGCGCCCTCGCGCCCCGCCAGCACGATGGCGACGACGAGACCGGGAAATCCAGCGCCCGATCCCAGATCCGCCCAGCGCAGCGTGCCCTTGGCCAGCTCCGTCAGTTGCAGCCCGTCTTCGAGATGGCGCGTCCAGAGTTCAGGCACGGTGGTCGGCGAGACCAGGTTGATCTTGGCCTGCCACTGGCGCAGCAGCGCCACGAAAGCGTCGAGCCGATCCACCGTTTCACGTGAAACACCGTGGCGTGACAGAACGAGCGCGCGCTCCTCGGCCAGCTTGGCGTCGGTGGCGACGCGGCCCATGCGCGGTTTGGAGCGTGGCGTCTTCGGGGGGATACGGGGCGGGCGGGGCTTGGCTTCAGGCGGCTTTCGCAAGATCGGTCTTTCGCAGCGCGACGAGGATGATCGCGAGGGCAGCGGGGGTCATGCCGTCGATGCGCTCGGCTTCCGCGATCGTCGCGGGCCGGCGCAGCGTCAACTTGTGCTTCAGTTCGTTCGACAGGCCTTTGAGGCCGGCGAAGTCGAGATCCGCGGGAATGCGCTTGGCCTCGTCGCGGCGCAGGCGAACCTGATCGCGGCGCTGGCGCTCGAGATAGACGTCATAGGCCGCCTCGATCTCGATCCGCTCCCGAACCGATCCTTGCAGGAAAGCGAGTTCTGGCCACACGGCGCTCAGCATTTCGAGGCTCGTATCGGCATTCGACAGCAGCATCCAGGCCGAGCGCGGGCGGCCGTCCTGATTGACCGCTAGTCCCCGGCGGGCGGCTTCCCCGGTGGTGATGACGGCGTTTTCGAGACGCGCGCGGGCCTCCCCGAGTTCGGTTTCGCTGGCCTCGAAGACGGCCCCGCGGCGCGCGTCGACCAGTCCCCATTCGAGGCCGAGCGGCGTCAGGCGGCGGTCGGCATTGTCGGCGCGAAGGCTCAGGCGGAACTCGGCCCGGCTGGTGAACATGCGGTAGGGCTCGGTGATCCCCGTGCGGGTCAGGTCGTCCACCATGACGCCGAGATAGGCGTCGGCCCGGTCGATCACCACGGGCTCGGCCCCGCCGGCGCGGCGCGCGGCGTTGAGTCCGGCGAGCAGCCCTTGCGCCGCCGCCTCCTCGTATCCCGTCGTGCCGTTGATCTGGCCGGCCAGGAACAGGCCGGGGGCCACCGCAACCTCCAGCGTCCGGTTCAACTCGCGCGGGTCGACATGGTCGTATTCGATGGCATAGCCGGGCTTCAGGATCGCGACCTGTTCGAGCCCCGGTAGCGAGCGCAGGAACGCCGCCTGCACGTCCTCCGGCAGCGAGGTCGAGAGGCCGTTGGGATAGACCGTGTCGTCGTCGAGCCCTTCCGGCTCCAGGAAGACCTGATGCCCGTCGCGATCGCCGAACTTGACGATCTTGTCCTCGATCGAGGGGCAGTAGCGCGGTCCCGCCCCCTCGATCTGACCGGAATAGAGGGCAGATCGATGGAGATTGTCGCGGATGATGCGATGGGTCTCGGGCGTCGTGCGGGTGATGCCGCAGTCGATCTGCCGGTTGGTGATCGCGGACGTCAGATAGGAAAAGGCGTACGGCACCTCGTCCGGCCCCTGCCGGTCGAGCCCGGCCCAGTCGATCGTGCGCCCGTCGAGCCGCGCCGGAGTGCCGGTCTTCAACCGCCCGAGGCGAAGGCCGAGACGCTTCAGCGTGGCCGAGAGCCCGAGCGAGGGCGCCTCGCCCATGCGGCCCGCCGGGATCTTGCGGTCGCCGATATGGATGAGGCCGCCGAGAAACGTGCCGGTGGTCAGCACCGCGGCGCCGCAGCCAATCCGCCGGCCATCACTGAGGGTGACGGCGGCGACGCGGTTGCCCTCGCCGATCTCCAGGTCGAACGCGTCGCCCTCGACGATCGTCAGATCGGCCTGCGCGCGCACCGCACGCTGCACGGCGGCTTTGTAGAGCTTGCGGTCGGCCTGCGTGCGGGGTCCGCGCACGGCGGGGCCCTTGCGCCGGTTGAGGAGCCGGAACTGGATGCCGCCGGCATCCGCCGCCTCGCCCATGACGCCGCCGAGCGCATCGATCTCGCGCACGAGATGGCCCTTGCCGATGCCGCCGATCGCCGGATTGCAGCTCATCGCGCCGACGGTATCGAACGCATGGGTCAGGAGGATCGTCGGCGTGCCCGTGCGCGCCGACGCGCAGGCCGCCTCGACGCCGGCATGGCCGCCGCCGATCACGACGACCGCGGCGCGAAGATGGACAGGATGGTCGCTCATGGGATGGAGGGTAAAGCGCGGCGCGGGCGGTGCTGTCAAATCGGAAGACGTCCGCGAACCCAGTCTGTGCGGGAGCCCTCCACGCGAGCGACGGGCTGCGCGACGGTATCCACCTCTTCAACCATTCCCTGTTTCGTCCTATCCTCATGCGAGGGATGGCGCGCAAGCCACCCTGCCGAGAGACGGAACCGATGAGCGCCATCACTCCTCTTCAGCCCTGGACCAACGACGAGTTCTTCCACTGGCAGACAGACCAGCCGGATCGATACGAACTCGTGGACGGATTTCCGCTGAAAATGATGACGGGCGCCTCGCGCCGCCACGACACGATCGTCGTCAACATCATCGTAGCCCTTGGAAACCGCCTTCGCGGCAGGCCTTGCCAGCCGTTCACGGCGGACGGCGCGGTCGAGACCCGGCCCGGCCAGATCCGCCGGCCCGATGTGGGGGTCGATTGCGGGCCAACCCAGCCCGACGCCATGCTGGCCAGCGAGGCGACCGTGATCTTCGAGGTCCTGTCGCCCTCGACGCGCGACTTCGACCGGCTGCGCAAGATCGCCGAGTACAAGGGCATGGCCTTCCTGCGCCATATCGTGCTGGTCGAGCCGGAACGGGCCTATGCGACGCTGTGGTCGCGCATCGGGCAGACCGCGTGGGACGAGCGGGTTGTGGAAGGCCTGGACGCCGTCATCGCGCTTCCCGCCATCGGCGTCGACCTGCCGATGCGCGAGATCTACGACCGTCTGCTGGGATAGGCGCCCACGAAGCAGGCCTTCTCACTTGCCGATACAAAACTCGGAGAAGATGACGTCGAGAAGGTCCTCGACGCCGACCCGACCCGTCAGGGCGCCGAGCCGGTCGGTGGCGCGGCGCAGGGTCTCGGCCACAAGTTCGGGCGGCAGGCGGTCGAGCGCGGGATCGTCGAGGATCGCTAGCGCATCGGCAAGAATCTCGCGCTGGCGTAGACGGGCCGGTACGACGGCCGAGGGGTCGCCCGCAGCTTCGGCGGCGTGGCTCGCGAGACGGGCGATGAGGGTGTCGAGACCCTGGCCGGTGCGCGAAGAGACGGCGAGATCATAAGCCGGCGAAATATCAGTCTTCATGATCGAGGCAGCGGCGTCGATCTTGGTGCGGATGCGCAGGACTGGCGGCCCGGACTGCCCTGTGAGGTCTCCCATGCCGGACGGAGGCGTTTGGGTAACGAAGGATAGCGCGGCGCGGCCGGGCGAGGGCCACGGCACGCTCGGCTCCTCAGATGCCGGCGCTTGGTCCACCGGCGTCCTCTCCATCAGGCCCGCGGCCTCGGGCGATCCGTCGGCGAGCAGCAGCACGAGGTCGGCCGCCGCCATGGCCTGGCGGGCGCGCTCGATGCCGATCGCCTCGACCGCATCGCCGGTCTCGCGCAGGCCTGCCGTGTCGGCGAGGCGCACGGGCACGCCGCCGAGGTCGAGCCGCACCTCGATGACGTCGCGCGTCGTGCCGGGGACGGCGGAGACGATCGCGACGTCGCGCTCGGCCAATGCGTTGAGAAGGCTGGACTTGCCGGCATTGGGCGGTCCGGCGATGACGACGTTGAAGCCGTCGCGCAGGATCTCGCCGCGCCGGGCGGAGTTCAGATGGGCACGGATCTCGCTCGCGAGATCGGCAACGCGGACCGCCACGTCGGCGGCGACATCGTCGGCGACATCGCCCTCGTCGGAAAAGTCGAACTCGGCTTCCAGCAGGGCGCGCAGGCGCACCAGCCGCCCCATCCAGCTCTCGTAGAGCGTGCGCAGGGCCCCGCCGGCCTGTGCCACCGCCTGTCGCCGCTGGCCTTCGGTCTCGGCCACCAGAAGGTCCGCGAGGCCCTCCGCCTCCGTCAGGTCGATGCGCCCGTTGGCAAAGGCGCGGCGGGTGAACTCGCCGGCCTCGGCCAGTCGGACGCCGGGCAGCGCCGTGAGCGCCCGGAGCGCCGCCGCTGCGACCGCCGGGCCACCATGGAGATGCAGTTCGCCAAGATCCTCGCCCGTCGCCGAGCCGGGACCGGGAAAGAACAGCGCCAGGCCCCGGTCGATGATCGCGCCATCGCCGTCGCGAAAGCTGCGCAGCGCAGCGCGGCGGGGTTCGGGCACCGAGCCACCGAGGGCGGCGAGCGCGGCCCGTGCCGCCGGCCCGCTGACGCGCAGCACCGCGATGCCGGCGGGAAGGGCGCCCGACGACAGGGCGACGATGGTCTCGTCTTCGCTCAAGGCGGGTCTCCGGGGTGGCGGCGGGCGGGCGGGTGCGGGGAACCGCATTCGCGCCGTCCTGCCGTAGCGGATGCCGCGACGGGGCAAAAGGGGTGGTGGCGAGGACCCGAGGCCACTCGCGCGGCGATGGCGGTCGGTGCGCCGGGAACCGGGCGAGCCGGTCGACGGCGACGGGAGCAGCGGGGAGGGTTCTCGATGACCAGGCAATCGGTGATCGGCACCGGGCAGCGCGGCGCTCCACCGAGACCCGGGGGACGGCATGGATCCCGGCTCGGGGGCCGGGATGACGAAGTTTCGAGGGTGGGGGAGGCGGCGGAGAGGCGGCGGAGGGTGACGAAGACCCTTCGCGGGCTCGAGCGGCGCACCCTGCGGAAGTTCGGACGGTGCCCTGCTTGTCGCGAGCCGGGCAGGGGCACGAGCGCGACGGCGCACCCGACCCGGCATGCGGGATCGCGCCTCAGCGCACCGGGATCACCACGGCGTCGCAAGCGATGCGCAAGGCGTCCGGCACCGTCTCGAAGACGTGGAACGGCGTACCCGCCGCCGCCCAGACGACATCGTGAGCCAGGAGATCGCGGTCCATGAAGGTGCGGATCGGGTGGAGGCTGCCGAGCGGAGCGACGCCGCCGATGGCAAAGCCGGTGGCCTCGCGTACGAAGTCGGCGTCGGGGCGCTCCAGCGGCTCGCCGACATGCACCGCCACCGCCGTCTCGTCGACGCGGTTGGCGCCGGAGACCAGCAGCAGCACCGGCTCGCCGCTCGTCGCGCCCCGGAAGACCAAGCTCTTGACGATCTGCCCGACCTCGGCGGAAACCGCGAGCGCCGCCTCCTCGGCGGTGCGCGCGATCACCTGGGTCTCGACGACGCGGATCGGCAGGGATCGCGCCAGCGCGGCGATCTCGACGCGGCGCACGGCATCGGGGCGGGTCGGCTGGTCGGTCATGATGCCTCCTCGGGCTGGACGGCAGCCCCTCCAACGAACGAGGCCCCCGCATCGGCTGCGGGGGCCTCATATCACCGACGAAGCGCTTCGTCGTCAAAGCCTGCGGAAAACTCGGCTCGGGTCGCCCGACAAGATCTCTCCGCCGCTTCATCGTCACCGTTGTCCGTCGATGCCGACGGCATCGAACGTCGTCCGCTCCATGAGAGCAACGAAGAAGCCCGCGCGGGCCCTTCGTCGCCGAAGCGGCCTCAGGTGTTCATCGAGTCGAAGAAGTCGGCGTTGGTCTTCGTCTGCTTCAGCTTGTCGTTGAGGAACTCGATCGCGTCGGTCGTGCCCATCGGCGAGAGGATGCGGCGCAGGACGAAGATCTTCTGCAGGTCGCCGCGCGGCACGAGCAGGTCCTCCTTGCGGGTGCCGGACTTGAGGATGTCCATCGCCGGGAAGATGCGCTTGTCCGCCACCTTGCGGTCGAGCACGAGCTCGGAATTGCCGGTGCCCTTGAACTCCTCGAAGATCACCTCGTCCATGCGCGATCCGGTGTCGATGAGGGCCGTCGCGATGATCGTCAGCGACCCGCCTTCCTCGATGTTGCGCGCCGCGCCGAAGAAGCGCTTGGGCCGCTGCAGCGCGTTGGCATCCACACCGCCCGTCAGCACCTTGCCGGATGAGGGCACCACCGTGTTGTAGGCACGGCCCAGACGCGTGATCGAATCCAGGAGGATCACCACGTCGCGCCCGTGCTCGACGAGGCGCTTGGCCTTTTCGATCACCATCTCGGCCACCGCCACGTGGCGCGTCGCCGGCTCGTCGAAGGTCGAGGAGACGACCTCGCCCTTTACCGAGCGCTGCATGTCCGTCACCTCTTCCGGCCGCTCGTCGATGAGCAGAACGATGAGGTAGCACTCGGGATGGTTGGCGGTGATCGAATGGGCGATGTTCTGCAGCAGCACCGTCTTGCCGGTGCGCGGCGGCGCCACGATCAGCGCGCGCTGGCCCTTGCCGAGCGGCGCCACGAGGTCGATCACGCGGGCCGACATGTCCTTGCGGGTCGGATCCGGGTGCTCCATCTTGAACCGCTCGTTCGGATAAAGCGGCGTCAGATTGTCGAAATGGCTCTTGTGCCGAATGCGCTCGGGGTCGTCGAAGTTGATCGTGTTGACCTTGAGCAGCGCGAAATAGCGCTCGCCGTCCTTCGGCCCGCGGATCGAGCCCTCCACCGTGTCGCCCGTCTTGAACGAGAAGCGGCGGATCTGCGACGGCGAGATGTAGATGTCGTCGGGGCCCGGCAGGTAGTTCGCCTCCGGGGAGCGCAGGAAGCCGAACCCGTCCTGCAGGATCTCGACCACGCCCTCGCCGATGATCTCGATGTCCTGCGCGGCCAACCGCTTCAGGATCGCGAAGAGCAGCTCCTGCTTGCGCAGCGCCGAGGCGTTCTCAACCTCGTTCTCCTCGGCGAACGCCACGAGATCGGCGGCGGTCTTGTTCTTCAGATCCTGAAGCTTGATCTCGGACGGCTTGGTCTCGATCGATGCGATCTCGGGAGTCGTGATCTCGGACATGGGACGTTTCAGCTCCGCCCCGGAAGCGCCGCACGGGACCGCAGGGTCCCCGGGCCATCCTCGAGGGTGTTCATCAGACGGGAAAAGGTCGGGCCGGACTACGGAATGCGTATGTTTCGGCGTCGAGAGGCGGGACGCGGGCCAAAGGCCGCTCCGCGCCGGGAGGCGGGATACGCGAAAGATATAACCGCGCCCCGCGCCCCGTGCAAGCCGAAACGCCGCAGGGGGTGGGATGGAGGGGCTGCCGCCCCGACCCCCGCCCGGCGCGTTCAGTGGGCGCGAATGCCGGCGGGGTCGGTGAGTTCGAGTTGGCCGAGCGCATCGGCGGCGACGGCTTCGGGGGTCTTGTCGACGGAGATGCGGACGCCGTCCTCCTCGGCGGCGAGGGGTTCGAAATCGGCGAACTGCGAGGCGAGGAGGGAGGCGGGCATGTAGTGACCCTTTCGCTCGGCGAGCCGGGCGGCGACGAGGTCGGGCCCGGCTTCGAGCTCGACGAAACGCACGCGGGCCTCGGCGCCGCGCAGCACGTCGCGGTAGCGGCGCTTGAGGGCGGAGCAGGTGATGACGGTGTTCTCGCCCATGCCGGCCTCGTCGGAGATCCAGTCGCGGATGAGGCGCAGCCAGGGCGCGCGGTCGGCGTCGTCGAGGGGGATGCCGGCGGACATCTTGTCGATGTTGGGCTTGGGATGGAAGTCGTCGGCCTCGGCGAACTTCCAGCCGAGGCGCTGCGACAGGAGCTTGGCGGTGGTGGTCTTGCCGGTGCCGGAGGGGCCCATCACCACGAGACAGGTGACGGAGCGGGCGCGAGGCGGGGACGAGGGCAAGGGCTGTGGTTCTCCGGTGGCGGGATCGGCCGCGCCGCCAGGATCGTTCGGAAAACGGGCAACGCACGAGGCCGCATGATTGCGCATTGCAGCGCGAAGGCCAAGCCATGGCGGGCCCGCCATCCCCGCTCTTTTTCGTGCGGCCGCCGCTTTCGCGGCGGGCACGATGGAGAGGGGAGGGGTCGGGCGGCTAGAAGGGCTTCACGATCACGAGGATGACGATGAGGACGAGGAGCACGGTCGGCACCTCGTTCATCATCCGCCAGTGCTTGGCGGACCAGGTGATCTCGTCGCGCTCCAGGCGCTTGCGGGAGGCCGAGAAATAGCCGTGCGCGCCGGTCATCAGGATCACCAGAGCCAGCTTTGCGTGCAGCCAGCCGCCCTGGAAGGCGAAGACTTCGATCGCCATCCAGAGGCCGGTGACCCAGGTGACGATCATCGCGGGATTGATGATCGCCTTCATCAGGCGCCGTTCCATGACCTTGAAGGTCCCGGCCTGCGGCGACCCGGCGCCGGCCTCGGTGTGGTAGACGAAGAGGCGGGGCAGGTAGAGCATCCCGGCCATCCACGAGATCACGGCGAGGACGTGGAGCGCCTTGACCCAGAGCTGCGCCTCGAGCGGCACGGCGAGGAAGAGCACGAGGGCGAGCACGAGACCGGCGGCGAGCGCGACGAGGACCGAACGGTCCTTCGGTGTTCGGCCAAGGACGGGACCGGGCGTCACGACGGAGGGGCTCTTGGGTGGAGAAGCCATGGGGAAACCTGTCTGGAAGAGGAAAGCGGGCGTCAGTCCCGCTCTGCCTAGTCGAGAACCGTTTCGGACGAAAGCGGACGCGATGTCCCGGCTGCTCGCGCGCAGCCCTTCGCGCGTGGCGCAGGTCGCTGCTAGCCGCGCACGCGCCGCAGCAGCGCCTCGACATGGGCGATCGGCGCCTCGGGGGTGATGCCGTGGCCGAGATTGAAGATCAGCGGCCCCCCGCCCAGCGTCTCCAGGATGGCGTCGACGCCCTCGTCCAGCGCCCGGCCGCCGGCGATGAGGCGCAGCGGATCGAGATTGCCCTGCACCGGGCCGCCGCGCTGCAGGGCAGCGCCGTGACTGAAGGGCACCGACCAGTCCAGACCGATGGCGTCGACGCCGGTGCCGGCGCGGTAGCGCTCGAGCAGCGGCCCGGCGCCCTTGGCGAAGCCGATGATGCGCGCGCCCGGAACGGCGGCGCGCACCCGGTCGACAATGCGCCGGGTCGGGCCGACCGAGAAGCGCTCGAAGGAGAGCTCGTCCAGCACCCCGGCCCAGCTGTCGAAGATCTGCACGCAGTCCGCCCCGGCCTGCAGCTGGCGGATGAGGTATTCGGCGCTCATCTCGGCCAGCAGGGCCAGCAGCGCGTCCATCGCCTCCGGATGGCGATAGCCGAAGAGGCGGGCGGGCGCCTGGTCGGGCGTCCCGTGGCCGGCGATCATGTAGGTCGCCACCGTCCAGGGCGCGCCGCAGAAGCCGATGAGCGCGGTCTCGGCCGGCAGTTCGGCGCGAAGACGCGCCACCGTGGCGATGACGGGCGCGAGATGCGTCTCGGCCCGGCCGGGGTCGAGCGCCTCGATCTCGTGCGGCGCGATCGGATCCATCTGCGGACCCTCGCCGACCACGAAGCGTACGTTGCGACGTAGCGCATCGGGGATCACGAGGATGTCGGAGAAGAGGATCGCCGCATCGAAGCCGAAGCGCCGGATCGGCTGCAGCGTCACTTCCGTCGCGAGATCGGGATTGTAGCAGAGGTCGAGAAACGAGCCGGCGGCGGCCCGCGTCGCCCGGTACTCGGGGAGATAGCGACCGGCCTGCCGCATCAGCCAGACCGGGGGCGGGAAGACCGTCTCGCCGGAGAGGACGCGCAGGAGCTTTCGCTGTTCCATGTCGAGGAAGACCTTCGGATCGTTGGGCGGCGCCGGGGGCGCTGCCAGAGGAGGGCATGACGGGTGGGGGCGGTCGCGTCCAGCCCTTTCCCGGCCGATGCGCCGATCGGTCTCCAGTTAGTCCCGGCTTCTCCCGCGTCGCCTCTTCTCTTCAAAGAAATCTTTGAATCTGAGATTCTGATTCTATGAGTCGGTGGATAGCAGGGATCAACAGGCGCCCCGAAAACGGGCTCTCGCGGCTGCCTCTATCCCGCCTCGGCGCCGCGTCCGCAAACCTCTGATCAGCCGGATGAAACGGCTTCATGAGCGAGGCGCCAAGACGGCGTCTTGCCCGTTGTCCACAAGCGGCTCTTCACAAGCCTCCCGCGGGTATGATCTGTGGATGACGGACGGGTTATCCCGGGATGACGGACGGGGGCGGGACAACTCGCCGACTTGTCCGCGCTTGCCCACAGGGGGCCGGAAACACCGGGCAAAAACCCAGACGGCGCTTGCGGTTCCCGAGCGAATCGAGTCCGCCCGACCGGCCGTTCGGAGGGACGAAAACGCCGCCTCCGGGTGAGTTTCGTGGCCCGATCGGCGGTTTCAGCCGGAAAATCCGGCTCGTTTCGGTGCCGACCGGTTCCTGAACCCGATCTTAGGCTTTATTAAAGCCTCCAATCTTCAACAAACCCTTAACGCGGCGGCAAGGTCGAAAGGGTTTGCGAAACCCGCCTTTCCAGGCGTTAGGGTTGCTGAACGCGGATCGTCACGTCGGCGTTCCGACCCATACGCGGAAACGACTGGCCAGAGCCGATCACTCGATGAGGGAACCATCATGACGAAGGGTATCGTGCTGGCGTCCGGCAGCATCCACCGCCGCGAACTCCTGAAGAATGCCGGCATCGACGCCGTCGTCGACCCGTCCTCGCTCGACGAGCGGGCGCTCGAGGCGCCGCTCGCCGACAGCGGCCTGACGCCGGAGGACATTGCCGGCGTCCTCGCCGAGGCGAAAGCCGCCGACGTCTCGGTGCGCCATCGTGGCGCGCTGGTAATCGGCGCCGACCAGACCCTGTCGCTCGGCGACGAGATGTTCCACAAGCCCGCCGACATGGAGGGCGCCCGGCGCACGCTCCTGAAGCTCTCGGGCCGAACGCACCAGCTCGCCAGCGCCGTGGTGATCGTCGAGGACGGCGTCGTGACCTGGCGCCACGTCGCCATCGCCCGCATCACGCTGCGTCCGCTCTCCCCGGTCTTCATCGGCCGCTACCTCGCCAAGGTCGGCGACGCCGCGCTGACGAGCGTCGGCGCCTACCAGATCGAGAAGCAGGGCATCCAGCTGATGGAGCGCATCGAGGGCGACTTCTTCACCATCATCGGCCTGCCGATCCTGCCGCTCGTCGCCGAACTGCGCGCGCGGGGCACGATCGATGGCTGAGGCCGGCAGCCCTCTCGCAGAGCCCCTGTCGAGATCGGGCTCGGCACCGGCCGAGGTCCCGCGCGCCTTCGTCACCGGCTGGCCGATCGCCCATTCGCGCTCGCCGCTGATCCACGGCTCCTGGCTTCAGGACCTCGGCCTCGCCGGCTCTTATAAGCGCGTCGCCGTTGCGCCCGAGGATTTCGCGGACTTCCTGATATCCTTGAAGGACGGCGCATGGGTGGGCGGCAACGTCACCATTCCGCACAAGGAGACGGCCTTCGCGCTCGTCGAGCGCCGTGACGGCGCGGCCGAGGCGATCGGCGCGGTCAACACGCTCTGGTTCGAGCGCGGCCAGCTCGTCGGCAGCAACACCGACGCCTACGGCTTCGCCGCCAATCTCGACGCCCGCCTGTTCGGCTGGCGCGATGCGGGAACGGCGCTGGTGCTCGGCGCCGGGGGCGCCGCGCGGGCCGTGGTGGAGGCCCTGCGCGGAGCGGGGATCGCCGAGATCGCGGTCCTCAACCGCACGAAGGCGCGGGCCGAGGCGATCGCCGGCGCTTTCGAGGGGCGAGGCGTACGCATCACCGCGCATGGCGAGGACGAAGCGGCCCGGCTGCTTGCCCGCACCGACCTGCTCGTCAACACGCGTCCCTCCGCCAAGGCCGGCGGGGCGGCGTCCGACCTGGCCCTGTCGCTGGACGGGCTGGCGGCGGGCTCGCTCGTCACCGACATCGTCTACGTGCCGCTGGAGACCCCGATCCTGTCGGAGGCGCGCGCCCGCGGCCATCGCACGGCGGACGGGCTCGGCATGCTCCTGCATCAGGCGGTGCCGGGATTCGAGCGGTGGTTCGGCCGACGGCCGACGGTCGACGAGGCGTTGCGCCAGCGTATTCTCGACGACATCGCCGCCGGCTGACATGAAAGCGCCGCGGCCGGCTGTGGCAATGCTGGAGGGGGTTGGACCTCATGAGGACATCGCCGATGGACCACCGATCGCTGCCTTCGCTCTTTGCGTCCGCGTCCAGCGTTCCCCGTGACGCTGACGATGCGACCGGGCATCGGTTCGCCGCCTATGCCGAAGACTTCGGCGCGTTCGACGCCCCGGCCATCGCCGCTCGTTTCGCGATTGCGGTGGGGATCCGGCAGGCCCGGCGCGGCAACGTCTTCGCCGACGAGGGCGACCTGACGGAGGCGATCGAGCCGCTCCCCGCCGCGTGTGGGCGAGAGGCGGTCGCCGGATCGTCCCAGCGCCCGGTCGCAGCGGCCGCCAACGGCACAGACGCCTTCACCGTCATCGACGGGCGCCGGCAACGGGCCGACGGCGAGGCCGCATCCCCTTTCGCGGCCGCGAAGCATCTCGTGCGCTCGAACCGCTTCGACGCGGATCGACAGACGCGGCCGGGTTGGCGCCTCGCGCTCGCCGTCAACGACTGAAGGGGCTCCGCGATGATCGTCCTCGGCCTCACCGGCTCGATCGGCATGGGCAAATCCACCACCGCCGAGATGTTCGCGGACCTCGGCTGCCCCGTCCACTCGGCGGATGCTGCCGTGCACCGGCTCTATACGGGCGCTGCCGCGCCGCTCATCGAGGCGCGCTTTCCCGGCACGGTGCGTAGCGGCGTGGTGGACCGCGGGATGCTGGGAACCCGCGTCCTCGGCGACCCCGCGGCGCTCCGCGATCTCGAGGCCATCGTCCACCCGCTCGTGCGCGCCGAGGAGGTCAGGTTCCTGGCCGAGGCGCGCGAGGCCGGCGCGCGTTTGGCCGTCCTCGACATCCCGCTTCTCTTCGAGACCGGCGGAGAGTTGCGCGTCGATCGCACGCTCGTCGTCAGCGCGCCGCCGGAGGTGCAGCGGGCCCGCGTTCTCGCCCGCCCCGGCATGACGCCCGAGCGCTTCGAGGCGATCCTGAAGCAGCAGATGCCCGATGACGAGAAGCGCCGGCGGGCCGATTTCGTGGTGGAAACCGGGGACGGACTGGCGGGGGCGCGGCGACAGGTCGAGACGATCCTCGCCGGCCTCACGGGCGATGAAAACAAAGCGGGAACAAGAATTTAAGTCCGGGGGAGAACGGCGGGGAGGCGCTTGCGGGCGGTCCGAAAACCACCGAGATAGGGTTCGAGCACCTCAAGGACCGGCCCCATGCGCGAGATCGTCTTCGACACGGAAACCACCGGCCTCGACTTTGCCGACGACCGCATCATCGAGATCGGCGGTATCGAGCTCTGGAACCACATTCCGACCGGCCGCGAATATCACTGCTTCATCCGGCCCGAGGGTCGCAAGGTCGATCCGTCCGCCTTCGACATCCACGGCATTTCCGACGAGTTCCTGCGCGACAAGCCGGTGTTCGGCGAGATCGTCGAGGACTTTGCCGCCTTCTTCGACGGCGCGCGGCTGATCGCCCACAATGCCGCCTTCGACGTTCGCTTCCTCAATGCCGAACTCGGCCGCCTCGGCCGCCCGGCGATCGAGCCGGGCCTCGTGATCGACACGCTGCCGATGGCGCGGCGCAAGTTTCCGATGGCGCCGGCGACGCTCGACGCGCTCTGCTCGCGCTTCTCGATCGATACGACGAAGCGCGACAAGCACGGCGCGCTCGTCGATAGCGAGCTTCTGGCGCAGGTCTATATCGAGCTGATCGGCGGCCGGCAGTCGGCGCTGCGGCTCGTTACCGATGCCGATGGGCTGGATGAGCGTGGCGTCGCGCTCGCCGCTATCCGCATTCCACCGCGCCCCGTGCCGCTGGCCCCCCGCCTGACCGCCGCCGAGCGCGAGGCCCATGCCGGCTTCGTCGCGACGCTCGGCCCCGACAGCCTCTGGTCGAAGCTCCTCACTCCCCCGCCGGTCGAGGCGGCCCGATAGCGGGAACCGGCTCGCGCGTTCGGGTGGGCTTCGAAGGCGCCAAGCGCCCGTTAAGGAGGAAGAGCAAGGCGTCGCTGCGCATCACAAGGGCATGGGCCGCAAGCGTGATGGCGAGCGTCAGTGCGGTGATCCCGGCAAATTCCAGGATCGGATCGGCGTGGATCCAGAGGAGCCCCGTGCCGAGAAGCGAGATCACCGGCTGGTGCAGCAGGTAGATCGTCAGCGACGCGTCTACGAGAAAGCGGACCCAGCGCCGCTCGACCCCCGCCGAATGCTCGAGCCCCGCGAGGATCGACTGCGCCATCAACAGGCCGCCGAAGGCCGAGCAGGCGACGCGCACCGCATTGGCGGCAGGCGTGTCGACGCCCCAGACGAGCGCATGCACCGCCATCAGGGCCAGTGCCAGCGCCAGCAGAAATGGCTGGAAACGGTTGAACGGCCCGAGGCTCGCGGGCCGCGCGCCGAGAAGGCCGCCGAGCGCGAAGAACGGCAGGTAGAACAGCGTGTTGCGCAGGTCGAGGAGATCGCCCGCGTATTTCATCGGGCTGTGCAGCAGCGTCGGCAGCGTCGCCGCGGTGAGACAGCCGAGGGCGCAGACCGCGGCGCTGGCGAGGAGCGTCGCCTGCGGCCGGCTCTCGAGCATCCGGCCATAGAGCGCCGCGAGCCGCTCGATCCCAGCCGCGGCGACGAGCCAGGCGAGAGCCGCGAGCGAGCACAGCAGCATGAGCACCGGCAGGAACCAGAGGTGCCGCACCCATTGGGGTCCGAACTGCGCGAGGTCCGCGGCGGCTGTGTTCGGCAGGCCGTAGAAGGTGTCGGTCCAGCCGGTCGCCAGCATCTGCAGGGGGTTGAGGAGGAGCGCCGCCGTGACGAGCGGCAGTCCGAGGCGCAGGAGGCGGCCTTCGAGCCAGCGCCCCGGCGCCGCGCTGCGGGCAAGGAGGAGCGCGGCGAAGAAGCCGGCGATGAGGAAGAAGGCCGGCATCCGGAAGTAGTTGATCGCGCCCGCCAGAAGCGCGAGCACGGGCGAGGTTTCGGGCGAGTGGACCGACCAGTCGCGATAGGGATTGTAGACGATCGCCGCGTGGTAGGGGATGCCGAGCAGCATGAAGGTCGCCCGTGCCGCGTCGAGACCATGGTACCGCGCTGCCATCGCAAGCCTCCGACCCGATCGGGGGCCGTAGCCCCGATCCCGTCAGGAGCCGGGGAGTCGTTCGCACGCGCAAGTTGAACATATTGCGGTGCAGCAGAAGGACGTAGAGGCACGCCCGAAAGGCGTAGCCGCCGAAATCGCAGGGCTTGACGTGGGATCCCGGTGGTCGATCCGCCGCCGTGGTGATGGTCCGGAGGAGCCGCGTCGGGTTCCGGCGGCATCGGAGCGCCGGATATGAAAAAGGCGCCGCCGGGGACCGGGGCGCCTTCGTTCGCGATCGATCAGCGTGCGTCGTTTAGACGGTCTGGACCTGCGCACGGGCCCGCTCTTCGGCCATGCGCTGGGTGAACAGCGTCGAGAAGTCGATGGGGTCGATCATCAGCGGCGGGAAGCCGGCATTGCGGGTGACGTCGGCGACGATCTGGCGCGCAAACGGGAAGAGCAGGCGCGGGCACTCGATGAAGAGCAGCGGCAGCATGTGCTCCTGCGGGAAGCCGGTCAGGCGGAAGACGCCGCCATATTCGAGTTCCACGTGAAACAGCGTCTCGGCGCCTTCGCCGGCCCGCGCGTTCAGCGTCAGCCGCACGTCGTACTCGTTGTCGCCGCCCTGCACCGCGTTGGCGCCGACATTGACGCCGATGTTGATGCCCGGCGCGTTCGTCTGGCCGCGCAGCGAACCCGGCGCCTTCGGGCTCTCGAAGGAGAGATCCTTGATGTACTGGGCGAGGATGCTGAGGTTGGGCGCCGGTGCGCTGGTGTCGGTGCCGTTCATCGGCGTCTGATCGGTTTCGGACATGGAAAGCCTCCCGTTCATGGGTTCGGCGCGAGGGCCGGGTGGGGCGTCACGCGGCGCCTTTGATCGGTGCGGCAGCTATCACGCGCGCTCCTGCGAGACAAGTTGCAGCGCCGGGGCGGCTCGGCATGCGCATCCGTCAGTGTACCGTCGGCGTATCGTCGCGCCCGCCCGGCTTGCGGCGGCTTGCGTCGTCGATTCGCACCCAGGGACTGCCGTCGTCGCGGCGCGTGAACTCGGCGCCGCTGAGGTCGAGAACGTCCGGCGCGGGCTCGTAGGGCCGGACCGGGCCGTTTCGTCCGCCGACCTCGACGACCCGGATGCGACGGCGCACGGCGTTCCAGACGAGATCGCGCACCGGCGGCAGGAACAGGAGCAGGCCTGCGATATCGGTGACGAAGCCCGGCAGCACCAGGAGGATGCCGGCCAGCGCGATCATCGCGCCGTGGGCGATCTCCCGGTCGGGCACCCGGCCGGCGCGGGCGGTGGCGCGGGCCGCCGCCAGCGTCGAGAGGGTCTGGCGCTTGAGGAGCGTCGCGCCGACCACCACCGAGAGCAGCACCAGTGCCAGCGTCCAGCCGACGCCGATATGGTTGCCGACCCAGATGAACACGCCGATCTCGAGAAGCGGCAGCGCCAGGAGCGCAAGGGGAACGAGGATCAGCGGCATGGGCGGAACGGGTCTCCGGCAATTCGGGGCGAGGGCGCCGGCGTGAGGATAAGGATCGGTTTCCCACGTTCGGCAAGAGCGGATGCACCAGAGATAAGACGCGTCTTCGTGAATTTGAATGAAGGGCCGGGAGTCTCTATATGGAGAGACATCAAATTCTTCTTGTAAGGCAGACACGGTTTCATGGGCTTCGGGACGATCTTCTTCATCGTGGTGGCGGCGATTGTCCTCTATCAGCTGCGCAGCGTGCTGGGCCGTCGCACCGGCCAGGAGCGGCCGCCCTTCGATCCGTTCTCGCGGCCGCCCGAGACGGGCGCCGCGCGCGAGCAGGGCAATGTCGTGACCCTGCCCTCGCGCCGCGTCGGCACCGACGAGACCCCGGCGGTCGGGATCTACGACGGCATCGACAAGCTGGCCGAACCCGGCACGCCGCTCAACGCCGAACTGCGCCGCATCCGCGACGCCGATCCCGCCTTCGAGGTGAAGACCTTCCTCGACGGCGCCAAGGTCGCCTACGAGATGGTGGTGACGGCCTTTGCCGATGGCGACCGCAAGCTCCTGAAGAATCTCCTGTCGTCGGACGTCTACCAGGGCTTCGAGGCCTCGATCACCCAGCGCGAGGCGCGGGGCGAGCGGATGCAGTCCTCCTTCGTCGGCATCAACGACGCCGCGATCGCCTCGGCCGAACTGAAGGACCGCGAGGCCTTCGTGACGCTGCGCATTGTCTCGCAGCTCATCTCGGCCACCACGAAGGCCAGCGGCGAGGTGGTGGACGGCGATCCCGAGACCGTGGTCGAGGTCCGCGACGTCTGGACCTTCGCCCGCGACACGCGCTCGAAGGATCCGAACTGGAAACTGGTCGAGACCGAATCCGAGGACTGACATGGCGTCCCCCGACGCCCCGGCCCCCGGAGTTCCATCTCCGCCCGCCGCGTCTCTTCCCAGTCTCTCTCCCGTAAGCTTCGACGCCGTCGAGGGCTGGTCCGGCTTCCATGCCGGGCCGGCCCTCGCCGCGTTCCGCGCCTCCGCGCCCGCACTTCTCGCGGGAACGCCGGAAACCGGACGCTTCGGCTTGGGCCCGGCGCGCTTCGCCGGCGCGGCCGCGGCCGTGCTGGCGCAGCCCGTCGACATCCCGCAGGACGAAGCGCGGCGTTTCTTCGAGCGCTGGTTCCAGCCGATGCGGATCGAGGCCGAGGGCTTCCTGACCGGCTATTACGAACCGCTGGTCGAAGCCTCGCTGACCCGAACGCCGCGCTTCGGCGTGCCGCTCTACGGCCCGCCTGCCGACCTCGTACGGATCGAGAACGAGGGCGAGCCGGCCACGCCGGCGACCCCGACGTTTCACCGGCGCCTCACTGATGGAAGCCTTGCCGACTATCCCGACCGCGCCGCGATCGAGGCCGGGGCGCTGGCCGGCCGCGGGCTCGAGATCGCCTGGCTCGCCGATCCCGTCGACGCCTTCTTCATCCACGTTCAGGGTTCGGCGCGCCTCGTGCTGGAGGATGGTCGCACCGTGCGGGTCGGCTATGCCGCCAAGAACGGCCATCGCTTCACCGCGATCGGCCGGGTTCTCGTGACCGAGGGCAAGCTGGCGCTGGAGGAGGCCGACATGGCGGGCCTGCGTCGCTGGCTCGCCGCCCATCCCGGCGAGCGCCGGGCGCTGCTGGAGCGCAACCGCTCGTTCATCTTCTTTCGCCTCCTGCCGGACGAGGCGCCGGGCGCGGGGACGCCCCATGGGCCGATCGGCGCCGCCGGCGTGCCGTTGACGGCGATGGCCTCGCTCGCGGTCGATCGCACGCTGCACACGTTCGGGACGCCCGTGATCGTCGAGGCTCCCGGCCTGCAGGTGGACGGCGCGCCGTTCCGCCGGCTTCTCGTGGCGCAGGACACCGGCTCGGCGATCCTCGGAGCGGCGCGCGGCGATCTCTTCACCGGCTCGGGCGAGGCGGCGGGGGCGCTCGCCGGGCGCATCCGCGATGCCGCCCGCTTCACCCTGCTGCATCCGCGCGAGGGGGCGAGGCCATGAGGAAGCGCCGACCCCTGTCGAGCGACGAGACGCGCCTCTGGGCGGTGATCGCGCGCTCCGCCGTGCCGTTGAAGGGCAAGCGCATGCCGGAGCTGCTGGCCGAGCCGGATGCCGTGTTTCCGCCGCCTCCGCCGCCTCCGCCCCCGGCGCCCCCCAAACCCGACAAGCGGAAAGGCGCCTTCGCGCTCGCCGATCCCGTCGCCGCTGGCGCCACCCCGCTTGCGCCGCCGCGCCCCGGGCTCGGCTTCGCGCCGCTGCATCCGATCGAGCGGCCGGTGCGGCGCAAGATCGGCAAGGGCCGCATCGCGCTCGACGATCGCATCGACCTGCATGGCCAGACCGAGGCGACCGCGCACGGCACGCTCCTGTTCTTCCTGCGGGGCGCGCAGGCGCGCGGCATGCGCCACGTGCTGGTGATCACCGGGCGCGGCGCCTCCTTCGGCTCCACCGGCACCTTGAAACGCGCCATGCCGCACTGGTTCTCGACGCCCGAGTTCCGCCGGCTCGTCGCCGGGTTCGAGCCGGCCGAGCGCGGCCATGGCGGCGACGGCGCCTTCTACGTGCGGGTGCGCCGGCCGTGACGCCGTTCGGCCAGCGCCTGCGCGAACTGCGGCGCGAGCGCGGCGTCACGCAGAGCCAGATGGCGCAGGCGCTCGGCGTTTCCTCGGCCTATCTCTCGGCGCTGGAGCACGGGCGGCGCGGGCGTCCGACCTGGGACCTCCTCCAGCGCATCCTCGGCTATCTCAACGTGATCTGGGACGAGGCGGAGGAGTTGCAGCGTCTCGCCGAACTCTCCCATCCCAAGGTCACGGTGGACACCGCCGGGCTCGGGCCGGACGCGACAGCGCTCGCCAACCGGCTGGCCGAGACGATCGGCCTGCTGGCGCCGGCCGACCACCGGGCGCTGCTGGCGCTGCTCGAAGAGGCCGCCGCGCGAGCCGCGGCCGCCAACCGGGCGCGACGCCGTCGCTGAAGCAAGGACGACGCCGACAGGCCCGCAGGACGATGGGCCGCAGCGTCATCTTCCCGTGATCGTTGCAGTGCGGCTCGCCACATTTGCATTCGCGCCTAATTGCTCGATCGATCCGGCCGCGCGTCCGCGCCGCCGCCTCCCGTCACGTGAGATCTTCGATGGGCTCGAAAGCCGTTCGCTTCCGCTCCGCCGCCAGCGCGCTCGTGCTCGGCTCGCTCCTTGCCGTGCCCGGCGTCGCGCTCGCCCAATCCGGCGGCGCGGCCGAGCCGGCGGCGACCGGTGCGGCGGCGCAGGCCCCCGGCATCGACATTCCGCTCATCGGCCGCGTCGAGCTGCCCGGTTTCATGGCCGGCTGGTTCGGCGGCGGCAAAGGCGACGAGCAGGCAGCGGACGGTGGCGGACAGGGCACGGGCGATGTCGCCGGCGCGTCGGCCGAGCCGGCGGCGGTCATCGTCGAGACCGTGCAGACGCAGGCCGTCGGCGACACGATCGACTTCATCGGCACGATCCAGCCGATCGAGCAGGTGGCGGTGCGCGCGCGCGTCGACGGATACATCCAGAACGTCGCTTTCAACGGCGGCCAGCGGGTTCGCGCCGGCGACCTGCTCTTCCAGATCGAACCCGCGCAATACGAAGCGGCGCTGCGTTCGGCCGAGGCGCAGCAGGCAGGCGCGCAGGCGACGCTCTCGCAGGCGCAGCGTAATTTCGAGCGCCAGCGGGGCCTCGCCCAGTCCGGCGTCACGGCGCGCGCCACGCTCGACGACGCCACGGCGCAGGTCGAGACCGCACGCGCCAGCCTCCTCCAGGCCGAGGCCGCGGTGACGCAGGCCCAGCTCGACCTCTCCTACACCCGCATCGAGGCCGCGATCGACGGCGTCATGTCGGCCCCGCTCATCACCCGCGGCAACTACGTCTCAACCACCACGGCGAGCGAGCTGGCGACATTGACGCAGATGGACCCGATCTGGGGCGTCTTCCCGATCGGCGAGGGCCAGCTCATCACCTGGCAGCGCATCGGCGTCGGCGAGACGCAGGAGACCCCGATCGCCCGCAACGGTGAGATCGGCGGCGCCGGCGAGGGCGCTGAGGGCGAGACCGCGGCGGCTGCCGCGCCGGGTGGTGAAGACCAGGGCGACGCTGTGGCACCCAGCGAGGGCGCCGCCGGCGGCACTGGCGGGGGCACGCGCATCGCGTCCGCCGAGGGCACGGCCGCAGCCGGCGCGCCCCCGCCGCCCCCCGGCGCCGAGACGGTGGATGCCGGCACGCGCTCGGACGCCGACGCGATCGGCGACGATTTCCGGCTGGCGCTACGCCTGCCCAACGGCGCCGACTACGAGCCGAACGGACGCTTCGACTTCGTCGGCAACACGGTGAACGCGGCGACCGGCACGGTCGAGGCCCGCATCGCCTTTCCCAATCCCGGCGGCATCCTCCTCGACAACCAGAATGTCAGCCTCGTGGCGAGCGAGAAGAACCCGCCGGTCCTGCCCGTCGTCCCGCAGGCCGCGATCCAGCTCTCGCGCGAGGGCCGCTCGGTGCTCGTGGTGAACGGCGAGAACGTCGTCGAGCGCCGCCCGGTCACCACCGGCAAGACGATCGGCAACATGGCTTCGGTGACGAGCGGCCTGTCGGGCGGCGAGACCGTCATCGTGCGCGGTTCGGCGAGCGCCAAGGAGGGGGCGACGGTGCGCCCGCTCAGCGCGGCGGAAGCGGAGGCCGAGGCCGAGGCCCGGCGCCAGTCTCGCGGCGGCCAGACAGGCGGGGCCACGACGCCGGGCACGTCCGATACCGGGACTGCCGGCACCGGCGGCGGATCGGCCGCGCGATGATCTCCGAAACCTTCATCCGCCGCCCGCGTCTTGCGGGCGTCATCTCGATCGTCGTGGTGCTCGCCGGGCTTCTCGCCATGGCGGTGCTGCCGGTGGCGCAATATCCCGAGATCACCCCGCCGACCGTCTCGGTCTCGGCGACCTATCCCGGCGCCGATTCCACGGTGCTGGCGCAAGCCGTCGGCGACCCGCTGGAGCGCGCCATCAACGGCGTCGAGAACATGACCTACATGTCCTCGACCTCGACGGATTCCGGCACCTATTCGCTGTCCATCACCTTCGCCATCGGCACCGATCCCGACATCGCACAGGTCAACGTCTCCAACCGTGTCCAGCTCGCCACCGCGCAGCTGCCCGAGGCGGTGACGCGTCAGGGCGTGACGGTGCGCTCCCGCTCGCCGAACTTCCTCATGGCGGTCGCCTTCTATTCCGAGGGCGGGCGGATCTCCACGATCGACATCGGCGCCTATCTGTCGTCCGACGTGGTGACGGCGCTGCAGCGCGTCGACGGCGTGGGCGACGCCAACATCATCGGCAATGCCGACTATTCGATGCGCGTGTGGACCGATCCGGTGCGCATGGCCGCCCTCTCGATCTCGGCGGCCGACATCACCAACGCCATCGCCGCCGAGAACCTGCCGGCCTCCACCGGCCAGATCGGCGGCGCCCCGGCGCCCGAGGGGCAGGCGGTGGTCTATACCGTCACCTCGCAGGGCCAGCTCAACACCGCCGAGCAGTTCGAGAACATCGTCGTTCGGGCCCAGACCAACGGCGCCATCGTGCGGCTGAAGGACGTGGCGCGCATCGAGCTCGGCTCGGAGAGCTACGCGGTCAATTCCTATGTCGGCGACAATCCCGGCAAGACGATCCAGGTCAACCAGGCGCCCGGCGCCAACGCGCTGCAGACCGTGACGGCGCTGCGCGCCGAGCTTGAGCGCCTGAAGGGCAGCTTCCCCGCCGGGCTCGACTACCGGATCATCTACGATTCCACCCAGTTCGTGGACGCCACGATCCACGAGATCATCCTGACGCTGGCGATCACCGCCGCGATCATCGTCGTCGTGGTGTTCGTCTTCCTGCAGGACTGGCGCTCGACGCTCATTCCCGCGCTCGCCATTCCCGTCTCGCTCATCGGCACCTTTGCGGTGCTCTTGGTGATCGGCTTCACCATCAACGTCATCACGCTGCTGGCGCTGATCCTCGCCATCGGTCTCGTGGTCGACGACGCCATTCTCGTGGTCGAGAACGTCCAGCGGGTGATGACCGAGCGCAAGCTCGACCGGGTCGAGGCGACGCGCATCGCCATGGCCGAGATCACCGGCCCGATCGTCTCGACGACGCTCGTGCTGCTGGCCGTGTTCCTGCCCACCACCTTCCTGCCCGGCCTGTCCGGCCAGCTCTACCGCCAGTTCGGCCTGGCCCTGTCGATCTCGATGGTGCTGTCCTCGATCGTGGCGCTGACGCTGACCCCGGCGCTCGCGGCCACGATGCTGCGTCCGCCCAGCGCCGCCTGGGGGCCGCTGCGCTGGTTCAACAAGGGGCTGGACGCCACCCGCAACGCCTATGGGCGCTCCGTCGAGTTTCTCGTGCGCCGCGTCCTCATCGCGCTCGGCGTGCTGGCGCTCGGGTTCGCGGTCGCCACCGTCTCGTTCCTGGCGCTGCCCTCGACGCTGCTGCCGGACGAGGACCAGGGCGCCATCCTCTTCGACGTCTCGCTCCCCGACGGCGCCTCGCTTCAGCGCACCACCGAGGCGATGCTGGAGATCGGCGACATCCTGCGCGAGACCGAGGGCGTCAACGCCTACGTCCTCAATGCCGGCTACTCGCTGCTGCAGTCCTCGCAGCGCTCCTCCGGGGGCCTCGGCATCGTCACGCTGACCCCTTGGGGCGAGCGGCCCGACCTCTTCACCATCCTCGGCGAACTCCAGGGCCGCTTCGCGCAGATCCCGGGCGTCCAGGTTGCGGCCTTCCCGCCGCCGCCCATTCCCGGCCTCGGCTCGGTCGGCGGCTTCACCTTCGAACTGCTGGCGCAGGGCGGGCAGGACCCCGCCGAGGTGGCGCAGGTCGCCAGTTCCTTCGTCTCGGCCGTCAACGAGCGGCCGGAGATCGAGGGCGCCCGCACCACCTTCTCGGCCGACGTGCCGCGCCTCTACATGACGATCGACCGCGACCGGGCCGAGACTCTCGGCCTCACCGTCTCCGACATCTACGACACTGTCGGCAGCGCGATGGGCGAGACCTTCGTCAACCAGTTCATCTATGACGGGCGCGTCTATCAGGTGCGCCTGCAGGCCGAGGCCGACGCGCGCGCGGCGGCCTCCGACATCGCCGAACTCTACGCCAAGAACGCCAGCGGACAGATGGTGCCGCTGCGCTCGGTGGTGACGGTCGACACGACCTTCGGCCCGTATACGGTGCCGCGCTTCAACCTCTTCACCGCGCCGCAGATCACCGGCCAGCCGGCGGCGGGATATTCCTCGGGCGCCGCGCTCGCGGCATTGGAGGAGGTGGCCGCGGAGACGCTACCCGAGGGCTATTCCTACCAGTTTTCCGGCACCTCCTATCAGGAGCAGCAGGCGGGCTCGGTGACCACCATCGCCTTCGCGCTGGCCTTCGTCTTCGCCTATCTCTTCCTCGTGGCGCAGTACGAAAGCTGGCTGCAGCCCCTCGCGGTCATGCTGTCGATCGCCATCGCGGCCGCAGGCGCGGCGGGGGCGCTGGCGCTCTTCGGTTACTCCTCCAACATCTACTCGCAGATCGGCATGGTGATGCTGATCGGCCTGGCCGCCAAGAACGCCATCCTCATCGTCGAGTTCTCGAAGGAACGACGCGAACTCGACGGGATGGAGATCACCGAGGCGGCGGTGGTCGGCGCCAAGCAGCGCTTCCGCGCGGTGCTGATGACCGCGCTGGCCTTCATCCTCGGCCTCGTGCCGCTGGTCCTGACCTCGGGGGCGGGGGCGGCTTCGCGCAACGCCATCGGCACGGCGGCGATCGGCGGCATGCTGGCGGCGACCTTCATCGGCATCTTCATCGTGCCGGCGCTCTTCGCCTTCTTCGAGCGGCTGCGCGAGGGTCGCAAGGGCAAGTTCTGGGGCCGCGAGCGGGAAGACCGGTCCGACCTTTCGGAGCGCGCGAAGGCGAAGGCCGAGGCAGCCGAAGCCGAGCGGGCGCCGGAGGGTGCGGCGCCGAGCTCGACCCAGGAGGATCGCTTCCCCTGGAGCTTCGGGACCAAGGCCCCCCCGCGGCCGGCACCGGCGGAGTGAGGCGGGGTCAGACCGGCGACGGCCTGTCCTGCGAAGACCCGCGCATCGTCCTTCGAACCTCCTGACCCCGCCGGCCCTGATGAAACCGATCACCCTGTTTGCCGGCGTCGCCCATGACGACATTCCGACGCCGCCACGCACGATCGCGGTGGTCGGCAACGCGCCGGAGGTCGGCGACCATCGCGACGCCATCGACGCCGCCGACTGGGTGGTGCGGTTCAACAATGCCGCCGGCCACGGCGCCAGGACGGGCCGGCGCGTCACCCATCTCGTGCTCGTCAATTTCGGCGGGCAGATGCGCGAGTGGCTCGACGATCACGGCTTCCTCGATCGCCCGGTGTTGCGCGCGGCTGCCGAGTTCCTGCTCCCGATCCATCCCGGCGAGGCGGCGCTGCGCACACCGCGCCCGGACGCCGAGAAGCGGGCGGCACCCGGCGACCACGACTGGACGCAGGAGGCGGCGGCTCGCCTTGCCGCGCTCGGACGGCCTGTGAAACTTTTGCCCGGCGCCCTCGAGGAGGCGAGCAGCCGACTGCTGGCGACGGAGCGCGGCGACGCCCCCGGCACCCCGTCGCCGCCGCCGAGCACCGGCTTCCTCACCGTGCGCCATCTCCTGGAGACCGTCGCCACGCCGCACACCCGGATCGACTGCTACGGCTTCGGCTTCGCCGGCTGGGACGGCCATGCCTGGGAGGCCGAGCGCCGCTGGTTCGAGGATCGCGAGCGGGAGGGACGCCTCGTCCTGCATCCGTTGGATCATGATGGACGTGGAGTTCTCGGTAGACCGGACGCGCGCTGACGCGGCTCAGGGGAAGATCGCGCTGAGATCTTCGATCCGGTCGTTCACCAGCCAGCCGTAATAGTTCTCTTCCGGCAGGCGGGGCGCGCGTCCCGCAGCGCGGTTGCGCTCGTTGTCGGCTTTCAGGGCGCGGGCGCGGCCGACGGGATCGCCGACATTGTAGAGCGTCGCGACGAGGCCGGGATTGCCCGAGATGTCGAAGCCGGCGATGTCACGATAGGCCTCGATCGAGGAGCGGATGACGGCGGCCATGTAGGCCAGCGTCTTGTCGGGATCCATGATCGCCGCATAGACCTCGCCGGCCTCGCGCATGTCGAGCTCGGGATAGCCGGAGACGCGGTGGACGATGTCGGAGACCGACAGCGCCGTCAGCGGGTTGAGTTGGCCGAGGCCGAAGGTCTGGCCGGCATAGAAGGGCTGGAAGAACACCGCGCCGAAGCGGTTGGCGGGATAGGAGCGCCCCTCCACCGCGCGGCCCCGGAAGGCGGCGTCGAAGACCCGCTCGCGGCAGGACCAGAGGGCGGTGTCGCTGGCGCCGTCGACGTCGCAGACGCCGAACTGCGGGCGGGCGAGGAAGTCCTCGATCGGCTCGCCCGCATAGGCGAAGGCGACGCCCGAATTCATGTAGGACATGGCCTTGACGTAATAGGTCTGCAGCCGATCGAGCGCGTCGACATTGTAGGTGTGCTCGCCGACCAGCGCCCCCGCGATGTGGATGGGGCGGATGCCGTAGGCCCGCGCCGCCGTGCGGATCTTCTCCTGCAGGTCCTTGTTTCCCGCCAGAAGCGCGCGGATCTTCTCGTACTTGGCGTCGAAGCTTGAGCGCGTCGCCTTCGTGCGCGCGGTCGAGCCGCCGGGTACCGCGGGCTGCTCGGCATTGCGGTTGCCGGGCGGCACGAGGCTGACCGCGCCGACGGGCATCGCGAAGGTGAGGAGGAGAGCTGCGGCGATCGCGGCGAAAGGGGACATGGACAGGACGGCCTTCGGGGGTGGTCCCCGTCCTAGACCGGACAATGGGGCGGGCGCGAGGCCAAACAGGCTGAGGGGTGCGATGGCCGTTCCACGTGAAACATTTCGCGCACAGTCGGGCGGGTTCGGTTGCCGGAGAGGACACGCCGCTATCGTCTCATACGAGGTCATTGTCAGGGACTGTCGTCGGCCCGTGTGTTCTGCGGGGGAGGCCGGCTCCAGGTCTCGGCTGCCAGCAGGACCAGCAGAGGCAGCATCGGCCAACCGCTCATGATCGCCCAACGGATCGTCCACCGCCCGTCATCGTCGGACAGAAACGTAGTCGAAGGAGAACCAACCCATTCGATGGAAATCGCAAGGACGGCGAGCAATGGCAAGAGGCCGGATGCGAAACATCTTGCGACAAACCGGCGGGAGTTCCGAAGCCCTGCCCGACCCGTGGTCGCGCGCGCGCTGAGCAGGACGACGAGGTGCCCGAGCGCGAACAGCCCCAGCGGGCCGAGAAACAGGATACCGATCAGGCCGACTGCCTTTGTGATGATGCCCTGCCCTGACGTAAGCGCGATGTCGTTCGGGATCGGATCGGTCCAAAAGGCGTCGAAAGACGATGCCATCCAGGTGGGAAGGACCACAATCGTCGTTAGCGTGCCTCCGATGCTGAGGAGCACGAACCAGAGGATGCTCGGCGTCGCCAGCAGCAGAACCCCGACGAACACCAGGGCGCTGCCCGTCCCGTCCCCGTCTTGCCGCCGCCGCTCACGCATACCGCGTCGGCACCGCGGTCTGCGACTTTACCGTCTCCATCGAGATGTAGGCGGACATCTCGAACAGGCTGACCCGTGCCACCAGCCGCCTGTAGATCGTGTCGTAGTGCTCGACATTGGGCAGCACGAGCTTGAGGATGTAGTCGAAATTGCCGGTGAGGCGGTGGACCTCGACGATCTCCGGCACCGCATGAACAGCCGCGCGGAATTCCTCCAGCCAGCCGCTCTCGTGCTGCGAGGTCTTCACGATCACGAAGATCGTGGTCGGCAGGTTGATCCGTTGGCGATCCACCAGCGCGATCCGCCTGACGATATAACCCTCGTCGCGCAGCCGCTGGATGCGGCGCGAGCAGGCCGACGGCGAGAGCGAGGCGCGTTCGGCCAGTTCCGCCACCGGGCGGTCGGCATCGTCCTGCAGGAGGGTGAGGAGAAGATGGTCGCGATCGTCGAGCATGGGAGCAATGTGCGACGAGTGAAGGAGCGGCGCAAGCTGGATGCGCTATATCGCTGAATGACGCTTCGATCGTGCATGGAGATGTCGATATTCTCGGAAAGTCGCGGATCATGGCGCGCGGCGCTCGTGTCATTCTGGGTGCATCGACAGGGATAACAGGGCAGGGGACCTCGCAATGAAGCGCATCGGACTGATCGGCGGCATGAGCTGGGAATCCACCGCGGTCTACTACCGCATGCTGAACGAGGCGGTGCGGGCCCGCGCCGGCGGCCTCGCCTCGGCCGATGTCCTCATCCACTCGCTCGACTTCGCCGAGGTCGTGGCGCTTCAGAAGGCCGGGCGCTGGGATCTGGCCGGCGCGCTTCTGGCGGAGAGTGCCGGACGGCTGGAGCGGGCCGGTGCCGACTGCGTCCTCATCTGCACCAACACGATGCATCTGGTCTCGCAGACCGTTGCCTCGGCCGTCGCGATCCCGCTCATTGACATCATCGAGGAGACCGGCGCGGCGCTGGCGAATGCGGGCATACGCCGTCCGCTCCTGCTGGCCACCCGCTACACGATGGAACACGGCTTCTACGCCGACCGCATGGAGGCCCATTGCGGCATCCGGCCCATCGTCCCGAACGAAGCGGACCGCGCGAGCGTCCATGGCATCATCTTCGAAGAGCTTTGCGCCGGCCGCGTGCTCGACGGCTCGCGCAAGGCATTGAAGGCCATCATCGCCCGCGGCCGAGCGGCCGGCGCCGACAGCGTCATCCTCGGCTGCACCGAGATCTGCCTGTCGCTCGATCCGGGCGCCCTCGAACTGCCCGGCTTCGATTCCACCGCGATCCATGCGGCGGCCGCCATCCGCTTCGCCTTCGGCGAGCCGGCCCTGACCTGTGGTCAGCCCGTCGGGCGCACCAGCCCGACCTCCGGTCAGACCGTCGAGCGCATGGGGCCGACCGGAGGTCAGCCCGGGGAACGCATCGCAGCATAGGCTCTGCCGGCGGCGGTTGCCGCCGCCCCGTCTGGCCTCGCATCAGGAACCGGTTCGCCCATGTGCCGCCTTCTCGCCTATTCCGGAACGCCTCTCTTCCTGGAGGACCTCCTGATCCGGCCCGAAGGTTCGCTCGTCTCGCAGTCGATGGCGGCGCGCGAGGCACGCACGGTGGTGAACGGCGACGGCTGCGGCCTCGGCTGGTATGGCGAGCGGGCCGAGCCCGGCCTCTATCGCGGCATCCTGCCGGCCTGGTCGGACGCCAACCTCACCTCGCTCTGCCGGCAGATCCGCTCGAAGCTCTTTCTCGCCCATGTGCGCGCGGCGACCTCGGGCGGGGTCTCCACCGCCAATTGCCACCCGTTCGCGCAGGGGCGCCAGCTCTTCATGCACAACGGGCAGATCGGCGACTACGCCAAGGTGCGCCGTCGCGTCGAGGCGATGATTCCCGACGCGCTCTACCCGGCGCGCAAGGGCACCTGCGATTCCGAGGCGATCTTCCTCGCGGCGCTGGGGCGCGGCATGGAGAGCGATCCGATCGGCGCCTATGGCGAGATCCTCGCCGAAATCCTGGCGCTGCGGGCCGGCGAGCCGGGCGAGCCCGTGCGCTTCGCCGCCGTTCATAGCGACGGGACGCGGCTCTTCGCCTTCCGCTGGGCGAGCGACGGCCTGCCGCCCTCGCTCTATTCGAAGATCGAGAACGGCTCGGTGCTCATCGCCTCCGAGCCCTGCGGCGCGGACGCCGCCGGCTGGCAGGCGATTCCGCCCGGCAGCGTCCTCGAAACCGGGGCAGGCGGCGAGGTGATCCTGCGGCGCTTCAACCCGCGGCTTGCGCTCAAAGGCCAATCCGCCGCGCTCGCCTCCCGCGCGGCGGCCTGACGAGCCAGGTGTTTGATCCCAAGCGGGCCGAGCCAGGGCCGGTCCCGCGACCGTCGGTTCGCCGGACGCCCCCAAGGTCTCCGTCACGTCCCCGTCGTCCGAAAGCGAAGGGGTTCGCTTCGTCCGGACATGCGCTCGTCGCTCAGGCGAGCGGCTGGTTGCGCGTCTCCTCGCGGATCATCGTCACCGCCAGTGCCGCCCCGGCCAGCAGCGCCGCGAAGAGGCCGAGCGTCAGGCCGAAGCTCGCGGCCATGGCCGGCGCCAGAAGCGAGGGCGCCAGCAGCCCGCCGAGCCGCGCCACGGCGCCGGCGGTGCCCATGCCGGTGGCGCGCAGTTCGGTCGGGTAGAGCTCGGGCGTGAAGGCGTAGAGCGCGCCCCATGTGCCGAGCAGCGCGAAGCTCATGCCGAGCGTCGCGGCCACCACGAGCGCCGGTGCAGTGCCGAGCCCGTAGGCCAGGCACCCGGCGGCGCTGAGGAGGAGGAAGCCGATCAGCGTCGGCCGCCGGCCCCAGCGCTCGACGCCGTAGGCCGCCAGCGCGTAGCCGGGGAGTTGCGCCAGCGCGACGAGCACGAGGAAGAGATGGCCGCGCAGGAAGCCGAGCCCCTGGCCGGCGAGGCGCACCGGCAGCCAGACGAAGATGCCGTAATAGGACATCGAGACGAGGAACCAGGTGGCGAGAATCAGTGCCGTGCGGCGGGCAAGGCCCGGCTCGCGGAAAAGGCCCGCGAGCGAGACGCGGCGCGTTTCCACCGCCAGAAGTTCGGGCACCGGGCCGGCATGGCCGTTGACCCGCGCCACGGTCGCGATCACCGCCTGCGCCTCGGCGGTGCGTCCGCGCTTCAGGAGGTAGAGCGGCGATTCCGGGATCCAGAAGCGGATCGCGAGACCGAGCAGCGCGGGCAGGCCGGTGAGGAGGAAGATCGCGCGCCAGGGCTCCTCGACGCCGGCCGTCTGCACGCCGAGCGCGGCGAGCGCCACGAACACCGTACCGAGCGCCCAGAAGCCTTCGAGCATGACCAGCCAGCGGCCGCGCCGGTCGGCGGGCAGGAACTCGGCCATCATCGCGTAGTCCACCGGCAGCGTGCCGCCGACGCCGAGCCCGGTCAGGAAGCGCAGCGCTAGCAGCCAGCCGAAATCGGGCGCGAAGGCCGAGGCGATGCCGAAGACCGCGTCGAGAAGAATGGTGACGAGGAGGACGTTGCGCCGTCCGATGCGGTCCGCCAGCCGCCCGAAGGCGAAGGCGCCGACGAGCATGCCGAGGAAGAACAGCGTTCCCGTCTGCAGCGCCTGCGGCACGGTGAGGCCGAAGCTCGCGGCGATCGAGGGCGCGGTGAAGCCGATCGCCAGGACCTGCATGGCATCGGCGGCCCAGACAAGGCCGAAGGTGAGGAGGAGCCGGCGCTGGAAGCGGCCGGTGCCGATCCCCGCGAGCGCGGCGTCGACGGAAAGTGCGGACATCGCCAGTCATCCCCTCCGCGCGGCAGGCCGAAGCGGCCCCGCCCGATTCGCGGCGAGCGACTGTTCATGGCCTTCACGGGCGCGTCAACGTCGGTTGCCGCGACCCGGTCATGGCGGGATCAGAACTCGCTCGGTGGTGGTGGTGGCGCCGGTCAGGCCACCCGGCCTTTGGCAAGAGCGGCTCGAAGCTTCGATCTTGCGGGAGGATCGCGCCTGGCCGCCGAACTCGGGTCAGCGCTCGGCGTTGCGCGGCGTCGCGCGGATCGAGGCGCGGGCCAGCGCCCGTCCGATCCACCAGCCGGCCACGCCGATGGCGGCGCCGAGGATGCCATCCACGGCGTAGTGCCAGCCGAGATGGATCGAGCCGAGGAGGATCACCACCGCAAAGCCCGCCATGATCCGCCCGAGCCGGGGATGAACCGTGCGGGCACAAGCGGCGAGGAACACGGTGGAGGCGTTGTGCATGCTCGGCATGGCGGAAATGCCGCTCGGCCCGGCCATGCCGTGGGCGTAGCTGTTCCAGAGCGTTTCCTGCACGCCGAGCGCCCAGACCGGATAGATCCGGTCCGACGCTGCGAGCCCGTCCATCAGTTCGACATAGGCGGTTCCAAGGCCAAGGCGCTCGTAATAGACCGGCCCGGCGGAGGAGAAGGCGATCGCCAGGACATTGCCGCCGACGATCCAGATGAGCGCGAAGCCGAAGAGGAAGGCGAGCTTGCGCTCGCGATCGCTGACCGAGAACGCGGCGGCCAGCATCCAGAAATAGACGACGAAGAGCCAGAGATTGTAGCAGAGGTTGACGAGGAAGGTCGCCTCCGCCGACCCCAGGAGAGGCCAGAGCAGGCGCCAGGGGTCGTGACCGAGGAAGAGGAGGTGGTCGAGCTCGAAGAAGGTCTTGTCCCACGCAAAGGGTGCGACGAGGGGAACGTGATGCTTGATCTGGGCAAAACTCGCCATCAGCACGAGGTAGATCAGGGTGACGACGAGACCCTCCGCCAGCCGGCGCCGGTCGCCGACGATCAGGGCGAGATCCTCGACAAGGCGCGTGAGCGGGCGAGGCGGGCGCTCGACCGCAATCAGCCGGACTGCGCGCCAGACCACGAAGAACAGGAGAAAGGGCACGAAGACCCACGCCGAGAGGTCGAGTCCGCTCTCCAGCAACGCGACGTTCGTCGGCAGGCCGGACTGCGCGACGACGAAGGCCGCGGCCGCCGCGTGGGCCGCGACGAGAAGAGCCACGAAGCGAAATTGCCGGGCGGCGCGTCGGATCTCCAGCATGAGACCGCCGGCATGGCCGAGAAGATAGGCAGGCATGATGGAGCGCCCCCCGGGGACCGACGACCGATCTTTAGACGGTAGCGGTTAAGAAAGGCGTGCTGGCACGCAATCGACATGCACCGGACGACCGCCCGATCCCGAGGGTTCACGCCGCGGTGGTTGTGCCTGCGAACGCCCTGCGCCGATGTCGGTCGCGACAGAGCAACGGATCGACCGGCGTTGCGAGCCCTTGGGCCTCGCTCGGGCCTTTACCGGATCTCCACGCCCGGTTGCGATGATCAGGCATCCTGCCCCTCGTCCGCGTTGCGCTTGCCCCATGTCCTATCTCGTCCTCAAGTTCCTGCACGTGGTCGGGGCGACGGTGCTTCTTGGTACCGGCAGCGGCATCGCCTTCTTCATGCTGATGGCCCATCGCAGCCGCGACGCCGCCTTCATCGCGCGCACCGCCGGGACCGTGGTCACCGCCGATCTCCTCTTCACCGCCTCGGCGGTGGTGGTGCAGCCGATCACCGGATACGTCCTGGCGCGCGAAGCCGGCTTTCCGATCGGCGAGGGCTGGATCCTCGCCTCGCTGGTGCTCTACGGCGTCGCCGGCCTGTTTTGGCTGCCGGTGGTGTGGATGCAGGCGCGCATGCGCGATCTCGCCCGCGCCGCGGTGCTCGTCGGCGAACCGCTGCCGCCGGCCTATCACACGCTGTTCCGCTGGTGGTTCGCCTTTGGCATTCCCGGCTTCGGCTCGGTGCTGGCGATCGTCTGGCTGATGATCGCGAAGCCCGTCCTGTGAGCGCCCGTTCTGTGAGTGCCCGGCCGACGATCCTCGTCCTCGGCGCCGCGGGCCTCATCGGCGAGGCCACCGCGCGCCATCTGGCGGCGGCCGGCTTTCCGGTGGTGGCCGCCGCGCGCCGCCTGTCGGCCGCACAGCGCTTGGCCTTCGGCTCGAGCGCCCGCATCGTGCCGCTCGTCGATCTCGATGCGCCGGCGCTTGCGCAACTCCTGACCGACACAAGCGCCGACCTCGTGGTCAACTGCATCGGCGTGCTGCAGGACGGCGGGGGATCGAGCACGGGGGACGTCCATGCCGGTTTCGTCTCGCGCCTTCTCGAAGCGATCGCGGCACAGCCCCGGCCCGTGCTCCTCGTGCACCTGTCGGTGCCCGGCCGGCCGGAGGAGGACGGCACCGCTTTCAGCCGCACCAAGCGCGAGGCCGAGCGCCGAATCGAGGCGGCCTCGATACCCTTCGTGATCCTGCGGCCGGGCTTCGTCATCGGTGATGCCGCCTTCGGCGGCAGCGCCCTGATGCGGGCCCTGGCCACATTGCCCATCGCGCTTCCGGCCGGACTGGCGGCGCGGCCCTTCGCGGCGACGCGCATGGCCGATATCGGCTCCGGGATCGCGCATCTGGCGACGCGCTGGGCGGACGGAGAGCGCCGGCAACGCGCGACGTTCGACGTGATGGAGGCCACGCCCTCCGACGTCGGCGACGTGCTGGCGGCGTTCCGCGCGCGGTTCGGGGGCGTCAAGCCGCGCTTCGTCCTGCCGTCCTGGCTTCTGGCGCTGGGCAGCCGGGCCGGCGACGCGGCGGCGCTCCTCGGCTGGCGCCCGCCGATCCGCACCACGGCGCTGCGCGAAATGCAGCGCGGCGTCGCGGGCGACCCCGGGCCGTGGATGCGCGAGACCGGCCTCGTGCCGCCCGACATCCGCCGCATCGTCGCCGACCTGCCGGCCACCGTGCAGGAGCGCTGGTTCGCCCGGCTCTATCTCCTGAAGGCCGCGATCCTGGGTGGGCTCTCGCTGTTCTGGATCGTCTCAGGCGCGGTCGCGCTTTGGCCGGCCTTCGATGCGGCCACGGGGATCCTCGTGGCGCAAGGCGTTCCACGCCCGCTCGCCGCCGCGATCACAGCCGTCACGAGCCTGGCCGACATCACCATCGGCCTCGCCATCGCGACGAGGCGCTGGAGCGGCGCGGGCCTCAAGGCCGGCATCGCGCTGACGCTTGGCTACATGGCGGGCGCCGTGGTGCTGACGCCTACGCTCTGGCTGGATCCGCTGGGGGCGATGGTAAAGACGGTCCCCGCGCTCATCCTGATGCTTGTCGCCCTGGCGCTTCTCGACGACCGCGGCTGAGTGCGATCGGTCTCATCGGCAAGGCTCGCCGCGTCCCAGAAGAGGGATCGCGACGAGTGAGTGCTGCCAGCTAAGCGCGCCAGATCTTCAAAGGATGAAGCGCGACAGGTCGGTGTTGCCAACAAGACCCGGCACGCGCTTCAAAGGATGAAGCGCGACAGGTCGGTATTGCCCGCGATGCCGTCGAGGGCCTTATGGACGTAGGCGCCGTCCACCCGGTAGCTCTGGCCGCCCTTGTCGGGGGCTTCGAAGGAGATGTCGTCGAGGACGCGCTCCATCACGGTCTGCAGGCGGCGGGCGCCGATGTTCTCGATCGAGCCGTTCAGCGACACCGCGAGATCGGCGATGGCGTCGATGGCGTCGTCGGTGATCTCGAGATCGACGTTCTCGGTCTTCATCAGGGCGATGTACTGCTTGATGAGCGAGGCTTCGGTTTCGGTCAGGATGCGGCGGAAGTCGTCCTTCGTCAGCGCCTTCAGCTCGACGCGGATGGGCAGGCGGCCCTGCAGTTCGGGCAGGAGGTCGGAGGGCTTGGAGACGTGGAAGGCGCCGGACGCGATGAAGAGGATGTGGTCGGTCTTGACCGGCCCGTGCTTGGTGGCGACGGTGGTGCCTTCGACGAGCGGCAGCAGATCGCGCTGCACGCCCTCGCGCGAGACGCCGGCGCCGCCATGGCCGTCCTTGTTGGCGACCTTGTCGATCTCGTCGAGGAAGACGATGCCGTTGTTCTCCACCGCGAAGATCGCCTCGGCGACCACCACCTCGTTGTCGAGCAGTTTGTCCGACTCCTCGTTGATGAGAAGGTCGTAGCTCTCCTTGACGCTGGTGCGGCGCTGCTTGGTGCGCCCGCCCATCGCCTTGCCGAACATCTCGGACAGGTTGAGGACACCGACATTCGCCCCGGGCATGCCGGGAATGTCGAGCCCGCCCATCGGGTTGGACGTATCGGCCACCTCGACGTCGATCTCCTTGTCGTCGAGTTCGCCCGAGCGCAGCTTCTTGCGGAAGCTGTCGCGTGTCGCGGGCGAAGCGGTCTTGCCGACGAGCGCGTCGAGCACCCGGTCCTCGGCGCCCTGGTGGGCCCGGGCCTTGACCTCCTCGCGCTTCTTCTCGCGCACGAGGCCGATGCCGATCTCGACGAGGTCGCGGATGATCTGCTCGACGTCGCGCCCGACATAGCCGACCTCGGTGAACTTCGTCGCCTCGACCTTGATGAAGGGCGCGCCGGCAAGTCTTGCGAGGCGGCGCGAGATCTCGGTCTTGCCGACGCCGGTCGGTCCGATCATCAGGATGTTCTTCGGCATCACCTCTTCGCGAAGCGAACCGGTGAGCTGCTGCCGGCGCCAGCGGTTGCGCAGCGCGACGGCGACGGCGCGCTTGGCGTCGCCCTGGCCGATGATGTGGCGGTCGAGCTCGGAGACGATCTCGCGGGGGGAAAAGTCGGTCATGCGGCTCAGCGGTCCGGTGGTGTGCGGGGCGCCCGCCGGCTGCGGGCGCGTCGGCCTCCAAGATGGGATCGCCGGGGCCCGAGTGCCAGAGGAGCGGCGGGACGGCGGGCGTGGCCCCGTTTCACGGGGGCGGGCGGCGATGAGCATGCAGTGCGAAGAAATCGTGTCCCTCAAGGAAACCCGGCCGTTTCCCGGTTCGAAAGCGGCCAGGTTTGCGATAGGACAGAGGAGTCGGAACGCCCATCGAATCACTGCCGCCGCTTCGTCCCGTTCTCCTGCGAAAGAGGATTTCGCCGCATGACCCCGACGGGTCTCGACCCCATCCTCGCCATCTTTCCCTCCCTCGACGCTTGCGTCGCGCGGGGATGAGCGCCGGTCCCGCCCTTCTCGCGCGGCTCGAGCGCCCCTGGACGGAAGAGGGCCTGATGGCGGCCGTGGCGGCGCTCGCCGAGGCGAGGGGCTTCACCCGCTTCGCGCTGATGACCGTGCCCTCGTCCGACGACGCGGGGGCGGAGATGCGGATGATCCTGTCGAACTGGAGCGAGGAGTTCCGTCGCGGCTTCGAGCGGCTCGGCTTCAACCGCTTCACGCCGGTTCTGCGGGCGTTGCGCGGCGGCGCCGTGCCGTTCGTCTGGGATGCCGAGACGCTGCACGGCTACGACGAGGGCGACCCGGAAATGAGCCCGCAGGCGAAGTTTCTCGGGGTGAATGCCTGCCTGTCGGGGATCTACTGCCCGGTGCACGGCCTGACGAGCTTCAACGGGGTGCTGGTGCTCTCGGGACCGGGCGCGCCGGTGAGCGACGAGGAGGCCGACGACCTGCATCTGGCCGCCTTCTCGATCTTCGGCATCCTCGCGGCGTGCCGCTTCGAGGAGAACCGGCGCAACAACCCGCTGACGGCGCGCGAGCGCGAATGCCTGAAGCTCGCCATGCTCGGCAAGACCTCCTCGGAGATCGGCACGATCCTGACGCTCTCCGAGCACACGATCTCGCAATACCTGACGGCGGCGACCCGCAAGCTCGACGCCTCCAACCGCACCCACGCGGTCGCCCTCGCGGCGCAGTTGGGATATCTCTCATGACGCGGCCAGCGGCGGGTTGAACA
>NZ_BBWH01000032.1 GCF_001463705.1 Aureimonas sp. AU12 | reverse complement strand
GGGTTGAACACCCCCGCCGAAACGGCCGGAGGCCGGCTTCGGTGAACACCCCCGCCGAAACGGCCGGAGGCCGGCTTCGGTGAACCCCCCGCCGAAACGGGCGCAGCCCGGCTTCGGCATCTCCCATGATGGTGCCGCCCGTTTCCCCGACATCGACGGCCGCGCGAAGCCTCAAGCCTCCGCGATCATCGCCTGCACGAACGCGACGCGCTCGGCGACGGTCGCCTTCGGCAGGATGACGATCTCGTAGCCCGCCGCGCGGTAGGTCTGCGTCATCATGGCGGCGGTGCGTTCGGCCTCGTCCGCATCCTGCCGGCGCTCCTCGTCGGCGCCGAAGATCTCCGGCCAGAAGGGCGCGAGGAGGACACGCGGGTTGTAGCGCAGGTCCGCCACGGCCCGCGTCAGATGCGCGGGCACGGTCAAGCCGCAGAGGGCGAGATAGCCGGCACAGTCGGGAAGCGCCCGGTCGAAGATCACCGGGACACCCGATGCGTTCGTCTCGGCGCGGCGATAGGTGGCGAGGTCGTGGACGATCATGGCCTCGGCAAAGAGCGCCCGGTCGCGCCAGGGAAGGGCCGGGCCGTCGATGCGGACCTGATCGCGGATCACCGCGCGCCCTGCCTCCATCATCGTGCGACGGCCGGCGGCGGCGAGCGCCTCGATCAGCGTCGTCTTGCCCGATCCCGGACCGCCGGTGAGGACGAAGAAACTATCGTTCGATGTCATCGCGGAGAACCGGTCGGGATGGCGTGAGCTCGCAGCTTGTGGGTCATGGGGCGCGGCGGCGAGACCCATCGGAGCCCCGCGCATGCCTTGCGGGCATGGAAAGCTCAGGCTTGTCCAGGCCGTCAGTCGCAGGGCCCGACCGCGAGGGGAAGCGGTCGGTTCCCGTGCGTCGTCGAGGCGAAACGATCCCGCTTCGCCTCGGTCCTCGTTTCGTCCGCATCACCCAGCGAGGACGCGCGCTCGCCTCGTCCGGAAACGCCTCAGAGCGCGGCCTGTTGGGCGGGCGTCAGCGGCAGGAACTGGTAGGCCCAGGTTTCCGTCAGCACCGTGTCGCCCTGCGTCAGGTAGCAGCGCAGTTCCACCGGATCGGTGCCGTCGACCTTGAGATCGAAGGTCGAACGCCAGGCGGTACCGACCTTCACCGAATAGGCCTCGGTCTGGCCGACCGTGCCGCGCGAGGCGCTGACCACGGCCTTCACGTCCTTGGCGTCGCGCCCGAGGGCGGCGACGAGGCCGCCGTCGAAGTCCACCACCACCTTGGTGACGCCGGCCGGGCGGGGCTGGCCGGGAATGCCGCCGCGCCCGAGCCGCGTCGCTGCCACCTTGCCGACGTCGCCGGGATAGGGCTCGCGGTTCGACCAGAACAGGCGGTAATCGACCGCGATGGCGTCGCCCTTGCGCACCGGCGCTTCCGGCACCCAGTAGGCGGCGATGTTGTCGTGGATCTCGTCGTCGGTGGGGATTTCCACCAGCTGCACCGCGCCGCGGCCCCAGGAGCCCACGGGCTCGACCCAGACGCTGGCGCGCTTTTCGTAGAAGACGCCGTCATCCTCGTAGTTCTCGAAGTTGCGGTCGCGCTGCAACAGGCCGAAGCCGCGCGGCGCCTCGTCCGAGAAGCTCGACGTCATCACGTTGAGCGGATTGTTCAGCGGACGCCAGATGCGCTCGCCGGTGCCCGTCCACAAGGCCAGGCCATCCGAATCGTGGACCTCCGGGCGCCAGTCGACACGCCGGCCGCGATCGGTCTCGGAATACCAGAACATCGAGGTCAGCGCCGCGATGCCGAAACGCTGGATCTCGTCGCGCGCGAAGTAGCGCGCCTGGATGTTCATGACGATCGGCCCGCCCTTGGCGACGTCCATGCGCAGGACGCCCGCGACGCGCGGGCTGTTGAGCGCGCAGGTGATCACCAGTCGGCCGTCGCTGGAGGGCTCGAGGTAGAAGTCGGTGAAGCGGGGGAATTCTTCCGGCGTCGGCATCGCGACATCGATGGCCAGCGCGCGCGCCGACATGCCAAACTGGTTGTCCTCGCCCGAGGTGCGGAAATAGGCGGCGCCGAGGAAAGCCAGCCAATCCTCCTCGCGGCCGGGCTCCAGCACCCGGAAGCCGGCAAAGCCGATATCGTTCGGCAGTTCCTTCGCCGGGCTGTCGGCGGGGATCTCGAAGAGCGCGGGATCGTAGGCGAGCGTGCGCGAGGTGCCGCCGTCGACGACGTGGATGCCGACCGGCAGCTGGAAGTAGCGGCCGAGATGGAAGAAGCGGATCGGCGCCTTGCCGTCGTTCAGCTGGAGCGTCTCGTCCTTCTTGTACTTGATGCGCCAATGCTGGTCGAAGTCGATGCGGTCGAGCACCGCTGGCGCGCGCGAGGCTTCGGGCACGTAAGGAGCGGCGGCGAGGGCCTTGGCCTTCTCCACCAGCGCGTCGAACGAAAAGGGCTCGGCCGGGCCGAACTTCAGCCCGTCGCCGTCGGCGGCCAGCGCCCGGCTGCCGGGCAGCGCCACGCCGAGGGCGGCCAGGCCCATCATCAGTTCGCGTCGATTGAAGTCGATCGTCATGGAGTGTCCCTTCCGTGAGCCGCGCGGGAGTAAGGATCCTCAGCCGCCGGTGTCAACTCCCAAAGCGCCCTGCGGGACCCCAGAAATGTGACGCGAGGATGATACGCGGGGAAAGAGCGGGCGTCCCGGGGCTGCGTTCGCGCGCGGGCGTCCGGCCGTCAGCGAGCAGAATCCCCGGTCCGGCGCAGGCGCCCGCGATAGCGCACCACGAGGCCGATGAGCGGCAGGGCGATGGGAACGTCGAACGCGTATCCGCCGTTCTCGGCCCATTCGCGCGGGCGGCTGCGCGGCCCCAGCCACAGCGGCATCGGCACGTGGAAGGCCGACCACCCGCGCAGCGCCATCTCGAGGCTGCCGTCGCCGCCGGCGACGAGCGCGAAGCGAAAGCGGAGCGGTCCGAAACGCTCGACGACCTCGTCCCCGGCGCCGCTCATCTCGCTCGAAAACCGGCGACCGGAGAAGTCGCGGATCCAGCGCTCGCGGCCGTCCCGCTCCTCGAAGGTCACGTGCAGCGCATGATCGCCCTGCGGCGGAAAGCCGACGATCCCCGCCACCAGCCGCGCGAGCGGCGATCGACCCCGCGTTACGTGAGCCTCGCCGCTCGCCGCGCCAAAGCCGGCCACCTCGTGCATCGAACGGACGGGCGGACTCAAAGCGTCAAAGCGATCGCCCATCAGCCGCCGGTAGAGCGGCGGATCGGGATGGCTGACGACAGCCTCCTCGATCGCCAGATTCGCGAACAGCACCCGGAAGCGATCGAGCGACAGGAGACCGCCGGCATGCCGGGCGCCCGGCGCCAGCAGTCCGGCCCGCAGGTCTCGGGCGAGAAGCTGTGCGGCCAGCGTCGGGATTTCCGGCCCGTCGCCGCGGTTGGCGATGAGGGTCCAGCGGCGCCTCAAGGTCTCGCCGTCCCGGCACCCGCGAACCTCGACCGCCATCGCCGACCGGTCGCTCCCCCATCGCGCCGTCAGTCGTTGAAGACGCGCCAGCCGGGGCGCCAGGGGAACCAGCGAGCGCCACCATCTCCAGCGCACCGGCCAGCTCATCAGCCAGAGCGCGGCGAGCTGCACGGGCAGTTCGGGGCCCGCCCGGAAGGTGGTCGCCGGGCGGCCCGGCTGGCCGGCTGGCAGGATCTCGTGGTCGGGCGCATCCGCGAGCGCAACGAGGCGCCGAAGCGCCGGGCGTCCGGGCAGGGCGTAGGTTTCGCGCCGGGCCTGCTGCCATCCCGTGGCCGTCTGCCAGCGCCCGCCCCGCCACAGCCGGACCGGCCGGCCGACCGTGCCGAGGATCGCGGCGGCCACCGAAGGCCCGGCCGTTGCCCGGTTGGACGCGCTGATCGACAGGTCGACGGCGTGCACGGCCTCCATGCCCCGCGCGAGGTCCGCCACTGCGGCGCCCGACAGGGCGGGCAGGCTGGACGCGCCGGAGATCACGACGAGGCCGGCGGCCCGCGCCGCATCGTCCAACCCTTCGATGCCGCAGACGAAGGCGCGGGCGTCGGCGAGGTCGAGATAATGGACGCCGGCCGTGAGGCAGGCCTGCACGGCGCGGTGGTCGCTGGTCTGGAACGGGCCGGCCGCGTCGACGAGGAGAAACGGGCGATGCGCGGCGAGACAGGGCGCGAGATCGCCGTCGCGGTCCGCCCGGATCCCCTCGGCCTCCGGCAGCGAGGCCGCGAGGCGCTGCGCCCGCGCCGCGTCGCGCCCGGCGACGATCACCTGCCAGCCGTCCGCCGCGAGCCGGCGCGACAGGCGAGCGCCGAACCCGCCATAGCCGCCGAGCACGAGAACGCGGCTCACAGGATGCGATCCGCCTCTTCGGCTGACGGCAGCCAGCAGGTCTCGCGCCGGCCGAAGAGCCGGTAGCGGTTGCGGGCGACGAGGCGATAGACGGGATCGCGCAGGGGCCTCGGCACGAGGCGGGCCAGCGCGGCCACGCGCCAGGGCCAACCGAGCCCCTCGTAGATGCGCAGCACCGCGTCGCTGTCGCGCAGCACCCCGTTCGCCCTCCACGACGATCAGCGTGTCGGGATCGGCGGGATCGATCCCGAACCGGCGATAGAGCGCGGCGCCCGCACTCGTCTGCATCGAGGCCAGACGAAAACGCCGCTCATGATCGTGGCGCAGGACGAAGCGGGCATTGGCGGAGCAAAGAACGCAGAGGGCATCGAAGACGATGATCGGGCCGTTGGTCCCGCTCGGGTCATGCTCTGGCACGGCGTCTCCTGGATTCGGCTCGCGGCGCACCGCGGCGGATGCGGACTGCGGCGCTTGCGCGCTCAGATCTTGCGGAGCGCCACTTCCTCGACGAGGTGGTCGCCGCCTTTTCGCAGGATGAGGTCGGCGCGGGGGCGGGTGGGCATGATGTTTTCGAGAAGGTTCTTGGCGTTGATCGTCGTCCACAGCCGCTCAGCGACGGCGAGCGCGTCGTCTGCCGAGATCTTCGAATAGCGATGGAAGAAGGAGGCTTCCTCGCGAAAGGCGGTCTCGCGCAGGCGCATGAAGCGCGCGACGTACCAGCGATGCAGGTCGCCCATGTCGGCGTCGATATAGATCGAATGGTCGAAGAAGTCGGAGACGAAGGGCACGAACTTGCCGTCGCGCGGCATCTCGCGCACCTGCAGGACGTTCAGTCCCTCGAAGATGAGAATGTCGGGCTGGTCGACCGTGACGGTTTCGCCGGACATCACGTCGTAGTGGAAATGCGAGTAGACGGGCGCCCGCACGTCGCGCGCGCCGGCCTTGATGTCGGAGAGGAAGCGCAGGATCGCCCCGACGTCGTAGCTCTCGGGAAAGCCCTTGCGCTGCATCAGGCCCTCGGCCTCCAGCACCGCGTTGGGGAAGAGGAACCCGTCGGTGGTGACGAGATCGACCTTCGGCGTGCCCGGCCAACGGGCGAGGAGTTCCTTGAGGATGCGGGCGGTGGTGGACTTTCCCGCCGCGACCGAGCCGGCAATGCCGATGATGAAGGGGGTCTTGGTCTGCTCGGAGCCGCGCAGGAAGCGCTTGCGCTGGCGAAACAGCGCCTGCGAGGATTCGACATGGGCATAGAGCAGGCGCGAGATCGCCAGATAGATGCGCTCGACCTCGCCGACGTCGATCGCGTCGCCCATCGAGCGCAGCCGGCGCACCTCGTCTTCCGTCAGGGTCAGCGTCTCGCGGCCGCGAAACGTCGCCCACTCGGCGGCCGAGAAGAAATGGTAGGGCGAGCGGGCGGCGGGGATCGGCTGGTCCATGTCCGTCTCAGCGCTCCGGGGCCCGCGCGGCCTTTTCGGCCAGACCCGTCTGCGCCGTGCGGCGTTCGAGCTCGCTCATGACGGCGCTCAGCGGCACGCCGCGCAGATGCAGCACCACGAGGAGGTGATAGAGGAGGTCGGCGGCTTCCCCGGTCAGCGCCGCGTCGTCCTCGGTCAGCGAGGCGATCACGGTCTCCACCGCTTCCTCGCCGAGCTTCTGCGTCGCCTTCGGCAGGCCGCGCGCCGCGAGCTTGGCGGTGTAGGACGAGGCGTCGCCGGAGGTGGCGCGCGCCGTGACGATGGCCTCGAGATCGGTCAGGTCGAACATGAGGCTTTCTACGCCTTTCTCATCGGAAGCGGGTCGCGGGCCGGCGCTTGGGGTCTTGAAAGCTCTAGACGGCGTCCTGTCGCATGGGAATGCCGGCGGCCGCCATATGCGCCTTGGCGTCCGCGATCGTGTGCTCGCCGAAATGGAAGATCGAGGCGGCGAGCACCGCCGTTGCCCCGCCGTCGCGGATGCCTTCCACGAGATGGTCGAGCGTGCCGACGCCGCCCGAGGCGATCACCGGCACGGCGACGGCGTCGCTGACCGCGCGGGTGAGGCCGAGATCGAAGCCGGCCTTGGTGCCGTCGCGGTCCATCGAGGTGAGCAGGATCTCGCCGGCGCCGAGCGCCACGACGCGCCGTGCGAAGGCCACGGCGTCGAGCCCGGTGGGGGTGCGCCCACCATGGGTGAAGATCTCCCAGCGCGGGGTTTCCCCGTCCGCGGAGACGCGCTTGGCGTCGATCGCCACGACGATGCACTGGTTGCCGAACTTGTCGGCGGCCTCGGCCACGAATTCGGGACGCACTACGGCGGCGGTGTTCATCGCCACCTTGTCGGCGCCGGCCAGAAGCAGCTTGCGGATGTCGGCGACGGTGCGCACGCCCCCGCCCACCGTCACCGGCATGAAGCAGGCCTCGGCAGTGCGCGCCACCACCTCGAAGATCGTGTCGCGATTGTCGGACGAGGCGGTGATGTCGAGGAAGCAGAGCTCGTCCGCTCCCGCCGCATCGTAGCGCCGCGCCGCCTCGACGGGATCGCCGGCATCGCGCAGGCCGACGAAGCCGACGCCCTTCACCACGCGGCCGTCCTTCACGTCGAGGCAGGGGATGATGCGGGCCTTGAGGGTCACAGGACGGCCGCCTTTCCGACGTTGCGCGACCTCGCCGCTTCGCGGCTGCGGGCGACGCGGCCGTCCTTCACGTCGAGGCGGCGGATGATGCGGGCCTTGAGGGTCACAGGACGGCCGCCTTTCCGATGTTGCGCGTCCTCGCCGCTTCGCGGCTGCGGGCGACGCGGCTGTCCTTCACGTCGAGGCAGCGGATGATGCGGGCCTTGAGGGTCATCGGGCCCTCCCAGGCCAAGGATCTTGCCGGCGGCATCAGGGTTTCGCCGCTTCGGCTCGCCTTATGCGATGCCGCGATAGAGGTCCGCAAGGGCGAGGCTGAGGCCGAGCCCGTCCAGCGCGACGCTCTCTTCGGCGCCGGCGATCATCTCGGGCGATCCGAAGGCCCCGTCCTCGCCGCGCCGCCAGAGCCAGAGGCGGGGCTCGTCCTGCGACAGGACGAGATAGTGGAGGAGCGAGGGAAGGGCAGTGTATTCGGCCGCCTTCTCGCCGAAGTCGATGGCAAGAGACGACGGCGACAGGATCTCGCCGATGACCAGAGGGCAGGCCGTTGCGAGATCGCGCCCGTCTCCCTCGTCACGCAGCACGAGCACGTCGGGATAACGGATGCCGGCGGCTGTCCGCACCCCGTAATCGGCTGCGGTGATCCGAAGCGTCGGATCCGCCAATCCCTGCCGGATGGCGAAGGCCAGTTGCAGGAACAGTTCGGCATGGCGCCGGGACCCGCCTGTCATCATCTCGACGATCCTTCCGCGAACGAACTCGCGCTTTCCCTCGCGTCCTTCGTTCCATCGAAGGAAGTCGTCGGCGGTACGGATGGGCGTCTGGATGTTCATGCGCCCAACATAGCGCCGACGCCTCTCCCGCAAAAGCCCGGCCGGCGACTCACGTGAAACGCCGGGGCCAATGCCGGGGCCAACGTCAGGCCAGACGCGCCAGCGCCTGGCGTGCGTCGATGCGACCGTCGTAGAGGGCCCGGCCGGAGATCGCGCCTTCGAGATGGGCGGCGTCCGCGCCGGCGAGGCGTTCGATGTCCTCCATCGAGGCGAGACCCCCCGAGGCGATCACCGGGATCGAGACGGCGTGGCCGAGCGCGATCGTGGCGTCCCAGTTGATGCCCGCCAGAATGCCGTCGCGGTCGATGTCGGTGTAGATGATCGCGGCGACGCCGGCATCCTCGAACCGCTTGGCGAGATCGACGGCGGTCAGCTTCGAGGATTCCGCCCAGCCCTCCACCGCGACATGGCCGCCCTTGGCGTCGATGCCGACCGCGACCTGACCGGGAAAGCGCCGTGCGGCCTCGCGCACCAGCGCGGGATCGCGCACCGCCACCGTGCCGAGGATGACGCGCGACAGGCCCGCCGCCAGCCAGCGCTCGACATCGGCCATCGTGCGGATGCCGCCGCCGAGCTGCAGCTTCATTGTCCCGTGGGGCATCGTTCCCTCGGGCATCATACCGCCGACCGCGGCGATGATCGCCTCCACTGCCGCGCCGTTCACCGCCCGGCCCTCGAAGGCGCCGTTGAGATCGACGACGTGGAGATGGCTGAAGCCGGCGTCCCGGAACTCACGTGCCTGCGCCGCCGGATCGGCGTTGTAGACGGTCGCCTCCGCCATCAGCCCGAGCTTGAGGCGAACGCATTCGCCGTCCTTGAGGTCGATGGCGGGAAAGAGAAGGGGCATCAGGGCTTCCAGCGGAGAAAGTTGGCGATGAGCGCGAGGCCGAGGCGCTGGCTCTTTTCGGGATGGAACTGGGTGCCGGCTTTGTTGCCCTCCGCGACGATCGCGGTGACGGGACCACCATAGTCGGCGGTGGCGACGACCTCGGTCTCGATGCGCGGCACCAGATGGTAGGAGTGGACGAAATAGGCGTGGAGACCGGCCTCGCCGGTCTCGATGCCCGCCAGCAGCGGATGCGGCCGTTTCACGTGAATCGTGTTCCAGCCGATCTGCGGCACCTTCAGCGCGGGATCGCTCGGCACGATCGGCTCGACATCGCCGTGGATCCAGCCGAACCCTGGCGTGATCGTCTTTTCCAGCCCGCGCTCGGCCATCAGCTGCATGCCGACGCAGATGCCGAGGAAGGGCGCGCCCCGCGCCTCCACCGCCTCGCGCAGCGCCTCGTCCATGCCGGCCACTGCACCCAGACCCGCGCGACAATCGGCATAGGCGCCGACGCCCGGCAGCACGACGCGGTCCGCCGTGCGCACGATCTCGGGATCGTCCGTCAGAACGATCCGGGCGTCGATGCCACCCTCGATGGCGGCACGCTCGAAGGCCTTCGTCGCCGAGCGCAGGTTGCCCGAGCCGTAGTCGATGATGGCGACCGTCTGCGTCATGGTCTGGCTCCGTCGAAGAGGTTGCGCCCCGCCGGGCGGCGGATCGACGGTCCGCTCGGCACCTCGGCCTGCGCGATCACGCCGGGCAGCGGATCCCCCAAACCATCCGCCTCGCTGGCTTCGCCGGAAAAGTAGATCGCCTCGGCATCGCGCCGGTCGGCCGCGATCACCAGCGCCGCCTTACGAAAGCCCTTGCGCTTGAACCGCCGGATCCGCAGCGTCGGACCTTCCAGCGCCACCGCGAGGCCGAGCAGCAGCGGCAGCGCGGCCGCCGCGAAGCCGAAGCCCCGGTCTTGCGCCACGAGCCCGACGCCGAGATCGAAGAGCACCGTCGCCACGGCAGGAAGCCACAGGCGGTAGCGCAGCAGCCACACGGCCGGCAGCACCACCGCGATCGGCCGGAACGCGTCGCGTACGAACACCGCCGCGTCCGAGCGCTCCACTGTTCCCGCCGGCTCCAGCACGATCCAGCGCGTGGTCATCGCCCGACCCGCCCGGCGCTCATGCCAGCATGCCCTTCGTCGAGGGCACGAGATCGGCCTGGCGCGGGTCGATCGACAGCGCCTCTCCCAGCACCCGCGCCACCGCCTTGAAGCAGGTCTCCGCGATGTGGTGCGAGTTCTCGCCGTAGAGCGTCTCGATGTGCAGGGTCAGCCCGGCATTCATGGCGAACGCCTGGAAGAACTCGCGCACCAGCTGCGTATCGAACGTGCCGATCTTCTCCGTCGGGAAGGTCGTGCGGAACACCAGGAACGGGCGCCCCGACACGTCCACCGCCGCGCGCGTCAGCGTCTCGTCCATCGCCAGATCCAGCGAGGCATAGCGCCGGATGCCCCGCCGCTCGCCCATCGCACCGCGGATCGCCTGACCCAGCGCGATGCCGACATCCTCCACCGTGTGATGGTCGTCGATGTGATAATCGCCCTTCGCCTCGACCGTGATATCGATCAGCGAATGGCGCGCCAGATGATCGAGCATGTGGTCGAAGAAGCCGACGCCGGTGGCGACGCTCGCGCGCCCCTGACCATCGAGATCGACGTGGACGCGGATCTGCGTCTCCTTCGTCGCCCGCTCGATCGCTCCGTCCCTGCGTCCCGCCGTCCCGCTCATCGCACTCGTCCTCTTGTCCCGTCGCCGCTTCATACAGAACCGCGCCGCCGCCGCCAACCGAGGCGGGCGTTGGGTGGGGAAAGACAGGGGCGCTGCCCCAGACCCCGCCAAGGGCCTGAGGCCCTTGGAACCCCATCTTCTGTCGATCACAAGGGAGGGCCGGCGGCCCTTCCTTGTGGTCGATAAAAAGAAGCGGGGGTCCGGGGGTGTCAGCCCTCGGGCGGGGATCGGGGCGGCAGCCCCGCCATGCCACCCGCGACCACCCTTGGCGCCGGCGGTGGCGGGTTCCCATATGGGGCGGGAACGCGAACAGGACGAGACGAGCATGATGGACCAGCACGACCCCGCGAAGATGTATGCGACGACGATCGTCACCGTGCGCAAGGGCGGCAAGGTGGTGATCGCGGGCGATGGCCAGGTGTCGCTCGGCAACACGGTGATGAAGGGCAATGCCCGCAAGGTCCGGCGGATCGGCAAGAGCGGACAGGTGATCGCGGGGTTCGCGGGCGCCACGGCGGATGCGTTCACGCTCCTGGAGCGGCTGGAGGCCAAGCTCGAGCAATATCCCGACCAGCTGATGCGGGCCTGCGTCGAGCTGGCGAAGGACTGGCGAACGGACCGCTACCTGCGGCGACTGGAGGCGATGATGATCGTCGCCGACAAGTCGGTGACGCTGACGCTGACGGGCAATGGCGACGTGCTGGAGCCCGAATATGGCGTGATCGCCATCGGCTCGGGCGGCAACTACGCGCTGGCGGCGGCGCGGGCGCTGGCCGACACCGACTACGACGCCGAGGAGATCGCGCGGCGCGCGATGAAGATCGCGGGCGAGATCTGCATCTACACGAACGGCAACATCGTGCTCGAAAGCCTCGACGCGGACGCTTGAGGTCGAAGCGCGCCGAGACGTGCCGTCAGACGGCGAGTTTCGGCGCGTCGCAGACGAGATCGTCGACGCGGATGTCCATCGTCCCGAGCCGTACCCCGGCGACGTCGAGGACGCCGTCGAGGATCGTGTCGAGCGGCGAGGCGACGGCGAGAAGGGCCGAGCGCACGAGACCGCCGACCACGGCGTCACCGAGCCCCAGGCCGATCCCCAGAACCGAGACGTCCAGCGTCAGCGAGCCGAGGAGGTCGGAGACGAGCCCCGAGACCATCTTCGTCGAGCCCACGGTGCGCAGCGTGCCGTTGCCGATCTCCGCGCCCGTGAAGACGACGCGGATGGGCGTCGGCGCGCGCAGGGTGGCGACAGCATGGGCGGTCACCGAGAGGGCGCGCGAGGCGATGATCGCGGCGGTGCCGCCCTCCGGCGCGGTGCCGACGGCGGCCAGCGGCTTGGCCCAGCGCCCGATCTCGAGGCGCGCGACGCCGGGCGAGACCTCGACCGTGACGGAACGATGGGCGGGCTCGCGCGAGCAGGTGGCGGCCACGACCTTTGCCTCGCCGCCGGCCACGACCAGTTCCACGGGAATATCGAGCGCGACACCGAGCGCATTGACGAGCCCTTCGCTTCCGATCTTCAGCCGGGCGCGGACTTGGCCCGTGCGGATCGTGCCGCCGGGTGCGGTGATGGTGAGCGGGGGCAGTTGGAGCATCGGCTCGCCGATCCGCATCTCGAGGCTGGTGCGCACGAGGCCGGGCAGGGCGAGCGAGGTCTCCAGCAGGCTGCCGTCGCCTTGTGGTTTCAGCGCGGCGGTCAGGAGGCCGGCGACGGAAATGTCGGCGCCGAGGATCCGCGAGGGGGTCCCGAGCGTGATGGAGCGAAGGTCCGCGGGAAGGGCAAGGATCTCGGCGAGCGAGACGGTGACGCGGCTGCGCGAGAGATCGAGCGCCAGGCGCGCGACATCGGAGGCCGGACCGGGCTTGCCGGTCTTGCGCAGCACGTCCGACACGGCGCCGGCGAGGAGCTGCACGGAGATCTCGCGGTCGAGAAGGGCACCGAGCGTCCCGCTCGCAACGCCGACTCGGTCGGCGAGCGCATCGACCAGTGCGTTCCCGTCGATCGTGGAGCGCAGCACGCCATCGTAGCCGAGCACCTTCAGGTCGACCTTCGTGCCGAGAAACGTCTCGGTGATCTGCTGGGTGATGCCGCCCGACAGCGCGGCGAGGCGGCTGCCGGCGGCGAGCGACACGGTGGGCTGGACGGTGGCGACGGCGACGGCGTGGAGCACGGGCGGCTGCTTGAGGAAGAGGCCGGAGAAGAACTGGCGGCTCGGCCGCTCGGCGCGCACCTCGACCGCCGGTCCGCCGGGACCGGGCGAGAAGACCGGCTGCGCATCGGGCCCTCGTGTGAGGGAGCCCAGCCGGACCGCGAGCGTCGCGGCCGCTTCGGCGTTGCGGAGCATGAAGTCTCGCGCCGTCGGCTCCTCGGCGCCCGGCATCGTGGCGGCCGACAGCGCGGCCATGTCGACGGCCTTCTGCAGGCGGCGCTGGTCGAGGAAGAAATAGCCGTAGTCGGTGCCGAGGCCCGCAAAGCCGATCAGCGCGGGCATGAGCAGCGCGACGATGATCCCGGCCGAGGCGCTGCGGTCCGCGGCCAACCGCCGGAGGAGCCGGGCGCTCATCTCTGCACCGCCACGCTCGCGCCGGCAACCTGCATCTTGGGAAAGGCGTAGGCGGCCGAGACGATGGGAATGTCGGGAATGTTCGAGACGTCGAGCCGGACGGTGACGGTGAGCGCGTCGTTCTCCTCGGCGATGTCGAAGGTCATCCGCCGGGCATCGACGAGCGCGTAGGTCGTGGCGCTTTGATTGATATAGCGGCGCACGAGATCGCGCCGAACCCCCTCGCTGTCGCCTGGCAGCGCGTAGCGGGCGGCATCGGCGGCGATCTGCGAGAGCGCATGCTGGGCGCCGAGGGCGAGGCCCACCCGCATCGTTCCAAACATAACCAGAAGGAGAAGCGGCGCGAGCACGGCGAATTCGATCGCCATCGATCCATTCGTGTTTTGAAACAATGGCGTAAGGCGTGGGCCTAAGCGTCGGTGCGGCATGATCGATCTCACTGTCGGCGGAATATCGCCTCGCCTATCCAACCTAGGATTATGCATGAGTCCAGAAGATCAGCTTAACGACTGAATTCGTGGTCAACGCTTCCTGAACGCCGCGACGCTGTTCGGGCGGGCCCGGGACGGACGATCGCGGGGCTCCAGCGGGTCCGATGGGGTAGGCACGGTCGGGCCCGAACGAGGTCTGGGCAGGCGGCCGGCAAGGAGCGCGGGCACCGCAATCTGCGATCACGCGCGTGACGGGTATGGAAGGCGCCGCTCCGACTGCGTCGCCCGCCTGCATTCCGCGACGTCCCGGCCCCGTGCGATGTGCCGGGCTGTCGGAACGCCGCGCCGCGCTTATCTCCCGCGGCATGACCACCGACGCCGCCGTGCCGCCGCCCGAAACCCGCTTCCAACGCTTTCGGCGGCGGCTCGATTTTCTGTATCACGCCGACCATCCGGCGGCGCTGCGGTTTCAGGGAACCGTGGCGATCCTCGATCTCGTCATCATCGGCTTCTTCATCGTCAGCCCGCTCATTGCCGACCAGCACTATTTCTTCTGGGTCGACTATTCGGTGGCGGCTCTGCTCGGCGCCGATCTCCTGGCGCGGTTGGTGGCCTCGCCGAACTGGCGGGCCTGGGCGCGACGTCCCGTGGTCTGGGTCGACGTCCTCGTCTTCCTGACCCTGCTGGCGCCGGCCTTCTTCCTCAATTTCGGCTTCCTGCGGATCCTGCGCCTCTGGACCCTGGCACAGAAGGAGATCGTCTGGCGCTGGGTGCGCGCGCATGGGTGGCGCGAATGGGAGGATGTCGGGCGGGCGCTGGTCAATCTCCTGACCTGCCTCTTCCTCATCACCGGCTTCGTCTACACCGCCTTCACGCGGTCGGGCTCGGGGATGGAGGGCTATGTCGACGCGCTCTACTTCACGGTGGCGACGGTGACCACCACGGGCTTCGGCGACATCACCCTGCCGGGCACGGCCGGCAAGCTCACCTCGATCGTCACGATGATCGTCGGCATCTCGCTCTTCGTGCGGCTCGCGCAGGCCTTGTTCAAACCCTACAAGGTGTTCTTCCGCTGCCCGCAATGCGCTCTGGAGCGCCACGAGCCCGACGCCGTCCACTGCAAGGCCTGCGGCCACATCCTGGCGATCCCGGACGAGGGCGCCTGAGCCCTCGGCCCGGACGAGGGCGCCTGAGCCCTCGGCGCGCGATCGCCGGGCATGGCGACCTCGTCAGCTTTGCCGGCTTACGAGTTGTAGGCTGGAGGGCGTGACATCCGAGAAGCGGGTGCGCATGAAGCTGGTGACCTGGCGGACCGGGAGGCGCGACTGCTGGAACGTGTAGATCGCTAGCGCCAGTGGCGGCACCGGCGGGAAGCCGTGGCTCTCGTCGAGGCGGCGCCAGTCGGCCGGCACCGCGGATTCCGGCAGCACCGTCACCATGTCGCCGGAGGCGACCGCCAGCTGCAGCCCCTGGATCGAGGAGGATGAATAGCCGATTTTCCAGGGACGCCCGGCCTTGTCGAGCGATCGCAGCACCAGCGGTTTCGACCGGCAGCCGTCGGGGAAGAGGGCGAGGCGGAGCACCGGCGCCGTCTCGGGGCTGCGTCCCGGACCCGCGCACCAGATCTGCCGCTCGCTGCGCAGCACCTCGCCCTTGGGGTCGGCGGGGTTCTGGGTGATGATGGCCATATCGAGCTCGCGCGATTCCACCATCGTCTCGAGCTGCCAAGAGAAGCCGCAGCGAAGGTCGATCCCGACGAGCGGGTAGCGCGGCGCGAAGGCGTCGACGAGCGCTCCGCCGAACAGGGCCATGTAGTCGTCGGGCATGCCGAGGCGCACGCGCGCCTCCTGGGTGGCGTCCGAAAGGGAGGCGATCGCCTCGTCCTCCAGCGCCAGGATCCGCTGCGCGTAGTGGTGGAGGCGTTCGCCGGCGCTCGTCAGGGCGACCCGGCGCGGCAGGCGATCGAACAGCTTCTTGCCGAGCCGCTCCTCCAGGCGCCCGATGGCGATCGAGACCGCGGCCTGGGACTTGTTGAGCCGCTGCGCCGCCGCCGTGAAGGAGCCGATTTCGGCAATCGCGACGAAGGCGGACAAGGCATCGCTGTCGAGGTGGCGCATGCTCCCGTCTCCCGTTCAGGGGCCTATCAAGCGGTATGCGCAATCTCGCGTCAAGCCTTCATCTTGGGCAGTACGGTTGTATCACGGGCCCGGAAAAGCCCCCATAAACGGCGCTTATCCCCTTATAATACGTTGATATAGCCGCGCTTTTCTCATTTACGGGCGCATTCCCGCCTGCAAGTGTCGGCCATCGCCCTGTTTCGAGGTCCGCCATGTTCCCGACATCCCTCCGCCATCTTGTCCTCGCCGCCTGCCTGGGACCGGCCTTGTCGCCGCTGACCCTTTCGGTCGCCGAGGCGGCCAAGCTTCGCCTGGCGCATGCCTCCTCGAACGACAGCCTGATCAACAAGGCGGCCCAGGAGTTTCAGCGCAAGGTCTCCGAGAAGACCGGCGGCGAGCTCGAGATCGTTATCTTTCCCGATGGCCAGCTGGGCGACGAGGATCCGATCGTCGAGGGCGTCGGCGTCGGCTCGATCGACATCGGTCTCGGCGGGTCGGTGGACGCCATCGAGCCGCGCCTCAACGTCGTCTCGCTTCCCTTCCTGTTCACCGGCAACGCCTCGGTCCACGCCTTTCTCGACGGGCCGGTGGGACAGGAGATCATGGGCCTCGGCCAGGACCGCGGCTACGTGATGCTCGGCGCCCTCGATTCCGGGTTCCGCCAGTTCGCTTCCGAAAAAACCGCGATCGCCAAGCCCGCCGACCTTGAGGGCCTGAAGATCCGCACCCCGCCCAATCCGGTGATCCTGGCCACGATGCGCCAGCTCGGCGCCCTCGCGGAGGCCATTCCCTTCGGTCAGGTCTACACCTCGCTCCAGGCCAACGTCGTCAGCGCCGTCGAGCCCGAGATCCGCGACTACTACGACTCCAAGTGGTACGAGGTCGCCGGCAAGCTCTCGATCGCCAACTACATCTGGACCGCCAACTGGTGGTTCATGAACAAGGACAAGCTCGACGCCCTGCCGGCGGAGCAGCAGGCGGCCTTGAAGGAAGCGGCGTCCGAGACGGTGAGCTGGTATCGCGGCCAGCTCGACGCGACCTACACCCGCATTCTCGGTGAGCTGAAGGCCAAGGGCATCGAGGTCAGCAATGTCGACGCCGCGCCGTTCCGCACGGCCGTGACGCCGGTCTACGACGAATTCGGTGCCGAATGGGGCGCGGATCTCGTCGCCCGCGTGCGCGCCGCCGCCGCCAGCGCCCAGTAAAGGCCGGCGGTCTTGGAGAAGCCTCCTCTCGTCGCCGTGCCGGCGCCCCTCAAGGGGCGTGGGCAGCGGGCCTTCGCCTTCGCGGGGGCGGTCGCCTTCACGATCCTGTTCGTCTCGACGCTGCTCAGCGTCGTGGCCCGGCTCTTTGCCCTGCGCCATTTCGAATGGACCTTCGAGGTGGCTGGCATCGCCTTCGTCTGGGTGACGTTCCTCGGCATCGTGGTCGGCGAGATCCGGGGCGAGAACGTCTCGTTCGATCCGGTCAAGGATTCCTTCCGGCCCTCGATCCGGCGCGCCATCGACGGCGCCATCGCGGTCTGCGTGGCGCTGCTCGGACTGGTCCTTCTCTGGAGCGGCTGGGCGGTCTGGCAGCGCTTCGCCTTCGTGCCCACCCCGGTCCTGCGCCTGCCGCAGGGCATCACCATCGCCTCGGTTCTGGTCCTCGGCACGGCTCTGGCCGGCCTCGGTCTCGCACGGCTCTTCCGGGTCGTGCGCGGTCAGGATCCCTATCCCGAGCGGGAACCCGTCGCATGACCCTCGCTGTCCTCATCCTGTCCTTCACGGTCCTCCTGTTCGCCGGCGTGCCGATCTCCTGGGCGATGGGCCTGTCGAGCCTCCTCGCCATCGTGACCGGGGATCTCGGCGTGCCCGCCGCCTGGTTCGCGCAGCAGACCATCCGGGGCGCCGACGAGATCACGCTGGCCGCCATCCCCCTCTTCCTGTTCGCCGGCGAACTGATGAACCGGGGCGGCCTGACGCGCCGCATCGTCAACGTCGCCGAGCACATGTTGGGGCGCATCCGCGGCGGCCTCGGGCTCGTCAACGTCGCCACCGCCCTCGTCTACGGCGGCATCAGCGGCTCGGCCACCGCCGACACCGGCGCGGTCGGCTCGATCATGATCCCGGCGATGACCGAGCGCGGCTATCCCAAGGCCTTCGCCGCCGCCGTCACGGCCGCCGCGGGAACGCTCGGCATTATCGGCCCCCAGAGCGTCATCCTCATCCTCTACGGCGCGCTCACCAACACCTCGATCGGCGGCCTGCTGCTGGCCGGCATCCTGCCCAGCCTCTTCGTCGCCGCCGTGATGATGATGACGACCTGGATCGTCGCCCGGCGCCACAACTTCCCGCGCCTCGAGACGCGCTTCGACGCCCGCGAAGTGGCGCGCGACACGGCGCTCTCGCTGCCCGCGCTCGCCATGCCGCTGATCGTCCTCTCGACGATCGTCGGCGGCTTCGCCACGGCGACGGAGGCCTCGGCCATCGCGGTCGTCTACTCCTTCCTCGTCGGCACGCTGGTCTATCGCGAGCTGTCCTGGCGCGACCTCTATCCGGCCGCGGTCGGGGCGGTGACGACCACGGGCGTCATCATGATGATCATGGCGCTCGCCACACCCTTCTCCTGGATCCTCACCGTCGAGCAGATCCCGACGCTCGCCGCCGACTGGATCTCCAGCTTCTCGTCGGGACCCGTTGTCACGGTGCTCCTCATCCTTCTTGTCCTCTCGGCGGTCGGCTTCTGGCTGGATCTCGGTCCCTCGCTCGTCATCATGACGCCGATCCTCGTTCCGATCGCGCGCGACGCGGGACTGCAGCCCTTCCAGATCGGCGTCCTCTTCACGATCACCCTCGGCGCCGGCCTCTTCACGCCGCCGGTGGGCACCAACATCACCGTGGTCTGCAACATCGCCAAGCTCGACATGTACGCCGTGTCGAAATGGCTGATGCCCTACTGGATCGCCAGCCTCGTCTGCATCGCCGGCATCGCCCTTTTCCCGGGCCTGACCGAGTGGCTGCCCTCCCTCTTCGGAATCTGATCCATGAGCCACCTCGTTTCGGGGATCTCCAGCGCGGGACGCTCCGTGCCGGACGTCGACGGTCGCCGCTTCCTCGTCGCCCGCGCCAAGGGGCCCTACGTCTTCGACGACGGCGGCCGTCGCTTCGTCGACACCGCCATGGGCTTCGGCGCGACCTTTCTCGGTCACGGCCATCCCGCGGTCGATGGGGCCGTCGCGCGGGCGCTCGCAGGCGGCTCGATGCCGGCCTATGCCCATGCGCTGGAAGAGGAGGCGGCCGCAGCGCTCGCCGCCCATACCGGCGCGCTCGACCAGGTCGTGTTTCTCAACTCGGGCAGCGAGGCGGTGCATCTGGCCTGCCGGGCGGCCCGCGCGGCGACGGGGCGGCGCGTCGTCGCCAAGCTGGCGGCGGGCTACGATGGCTGGTTTGGCGAGGTCGCCTTCGGCAATGCCGGCTCCGACGCCGCCGCCATGCGCGGCAATGCCCGGCCGCGCATGGGCGACACGGTGCTGACCCGCTTCAACGATCTCGACGACGCGCGCGCATTGATCGCCGAGGAGCCGGATCTCGCCGCGATCATCATCGAGCCGGTAATGGCCAATGCCGGCTGCATCGCCCCCGATCCCGACTACCTGACCGGGCTCGCACGGCTCGCGCGGGAAGCGGGCGCGATGGTGATCGCCGACGAGGTGCTGATGGGCTTCCGGGTCCGGCGGGGCCTCGTCAGCCACGCCTACGGGCTGCACCCCGATTTCGCCACGCTCGGCAAGGCGATCGGCAACGGCTTCGCGGTCGCCGCGCTCATCGGGACGCGCGAGGCGACCGCGGTCTTCCGCGACGGGCGGCTGCGCCAGGCCGGCACCTACAACGGCAATCCGATCGCCTGCGCGTCCGTCGCCGCGACGATGGGCGTTCTCGGCGAGATCGACTACGGCGCGCTGCTGGAGACCGGCGACGGCCTGCGGATGGGCATCGAGGCGGCCTTCGCCGGCCAGGGTTTCGACCTGTCGACGACCGGCTTTGGAACGGTCTTCACGCCGTGGCCCGGACGCCGCGTGCCGCAGACCTATGCCGAAGCCACGGCCGCCGTCGATCCGGCCTTCACGCTGGCGCTCCACCACGCGCTGCGCCGGCATGGCGTCATCTCGATGCCGGCCCCCTTCGGGCGCCACTATCTCTCGACCGCCCACGATCGCGAGGCCGTGGACCTTCTCCTCTCCGCCTTTCAGGGCGCGGCGCGGGATCTGGTGGACCGCGGCTTGACGCCCCGGCACTGAGAAACGCGGCACTGAGAAACCCGCACCGTGCGAACCCCCTGTGACTGCTTCCGGCCGCCGGCAGGGCAACGCTGCGGCAGGATCCGGCGGCGCGGTCGTCCTGCTGCCGATGTGGCGGTCGGACGTTCCGAGCAGAGAGGTCGATGCGCCGATATGATGCGAGGACCGCGGCTACACCGCCCCGGCCTGCCTCGGATCCGGATCGGCCACGACGGCAAGGCCTCTCGGCGGCGGCGGGCGAACTTACCAGCCGATTGCACTGGAAAGCTTGGCGCCAAGCGGTTCCCCGGGCCGTTGCCGTGCTGATCGAAGCGCAACGAAATGCGATCCAGACATGCGGCCTCGCGTGGCGAATGAAGGCGTTGGTAGCGGGTCACATGTCGAGATCGACCACGCCGCATGCATATCGCGCAGTCGTGACTTACCGCTTCCTCGCCACATCGCGGCAAAGAACCAAAATCCGCTCGTCTAGAACCACCGGAAGTCCACTCGTCTCGCTGAGGAATTCGACTTTCAGATCAACCTCGTCCGCGATGTCGCGGCCTCGACCTTCAGCGCAGCGATGCCGCGCTTTGGACGATCTGAAGTCCGCGCCGACCGCTTTGCAGCAATCCGGGTGCTGCCTCAGCAAGACCCCGGCCTCATGGAACGGGTTGGCGATGGTTTCCCGCTTCAAGGATAAGCTGCCGTATTTAGGGGCTTGGGTCACCATGATCGTTGGCAGCCCAACATAATGGTCGGCTGCGATTTCGATCGCCGCTCGTGTCCGCGAATCATCAGCAAAGGCGGGCCCTGTCGATGCAGGAACAGCCGACATAACCACAATGACCAACACTCGCACCGGAGCGGTCAAGCAGGAACGGGATAGGAAAGAAACGATTAACTTATAGAAGTAAACAACGCTTGCAACGCGCCGGCGGAGGTAAGTGGTGGAGCCAATCGGGATCGAACCGACGACCTCTTGAATGCCATTCAAGCGCTCTCCCAACTGAGCTATGGCCCCGTGGTTTCCGAGGAAACCGTGCCCTCCGGAGAGGGGCTTTCGAGCGGGTCGCTTGGGAGCGCCCCGTTCGTCTGTGGCGGCTAGGTAGGCGAATGCGCGGGGGAGCGCAAGCGGAAAAAGCGGGGCGGTTCGAAATCGGCGGGGCGCTCATCGCGCCGCCGGGATCGGAC
>NZ_BBWH01000031.1 GCF_001463705.1 Aureimonas sp. AU12 | reverse complement strand
GCCGGGATCGGACCGCCCCGCCAGGGGCCTCAGACGTCGTCGTCTTCGTCGCGCCCGCCGCCGATGATGTCGGTCATGTCGTCGTCCTCATCCTCGTCGTCGGGGAGGAACGTGTCGTCGGGCTCGTCGGCGACGTCGTCGTCCTCGTCGCCGTCGACGTCGGGCAGGTCGGTCTTGGCGCCCGCCTCGTCTTCCTCGACCTCGTTGATCGACACCGTCTCCTCGTCGGTCTCGGCGACCTCGACGACCTCGACCTCCTCCGCCTCCTCCTCGTCGGCGACGGCCGCGGCGCGCGCGCGCGTCGCCTTCGCGGTCTCGAAGAAGGTCAGCGGGTAGGTCTTGCCGGTGTAGGGCGAGACGATCGGATCCTTGTTGAGATCGTAGAACTTCTGACCCGTCTCCGGGTCGATGCGCTTCGTGCCGAGTTCAGATTTTGCCATGGGGTCGCCTCGTGAGGGAGCGGGGGGAGCGGCCGGGGGAGCGTCGTCGCGATCGGCCGGATCGGACCGGGACGTCCGCGAAAAAGGCGGCTGGAACCGGCGCCCGGCGCCGCTGAAAGCCGGTTGGTCCCTTACGGCGTCGGCCCCGTCTTGTCAAAGCGCGGGCGGCGGCGGTCGCGAATCGCGGGCCTGCGCGGCCGGGCGAGCGTCACGCGAGGGTGCGGGGCGGGCAAAAACCCGTTTCGGTTTTCCGGGCGATGCTGTAGGCGGGTCGCGAACCCGCGAGCGCTGGCCGCGCCCACGCCGCGCGGAGCGCTCGTTGGATGCCCGCCTCCCGAGGCGGGACCGATCTGCGACAGCGAGCGGATGGCGACGATGACGACGAGGACCTTTCCATGACCGGCCACGCCTCCACCCCTTCCGCCCCGCGCCCGCTTCTCAGCCGCCGGGCGTCTGCACTGCGCGGCACGGTGAAGGTGCCCGGCGACAAGTCGATCTCGCACCGGGCCTTCCTGTTCGGCGGCATCGCGGCGGGCCGCACCCGCGTCACCGGCCTTCTGGAGGGCGAGGACGTGCTGGCGACGGGCCGCGCGATGCGCCAGATGGGCGCCGCGATCGAGCGCGACGGCGGATCTTGGGTGATCGACGGCGTCGGCAACGGCTGCCTGCTCGAACCCGAGGGCGTCCTCGACTTCGGCAATGCCGGCACCGGCTCGCGCCTGACGATGGGCCTCGTCGGCGCCTACGACTTCACCACGACCTTCGTCGGCGACGCCTCGCTGTCGCGCCGCCCGATGGGCCGGGTGCTCGATCCCTTGCGCGAGATGGGAGTGCAGGTGCTCGCCCGCTCGCGCGACCGGCTGCCGCTGTCGCTCAAGGGGCCGCGCGTCGCCGCGCCCATCACCTATCGCGTGCCGATGGCCTCGGCGCAGGTGAAGTCCGCCGTGCTCCTGGCCGGCCTGAACACGCCGGGCCTCACGACCGTGGTCGAGCCGGTGATGACGCGCGACCACACCGAGAAGATGCTCGAAGGCTTCGGTGCGAGCGTTCATGTCGAGACGGATGCCAAGGGCGTTCGCACGATCGCGCTGACGGGGCAGGGCGACCTCAAGGGCGTTGCCGACTTCGTGGTGCCGGGCGATCCGTCCTCGGCGGCCTTCCTCGTGGTGGCGGCGCTTCTCGTCGAGGGCTCGGACGTCACGATCGAGAACGCGCTGATGAACCCGACGCGCACCGGACTGATCGAGACGCTGCGCGAAATGGGTGCCGATATCGAGATCGTGAACCCGCGCCGGTCCGGCGGCGAGGACGTCGCGGACCTGCGCGTGCGCCATTCCGCGCTGCGCGGCGTCAGGGTGCCCGCCATGCGGGCGCCCTCGATGATCGACGAATATCCGGTGCTCGCCGTCGCCGCCGCCTTCGCGCAGGGCACGACGCGCATGGAAGGGCTCGACGAATTGCGGGTGAAGGAATCCGATCGTCTCGCCGCCGTGGCGGCCGGCCTGCTCGCCAACGGCGTGGAGCACGAGGAGGGCGAGGACTGGCTCACCGTCACCGGCCGCCCCGACGGCTCCGGGCTCGGCGGCGGCATGGTCGCCACGCATCTCGACCACCGCATCGCCATGAGCTTCCTCGTCATGGGTCTCGCCAGCAGCAAGCCGGTGAGCGTCGACGACGCCACGATGATCGCCACCAGCTTTCCCGAGTTCGAAGGCCTCGTGGCCGGCCTCGGCGGCGTGCTGGAGCCGGCGGGCTGAGGCGCCCGCAGCGAGATCTGCGGGAGGTCCGGCGTTGAGCAATCTCGTCGCCGCGATCCTGGCGTTCCTCTTCTTCGCGCCGCTCGCCTTCGTCTATGGCCGGCAGGTGGCGGGCGCGCAGCACCGCGCGGCGCGCGGCGCGGGCCATGCCGACGCGCGCGGCCTCGCCGCCATCGCCTGGCCGAAGCTCGTGGTGCCGCTCATTCTCGGCCCGGCGATGCTCTACCGCCTCTCGGGCGTCTCGCCCGCCACCGCCGGGCTCGTCGAGAGCAACACGATCCGCACGGCGCTGTCGCTTCTCTGGTTCGCCGGGTCGATCGCCGCGATCCTCTTCTTCGTGACGATCCCCTTCGTGCTCGGTCGCCTGTTCGGCGTCGGCGCGGCGTTCGCCGGGCGCTTCACCGAGATCCGCGACGAGCCGCTGCGCTTCGGCACGCGCGGCTATCGGCGCTCCGGCGGGGCGGGCGAGGGGACGGGCGAAGCAGGGTCCGGCAAGGGACGCGACGATGGCGGCGGCGATGGTGGCGGCGGCGGCGGGGACTGAGCGTCGCCGGATGTGGACGGCGCGGGCCTGTCCCGCTATCCCGCTTGCCGGGGGATCTCGTCCCCGACCGTCATGATGCGCCAAGGACCCGCCGATGCCCCGACCCCTGACGATCGCGCCCCTCGTCATCGCCATCGACGGCCCGGCGGCGGCTGGCAAGGGCACGCTCGCCAAGCGCCTCGCCGGGCATTACGGCCTTCCCTATCTCGACACCGGGCTGCTCTACCGTGCCGTCGGCCGGCTCGCCGCCGACCGGGGCGTCGATCTCGACGACCCGGAGGCGGCCGGTGCGGTGGCGCGCGATCTCGACGCCTCTGTTATCGACGAGGCGGTGCTGCGCGGGCGCGAGGCCGGGGAACTCGCCTCGCGCGTCGCCGTGCATCCGCCCGTGCGCGCCGCGCTGAACGCCTTCCAGCGCGCCTTCGCGGCGCGGGTGGAGGGGGCCGTCCTCGACGGGCGCGACATCGGCACGGTGATCTGCCCGCAGGCGCGCGTGAAGATCTTCGTGACCGCGAGCCCGCAGGTGCGCGCCCGCCGGCGCACCGACGAACTTCTCGCCAAGGGCCGCGCGGTCGATTACGAGCGCATCCTCGCCGAGGTGCGCGAGCGCGACGAGCGCGACGCCGGCCGCGCCGCTTCGCCGCTGAAGCCCGCCGCCGACGCCCGCTTGCTGGACACCAGCGAATTGGGTATAGAGGCAGCGTTCCTGGCAGCTTGCGCGATCGTCGATCAAGCCGCATCCTGAGGGAACGGAACGCCCCGCGCGCCGCTATCCCTCTCGCTCGAAGCGTGTGGGGTGGGCGGCACGACGGCGTTTCGATGAGGAAACAATCGCCAGAGGCCGGTCCACCGCGCCGAAACGGGCCGCGGGTTCTCCTATGAGCCCCGTATCCCGTGTCCCTCGAGATCCGTCGCTTCGCTCGAGCGAAGCCGATCCGGGACAGGACCTGTCCGAGGCACCCGAAACGCGAACCCGATACGGCGCGACGCTTCCGGTCACAGCCCGGAAGTTCCAAGGAGAACGAATGTCCAACGCACAAATGTCGCGCGATGATTTCGCGTCGCTTCTCGAAGCCTCGTTCCACGAGCACGATGTCGCCGAAGGCGCCGTGGTCAAGGGAACGGTCGTCGCGATCGAGAAGGACATGGCCGTCATCGACGCCGGCCTGAAGGTCGAGGGCCGCGTCGCCCTCAAGGAATTCGGCGGCCGCACCGGCGGCGAGCTGAAGGTCGGCGATATCGTCGAAGTCTATGTCGAGCGCATCGAGAATGCGCTGGGCGAGGCCGTCCTGTCGCGCGACAAGGCGCGCCGCGAGGAGAGCTGGGTCAAGCTCGAGGTCAAGTTCAACAACAACGAAAAGGTTGAGGGCCAGATCTTCAACCAGGTCAAGGGCGGCTTCACGGTCGACCTCGACGGCGCCGTGGCCTTCCTGCCGCGCAGCCAGGTCGACATTCGCCCGATCCGCGACGTCGGCCCGCTGATGAACACGCCGCAGCCCTTCCAGATCCTCAAGATGGACAAGCGTCGCGGCAACATCGTCGTCTCGCGCCGCACCGTCCTCGAAGAGTCGCGCGCCGAGCAGCGCTCCGAGATCGTCCAGAACCTCGAAGAGGGTCAGGTCGTCGAGGGCGTCGTCAAGAACATCACCGACTACGGCGCGTTCGTGGATCTGGGTGGCATCGACGGCCTGCTGCACGTCACCGACATGGCCTGGCGCCGCGTCAACCACCCGACCGAGATCCTGCAGATCGGCCAGTCGGTCAAGGTGCAGATCATCCGCATCAACCAGGAAACCCACCGCATCTCGCTCGGCATGAAGCAGCTCGAGGCGGATCCGTGGGAAGGCATCGGCGTCAAGTACCCGATGGGCGTCAAGGTCTCCGGACGCGTGACGAACATCACGGACTACGGCGCGTTCGTCGAACTGGAGCCGGGCATCGAAGGCCTGATCCACGTCTCCGAGATGTCCTGGACGAAGAAGAACGTCCATCCCGGCAAGATCCTCTCGACCTCGCAGGAAGTCGAAGTGGTCGTGCTCGAGGTGGATCCGGTCAAGCGTCGTATCTCGCTCGGCCTCAAGCAGACCCTCCAGAATCCCTGGGAAGCGTTCCGCGACATGTTCCCGGTGGGCACGCTCGTCGAGGGCGAAGTCAAGAACAAGACCGAGTTCGGTCTCTTCATCGGCCTGGAAGGCGACGTGGACGGCATGGTCCACCTCTCCGACCTCGACTGGACGCGTCCGGGCGAGCAGGTCATCGAGGAGTTCAACAAGGGTGACGTCGTCAAGGCGCAGGTCCTCGACGTCGACGTCGACAAGGAGCGCATCTCGCTCGGCATCAAGCAGGTCGGCGGCGAGGCCCAGGGCTCGGCAGCCGGCGGTGCGGCATCGGCACCCGAGGCAGGCGAACTGCGTCGCGGTTCGATCGTCACCTGCGAGGTCACGGCGGTGAACGAAGGCGGCCTCGAGGTCGCGATCGTCGACACCGAGTACACGTCCTTCATCCGTCGCGCCGATCTCGGCCGCGACCGCGACGACCAGCGCCCCGAGAAGTTCTCGGTCGGCCAGAAGGTCGACGTGCGCATCACGCAGTTCGACAAGAAGGCTCGCCGCGTCGGCGTGTCGATCAAGGCGCTGCAGATCGCGGAAGAGAAGGAAGCGGTGGCCCAGTACGGCTCGACCGACTCCGGCGCTTCGCTCGGCGACATCCTCGCCGCGGCCATGAAGAACCGCGAAGAGCAGTAAGCTCTGAAGGGCGGGCCGCGCCTTACGGGTGCGGCCCCCGTTCCACGTGAAACATGAGAAGGCCCGCGACGGAAAACGTCGCGGGCCTTTTTGCGTCGAGGGGGTGGAGCGTGAGGTCCGTGAGCGGTCGGCGCTTTCCGATGCTTGGTAGGCTTTGATGGCGGGGCATCTGCAAAATTGCCGAGCGGACCAACCGCTCGGGCGGCTTCAGCGGTGCTTGGTACCAATCGCCTGTGAGACGACCGTGCGGAGGCAAGCATTCGGAGGCCGCCATGCTAACGGACGCCGGCGTTCGACTCCGGCTTATTTTCTCGGGGCCCTCAAGGTCGCCGTCGCCGCACGGTGGGGTTTCCTCTCCGACGAACCAGATACTGGTCCCTCCGCCGCGCGTGCCGCATCAGCGGTCGTCGCGCAGGGCCTCGTCGCCGCCCTTCGGGAGCGGGCGATCCGTGGGCTTGGCCAGGCTGCCCGGCCGGGCCGGTTCACCGCCGCCGGGCGGGGTGCGATGGGCGGGGCCGGTGTTCTGAGCCTCGGTCGGGGAGACGTTGCGGTCGGGTTTGGTGCGGTCGGGTTTGGTATCGGGCACGGGGTCCTCCTCTGGCGGTCACGAAGTCGCAAGTCGGATGCGGTGCGATGCGTTCCCGGCCGCTGCGATCGTGGTGTCCTCGCGGTCGAAGGTGCGCGCCACCCTTGCGAGCGATGGCGCGATTATGCCATGCGCGGGAGCCAAGGCCGCGCGCCGGATCGGAGACGCCAAGACCCATGGACGAGATGCCCCGCTTCACCACGATCCCCCGCGGCAAGATCTCGGCGATCGCGACGACGCTGGAGATGCGCACGATGCCGGTGCTGCGCGCTGAGCCGGCCTCGCTCATGGGCGAGGTCGTGGATCTCGGCCGGGTTCGGCCGCCAGAGTATCTCGACCTCTACCGCCGCGTCGGCGCCGATCATCTCTGGTTCTCGCGGCTCTACATGGACGAGGCGGCGCTGGCCGCGATCCTCGACGCGCCGGGCACGCAGGTCCATGCCTACCGGGCGGGCGGGCGTGATGAGGGCATTCTGGAACTGGATTTTTCCGACCCCGGCGCTTGCGAGATCAAGTATTTCGGCGTGACGGCGGCGATGCAGGGCACGGGCGCGGCACGGCGCCTGATGAACCACGCGATCGGCACCGCCTTCGGGCGCGGCGTCGAGCGCCTCTGGCTGCACACGAACACGATCGACCACCCGAAGGCGCTCGACTTCTACCGCCGCACCGGCTTCACGCCGATCGGGCAGGAGATCGAGATCGCCGACGACCCGCGGCTACGCGGCGTGCTGCCGCGCGATGCCGCTCCGCAAGTGCCGATCTTCGAGTAGTCGGCGCCCAAACGGCATCGAGCCGTCCAACGGGTGTCGGACGGCTCGATGGCATGCGGGCAGGGCGACGAGGTTCAGTGCGCGGTGAGGCCGGCAAAGCGCGGCGGGGCGCCTTCGAAGAGATGGTCGGCGAGGCTCGCCATGGCGATGGCGTACTGGGTGCGGATCATCTCGATGTGGAAGCTGGTGCCGGCGAGATCGGCGGCCACCTTGTCGAAGCCGCCGCGACCGTCGCTCGCCACCACGCCGGCATTCATCACGGCGGTGGCATAGGCTTCAGCGGCTTCCTCGACGAGACCAAGATGCGTGGCGGCCCAGAGGCCGACCTGCCGGTCGGCACGGGCCCGGTCGCGGAAGGAGCGTTCGTCGCGCATAAGGAACGTGCGCTCGGCGATGTCGTGACGGTCTTCGATGCTCATGCGTCGTCCCCTTCAGCCCGCCGCGGCAGGATTGCTGCGACGGGTTCAGAATGACGGAAAGCCTTCAAAGGACCGTGGCGCGAATCAGTTCAATTCGATGCAAGCCGCGGAAAATGTCTGAACGAAATCTTAAATGCAGGCAGGCTTGCCTTCATTTCTCGTTCGCATTTCCGTGATCGCCCGGCCACCACGACGCGTCTCAGCGGGCGACGGAGTGCGAGAAGATGTCCTCTTCGTCCCAGCCGAGAAGATCGAGCCGGGCGCGGGTCGGCAGGTAGTCGAACGAGGCGCGGGCGAGATCCATGCGGTTCTCGCGCTCAAGCCGCTTGAGGAGCACGCCCATCAGGTCGTGGAGATAGAGGACGTCGGAGGCGGCATAGTCGAGCTGCGCCGGGGTGAGGTTCTCGGCCGCCCAGTCCGAGGACTGCTGCTGCTTCGACAGGTCGACGCCGATCAGCTCCTTGGCGAGATCCTTCAGGCCGTGGCGGTCGGTGTAGGTGCGCACCAGGCGCGAGGCGATCTTGGTGCAGAAGATGCCGTCGGTCATCACGCCGAAGGCGTGGAAGAGCGCGGCGACGTCGAAGCGCGCGTAGTGGAAGATCTTCGTCTTCGAGCGGTCGGCGAGAAGCGCGGCGAGGTTCGGCGCCTCGCGCTGGCCCCGCGCGATCTGGACGATGTCGGCGGTGCCGTCGCCGGGCGAAAGCTGCACCACGCAGAGCCGGTCGCGGCGCGTGTCGAGCCCGAGCGTCTCGGTGTCGATGGCCACCGAACCGGTGTAGCGGGCGAGATCGGGCAGGTCGCCCTTGTGGACGCGGATGGTCATGGCTGGCTCCGGATGGTCCCGCACAGGGCAGCGGGAGAGAACGATCGTCAGGGCCCGCTTAGCGGATTTGGGCTGGCGGCGAAACGGCCAGCGCGCCCCGCCGGCGGGATCGCTGCGCCCTGCCGGCGCTAAGGCGACGCCGTGCGGCAGCGGCGTGGTGCAACGTCGGGGACATCGCCGCGAAACCGCGCCGGTGCAGGATCGTGCGCCTCGAACCATCCCGAAAGTCGATCCGATGACCCCCTATACCGGCGAAGTCACCCCGTTCTCGCTGAAGTCCCTACCGCCGGCGCGTCGGCGCGTTCCCTTTGCGGCAGCCTTCGCATCGGGTGCCGGCACCAGTTTCGCGCTCGGCCTCGCCGTCCTGCCGAACCGCGCCATTTCGCGGGTGGCGAAGACCGGCAGGCGGGTGTAGGAGACCGGTCGTCAGGTCTCCTTATCTGTTCGGGATTGCGGCCCAGCGGCGGATCGTCCGAACCATCCGATCGGCTTCCCATGCACCAGCCCCTGCGAACACGGCGCCCGCTGATCCTGGCCGCGGTCATGGCCTCGATGGCGATGATCGCGATCGAGGCGACGATCGTCTCCACCGCCATGCCGCAGATCGCCGGCCAGCTCGGCGACCTCCACCTCTATTCCTGGGTGTTCTCGTCCTTCCTGCTGGCGCAGACGGCCACCACGGTGATCTTCGGCAAGCTCGCCGACACGTTCGGCCGCAAGCCGGTGCTGCTCGCCGGCATCGCGGTCTTCCTCGTCGGCTCGGTGCTCTGCGGGTTCGCCTGGTCGATGCCCTCGCTCATCGTCTTCCGCCTGCTGCAGGGGGTCGGCGCCGGCGCGATCCAGCCGGTGGGCCTCACCGTCATCGGCGATCTCTACAGCGTCGAGGAGCGCGGCAAGATCCAGGGTTATCTCGCCAGCGTCTGGGGCGTCTCCTCGGTGGTCGGTCCGTTCGCGGGCGGGCTCATCGTCGCCGATCTCTCGTGGTCCTGGATCTTCTGGATCAACCTGCCGATCGGGCTCCTGGCCGCCGCCTTCTTCATCCGCTTCCTGCGCGAGGAGATGGCGCCGCGCGAGCGCTCGCTGGATTTCGCGGGCGCCGCGCTCTTCACGCTCGCCGTCGCCGCGCTGATGGTGGCGCTGACCGAGATCGGCACGTCGGGCGCGCCGACCGTGATGGCCGCGCTCGGCCTCTGCCTCGTCAGCGGCGCCGCCTTCTTCTGGCGCGAGGCGCGGGCGCTCGATCCGATGATGGATCTCAAGCTCTGGTCGCGCCGCACGCTCCTCACCGTCAACGCCGCGACGCTGCTCTCGGGCATGTCGGTGATCGGCCTCACCACCTTCCTGCCGATGTACGTGCAGGGCGTGCTCGGGCAGTCGGCGCTCATCGCCGGCTTCACGCTGACGGCGATGGTGCTGGGCTGGCCGATCGGTGCGACGATCGCGGCGAAGAACTTCGCCCGCTTCGGCCTGCGCCCGACGCTGCTCTTCGGCGCCGTGCTGCTGCCGATCGGGGCGCTCGCCTTCCTCGTGCTCTCGGCCGGCATGTCGCCGCTCGTCGCCGCCGCGGGCTCGGTGGTGATGGGCTTCGGCATGGGCTTCCTGTCGACGAGCGCCATCGTCATCGTCCAGAGCAGCGTCGGCTGGAGCGAGCGGGGCGCGGCCACCGCCTCCAACATCTTCTCGCGCAATCTCGGCAGCACGCTGGGCGCCGCCGCGCTCGGGGCGGTGTTCAATGTCGGGCTGCAGGGAGCCGAAGGCGGCGCCGTGGCCTTCGACGAGATCCGCCGGCTGCTCGACGGCGGCGGCGCGCTGGCGGTGGACGAGGCCGCGCGCAGCGCCCTCGAAGCCTCGCTGCATCTGACCTTCTGGGGCGTCTTCGCCATCGCCGCGGCGACGCTCGCGGCCGCTCTCCTCGTGCCCCATGTCGCCCATGCCGCAAGCGTTCCGGCCACGGCGAAAGCCGAGCCCGAGGATGCGCTGACGGTCGGGCACTGAATGCCGGGCCCCAAGCCCCGTGGTCGGGTCTCCCATCTGGTCGGTTGACCGAACCTCTCGGTCGATCTAAGCGCGAGGGGTGGCCATCCTCCCGCGTTCACGACGCCGGGCGGGTTGCCGCTAGGGTATCGCGGCGCCGGGAGGCCGGTCGGGAGCGGGGCGGGAGGCCCGGAACCGATCGAGGGGCGCGGGCGGCAAGACCAAGGGGAGGGGACGGCATGCTGATCGGCATCGACTGGGGCGGCACGAAGATCGAGGGGATCGCGCTCAGTCCCAACGGGCGCGAGCTCGCGCGCATCCGCCAGGACACGCCGCGCCACGACTATGACGGCTGCATCACCGCCATCGGCGGCATCATCGCCCGGCTGGAGGCCGAGTGCGGGACAAGCGGCACGGTCGGCATCGGTATTCCCGGCTCGCTCGAGCCGCACTCGCGCCTCGGCAAGGGCGCCAGCTCCACCTGGCTCCTCGGGCGGCCGGTGGAGCGCGACCTGACCGAGCGGCTGGGGCGGGCGCTGCGGGTCGAGAACGATGCCGACTGCCTCGCCGCCTCGGAGGCCGTCGACGGCGCGGGCGCCGGCCACAACGTCGTCTTCGCGGTGATCCTCGGTTCCGGCGCGGGGGCCGGCATCGCGGTCGGCGGGCGCGCCCATCACGGGCCCAACAACAGCGCCGGCGAATGGGGCCACAATCCGCTGCCCTTCCCGACGATCCACGAACTGCCGGGCACGCCCTGTTATTGCGGCAAGCACGGCTGCCTCGAAACCTGGGTCTCGGGCCGGGCCTTCGAGGCCGACTACGCCCGCCACACCGGCACGCAAACGCCCGCCCGCCTCGTCATGGAGAAGGTGCGCGAAGGCGACCGGCTCGCGGGTCTCGTCTGGCAGCGCTACATCGACCGCGTGGCGCGCGGCCTGTCGGTGGTGGTGAACACGCTCGACCCCGACATCCTCGTCATGGGCGGGGGCATGTCCAACGTGCCCGAACTCTACGAGGCGCTGCCGCCGCGCTTGGCGCACTACACGTTCTCGACCGTGTTCCATACGCCGATCGCGCAGTCCCGGCATGGAGACTCCTCGGGTGTTCGCGGTGCCGCCTGGCTCTGGAAGGACGGCTGACGCGCTTTTCCGTTTCGCCGGTCCGCCGCTTCGAGGCCGACCCCCGCGTTCGCCTCGTCGCATCGCCCGTTCCTACCGATCTCGCCCGAAAGCTCCCGATGACCGCTTCCTCCCTGACCGCTGCCGATCTCGACGCCCGCTTCGCCTTTGCCCAAGACCTCGCGGCTGAAGCCGGAGACCTCGCGCTCTCCTACTTCCGGCGGCTGGAGACGCTGACCGTTCGCTCCAAGGGCCTGCAGGACATGGCAAGCGAGGCCGATGTCGAGGTCGAGCAGATGATCCGCTCGCGCATCGCAGCGGCTTATCCGAGCGACGCCTTCCTCGGCGAGGAGACCGGGCGCACCGAATTCACGCCAGGACAGGGCATCTGGGTGGTCGATCCCATCGACGGCACACAGCCCTTCGTCAACGGCATGACCGCCTGGTGCGTCTCGATCGCCTTCGTGGAAGGCGGGCGCAATCGCTTCGGCGTCGTCGACAGCCCGGCGCGGGGGGAGCGCTTCGCGGGCGGCGCGGGCCGCGGCGCGACGCTGAACAGTCGGCCGATCGCGGTGCGCCCGGCCGTGAGCGTGCGCGAGGGCCTGCTGGCGCTCGGCTATTCGCCGCGCGTAACGCCGGCCGCCTTCATCGAGCCGCTCGGGCGCATTCTGGAGGCCGGCGGCATGTTCACGCGCGACGGTTCGGGCGCGCTATCGCTCGCCTATGTCGCCTGCGGCCGGCTCCTCGGCTATGCTGAGCCGCACATCAATTCGTGGGACTGCCTCGGGGCGATGGCGGTGATCGAGGGCGCCGGCGGCCGGGTCAGCGACTTCCTCGGCGGCGAGGGCCTCTGGTCCGGCAACCCGCTCCTCGCCGCCTCGCCCGAACTCTATCCCGAGCTCGAACGCCTCTATCTCGGCCGCTGAGGGCCGACCGGGCTCAGGCGCGAAGCCGCTCGATCGACCGCGTCTCGCCCGGCTCTGCCGCCGAGGCCGCAGTGCCCCGGCCGGCATAGGTCGAGCCGAAGGCGCGGACCTTTTCCTGCAGGGCGAGGACGCCGGCCCGGCGCTCGCTCGAGGCCGTGGAGGGTGCGCTGTCGCGCTCGAGCTTGAAGAAGCCGGCATTCTCCTGCAGGCGACCGGCCTCCGCCGAGAGCTGGCCGGCGGTGGCGGCCATCTCGTTGGCGGCGCCGGCATTGGCCTGCGTCACCTGATCGAGCTGCTGGATCGCCTGGTTGATCTGGTCGATGCCGACCGACTGCTCGCGGCAGGCGGCGGAAATCTCCGAGACGAGTTCGGCGGTGCGCTCGATGTCGGGCATCAGCCGGTCCAGCATCTCGCCGGCATCGGTCGAGGTCAGGAGGGTCTGCGCGGAGAGCTGCCCGATCTCGCGGGCCGCGTCCTGGCTGCGTTCGGCGAGCTTGCGGACCTCGGAGGCGACCACCGCGAAGCCCTTGCCGTGGCTTCCCGCGCGCGCCGCCTCGATCGCCGCGTTGAGCGCCAGAAGGTCGGTCTGGCGGGCGATCTCCTGGATCACGGTGATCTTGGCGGCGATCATGCGCATGGCGTCCACCGAGGCCGCCACCGCGACGCCGGTCTTCTGGGCGCTGGCGGAGGCCTGGATCGCGATCTTCTCGGTGGTGCCGGCATTGTCGGCGTTCTGGCGCACGTTCGCCGTCATCTCCTCGATCGCCGCCGAGGCCTGTTCGGATGCCGCCGCCTGCTCGCTGGAGCCCGAGGAGAGTTGCTCGGCGGTCGCGGCCGATTGCGAGGAGCCGGAGGCGACCTGCATCGAGGAGTCGCGGATGGCGATGACCGTCTCGTTCAGCTTCACGCGCATCTGGCAGATCGTCGTCAGGAGATCGCCGATCTCGTCGTCCTGCCGGATCTTGATGCGCTCGGAAATGTCGCCGCCGCCGATCTTGCGGGCGTGGCGCATGGCAAGGTTCAGGCCGCGCGAGATCGACACGGCCAGCCAGAGGGCCGCGCCCGCGCCGAACAGCAGCGCCAGCGCGACGAGGGCGATCAGCACGGTGCGCGTCGAGACGAAGTCGGCCTCGGTGTCGGCCGCGAGACCCTCCGCCACGGTGGTCTCGGCGGCGATCAGTTCATCCATCTGCCGGATGACGTCGAGGAGGAAGGGGCGCCCTTCCGCCGAATAGGCCCGGTTCGCCGTCAGCACCGAGTTCGCGGTTCCCAGCGCCGCGATCCTCTCGACGATCGGCTTCAGCTGCCGCCAGTCGTCCATCTGCTCGGTCGCCGCCGCGGCAAGTGGCGTGCCCGAGGCGGCGGCGACATAGGTCGCCATCGCGGCTTCGAAGGTCTGGAACTGGCCTTCGAACCGGCTCGATGCGGCCTGGAGGCGCGCCGCCTCGGTCTCGGCGGTGGCCGCCATCAGGCGAAACATCATCTGCTGCAGGCCGAGGCGGACTGCCGAGGCGGAGTCGCGCAGGGCCTGCGCGCCGGGCACGGTCGCGATCTCCTCGCGCATGGCGGTGAAATCCTTCGTCAGCTCCTCGACAAGCGGCGACGCGGTGCCGGCAAACAGCTCGTTCGCTCGCGTCATGGTATTCTGCTGAACGAGGTCCATCGTTTTGTCGGCCATGCCGGACCAAATGACGATGGCGGCTGCGATCGCGTCGGTCGCCGAGATCAGCGCGGTCATGTCGGGCTCGAGATCCGCCCGGTAGGCTTTGATGATCTCGAGTTCCGCCGCCAGACCCTTGTCGATGCCGGCGCGCACCTCCGCCATCTCGGCGTCGTCGGTGGAGGCGAGCATCCGGTTGAGGCTGCGGCCGAGATTCTGCATGCCCCGGGCCGCATCCGCCAGCCGCTTCGTCTGCGCATAGGGGCCGGAGACGAAGCTCTGCATGTTCGCGTTGGAGGACTGGAGGCCCTGGACCCCGTAATAGCCGGCCACCCCCATCAGACCGAGAACCCCGGCAAAGGCCGTCGCAAGTTTCAGCTTGATCGTCAGGCGCACCGGCTCATCCCTCTCGGTTGTCAGTCGGTGGAGAGACTGCCGGAGGGACGTTGCCAGCGACTTAAGTTCAGGCGCAATGACGGTTTCGTGTTGCCGCAATGCAACCCATGGCTATGCGGCGGGTCCAAGCGATCAAGGACTTGGCTGGCTGGCCTGACGTACCGGTCGCGGGAAGGTTGCCCGGCCGCTCAGTCAGGATGGCCCACCCTCTCGGCGGCGCGCCGGACGGTCGCCTTGTCGGCCTCGATCGTCAGCCCGTTCTCGAAGCGCTCCAGCGCTTGGCGCGAGTGGCGCGCCGCCTGCGCGGCAAAGCCATCGGCGCCGAGGCGCGCCAGCGTCGCCAGAGATTTCTGCAGGCGCACGCCGATCTCGACGAGCGTCGCCCCATCGCGCGCGATCGGAATGTAGAGGTCGTCGAAGAGGTCGGCGACGTCGAGCCTGGGCACGAAGACGTTGGGGTGCTCGATCTCTCGCTCGCCCTCGATCGGCTCGGCCCGTACCGCGAGCACCCGCACCGTTCGCCCGATCACGTCGATCACCGTGCCCAGATCGTTCGTCGCCGGCGACAGGGCGCGGCTGGCGATCTCGGTCAGAACCGAGACGCCGAAGCGCGGATCCTGGTCGTAGGAGCGGATATCGCCGATCGTGAAGCAGGCGCGGATGCGATCGGCGATCCCGTCGTCGCCGAACCCGGAGAACTCGGCAACGGGCCGCGTCGGATCGATGAAGTCGCCGGGCACCGCCCGCACGAAGATCTTCCCCGCCTCGCCCGCCAGCTCGGAGAGGTCGGCCATGTCGATGTGCTGGACGTAGCCGATCTCGGGAACCGAGACGGACCGGGCGTCCGCCGGGATCTGCGAGGCGGGATCGGCCAGTTCGCGGCCCCCGAGGAAGGGACTGCGATGGCGCTCGCGCATCGAGGCGATCGCCGCCTCCTCGACGCGCTGGGTCGTCTCGGTCACGCGGCCGAGCCGGGAGAGGTGGTCGATCCAGCGCAGCAGCGTCACCACGATGAAGACGATCACGAGGATCGTCACCCCGAACAGGACGACGCGCCCGCTCTCGCCGTAAATCCCGGTCGACAGCGCCACGATGCCGACCAGGCTGAACAGGAACGAACCGATGAAGGTCGCCAGCACGTTCTGGGTGGTCGTGTCCTCCATCACCAGCTTCGTCGCCCGCGGCGTCACGTTGCTCGTCGCCGCGGAATAGGCGCCGACCATCGTGGAGAGGGAGAAGGTCGTCACCGTCAGCATCGAGGAGGCGATGATGCCGAGAATGTTGTCGACGGCATTGGCGCCGATCTGGGTCGGTAGGTCGTTGGGAATATAGGGCGTGACGACGAGCGCCACGAGCGCGGTCGCCACCGCCGCCAGCGAGAAGAGGGTCGCCCGGAACCAGATGCGGCGGGTGAGCTGCCGAAGCCGCCAGAGAAAGCGCGAGGTCATGCCGGCACCTCTCGCCGCGTAGGAGCCAAACCGGTGGAGCTGGGGATCGGAAGGTCGTTCATGACGGTCTGGTCCTCGTGGCTGGCGGATCGTCGGCTCGAACCCGCACGTTGCATGACGAGAGCGAGACGCCGGTCGGGGCCGCTGCGTTCCCTGAAAGCGTCTCGATCTCGTCGGTCGAAGCGAGGAAACGTTCGACAGCGGGGCGCGGGATCTTCAAGCTCGCGGGCGTCCCTCCTCTGGAACCCGACCGCATGATCACGCCCGCTTCGTCCGACACCCGCATGCGCCTGCGCAAGGTCCGCCTGCTCAGGCGCTCGCGCCGGGTCTGGGCGACGCGCAAGGTCTGGCGGCCGCGGCTGGTGTTCTGGGCGGGCGCGCTCGCCATCGGCCTCGTCAGCGTCGCCTTCGCGTTTCTCGCCGATGCCGCGCAGCACGCGTTCGCCGCGATCCGCGCCACCGACGGCCTCGGCCCGCTCGCCATGCTTCTCCTGCCGCCGGCGGGCTTTGCCCTCTCGGCCTATCTCGCGGTGACGTTCTTTCCGAACGCGCAGGGCAGCGGCATCCCGCAGGCGATCGCCGCGCGCCATCTCGAAGATGCCGCCGACCGCGGCCGCCTCCTGTCGCTGCGAATCGCCGCCGGCAAGATCCTGCTGACGCTCCTGGGGCTGCTCTCGGGCGCCTCAATCGGCCGCGAGGGACCGACCGTCCAGGTCGGGGCCGCCATCATGCTGGCCGCCGGGCGCTTCGGCGGTATGGCGCAGGCGCGCGGGCTCATCCTCGCCGGCTCGGCCGCCGGCATCGCGGCGGCCTTCAACACGCCGCTCGCCGGCATCGTCTTCGCGATCGAGGAGATGGGCCGCGCCTACGAGGCGCGCACCAACGGGCTCGTGCTCTCCGCGGTGGTCCTGGCCGGCCTCGCCTCCCTCGCCCTGACCGGAAACTACACCTATTTCGGCGAGAGCGAGGCGGTGGCGGGCTCGGCGCGCGACTGGCTGCTGGTGATCGCCTGCGGCATCATCGGCGGGGCGCTCGGCGCCGCGTTCAGCGCCTGCGCTCTGCGCCTGATGCGGCGGATCAAGCGATGGACCGTCGCCGTGCCGCGGCGGCGCGCGGTGGCCGCGGCCGGCGTCTGCGGGCTCCTCGTCGCGCTCATCGGCCTCGTCTCCAACGGGGCGACCTACGGCACCGGCTACGAGCAGGCGCGGGGCGCGATCGAGGGCACGGCCCTGCCGGCGCTGTTCTTCGCCGAGAAATTCGCCGCCAGTCTCGTCTCGATGGTGTCGGGCATTCCCGGCGGCATCTTCGCCCCCTCGCTCGCGGTGGGAGCGGGGCTCGGTTCGACGATCGGCCTCGTCCTCGGCACCGGCACGGGGCTCGCCGCCACGCTCGGCATGGCCGGCTATTTCGCGGGCGTCGTGCAGGCGCCGATGACGGCCTTCGTCATCATCCTCGAAATGACCGGCAACCAGGGCAACGTCATCCCGCTCATGCTCGCAGCGCTGCTCGGCTACGGCACCGCACGGCTGGTCTCGGGCGAGGCGCTCTATCACAGCCTGTCGCGCAACTTCGTCGCCGACGTCATCCGCACCCGGCGCGCTGAAGAGCGGGCCCGCGAGGGGGCCCCGAATCCATGAGCTTGGCCGGCCAGCGGTTCAGCGCGAGAGAGCGCCGGACGCCGACCGGAAAGGCCGATCGCACGCGCCAACGAGCGCCAGACGACGCAATGCCGACATCAGCGATCTTCGATCGAATGAAAGGAATAAACTCAACACGTCGACGTCGGTTGGCAGATTACCCGACCTCTGCCGAAGCAGATCCGCTCACGATCCAGCCCTCGTCTGGCGAGGGCCTCAACAACTGTCTTGCGGAATGGTGCCCAGGAAAGGACTCGAACCTTCACACCTTGCGGTACACGGACCTGAACCGTGCGCGTCTACCAATTCCGCCACCTGGGCACTGGCGGTCTCAATAAGTTTCGATCGCGGTGCTGTCAATCGCGTTCGCGAGGAAAGCTTCGGACGGGGCGAGAAATCGTGCGGGTGGCGGATGGTCCGCGACAGCGTGGGGCGTCGAGCGGGGCGGAAGCCGAGAAGGTGAGGTGTGAAGGCTCGTGAGGCGGTCGGTCGCGGGAGCGTTCGCGATGGGTCTGCGTTGGAGCTCTGAATGCGACGGCAGCCGACGCCACGGCGACGGGAAGCGGCTTTTCCCGCAGCGCGATCTCCGTTAAAGCCAGACGATCTAGAGACCTTCCGCGCTCGTTTCCCGCGCAAAGGCGCACGGTTCCTCAAGCCGCGAGGCATTCCCATGGCAGTCGACACGAAGAAGCAGATCACGGTGTTCGGAGGGTCCGGCTTCCTCGGACGTTACGTCGTGCATGCGCTCGCCAAGCGCGGCCACCGCATCCGCGTCGCCTGCCGCCGGCCCGACCTCGCCTATCACCTGCAGATCGCGGGAACGCTCGGCCAGATCCAGGCCGTGCAGGCGAACCTTCGCTATCCCTGGTCGATCGACCGCGCGGTGGAAGGGTCCGACCACGTCGTCAACCTCGTCGGGATCCTGACGGAGGCCGGCAAGCAGAACTTCACGGTGCTGCAGGCCAAGGGCGCCGGCCTCGTGGCGGAAGCGGCGGCCAAGCGCTCGCTGCCGATGGTCCAGATGTCGGCGATCGGCGCCGATGCTGCGTCCAACTCCGAATATGCGCGCACGAAGGCCGAGGGCGAGGCGCGCGTTCTCGCGGCCGTGCCGGAGGCGGTGATCCTGCGCCCCTCCATCGTCTTCGGCGCCGAGGACCAGTTCTTCAACCGCTTCGCCAACATGGCGCGGCTGTCGCCCTTCATTCCGCTGCTCGGCGGCGGCGCGACGATGTTCCAGCCGGTCTTCGTCAACGACGTGGCGCTGGCGGTGGCGGGTGCGGTGGACGGCAAGGTCGCGGGCGGGCGCGTCTACGAGCTCGGTGGCCCCGAGGCGCTGAGCTTCCGCGAGATGATGGAGGAGATGCTGCGCGTCATCGAACGCCGCAAGCGCTTCCTCTCCATTCCCTTCGGCACCGCCGCCTCGCTCGCCAATCTCGCGCAGTACATGCCGGGCGCGCCGCTGACGCCCGACCAGGTCGTGCAGCTGCAGATCGACAATGTCGTGTCCGAGGCGGCGAAGGCCGAGGGGCGCACCTTCGAGGCGTTCGGGATCCGTCCGCGCACGCTGGAGGCGGTGCTGCCGACCTATCTCGTGCGGTTTCGCCCGCAAGGCCAGTTCACCAAGCCGCAGGACCACGACGACCGCCCGGCGGAGGATTCGAGCCTGCCCGGCGACGACGGCGTCGCCAAGGCCTGAGGCGCAGGCGCGGCTGAGCTCGCGCTGCGGCATGTCGGGCATCCAACGGGGAGGGCGATGGCTCTCCCCTTTTTCATGGGCGGGACGCGCCCGATCGGCATGCGGCGGATCGGCCGCGAGGCGACCGACCCGTTTCGCTGGACCTGCAGTGGCTTACAGGGCCGGCGCGCGGGTGGCGGAGGCGAGAAGCGGGGCGGCGTCGGCGGGCACGAGGCGCACCACCTTGAAGCCGCGTGCCTCGAGGCCGGCGAGAAGGTCGGGCAGCATCTCGACGGTGCGCATGTGAATGTCGTGGAAGAGAATGATGCCGCGCCCATGCCGTTCGAGGGCGGCGAGCGTGCGCTCCTTCACCAGCGAAGGTGAGCTCGGGAAATAATCCTTGGAATCCACGTCGACGTCGATCGCGACGATCCCCTGTTCGGCGATGCGCTGGCGCAGCGAGGGGCGGTCGGCGAGGTAGGGGAAGCGGAAGAAGGGCGCGGGTTTCAGGCCGATCGGCTCGAGCGCTTCAGCGACGCTGAGCTGGCCGGCGCTGATCTCGGCCATCGCCGCCGCGTCGCTGAGGCGGGCGAGATTGCTGTGGTTCTGCGTGTGCGTGCCGATCGTGTGCCCTTGTGCGGCCACGTCTTGCGCGATCTCGGGATAGGCGTCGGCCATCGCGCCGACCATCAGAAAGGTGGCGCCGACGCCGCGCGCCTTCAGCGCCGCGAGGATGCGCGGCGTCTTGCCGGGCATCGGGCCGTCGTCGAAGGTCAGCACCACCTCGCGGTCGGCGAGCTGGATGTCGGAAAGCCGCGAGACGGGAATCGAGCGGCCGGCGAGCGGCGAGACGAAGGCGGGCTGGAAGGACTGGCGCAGCGGAAAGGCGTCGTCGGCGGATGGGGTCGCCGCGAAGCCGAGCGCCGGGACCGCGCCGGTGGCTGTCGGCGCCCGGAGCGCCAAGCTCGACGCCTGGTTGCCGGCGCAGGCCGTGAGGCCGAGCGCGAGGGCACTGACGGCGAGGAGGGAAACGGCTGGCTTCATGAGAGGCACTCGGCAGGGAACGATGGGCCGAGTGGTAAACGAGCGTGGTTAAGGTGGGGTTGAGAGGGGCGCGCGGGCCAATGATCCGCGAGGCGACGAGGCGGGCCGGCGAGGATCCGCCCCGCCCGTCCGCCGAGACCTCAGCGGTAGGCGAGGAGGACGCCGATGCCGATGGCGCCGACGACGATGCGCCACCATGCGAAGGGCGCGAAGCCGTAGCGCGAGACGAAGCCGAGCAGCGACTTCACCACGACGAGCGCCGAGAGGAACGAGACGACGAAGCCGATGGCGATGAGCGTGGCGTCGTCCATCGTCAGCAGCGCCCGGTTCTTCAGGAGATCGTAGGCGAAGGCGCCGGCCATGGTGGGCATGGCGAGGAAGAAGGAGAACTCGGCGGCCGAGCGCTTGTCGGTGCCCATGAGGAGGGCGCCGGCGATCGTGGCGCCCGAGCGCGAGGTGCCGGGGATCATGGCGAGGCACTGGAACAGGCCGATCTTCAGGCAGAGCGACAGCGGGTAGTCCTCGACATCCCTGTAGCGCGGCACCAGCGGCAGGCGGTCGATGACGAGGAGCAGGACGCCGCCGACGAGGAGGGCGACGCAGATCGTCATCGGCGAATCGAAGAGGACCGTCTTGATGAAGTCGTGGGCGAGCGCCCCGATCACCGCTGCCGGCAGGAAGGCGAGAAGGATGCCGCCGACGAAGCGCCGGCTCTTGGCCGAGGAGGGCAGGGTGGTCGCCAGATGCCAGAGCCGCCCGAAATAGACCGAGAGCACGGCCAGCACCGCGCCGAGCTGGATCAGGACGGGGAACGTGTCGCCCGTGGTCTTGAAGCCGAGCAGCTCGCCGGCGAGCAGGATGTGGCCGGTTGAGGAGACGGGGATGAACTCGGTCAGTCCCTCGATGAAGCCGAGGATGATCGCATCGAGATATTGAAAGCTGTCCATCAACACGTCCTGGGGGCGCTGGCGACGGCGAGGGGCCGGAGCGCGAATCACTGATATCAAGGAGGCCGGGCCGTGGCCCTTGCGGGCGTTCAGTATCGGCCTCGAACCTTTCGGCGGCATGACGGCGAGAATACGAACGCGAAAGCCGCCTTGCGCATCGGGCGGTTTGGATTATCTCCTCGCCAACCACAAGGTTCGAAAGCCATCCTTTACGAACCGCCAACACAAGCCGGTCTAGGGTGGCGTCGTCTGGCAGCCCTCGGCCGCCTTTCGCCCGCCTTCCTCGAACGTTCGAGTGTCTGCCCTTCATGCTCACCCTTCACCACCATCCGATGTCCGCCGCCTCCCGCTTCATCCGGCTGGTGCTCGGCGAGTACGGCGAGCGTGCGGAACTGGTGGACGAACGTCCCTGGGAGCGGCGCCCCGAGTTCCTGGCGATGAACCCGGCGGCGACCCTGCCGATCCTCGTCGAGGGCGCCGGGCCGCCGATCGTCGGCGGAATGGTGGTGGCCGAGTATCTCGACGAGACGCGCGGCGCCTTCCAGCGCGAGCGACGGCTGCTGGCCGAAAAGCCCTTCGAGCGCGCCGAGATCCGGCGGCTGACCGAGTGGTTCCTCGTCAAGATGGACGGCGAGGTGACGCGCTATCTGGTGCGCGAGCGCGTGTTCAAGCTGGAGATGCGCACCAACGAGGGCGGCGGCTCGCCCGACGCCTCGGCGATCCGGGCCGCGCGCGCCAACCTGAAGAACCACATGCGCTACATCGGCTGGCTGGCCGAGAGCCGCAACTGGCTGTCGGGCCCCAAGCTCTCCTATGCCGATCTGGCGGCCGCCTCGGCGGTGTCGATCCTCGACTATCTCGGCGAGGTCGCCTGGGACGAGGAGCCGGCGGCCAAGGAATGGTACATGCGAATGAAGTCGCGCCCCGCCTTCCGGCCCTTCCTGACCGAGCGCGTGCGCGGCATCCCGCCGGTGGCGCATTACGCCGAACTCGACTTCTGAACCTGACGCCGGGCCGCTCGCCGATCCCCGCGCCGCGATCCCCGCCCTGCTCGGGCTCCAGGTTTCGATCTCGTCCGCCGGGTCCGGCGACGAAGCCGTGTCCGCTTCGCCCGGAAATGCTCTAGGATCGGCGGGCCATGGCCGAGACCCTTTCCCCCGACGCGCTCCGGCGCTTTCTCGACGCGGATGCGCGGCGTCTGGGCTTCGATGCGCTCGGCGTCACCGATGCGCGCAACGAGGGCGTGGCCGGCGAGCGGCTCGACCGGTTCATCGCGGCCGGGCATCACGGCACGATGGACTGGCTTCCCGAGACCGCCGAGCGGCGGCGCACGGTGCGCGCCCTCTGGCCCGAGGCGCGCTCCGTGGTGGTGCTCGGCCTCAACTACGGGCCGGACGAGGCCGATCCGCTGGCGATCCAGCGCTTGCGCGACCGGGGCGCGATCTCGGTCTATGCGCGGCACCGCGACTATCACGACGTGGTCAAGGGCAAGCTGAAGGAACTGGCGGGGCGCGTGGTGGCGCGCGCCGGATCGCGCGAGGGCGCTCGCGCCCACGACGCCAAGGTCTTCGTCGACACCGCGCCGCTGATGGAAAAGCCCCTCGGCGAAGCGGCGGGCCTCGGCTGGCAGGGCAAGCATACCAATCTCGTCTCGCGCCAGTTCGGCTCCTGGCTCTTCCTCGGCTCGATCGTCACCACGATCGCCTTCGAGGCCGATGCGCCGGGGCGCGATCTCTGCGGTTCCTGCCGCGCCTGCCAGGACGCCTGCCCGACCGACGCCTTTCCCGAGCCCTACCGGCTCGATGCGCGCCGCTGCATCTCCTACCTGACGATCGAGACGAAGCGGGCGATCCCGGCCGAGTTCCGCGCCGCCATGGGCAACCGCATCTACGGCTGCGACGATTGCCTTGCCGTTTGCCCGTGGAACAAGTTCGCCGTTACCGCTCGCGAGGCCAAGCTTCGGGCCCGCGAGGATCTCAAGGCGCCGCGCCTCGAGACGCTGCTGGCGCTCGACGATGCCGCGTTCCGCGCGCTCTTTTCGGGTTCTCCGGTGAAGCGGGTGGGGCGGGCGAAGTTCGTCTCCAACTGCCTTGTGGCGGCCGGCAATTCCGGCGAGCCGGCGCTCGTGCCGCTCATCGAGCACCTCGTCGCCGACGAGGCCCCGCTCGTTCGGGCGATGGCGGTCTGGGCGCTCGCGCGTCTCGCGCCCGCACGCGCCCACGCGCTGCGGCTTGACGCGGGCCCCCGCGAACGCGACGAAGGGGTGCGCGGCGAGTGGGCGGCGCTCGATGCCGGGGACGATCCGTTCGCGCCCGGCATCGTGCCACGAACCGATACCCCCGGCGCCCCGGACCCTGCGAGATCCCCCTCATGAACCCGACCGCCGCCAACGACGACCGCCGCCCGACCCGCGCCGACACGGCCCGCGCCGTCGGCGACGGCGAGCACGGCGAGGGGCCGATGCGGCTCTTCGTGTTCGGCTGCGGCTTCTCGGCCCGCGCCTTCACCGACACGCTACCGCACGGGCTGGTGGCCGGCGTCACCACGCGCACCCCGCAGAAGGCGGCGAGCCTCGCCGCGCACGGGCTGAAGCCCTTCGTCTTCGACGGCGAGCGGCCGGGGCCGGGGATCGATGCGGCGCTGCATCGCACGACGCATCTCCTCGTCTCGATCGCGCCGGGCGAGCGCGGCGATCCCGTGCTGCGCCAGTATCGCGACGAGATCGTCCATGCGATGCCCCAGCTTCGCTGGATCGGCTATCTCTCGACCGTCGGGGTCTACGGCGACCATGGCGGCGCCTGGGTGGACGAGACCACCGAACTGCGCCCCGTTTCGCAGCGCTCGCACGAGCGCGTGGCGGCCGAGGAAGCGTGGACGCAGGCCGCCGGCGAGCGCGGCACGCCGCTGGCGATCCTGAGGCTGTCTGGCATCTACGGGCCCGGTCGCAACACGTTCGAGAACCTGAAGGCTGGCCGCGCCCGGCGGCTGGTGAAGCCCGGCCAGGTGTTCAACCGGATCCACGTCGCCGACATCGCCGGCGCGCTGTCACTGCTGGCGGGCTCGGCGACCGGCGGGGTCTTCAACGTCACCGACGACGAGCCGGCGCCGCCGCAGGACGTGGTGGAGTACGCCGCCCGGCTCGGCGGCTTCCCGATGCCGCCCGAGGTCGATTTCGAGACGGCGGACCTGACCGAGATGGCACGTTCTTTCTACGGAGAGAACAAACGCGTCGGTAATCAGCGCTTGAAATCGCTCGGATACGAATTTTATTTCCCGACATTTCGTGAAGGGCTGATGGCGCTCAAGCCCGGGTCCGCAGGGGATACGATCACGTAACCCTTTCTTATCATATCCTAATTAAATATTCCGTGATGGAACCGCCGCTTTTTGGCCGTTTCCCGCCCGCACTCAGCCCCTGTCGATCGGCGGGGACCACGAGGGAAATTCGTTAAGGATTTCAAAAGGCTCGGTCCCTGTCCGCATGAAACTGGACAGGTTCGGACATTTGAACAAGACGACGCTCGTTGCCGCCACGCTGGTTGGCCTCTCCGCCCTCTCGATGATCCCGGCCCATGCGGCCCCGCGCATCAAGACCACCTGCGGAGGCGCCTCCTGGTATGCGCTGACCTCGCGCACCGCCTCGGGCGAACGGATGAACCCGATGGGCCTGACCGCCGCCCACAAGACCCTGCCGCTCGGCTCCAAGGTCAAGGTCACCAATCTTCGCAACCAGCGCTCGGTCGTGGTGCGCATCAACGATCGCGGTCCCTTCGTGAAGGGCCGGATGATCGACCTTTCGAAGGGCGCCGCCTCGAAGCTCGGCTTCATCTCGTCGGGCCACACGCAGGTCCAGATCGAGCCCGTCGACGGCGCCTCGGCCGGCGGCTGCGCCTGAGCCGACTTTGCTCAGTTTGCGAGCCGTGCCGTTTCGTCTTTCTTGACATCTGATCCCTAGAAGAGGTGGGCCCTCGACGACGAGGGGGTCGGGGCGTTCGTCGCCGTTGCTGCAAGAGGCATGGCGGTTTGGCGCATCCGATCGATCTGACGACGGTTCTGCTGCTCCACACGACCGCCAGCGCCGTGGGGGGCGCCGCCTTCGTCAATGCCTGGCGACAGGAGGACGCGCCGCAGGGCCTGGGAACACTCGCGATCGCCTACTTCTCGATGGCGATCGGCGCCAACCTGGCCAGCTGGGGCGCCTTCTACGGCCTGCCGCTCGCGGTCTGGACCCACGGCAGTCTGGCAGCCGGCATTCTCGCCTACGTCCTGCAACGCGAAGGACTGCGGCGCGTCGACGGCCTTCGCAGCCAGCGCCGGATCGGGCTGGCGGTGGCCGCTCTCCTGCTCGCCGTCACGTCCCTGGCCGGGTGGACCCTCGTCGACTTCGCGCGGGCCGCCGTCTTTCATGGCGTGGCCGCGGCCTCCCTTCTCGTCTCGGCGGTCACGGTCGGCCTTCGGGGTCGCCGGGATCCCCTGCCGTCGCGCAATCCGCTGGCCTTCACGCTCGGGGCGAGCGGCCTCGTGTATGCCTTCGAGGTTCCAGGCCTCCTGGCGGGGACACTGGCCATCGAGACGCTGGCGCTCGCCTTCTTCGTCCAGATCCTCGCGATTTTCGCGGTCGCCCTCTTCGTCCTGTCGCTGACGCGCGAGCGCGTGGAAGCCCGGCTGAAGCAGCAAGCCTCGTCGGACGCCCTCACCGGCGTCGGCAACCGCCGCCACTTCTTCGCTCGCGTTCCCGCCTGTCTTGAGCCCGGCGACGCCATCCTCATGCTCGATCTCGACCGCTTCAAGCGGATCAACGACACGCATGGGCACGGCGCGGGCGACGAGGTGCTGCTGGCTGTGTCGGGTCTGGTAGAGAGGGCGAGACGGACGCAGGACGTCTACGCGCGGTTCGGCGGCGAGGAGTTCGCGCTGTTCGTGCCCGGCGCCGGCGAGGCCGCGCGCCCGATCGCCGAAGCGCTGCGGCTGGCGGTGCGGGATCTGACGGTCGAGGCGGGCGGCGTGCGCATCCCACTGACGGTGAGCATCGGCCTGGCCAGCGCCGGCGAGGCGCTGCGCTCGCGCGACGACCTCGTGCGCCTTGCCGACAAGGCGCTCTACGGCGCCAAGCGGAGCGGGCGCGACCGCGTCGAGACAATCGAGGGCCTGAGGGCGGACGAGGCCGCGCGCGAGGCCGTCGATGCGCTGCGCGCGCTGGGCGCCCGGCGAGACGAAGCGGGCGCCGCCCCGGCCGACGCGTTCAGGCCCGTTCCAGCCGATCGACGAACCAGCGGGTGAGGCGGGTCCAGACCTCGTCCTTCTCGGCGGCGTCCTCGACGCCGTGTTCGAGATTGGGGTTGTCGTTGACCTCGATGAGAAAGACGCCGCGGTCGGTCTCCTTCAGGTCGACGCCGTAGAGCCCGTCGCCGATGCAGCGGGCGCCGCGAAGGCCGAGGTCGAGGACGTGGGCCGGCGCGTCGGCGAGTGCGAAGGCGGTGAAGCCGCCCTCCATCGGGCGCCCGCCGGCGTCGTGGTTGATGATCTGCCAGTGCGCCTTGGCCATGTGGTACTGGACCGCGAAGAGCGGCTTGCCGCCGAGGATGCCGACCCGCCAGTCGAAGCGCGTCGGCATGTATTCCTGGGCGATGAGGAGGTCGGAATCCTCCAGCCATTCGCCGGCCAGCGCCTGCAGGGCGGCCATCGTCTCCAGCTTCTTCACCCCGCGCGAGAACGACCCGTCGGGGATCTTCAGCACCATCGGGAAGCCCAGCTCGTCGGCCGCCTTCGCCAGATCCTCCTTGCCCCCGATCATCACCGAGCGCGGCACGGCGACGCCGTTCGCCGCCATCAGCTCGTTCAGATAGACCTTGTTGGTGCAGCGGATCATCGACACGGGATCGTCGATGACGGGCATGCCCTCCTGCACGGCGCGCCGGGCGAAGCGATAGGTGTGGTTGGAGAGCGAGGTGGTCTCGCGGATGAAGAGCGCGTCGAAATTGGCGAGGCGCGGCAGGTCGCGCCGGGTGATCGGCTCGACCTCGACGCCTATGCGCGCGGCGATGCGCGACCAGTGCCGCAGCGTCTCGACGGAGGAGGGCGGCAGCTCCTCCTTGGGGTCGAACAGCGTGGCGAAGGAGTATTTCGCCGGCGTCTTGGAGCGGGCGTCGCGCCATTCGCGCGCCGTGTAGCGCTCCAGCGCCGCGAGGAAGCGGCGCTTCTCGGCCTCGATCATCTTGCCGATCGACAGGAAGCCGATGCGCTTGATGCGCACGCCGTCGCGCATTTCCAGCGTCACCTCCAGCGCCGGCGCGCGGAACCAGTCGAAGAGCAGCTTGGCGAAGCGGTCGAGCCGGGGCTCGGGGGCCAAGCCGAAATGCACGTGGATCGGGCCGTCCGGCAGGGGATGGCGGTCATAGGCCTTGGCGAGCGCGGCCTCCAGCTCGGGCAGGGCGTTCTCGTAGAGCTTGCGCTCGGAGAGATCGATCATCGTCTCCACCGAGGGGATGACGCGATGGCCACGCGCGCCGGCGAGCAGCGAGGCGTAGTAGCCCCGGCTCTGGTAGGCGGTGTTGCGGCAGAGATTGATGATCTTGGGGCGCTGCCCCCCGAAAAGCGCGGGCCGGGCGAGATAGTCCCGGCTCGTCATGATCTTGTGCGGCGTCGAGGCGTTGTCGAGATCGGAGAGACGGCCGACGAGGATGACCCATTGAGACATGGGGGCGCGGACTTTCGAAGGGCCTGTTCGCGCCTCGGAACGGACGGGTCCGGAAGCGCGGCAGCCGGGATGCGGACGGGGGACGACGGGGGACGGGTGAAGGGACGGGCGCGCGCGACACCGCCGCCGGGCCCATCGAGGGCGGCGAGCGGTGATCAGCCGGCACGTCGTTCGAGGAATACGGCGGCCTTGAGGCCGACCTTGCCGAAGCGGGCGATGGCGGCGAAGGCGGCGTAGGGGATGGGCAGGTTGGCGGCATCCGACATCGACTCGCCTCGCTCGTCGGCGACCCAGGGGTCGTGGATCACGAGATGGCGTCCGTCGTCGCCGTGCACCAGCACCCAGTGCGGCACCTTCTGGCCGAACATGCGATAGCCGGAGATCAGCACCATGGCGGTCTTGCCCGCGGCGACGGCGGCGCGCAGATCCTCGATCGTGAACGGCTGGATCGCCACGGGGATCTCGTAGGCCACGGCGCGGGTGCGAAAATCCTCCTGCGCCAGCGCCATGATGCGCTGCTTCTCGGGATTGCGCACCCCGTCGAGGAAGAGGTCGCCGGGCTCGGAAACGTGGATCTCGGCATCGAGGCCCATCTCGTGCGCGGTGACGGCAAGGCCGTAGGGCTCGCAGCCGCCCGGCCCCGACATCATGAAGATCGTGGTGGCCTGGCGCCAGAGCCGCAGCTCCAGCACCGGGCTCATGGCGATGCCGCTCCCGTCGCGCGCCAGCGCCATCATCAGGCAGCAGGCGCCGCAGGTAAAGTCGGTGGTCTGCTCGTAATAGGGCACGCCGGTGTCGAGCGGATGCTCGCCGCGCAGCGTCTTCTCGAAGCGGATGGCGGTCGTGTGATCGGCGTAATAGTCGAGATAGCGGCCGATCGGCCGGTACTGCTCGCTCTCGTAGAGCTGGATGGCGCGGGCATTGTCCTCGCGCACTTCGAGACGCAGGCCGATCCGGTCGCGCTCGAAGGCCTCGCGCTCGGCCCGGCGCAGCAGCGCGCGGCCCAACCCGCGGCCCGCGGTTTCACGTGAAACCGCAATCGAATAGAGCCGGGCGAGCGCCGTGCCGGCGCGAAACAGGATGGCGCAATAGCCGGCGAGGGCGCCCTCTGCGTTCGCCGCCACGAGGACGAGCGCCGAGCGCGACTGAAGGAGATTGCGGAACGAACGCCGCGAGATTCGGTCGGCGTCGAAGGAAGCGCATTCCAGAGCGACCAGCGCATCGACGTCGTCGAGCGTCGCCGGACGGATCGCCGGCGGCGGCGGTGCGGTCGCGGAACGGGTGGAGGTGAGCGGGGCGGTGAAGCCGGGGGATGTCGCTGGCATGGAGGACGCTTGCAGACCGGAGCCGGGCCGTCGCGTTGCCCACAGGGCACCGGGGCCGTCGGTTTCCATATAGTCTCCATCCCGCCGCGCCGCGAGAGGCGATGCGCAGGGGATGGAAAGCCGGGCAAGATGAACGAGCGGGTGGAACGGGTGACGCATCGCGGGCTCGACGAGCGGGTGGTGGTCCTGCGCGCGGGCGACGAGGTCGATGCGGTGTTCGTGCGAACGGAGCGCTTCTGCGTTCTCGTCGACACGCTGAGCACGCCCGACCTCTGCCGACAGGCGCTGGATCTCGTGGCGGCCGAGCGCGCGGGGCGCCCGCTTCTCGTGGTCAACAGCCACATGGACTGGGATCACTTCTGGGGAAACGCCGCGCTGCCGCCCGGGACCGTGATCATCGCGCAGACGGCAGCACTGGATCGCTTCCACCAGCCGGAAACCGCGGCAACGCTGCGCGACATGGCGGCCCGGGAGGCGCGCTTTGCCGGCATCGAACTCGTCGCGCCGACGATCGGCTTCGCGGGCGCGATGCGGCTGGAGGGCGGCGACCTGACGCTTCACCTCCTGCACACGCCCGGCCATACGCCCGATCATCTCGCGGTCTGGATCCCGGAGATCCGGACCTGCCTCGGCGTCGATGCGGTGGAGGATCCGATCCCGGAGGTCTGGAGCACGGCACTGGGCGACCTTCGGGCGCTCTGCGTCTCGCTCCAACGCATCGCCGATCTGAAGGCTGCCATCCTGCTGCCGGCCCACGGCGGCACCAGCGATCCCGGTCTCGCCGCCCGAAACCTCGCCTATTTCGATGCCCTGGCGGCGCGGGTGGCGGGTGCCGGCATCGAGGACAGCAACGACGAGAGCGATCTGGCGGTGCGACCGGGTCTGCGCTTCGAGGATCTGGTGCCCGCCTGCCGGGCGATGACGGCCGAGATGCGGACCTTCTATCGCGGCGTCCACGCCCGCAATCTCGCCGCCACCGTTGCGGCCCATCGGGCGGCAGGCGGGCGCCCATCCGTCTGACGCGTCAGGCGGGGACGGCGAGCGGCGTGATGTGCGGCGCCAGATGGACGAGCGGCGCGACCGGCGGGGCCGCCGGCACGAGCGCGGGCGCGATGCGCTCCAGCGCCCGCTTCAGCGCGTCGAGGCAGGTCGCATCGATCGCCGAGCCGACGTCGCGGTCCATGATGGCGAGCGCTTGGCTGACGGGCATCGCCGCGCGGTAGGGCCGATCGGCGGTGAGGGCGTCGAAGATGTCGGCGACGGTGACGATGCGCGTCTCGAACGAGATTTCGTCGCCCTTCAAGCCTTCTGGGTAGCCCTCGCCGTCGAGACGCTCGTGGTGCGAGCCGCCGACCGCCGCGATGTCGGCGAAAGCCGGGATGCGGCCGAGAATGGTGCGGCTGTGGGCGGAGTGAAGCCGCATCTGCGCCCATTCCTCCTCGTCGAGCTTGCCGGGCTTGTCGAGGATCGTGTTGGAGACACCGAGCTTGCCGATATCGTGGAGGAGGGCCGCACGCTTCATCCAGCGCCGCTTCTCGTCGGTGAGCCCGAGGCTTTCGGCGATAAGGTCGGTGACGAGCGCGACGCGCTTGCAGTGGCCGGACGTGTAGGGGCTCTTGGAATCGACGATCTCGGCGAAGGCTTCGGCGATATCGTCGAGATAGTCTTCGTCGATCCCGGCATCGGTTTCGTCGAAGCGATGGCGCAGGACCTCCTCCGGGCCGCGCAGCGTCGCCCAGAAGGCGGGATCCTCGCCGACGCCCTCGAGCGCTGTGACGAGCGCGGGATCGAACCAGCGCCCCGCGCGCTTGCGGGCCTCGCGCAGCGCGCCCTCGGCGCTCCCGCCATGGTGGAAGACGTCGACCACCTGCGCCAGGAGCGCGATGCGCGAAAAGAGCGGAATCGCCGCTCCGACGAGCTGGTTGGGCTTGCCGCCGCCGTTCCAGTGCTCGTCGAGCGAGGCGACGCCGTCGGCGACGGCGTCGGAAAAGCGCAGGCGGCGTGCGATGGTGGCGCCGCGCCCGCAGCGGGTCTCGATCAGCTCCTGCGCGATCTCGCCGCCGTTCTGCATGATGTTGACGATGGCGCGGAAGCGCTCGGCCAGGCCCGACTTCAGCCCGGTCTGGCCGATCACGAAGCGCAGCACCTGCGGCAGGCCGTCGTCGATCTGCTTGAAGGCGTGCTTAAAGCGCCGATCGTCGGTTAGGTAAAGCTGGCAGAGCCGCGCCGCGTTGGACGAGCAGCCGAGATCCTTCAGAAGCAGCATGTAGTGGAGATCGCGCAGCGCCGCCGGGCCGAGTCCGATCTCGGCGCCGATCCGCGTGCCGATGAAGGCCGAGCGCAGGCAATGACCGGGCGGCTGGCCCTCGGTCATGTCGAGCGCGTGGCTCAGCGCCTCGATGATGTCGCAGAGCCGCACGCCCTCGTCCGGAGGGGTGAGCGGCAGCGCGGCCGGTACCGGCGTCTGAGGACCATCGAGGGGAAAGGCGTTCGCGTTCATGTCGCCGAAAAGGTTCGAACTTGTGCCTTGAGCTTGAGGCCAGCCCCTTAAGATCGCGTCAAACCGATCGCGCTCCCGGCCGGCGGCTGGGCTTCACGCGCGGCGATGGCCCGGATATGGACTGGTAAGCCCGCGGGACGATCGGGCGGGGAGTTCGCAGATGACCGAAGCCGAACGGGACGCTCTCACCAGCCAGATGACGCAGGCGCTCGGCGCCGATGCGGTGCTCACCGAGCCCGACGACATCGCGCGCTACTGCCGCGACTGGCACGGCGACGTCACCACCGGCGCGGTGGCGGTGCTCCGCCCGAACTCGACGGGCGCGGTGTCCGAGGCGGTTCGCCTCTGCGCCCGGCTGGGGCTCGCCATCGTGCCGCAGGGCGGCAACACCGGGCTGGTGCTCGGCGGCATTCCCGACGATGCGGGGCGCCAAGTGGTGCTGTCGCTGGAGCGCATGACCGCCATCCGCCGCATCGACGCCGACGACTTCTCGGCCGTGGTCGATGCCGGCTGCGTGCTGGAGGTGATCAAGCAGGCGGTGGAGGCTGAGGACCGGTTCTTTCCCCTGTCGCTCGGCGCGCAAGGGTCCTGCCGCATCGGCGGCAACGTCTCCACCAATGCCGGGGGCATCAACGTCCTTCGCTACGGGATGACGCGCGAGTTGATCCTCGGCCTCGAAGTGGTGCTGCCGGACGGCACGATCTGGGACGGTCTCTCGACGCTGCGCAAGGACAATCGCGGCATCGACCTCAAGCAGATCTTCATCGGCGCCGAGGGCACGCTCGGCATCGTCACGGGCGTGGCACTGAAGCTTCTCGTCAAGCCGACGCAGGTCGAGACCGCGCTTCTGGCGCTGGCCGGGGTCGAGGAGGCGATGGCGCTCTATCGGCGCGCCCGGCGCGACTGCTGCGACCTGATGAGCGCCTTCGAGCTGCTCGGCCCCGAGGCGATCGGGCTGGCGCAGATCGCCCATCCCGACCTGCCCAACCCGATGGAGGGAAGTCATCCCGCCTACGTGCTGATGGAAATGGCCGGCACCGGGCTGATCGACATCCGCGCGCTCCTCGACCGCTTCCTCGAAGGGGCGCTGGAGGAGGGGCTGGTGCTCGACGGCGTGGTGGCGGCCTCGCGGGCGCAAGCCGCGCAGCTCTGGCGCATCCGCGAAGGGATGAACGACGGGCAGGCGATGCTCGGGCCGCATCTTCGCACCGACGTCTCCGTCCCGCTGTCGCGCGTCGCCGCGTTCGTCGGCGCGGCGCGCGACGCCGTGGCGCGCGAACTCCCCGATTGCCGCTCGGTCGCCTACGGCCATGTCGGCGACGGCAACATCCATTTCAACGTGCTGCCGCCGCAAGGGGCGGACGCGGCGACGGCCGCGGCCCGCATCAAGGCGGCGAAGGCGCTCGTCAACGGCGTTCTCGACGGGTTCGACGGCTCGATCAGCGCCGAGCACGGCATCGGCCGGCTGAAGCGCGAAGATTTCGAGGCCCGGCTGAAGCCCGTGCAGGAGGGCCTGCTGCGGGCGCTGAAGTCGGCCATCGACCCCGACGGGCGCATGAACCCGGGCTGTCAGCTGACCCCGCCCTGAGGCGCCGATCACGGCCATAAGCCGGCTAACGCAAAGATCCGTTCGTTCATCGGGAGAGACCATCATGCAGGATGTCGCCATCGTCGAGACCGGGGCTCTCGACGCCGCCGTGCGCGCGGCGCTGGAGGCGGCCGGGGCCGACGCGCCTTCGGTCGCGGCAACGACGCGGGCGGTGATGCACGCCTCGCGCCACGGCGTCGACAGCCACGGCGTGCGGCTGGTGCCGCATTACTGCAAGGTGCTCAAGGGCGGACGGGTCAACCCGGCGCCGCAGATGCGCGTGAAGGAGACCTCGCCTGTCGCCTTCGCGCTCGACGCCGACAACGGGCTCGGTCATGGCGCCGCCTACCGGGCGATGGAGATCGCCTGCGAGGCCGCGGGCCGGTTCGGCATCGCGGCCGTCGGGGTCCATCGCTCGTCGCATTTCGGCGCGGCCGGCGCCTATGCGCTGGCGGGCGCCGAGGCCGGCCGGGTGGCGCTGGCCATGGCCAACAGCGACTCGGTGGTGGCGCTGCACGAGGGCGCGCAGCCCTTCCACGGCACCAATCCGTTCGCCGCCGGCGTTCCCGTGGCCGGCGCCCGGCCCTGGCTCCTCGACATGGCGACTTCCTCGGTGCCGCTCAACCGGGTCTATCTCTACCGGGCGCTCGGCCTGCCGCTGCCCGCCGACGTCGCGGTGGATGCGGCGGGCGCGATGACGGCCGACCCGCACGCCGCTGCCATGCTGATGCCGGCCGGCGGCTCGCAGTTCGGCTTCAAGGGCGCCGCACTCGGCGGCCTGATGACGATCCTCTCGGCCATCCTCACCGGCGCGACCGCCGACCCGTTCGTGATCCCGATGGACGGCGAGGAGATCGCGACGCCGCGCAACATCGGCCATTTCGTCATCGCCATCGAGCCCGCCTTCTTCGGCGGCGCCGAGACCTTCGCGTCCGCGCTTACCGCCTATCTCGATGCGCTGCGCGGCTCGGTGCCCCGCGAGGGCGCCCGCGTCATGGCGCCGGGAGACCGCGAATGGGCGGTTGAGCGCCAACGGGCGCAGGACGGCATTCCCGTCGACCGGGCGACGGCGACCTTCCTCGGGGTGTGACGCCCAGGGTGAGGCGCGCCGGCCACACCGTCACCAATCTGTGATCGCACCGCGCGCGATCGATTGGCGGGGCAGTCTTGCACGCCGGGTGTGAACGAAACAGCAGCGATAACAGGAAGTTGGAACCATGCCGCACGGTCGGGTCCGGTGCGGCGGACGGTGTTCTCGGCCGCATGGAGACCGTACCATCTGTGCAACAGGCTCGCGCCGGACGTGCGGGGACGACTTGAGCTCCGACTGCTCTTGCTACCTTATGAGGGCAGACGGGAAGCAACGGCGCGACGAGATGCCGGCCTTTCCTCCGCTGACATCTTGCGCCTCGCCGGTCACGGCCGGCGCCCTGGAGATCCTGCCATGACGCGTCTTTCCCTGCTCCTCGCTTCCGCCGCGACCCTCGCCTTCGCCGTGCCGGCTCTCGCCGCCGACGTCGTCTACGAAGAGCCGGCTGCGCCGATGATGGCGATGCCGGCTCCGACCTGGACCGGCCTCTACCTCGGTATCCAGGGCGGCGGCGCCTTCAACCCGGACAATGGCGACAACCTCGCCGTCGTCCCGAACTTCGCCGGCGCCGGCGCCACCACGATCGCCAACGCGTTCGGCTCGAACTTCTCCTCCGAGTTCGACTCGTCCTTCGTCGGCGGCGCGCATGTCGGCTACGACTACCAGGCCGGCCAGTTCGTGATCGGCGTCCTCGCCGACATCAACGCTCTCGACGTGGCGCAGCGCGCCAGCGCCTTCTCGAACACCCCGGCCGTCTACACGGCCGAGCGCAGCCTCGACTACCTCGTGACTGGCCGCCTGCGCGCTGGTTACCTCGTCACCCCGACCGCGCTGGCCTACGCCACCGGCGGTGTCGCCTACGGCGAAGTCGACTACGGCTTCTCGTCCAACAGCCCGGCCATCACCGCCGCCTTCCCGGCGGTCGTGAACCAGGACGAGGACGACTTCGGCTACACGGTCGGCGGCGGCATGGAAGTCAAGGTGACGAACAACGTCTCGTTCGGCGCCGAGTACCTCTACACCAACCTCGGTGACGGCGACTCCTCGACCCGTCTCGCCGGCGGCGTGTTCGACGGTTCGGCCGCTTCGGTGATCGCCGGCCAGTCGACTGCCTTCAAGACCAGCAACGACTTCGACTTCCACACGGTCACCGCGAAGCTTTCCTACCGCTTCAACTGATCCCGCGACGGATCCGAGCGGCCCCGGTTCCAGTCCCGGCGTTGCCCCGATCCCAAAAGCGCCCGTCCCGGCTTCCCGGGGCGGGCGTTTTTCGTTGGGAGTAAGACGGTGGGTGAGAGTGGCACGGGCTTTGAGCCCGCCAGCTTTCGCGGTCACGATCGCAAACGGCTTCAGCCCCGCACGAAGGCGGAGCGTATTCGATCATAGCGGTCGGACAGTTCGGTGCGGCGTGCGGGGTTCGAAACCCGGCGTCAGTCTCGAACGATGTGCGCAGCAAGCCAATGCTTGTCATCGCGCACCCTGGTTGACCTGTCGTCGTCGCAGGCCAGCGCGCCGGGAGCGCCTGAGCGCCCCGGCGCCTTGAACGATCAGGCCTCGGCCTTGGCCTTGCGACCGGCGCGACGCTTGGGGGCTTCCGCTGCCACTTCGGGCTCCGCCTGCGGCTCGGGGGCCACCTCTTCCACCGGCTCGGGCGCGGCGGCCTTGCGGCCCAAACCGATCGACTTGGCCAGTTCCGAACGCTTGGCGGCATAGTTGGCGGCGACCATCGGATAGTCGGCCGGCAGGCCCCACTTCTGACGATAGGCTTCGGGCGTCAGGTCGTAATGCGTCATCAGGTGGCGCTTCAGCGACTTGAACGACTTTCCGTCCTCCAGACAGATCAGATAATCCGGCGTGATCGACTTCTTGATCGGCACCGCGGGCACGAGGGGGGCGGCTTCCGGCTGATTCGTCTCGGTTGGATGGTCAAGGTTCAGCGCGTCGTAGATGATCCCGATGAGCGTCGGAAGATCATCGCGCGGCACGTGGTTGTTGCTGACATAGGCCTTTACGATCTGCGCCGTGAGGTAGCGTCGCGACGTTGCCGTATCCGGAAGATCGTCCATCGGTTCGAAGTCTCCATCGTCTGATGTCGGTTGATGCAAAGCGGTCTCGACTGGTACAGCACTATTGCTGGTGACATGCAATGACACCGTGTTGCTTTCAAGGCCTCGTCAGTATCAAACGAACTCTCTCGGCATCGGTAATGCGGCTGAAGCGGAACTTGACGCCGCTGTCGATCCGGTTCTTTCGCTTGGTCGCGACTGGAGCCAATTGAAGAAAAACCTCTGTCGTCTGCAGAAGTGACGAGTTCTCAACCCAAGAGAACACGCAGAAGTGGCGGAAGGACGATCGAGGACGCCACGGCGTTCAGCGCCATCGCGATCCCCGCAAAGGCGCCTGCCACCGGATCCACCGCAAAAGCGCGCGCCGTGCCGATGCCGTGCGAGGTGAGACCGACGGCGAACCCACGCGCGGCAAAGTTGCGGATGCGAAGGGCGTTCATCAGCGGCGTCACCACCACGACGCCGCCGATGCCGGTGGCGATGCACAGCACCGCCGTCAGCGCCGGCTCGCCGCCGAGACGCTCCGATAGGCCCATCGCCACCGCGGCGGTGATGGATTTGGGCGCCAGCGACACGATGGCCTCGCGCGGGATCCCGACGAGAAGCGCCAGCCAGACGGCCGAGGTCACCGACACGACCGAGCCGACGCCGAGCGCGGCCAGGAGGGGCAGGAGATGGCGGCGCACGAGCGCGCGGTGCCGGTAGAGTGGCACGGCGAGCGCTACGGTGGCGGGGCCGAGCAGGAAATGGACGAACTGCGCGCCGGCGAAATAGTCGGTGTAGCGCGTACGCGTGATCGCCAAGAGGCTCGCCATGAAGAGGATGGTCAGCGCCACCGGATTGACCGCCGGATGCCGGCCCGAGCCTTGCGCGATCCGATCGGCGGCGAGGAAGGCGAGGATCGTCGCGGTGAGCCAGAAGAGCGGCGTCGTCGAGAGGTAGGCCCAGAGGGCGAAGGCGCCGGTCTCGTCGCTCATGCCTCGTCTCCCTTGGGTCCCAGAAGCCGGGCGACGGCGAGAAACACGAAGACGGTGGCCAGCAACGTCGCCAGCATCGACAGGACGAGCACGGCGGCCAGGCCGATCCCGTGCGCGGCGAAGAGGCCGAGATGATCGACGACGCCGACGCCGGCCGGCACGAAGAGGAGACCGAGCACGCCGAGCAGCGCATCGGCGGCCCGTCCGAGCGGCGCGGCGGGCGCGGCATCGAGGGCGGGCAGGGCGATGCGGGCCCCTGATCTTGCGATGAGCCGGTCTCGCGCGAGAAGCATGGCGAAAAGGAGGAGGAGCCCGATCACCGGGCCGGGCACCGGCAGGGCGAGGCCCCGCGCGGCGGTCTCCCCGAGGAGCTGGCAGACGAGGAGGACGGCGATCGGTTTCAGCATCGCGGGGCAGGCTCCCGAAGATCCGGCCGCGGCGCGGGATGGCCGGCGGCGATGCTTCGGGCATGGGCTCGGGCCCCGCGCCCCGTCAAGTCCCGTCCCCGCCCCCGGCAGGGGCACCCCGCCCGTTGTCGGGGCGGGGCTGTTGGCTTCAGCGCGGGTCGGATGCCGCGTCGAGGCCCATCTGCCAGAAGTCGGTCTCGAGCCGGCAGGCCATCGCGAAGACCTCCGCCAGGTCCTCGAAGCGTCGCTCAGGCATCATCCGCTGCGCGAGGCTGTCGAGCTGGGCGCGGGCGCGCCGCGCGACGTCCTGATAAGGCGCGCCGGCGTAGTCGGCGATCCAGTCGCGATAGGGATGCTCGGCCGGCACCGCCGCGATGCCGCCCGGCGTCAGCGCCCGGCCGATCTCGGCATAGCCGACGACGCAGGGGCTGAGCGCCACCTGCAGCTCCAGAAGATCGCCCGCCGCGCCGCGATCGAGCACGAAGCGCGTGTAGGCCAGCGTCTCGCGCGCCTCGCGCGCGGTGTCGAGATCCTCGGCCGAGAGGCCCCATCGCGCCGAGATCGTCACGTGCAGGCGCAGTTCCGCGTCGAGGATGGCCGACAGCGCGCCTTGCGCGGCCCGCATGTCGGCCAGTGTGCGGCTCTTGTAGACGGCGAGCGCGTTGGCGCGGGCGAACTGGATGAGGAAGAGATAGTCCTGCACGAGATAGCGCCGGAACGCCGCCTCGGGCAGCGAGCCATCGCCGAGCCGGCGCACGAACTCATGGCTGGCATAGTCGGTCCAGTCGCGCCCGGCGGCGTCCTTGAGGCGGGCAAACAGCGTCATCGACCGATCTCCCTGCCGGCGTCACCCTCATAGGCCGCGTCGAAGAAGGCTCGCTCCAGCGCCACGGCATGGGTGAAGAACGCCTGGCAGAGCTCGGCTTCCGCCGGGCCGACGCGGTCGAGCTCGTCCCGCAGGAAGGCGACGAAGGCGCGAAAGTCCGGATTGTCGTGAAGCGTGATCCACTCGGCATGGACGAAGCTCGTCGGCAGCGGCTGCGGGGCTTGGGCCGCCCAGTCGAGATAGAGCCATTCGGCGACCGTCAGCACCGACAGCGCGGCGGCGTAGGAGCGCGTCGCCGCAGCCTCGCGCATGATCGCCTGGAAGCCACCGGTGGCAGCCTTGTCGGGCGCGGCGCGGCGGGTCTCCTCACGGACCCCCAAAGCCTCGAAGGCGCGTTCGAAATAGGTGTTCTCCTCGCCCGCCACGGTGCCGGCGAAGCGCGCGAAGCGCAGCCGCGCCTCGAAGCGGTCGGCACCGGCGATGGCGGCGCCAAGAAGCGACAGGAACGCGTCGAGGAAGCGGTGGTCCTGCACGAGATAGCGCGCCATCACGTCCGGCGCGATCGTGCCGGCGCACAGTTCCACAGTGAAGCGATGGCCACTCGCGGCCTCCCAGTCCTCAAGCGCGGCCTCGCGCAGCGTGTCGGTGAAGCGGGCGCTCATGCGCGTCTCCGGATGGGCCGTGGCGCTCATCGCGGCCACCAGGCGTGGAAGTGATGGACGGGGCCGCGGCCCGAGCCGACGGCGAGACCGGCGCCGGCGGCGAGCGCGTCCTGCAGGTAGCGCTTGGCGCTCGCGACGGCGTCGACCAGCGCGGCACCCTTGGCGAGTTCCGCGGTGATCGCGGCGGCCAGCGTGCAGCCGGTGCCGTGATCGTTGGTGACGCTGAGGCGCGGCGCGGCGAAGCGGCGCGCCTTCGTCTCACCCCCACCCCCGGCTTCTGCGACGAGAAGGTCGGCGCTCTCCAGCGACTGGCCGTGGCCGCCTTTCACCAGCACGGCGCGCGCGCCGAAGCCGAGGATGATGCGCCCCTGGCGCTCCATCGCCGCCTCGTCCCCGGCCATGCGCTCGCCGGTGAGAAGCGCGGCCTCGGCGAGATTGGGCGTCGCGCAGTCGGCGAGCGGCATCAGCTCCTCGCGCAAAGCCGCCAGCGCGTCGGGCGCCAGCAGCCGGTCGCCGGAGGTCGCCACCATCACGGGATCGAGCACGGCGCGCCGCCCGTGGGCGCGCAGCCGCTCGGCGATGACACGGATCGTTTCAGTGCGCGACACCATGCCGATCTTGATGGCGCCGACCGCGAGATCGGAGAGCACCGCGTCGATCTGTGCGGCGACGATGGCGGGGCTGAGATCCTCGATCGCGGTGACGCCGTGGGTGTTCTGAGCGGTGACGGCGGTGATCGCCGAGGCGCCATAGACGCCGAGCGCCGAGAAGGTCTTGAGATCGGCCTGGATGCCGGCGCCGCCGCCCGAATCCGAGCCCGCGATCGTCAGCGCGATCGCGCTCAACGCTTCAGCTCCACCGCGTAGCTCGCGATCGCCGGCACGGTGTCGATCAGTCCGGCTTGCTTCATGAAGCCGAGGAAGCGCGTCTCGCGCGCGATGTCGAGCGCGCCGGGCCGCTTGGCGAAGCGCGGCAGGGTGTCGGCGAAGGCGGTGCGGTTCAGCTCGTCGTCGAGATCGGGATAGGCCTTGAGGAAAAGCTGCAGCGCCTCCGCCGGGTGATTGGTGAGGAAGAGCGTCGCCTCTTCCACCGCGTCGAGGAAGCGGGGCAGGCGCGGGTCGGCGATCTTGTCCGACGCGGTGATGTAGATCAGCTCGTCATAGGCGGGGACGCCGTGCTCCTCGGGGAAGAAGGCGAGGCCCTCGCGCCCTTCGAGCTTCAGCTGCGTCAGCTCGAAATTGCGGTAGGCGCCGATCGTGGCGTCGACATTGCCGGAGATGAGCGAGGCCGTGAGCGCGAAGTTGACGTTGACGAGCTCGACGTCGCCGGCGCTGAGGCCGGCGCTTTTCAGCATCTGCGTCAGCACGGCATCCTCGACGCCGACCGTGGAATAGCCGATGCGCTTACCCTTGAGGTCGGCCAGCGTCTTCACCGGCCCGTCCTTCAGCACCATCACCGTGTTCAGCGGCGTCTCCACCAGCGTGCCGAAGCGCATCAGCGGCACGCCGTTCTTCTGGTCGACGATGAGGCTCGGCTGGTAGTGCAGCGCGATGTCGGCCTGGCCCGCCGCCACGAGGCGCGGCGGCGCGGACGGATCGGCCGGCGGGATCAGCTCGACGTCGAGGCCGTGCTTGGCGAACAGGCCCATTTCCTTGGCCACCACCAGCGGAGCATGGTCGGGATTGACGAACCATTCGAGCATCACGGTCAGCTTGTCGGCGGCGCTCGCGGGGGCGGCGGTCAAGACGCCGAGCGCCAGAAGGGCGGCGGCGAGGCGGGAGCGAAGTCGGATCACGAACGGTTCCTTTGTCGGGACGGGGGAAGGGCATGCGACGCGCTCTCACTCGCCCAGGCGGCGAGGCGCGGCGCGAACTGGTCGACGAGGGCGCGCAGCAGCAGCGTCAGCACGGCAAGGACGGCGAGCGCGGCGAAGCAGAGGTCGGTCTGCAGGCGGGCATTGGCCTGCAGCATCACGAAGCCGAGGCCCCCGGACGCGCCCACCCACTCGCCGATCACCGCGCCGAGCGGCGCCAGCGGCGCGGCGACCCGTAGGCCCGTGACGAGGGACGGCATCGCCAGCGGCACCCGCACATGCCACAGCGCCTGCATCGGCGAGGCGTCCGTCATCGCGGTGGCGTCGAGAAGGTCGGGGTCGGTGCGCCGCAGCCCGTCGGCGAAGGACGAGGCGATCGGAAAGAAGATGACGAGGCTCGCCATCACCACCTTCGAGGTCAGTCCGAAGCCGAACCACAGCACCAGCAGCGGCGCCAGCGCGAAGACCGGCATCGCCTGCAGCACGAGGATCTGCGGCCAGGCGAACTCGCCGAGCCGCGGCCACGCCACCACCGCGAAGCCCGTCACGATCCCCGCCAGCGTCCCGAAGAGAAGCCCCAGCGCGATCTCCAGCAGCGTCACCAGACCCTGCTCCCAAAGAAACGAGCGGCGCGCCACCAGCGTCTCGGCCACCGCGAAGGGCGAGGGCAGCATGTAGCGCGGCGGCGCGATCAGCCACACCGTCGCCTGCCAGGCGAGGACGACGCAGAGAAGCCCGAGCAGCGTGACGCGAAGCGCGCGCATCGCGGGCGCCTCAGCCGGCGCGCATCGAGCGGGCGGGTGGCCGGGCCAAAGCCGGCGGACAGGACGAGCAGGGCGAACGACGCATGCGATCTCCTCGGCCGAACGGCCTCAAGAGATCCGGTGAGAGACGCGAAGACGGCGAGAGACCCCGGAGGATCGTATTCCCGTTCCTACGCCGGCATGACCCGGATCAGGTTCAAGGGTTCGGCCTCCCGGCCATCTCAGCACCTCGCGGTGCACCCCTCGGAATAACCCGAGCCTTCGCCCACCCGCGCCGGCTTGTCAACGGGGCGGTGCGTGGTGGGATGGCGGGGCTGCCGCCCCGAGCCCCGCCCGGGGCCTGACGCCCCGGAGCCCCCGCTTTCTCTTGTCAGTCATGGGCGAGGGCCACCGGCCCTCCCCCATGACTGAAACAACAGGTGGGGTTCCAAGGGCCTCAGGCCCTTGGTGGGTCGAGGGCGAAGCCCCGTCTATCCAGCCATCACCCCGTCCGCTCACACCTCGGCGCGCAGGCGGCTCTGGCGGAGCTGGCCGGCTTGTTCGAGGAGGCCGTAGACGGTGGAGGCGATGTGGGCCTCGATGCGCTTGAGGTCGCGGATGATGTCGAGCTGGAGGGCGCTGGCCTCGACGGCGCGGCGGTCGCCGCCCCGCATCAGGCGCATGTGGCGCTGGGTTGTGGCGCGCTCGACGTCGCGGAAGGCTTCCTTTTCCTCGACGAGGCGGCGGGCGGCGTCCTGGTCGGCGACCATGAAGACGGTGACGGCGAGCTGCAGGTGGTCGAGGAGCTTGCCGTGCATGGCGTCGACCTCGGCGACCGCGTCGTCGGCGAGGCGCAGGCCCGAGCGGATGCGGCGGGTGGCGAGGTCCATGAGGTTGCGGTCGATGATGTCGCCGACATGCTCGAGATTGATGGCGAGCGCCAGCGTGTCGGAGAGGCGGCGGGCCTCGTCCTCGCCGAGCGGCTGGCCGCCGATGGCGCCGAGATAGCGCTGGATGGCACGGAACAGGCGATCGAGGATGTCGTCCTTGCGGCGGGTGGCGGTGATGCGGTCGGCATCGTCGTGGTGGAAGGCGTCGCGGGCATCGCGCAGCATCTCCTCGATGACGTCGGCCATGCGCAGCACCTCGCGGGCGGCGTTGGAGAGCGCGACGGAGGGTGTCCCGAGGGCGGCATCGTCGAGATATTGGGGCGCGCCGGGATCGCGGGCGGCGCGCTGTTCGGGCAGGAGGCGGCGCAGGAGACGGGCCTGCAGGGGCAGGAGGCCGAAGAAGAGAAGCGCGGTGGCGATGTTGAAGAGAAGGTGGAAGCTGGCGGCGGCGCGGGCGGGCGAGGGGTCGAGGGTCAGGAGCGCCCCGGCGATGGGGCCGGCGAAGGGCAGGAGAAGGGCGGCGCCAATGCCACGGTTGAGGAGGTTGCCGAGCGGCAGACGCAGGCGCGTCGGATCGCCGCCGAGCTGGGCGACCACCGGATTGAGCGCGCTGCCCAGATTGGTGCCGATCACCATGACGATCGCGGCCTGCGGCTCGACGATGCCGGCGCCCGCCAGCGACATGACGAAGAGCATGGCCGCGACGCTGGAATGGGCGGCCCAGGCGAGAAGCGCGGCGAGCACGAGCGCCACGAGCGGATCGCCGGTGACGGCGGCGATGAGGGCGCGGAAGGCGGGGGCGTGTTCGAGCGGCGCCATGGTGGCGACGAGGAGGTGCAGAGCGAGAAGCACGAGGCCGAGGCCGACGAGGGCCGTGCCGGCTTCGCGCCACGACGAGGAGCGCCCGGAGCGGCTGGCCACGAGGCCGGCGAGAAGCAGGAGCGGATAGAGGGCGGAGACATCGAACGAGGCGAGCTGGACGATGAGCGTCGTGCCGATGTTGGCGCCGAGCATCACCGCGAGAGCCGGCACGAGATCGACGAGACCGCCGGCGGTGAAGGCGCTCGTCATCATCGCGGTGGCGGTGGAGCTCTGGAGAAGGGCGGTGAGACCGAGGCCGGCGAGGACGGCGCGAAACCGGGTCTTCAGACCGATGCCGAGGACCGCCGTCAGCCGGTTTCCGAGCGCCCGCTGCATGCCGCCGCTCACCATGCGGATGCCCCAGAGCAGAAGGGCGATCTCGCCGAGGAGATGGATGAGGATGGTGGTGGCGGACATGGGCACTCGCGGGGTGAGGCGGTCTCGGGCGGCGGATCGGACGCGCCGGTCGAACCCTATGGCAAACTTGGCAAACCTCTAAGAGAAGCGCAATGGGTGCGCTTTATGACGGCAGGATGAAATTTAAGGCGAAAACGGATCTTGCTCATGCACGAAGCACTGAAAATGCTGGTGTAGACCTGATGAAGCGCTTTCAAGCCTGTGCGAACATGCCGCCTTTCGAAGGAGGCCGACGGTGTCGTGAGGTCATCCCAGTCCAGCGTCAGAGGGTCGGACATGCAAAAAGGCCGATGCGGTGCACCGGCCTTCCGTGAATCGGCTTGAATCCAGGGCGATCAGGCCGGCTTGCCGTCGCCTTCCTCTTCGAACGTCACGGCGACGTCGGCATTGGCGGAGAGGCGGACCTTGTCGCCCTCGACCTCGGCCACGAGGCCGATCGAGATGTAGTGGTGATGGCCCTCGTGGGAGCCCTCGCCGCTGTCCTTCTTGGTCAGCTTGATGCGATGGCCCTCGACACGATCGACGGTGCCGACATGGACGCCGTCGGCGCCGATGATGTCCATATGCTCGCGAATGTTGGCGGTCATGGTGAGGCATGCTCCCTGAGGCGGTTGTCTTGAGCGACAACGCGCCGCCGGGCGGGAGGATGCATCGGCCCGGCTCGAAGGTCGAAGAGCCGGTCGTGCCGTCCTCTTTGGCAAGCGCGATGCCTGCAACGGCCGAGACCCTTCGGCTTCCCGACCGGCGCCGCCATTCCAGGCCGTTCGGGATCTCGACGGTTGAGCAGGCGTGTGACGTCACGGACGGTTCGGACGCCCATTCCCGTCATCGCCTCGAGCCCCTGTTCGCGACGGGAGCCCCCGAACCGCCGCCGTGCTCAGCGAGCCTTGAAGCGGTTGCTCGACGCCTCGTCTTCGGACTTGTCCGCGCCTTCGATCTCGCGCGCGGCCTCGGCCCAGAAGTCGTGCTCCTGTCCCGTCGGACGCCCGGCCTTCTCCCAGAGAAGATAGGCCCGGTTGCGAATTTCCTGATCCCGGTCGGTATTGCTCATCGAGTTTGCCCTCGCCATCCTCCCCAGCCGGATCTCGGTGGTTCGATCGAGGCGTCCGGCAGGCCGGACGGCGTCGATGCGCGAGGTCGCAAGCACCGGCATGGGCTTCACCGATACATATACGCAGGATGCAGGGCGGAAAGCTCTAGGGATCGATCGATGGCGGGTTTTTTCGTCATGCGGGTGAGAAACGTAGCCGGGACACGACAAGCGGGAGTTCGTTTCGCCCGAGGCCCCGCGACCTTTCGTCGGCACGGTCGCGGGAGCGCTTTGCCAGCGCTTGTGTTCCATGGTAGAGGCTCGCCGCCCCGAGCCCGGCACGATTGCGTGCGGGTCCAGCCGAACAGTCCGGGGTGCAGGGGTACCCGCAGCGGTCCGATCCCAGTCGGACAAGAGGCCTATCCGAGAGCTCCGTGGAGCCCCCCACCGTTTCCCGACCCGATCCGACCCACACCGGAGGCCTCGTCAGAGGAATGACCAGCGGCGAAGCGGCCCCAGCGGCCGACCTGCGTAACCCCACCCGCGAGAATCCTCACCGCAAGGGGATGCCGCTTCTCGTCCTGGGAAGCGTGGGCGTCGTTTATGGCGACATCGGGACAAGTCCGCTCTACGCGATGAAGGAATCGCTGCTGCATGTCGGCGGCATTCCCTCGGCCACCGAGATCATCGGCATCGTGTCGTTGCTCGTCTGGTCGCTGGTGATCGTGGTCACCGTGAAATACGTCATGCTGATCCTGCGCGCCGACAACCAGGGCGAGGGCGGGGCGCTGTCGCTGATGGCGCTGGCGCAGAAGGCGCTGGAGCGGCCGAACAAGGTCGTCATGGCGCTCGGCATCATGGGCGCGGCGCTGTTCTACGGCGACGCGATCCTCACCCCCGCCGTGTCCGTCCTGTCGGCCGTCGAGGGCCTCAAGGTGACGACGCCGGGGCTCGACCCCTACATCGTGCCGATCGCGCTGGTGATCATCGTCGGCCTCTACGCGGTGCAATCCTTCGGCACCGCCAAGATGGCGGTGTTCTTTGGTCCGATCATGGCGATCTGGTTCCTGACGCTGGCGTTGATCGGCGTCTACCACATCGGCGACGCCCCGCAGATCCTGCATGCGATGAACCCGGTGAACGGCTTCTGGTTCATGACCAGCCACGGCATCATCGGCTTCACCGTGCTCGGCTCGGTCTTCCTCGCCGTCACCGGCGCCGAGGCGCTCTATGCCGACATGGGCCATTTCGGCAAGCGGCCGATCCGCATCGCCTGGCTCTCGTTCGTCGGGCCGGCGCTGCTCATCAACTATCTCGGCCAGGGCGCCTTCGCGCTCAGCGACCCCGCCGCCCTGCCGAACCTCTTCTTCCTCTCGGCGCCCGAATGGGGCCGCCTGCCGCTCGTCATCCTCGCCGCGCTCGCCACGATCATCGCGGGCCAGGCGGTCATCACCGGCGCCTTCTCGCTGACGCAGCAGGCGATCCAGCTCGGCCTTTTCCCGCGGCTCCAGATAGAGCACACCTCGGAATCGGAGCAGGGCCAGATCTACCTGCCCACCGTGAACTGGCTGATGCTGGTGGGCGTCGTGCTGCTCGTCCTGTTCTTCCGCACCTCCTCGGCGCTCGCTGCGGCCTACGGCATCGCCGTCACCGGCACGATGATCATCACCAGCCTTCTCGCCATCGTCGTGTTCTCGCGCGGCTGGGGCTGGGGCCTCGGCCTGTCGCTCCTCGTGGTGACGCCGTTCCTCCTCATCGACACCGCCTTCCTCTCGGCCAACCTCCTGAAGCTCGCCGACGGCGGCTACCTGCCGCTGATCATCGGCGGCTGCATCGTCTGCCTCATGTCGATCTGGGTGCGGGGCGTGCGGCTTCTCAACACGAAGGCGGCGCAGCAGAACCTGTCGCTCGAGACCTTCATCAAGGCGATGGAGACCTCGTCCGTCACCCATGTCGCGGGCACCGCGATGTACCTGACCTCGACGCCCGAGACCGTGCCATCGGCGCTGCTGCACAATCTCAAGCACAACCGCGTGCTGCACGAGCGCAACGTCATCATCACCATCCGCACCACCGACACACCCTATGTCGCGACGGCCGACCGGATCGACTACCAGGTGCTCTCGCCCGCCTTCGCGCGCATCGAGCTGCGCTACGGGTTCCTCGACGAGCCCAACCTCGTGCAGGCGCTCATTCACCTGCGCGAGCGCGGCATCAAGTTCGACGTGATGTCGACGACCTTCTTCGTCGGGCGCCGGCGCATCAAGTCGGCGGCGCGCTCGGAAATGCCGCGCTGGCAGAGCCAGATCTTCATCAAGATGGCCCGCCACTCCTACGATGCGATCGACTATTATCGCATCCCCGCCAACCGCGTGGTGGAACTGGGAACCTACGTCACGCTTTGACGCCACGTCGATCGCCATCGCGCGGCCGGCTCGCATCTTCGCGCCCGCGCCCTATCTCTCACCTCGAAGGCGGCCGCAAGCCGCCAGCCGGGATCGCCGCGCACCATGCGCGGGCGGATCGTCGGCCGACTGCGAGGCACCCATCCTATGGAACTGCAGCGAACTCCGGCTCAGCGCGCCGATGCCCGTCTCGGCGATATCGCCAACCGGTCCGAAAAGGGCTCCGCGCTCGGCCTGATCCGCGCCGAGGCCAAGGCCACCAGCGTCAAGACCGCGAAGCTTCGGGAAATGCGCATGGCGCGCGACGCCGCGATCGTACCGCCCGAACCTGCGGCGAAGCCCGCCCGCAAGAGCCGCAAGGCGGCCGTCAAGGCCTGACGACGACGAACGACGGACCGGCGCACACCAGCGCCGGTCCGTCCGGCATCGAAGCGAACCGAACTTTCAGGTGCCTGCGGCACGTTGAATGCACTGCTAACGTCTATTTTTGATCGTTCACGGGATTGGCAAGGTCGTCGTAAGTTACACGACATAACCTTGGGTCGTATCGCGCTTCCGGCGTACCCAAGGCAGGACTGTCCCCCCATGACTCGCAAGACCGATCTCGACGAACGCCGCGCCTTTCTCCAGATCGACGATGCGGGTCTCGCCTCGATGGCCGCGCATCGGACGCTCGTCGAGGGCGCCGTCGAACGGGGACTGACCGCCTTCTACGCGCAGTTGCGCCAGACCCCTGCGGTCGCCGGCTTCTTCGAGGATCCGACCCGCCTCGATGCGGCCCGCGCGGCGCAGGGCAAACACTGGTCGCGCATCGCCTCCGGTGCCATCGACGAGGCCTATGTCGAGGAGGTCGAACGCGTCGGGCGCACGCATGCGCGCATCGGGCTGGAGCCGCGCTGGTATCTCGGCGCCTACGCCCTCATCCTTGAAGAGGTCATCGCCGCCGTGCTGCCCTCGCTCCTCGGCCGCAGCCTGATGGGCCAGCGCCGGGCGCACGAGGCCGCCGGGACGCTCGGCCTTCTCGTCAAGCTCGCCGTTCTCGACATGGACTACGGCGTCTCCACTTATTTCGATGCGCTGCAGGCCGACAAGGCGCGGCTGGAGACCGAGCGCCAGACGGTCGCTGCCGAGCAGGCGCGCTCGCTCGGCGAAGCCTCCGCCGCGATGGAGGAGATGACCGCCAACATCCGTCAGAACGCCGACAACGCGGCCCAGACCGAAAAGACGGCGGGGCAGGCGGCTGTCAGCGCGGAAAAGGGCGGCGACGCGGTCGCCAAGTCCGTCGAGGCGATGCGCACGATCGCCGAGAAGGTGCAGGTCGTTCAGGAGATTGCCCGCCAGACCGATCTTCTGGCCTTGAACGCGGCGATCGAGGCGGCGCGTGCGGGCGCGCATGGCAAGGGCTTTGCCGTGGTCGCCTCCGAGGTGCGCAAGCTCGCCGAGCGGGCGGGGTTGGCTGCCGGCGAGATCGGTGCCCTCTCCAGCCATACGCTCGCGATCTCGGAGGAAGCCGGCAACAGCCTGCGCTCGCTGGTGCCCGACATCCGCCGCACCTCGGAGCTGGTCTCGGAGATTTCTGCGGCCTGCCGGGAGCAGACGGTCGGCGTCGAGCAGATCAATCAGGCGATCCAGCGGCTCGACCAGATGGGCCAGACGATGGCGGCCGAGCCCGAGCCGGCGCGCATGGCGCGCAAACCCGCCCCGGTGCGGCGGGTCGCCTAGACCCCTGATCGCGAATTGCCGGATTATTCGGCATTGAACGATGTTGCTCTAATTGACGTCATAGGTGGGGCGACGCAGACTGCGGGTCCCGCCGCTGCACGCCTGACACGTGCCGGCTCCCGTCGATCGAGGTCCGGCATGGCAGAGACGCAAGGCGGCATCGCCTACAAGAATGCGGACGCGGACTATTTCGCCAAGCGGGGCCTGAGGGCCTATGCCGGCGTCTGGTCGCTCTGGGCGCTCGGCGTCGGGGCGGTGATCTCCGGCCACTATTCGGGCTGGAACCTCGGGCTGGCCACCGGCGGCTGGGGCGGCATGTTCGTGGCGACGATCATCATCGCCATCATGTATCTCGGCCTGACCTTCTCGATCGCCGAGATGAGCCCGGCCCTGCCGCACACCGGCGCGGCCTATTCCTTCGCGCGCACCGCCATGGGGCCGTGGGGCGGCTTCGTCACGGGCCTGTGCGAGAACGTCGAATACGTGCTGACGCCGGCCGTGATCGTCTTCTTCATCGGCTCCTATCTCGGCGCGATCTTCGGGACGCCCGCCGCCTTCCAGCCGGTCTGGTGGATCGGCGGCTACATCCTCTTCGTCGGGCTCAACATCGTCGGCGTCGAACTCTCCTTCAAGGTCACGCTCGTGGTGACGCTGATGGCGCTCGCCGTCCTCGCCGTGTTCTGGTTCTTCGCCATCCCGCTCATCGACTTCTCGGCCAACGCCCTCGACATCGCGGCGGACGGCACGAAGCTGGAGGGCGGCAACGGCCCGTTCCTGCCCTTCGGCATCACCGGGGCGCTGGCGACGCTGCCCTTCGCCGTGTGGCTCTTCCTCGCCATCGAGCAGCTGCCGCTGGCCGCCGAGGAATCGGTCGATCCCAAGCGCGACATGCCGCGCGGCATCATGGCGGGCATGGCGACGCTCATTCTTTCGGCTTTCGGCATCCTCGTCCTCAACCCCTCGCTTCCCGGTGTCGGCTCGTTCGCGCTCGGCACCTCGGCCGAGCCGCTGCTCGACGGGTTCAAGGCGATCTTCGGCGACGGCACCGCCAAGTTGCTGGCGCTCGTCGCCATCATCGGCCTCGTCGCCTCCTTCCACACGATCATCTTCGCGCAGGGGCGGCAGATCTACTCGCTGTCGCGCGCCGGCTACTTCCCCGTCGCGCTCTCCGTCACCCATTCGGCCCGCAAGACGCCGGTGGCGGCGATGATCGCGGGGGCCTGCGTCGGGCTCGTCGTGATGCTCGGCCTGTTCGTGATCCTCGGCGTCGAGAGCGGCTCGGCGGCGATCGGCGGCACGCTTCTCAACATGGCGGTGTTCGGCGCCATGTGCTCCTACATCGCACAGGCCCTGTCCTTCATCCTCCTGCGCCGCAACCTGCCGAACATGGAGCGGCCCTACCGCTCGCCCTTCGGCGTGCCTGGCGCGGTGGCGACGATCGCGATCGCGCTGGTGACGATCTTCTTCCAGCTCTCCGACCCGATCTACCGCTCCGGCGTCATCGGCGTCGCGCTCTGGTTCGCGCTCGGCATCCTCTACTTCGCAGTCGTGGGTCGCCACCGCCTGATCCTCTCGCCGGAAGAGGAGTTCGCGATGGAGCACGGCGCCAAGGCCGGGGTGGGACCGGGCGCGGTCGTGACTGGCCGATAAGCGACGAGCCGGTTGCGCCGGCCCATCGCGCTCGCCAGGGGGGAGCGCGATCCACCCGGTTCCCCGAACGAAGAAAGCCGGCCCTTGCGGGCCGGCTTTCGTTTGGAGACGCGAGGTCGATCCGTCTTATTTCGTCCAGGCGGCGGCCTTGTCGGGGTTGGCGGCGATCCAGGCCTTGGCGGTGGCGGCGGGGTCGGCGCCCTTCTCCTCGTTGGCCAGCATCAGCTTCTGCTCGTCGTCGAGCGAGATCTTGAAGTTGGCGAGGATCTTGTGGACCTCGGGCATCTCGGTGGCGAGATCCTTGCGGGCGACCGTGTTGACGCTCTCCTCGCCGCCGAACGAGCCCTTGGGGTCGGCGAGATACTTGAGGTCCCAGCGGCCGAACATCCAGTGCGGGGTCCAGGTGGTGACGACGATCGGCTCCTTGCGGTCGATCGCGTCCTTCAGCGCCGCCGTCATCGTGGCGTCGGAGCCCTCGACGAGCTTCACCGAAGTGAGATCGTAGTCCTTGATCGCCTTCTCGGAGGCCTGCATCAGGCCGGCGCCGGGATCGATGCCGATCACCTTGTTCTCAACCTCGCCGCCCTTGGACTTCAGATCCTCCACCGAGGTCATGTCGACATAGGCGGGCACGGCCCAACCGATCTTGGCACCCTCGACATTGGGGCCGATCAGCTCGACCTGGTCCTTCAGCTTGTCGTAATAGGCGGCGTGGGTGGCGGGCAGCCAGGCGGCGACCATCGCGTCGGCCTCGCCGGTTGCCACCGCCTGCCACATGGCGGCGGCCGGGAGCGGTGTCATCGTCACGTCGTAGCCCTTGGCCTTCAGCGTCTCGGCCAGAAGGTTGGTGGCGACCACGGCGTCGGACCATTCGACATAGGCGAGGTTCACCTTCTCGGCGGCCTGAGCGACGCCGCCCATCGCGACGGTGGCGAGGGCGGCTGCGGCGATCATCTTCAGCATGGGACGCTTTCTGGTTGGGGTTGAGGTGTCGATCGGGTGGCGTGGGAGGAGGGAGGGGGTCAGGCGGTGCGGGCGCGGCGGGCCATGGCCTGCGTGATCCGGTCGAGAACCACGGCGACGATCACGATGGCGACGCCGGCCTGGAAGCCCTCGCCGGCGTTGAGGCGCTGGATCGAGCGCCAGACCTCGCGGCCGAGGCCGCCGGCGCCGATCATCGAGGCGATCACCACCATCGACAGGCCCAGCATGATCGTCTGGTTGATGCCGGCCATGATGGTGGGGAGCGCCAGCGGCAGCTGCACCTTGACGAGCTTCTGCATCGGCGTGGTGCCGAAGGCGTCCGAGGCCTCGATCAGCTCGCGCGGCACCGAGAGGATGCCGAGCGCCGTCAGCCGGATCACCGGCGGCATCGAGAAGACCACCGTGGCGAAGACCGCCGACACCGCGCCGAGGCCGAAGAAGGGGATGGCGGGGATGAGATAGACGAAGCTCGGCATGGTCTGCATCATGTCGAGCGCCGGGCCGACGGTCTTCCAGGTGCGGTTCGAGAGGGCGCAGCCGATGCCGAGGGGAATGCCGATGGCGAGCGCGGCGGCGGTCGAGATCGTGACGAGCACGATCGTCTCCATCGTCGAATCCCAGAGCCTGAGGTTCCACAGGAAGGCGAAGCCGATGAGCGCGCCGAGCCCGACGCGGCGGCCCGCCACCCACCAGGCGAGCCCGGCAATGGCGAGGATCACCAGCGGCGGCGGCACGAGGAGGAGAAGGTCGGTGCCGGTCTCGATCCAGCCGGCGACGAACCGGCTCAGCGCCCGCGTCAGGCCGCTGAGATGCGAGGTCGCCCAGGTCAGGCCGCTGTCGGAGAGCTCGTCCAGCGGGAATTTGGGGATGCTCCATCGCTCGGGGAAGGTCCAGTCCATGCGGAACTCCTGGGAACGGCGGGGGCGTGAAGGGAGAAGGACGAAGCGGCCGGTGCGGACCCCAGGGAGCCGGGATCGGCGCCGCCCAGCGCGCGCAGTGCGGTCTCGCGGGTGAGGAGGCCGAGGAAGCGTCCGGCCTCGTCCACCACCGCGACGCCGGCGGGCTCGTCGGCCAGCAGCGGCAGCACGGATTTGAGAACGTCGGTGGAGCGCGCCCGTGCGATGCCGCGATCCATCAGCGCGTCGAGACGGCGGGCGCGCGAGGCGGCGTCGGACAGGCGCTCGCGCCTGACGCGCCCGATCGGCATGTCGCGGTCGCAGGTGACGACGAAGCTCTCGCCCGCGCCGCCCTCGATGAGGCCCAGCGCGTCGGCGCCGAGCGCCGCCTCGTGCAGGCGCGGCTGGCGGGCGCCGACGAGGCGCCCGAGCGTGATCACGGAGGAGACGTCGATATGCTCGACGAAGCGGCGCACGTAGTCGCCCTGGGGATCGAGCAGGATCTCTTCGGGATAGCCGGTCTGAACGATGGCGCCGTCCTTCATCAGCACGATGCGACCGCCCAGATGAATGGCCTCGTCGAGATCGTGACTGACGAAGACCACGGTCTTCTTCAAGGTCGCCTGCAGGGTGCGCAGTTCGTCCTGCATGTCGCGGCGGATGAGCGGATCGAGCGCCGAGAAGGCCTCGTCCATCAGGAGGATGTCGGCATCCACGGCCAGCGCCCGGGCAAGGCCCGCCCGCTGCTGCATGCCGCCCGAGAGCTCGCGCGGATATTTCGCGTCCCAGCCCTTGAGGCCGACGAGCTCGATCGCGGCCATCGCCTTGTCGCGGCGCCGCGGCTTGGCCATGCCCTGCACCTCCAGCCCGTACTCGACGTTCTCGGCGATCGTGCGGTTGGGAAACAGGGCGAAATGCTGGAACACCATGCCGAACTTGGCGCGGCGGAACTCAAGGAGGGCTTTGGGCGACAGCGCGGTGACCTCGGTGCCGTCGACGAGGATCGAGCCGGCGGTCGGCTCCACCAGCCGGTTGAGGCAGCGCAGCATGGTCGACTTGCCGGACCCCGACAGGCCCATCACCACGAGAATCTCGCCCTCGTTGACGGAGAAGGAGACGCGGTCGAGGCCGAGCACGGCGCCCGAGCGCTTGAGGATCTCGTCCTTGCCGACGCCCTCGCGCAGGAGCTTGAGGGCGTCCGCCTCGTCCTCGCCGAAGAGCTTGACGACCTCACGGATGCGGATGCGCTCGCGCGGCATGGCGCCGGAAGCCGGGCTTTGCGCGACGGCGGCGATCGTCACGGGGGCGGAGGGCGTCGTCGCTGTCGAGATCGGATGATCCTCCCTGAAGGATGGTGCGGCATGCACCTGCGGCATCATGCCCTTGATCGTGCGCGCTCACCCGAAGGCTGACGATGTGTTTCGCGTCACGTGCCGGTAGAAAGCCGACACAACCTCGATTCGAGGTCGGGCGCCGTCAGCCGGCGATGAAATCGGCCTCGCGCTGCGCAAGCTCGCGCCGCACGGGTGCCGCCTTTTTCGGCAGGCGGGCGGGTTCGGCGACGCGCACGTCGCGCGGGGCGAAGCCGAAATGCGAGCGGAACTGGCGGGCGAAATGCGCCCCGTCGCAAAAACCGGCCTCGACGGCGATGTCGGTGACGCTCTTCTTCGTGGATTGCAGCAGGCGGTGCGCATAGGCGAGGCGCAACTCGCGATAGGCCACCGCCGGGCTCTGGCCGAGCGTCTCGGCGAAGAGGCGTTCGAGCTGGCGCGAGGAGAGCTGGAGGCGCGTCGCGATCGCCTCGACCGAGAGCGGCTCGGCGACGTGCTGCTCCATCAGGAGGATGGCGCGGCGCACCCGGTCGTCGCCGCCCGAGCCGGGGCCGGCATGGGGCTGGGCGTCGCTGCCGGCACGAGCGTTCTGCATCTGCAGGACGTGGAGGCATTTCTGCGCGGCGGCGGCGCCGACATGGCGCTCGATGAGGAAGGCGGCGAGATCGGCGACGCCCGAGCCGCCGGCACAGGTGATGCGGTCGCGGTCCTCCACGAAGAGCTGGTCCGCGTCCGGCGTCTGGTCGGGGAACTCCGCCTCGAAATCGGCATGGTGATACCAGGAGACGCAGCAGCGGCGCCCGCGCATCAGCCCGGCGCGCGACAGGACAAAGGAGCCGGTGCAGACGCCGACGAGCGGCACGCCGGCCTGGGCCGCCGACTTCAGATAGGCGATCGAGGCCTCGTCCATCGCCTCGCCGCCGTGCAGGAGGCCGCCGACCACCACGATATAGTCGAAGTTGCGGGGGTCGCCGAGCCCGGCGGTGCGGGTGATCTGGACGCCGCAGGAGGCGCGGATCGGCTGCGGCGTCGAAGCCATGACCGCCCAGGCGCAGCGGATCGGGCGCGAGCGGTCGCCCTCGTCGGCGGCCAGCCGCAGCGCATCGACGAAGAGCGACAGCGCCGAGAGCGTGAAATTATGCGCGGGAAGAAAGCCGACGCGCAGCGACGGCGCGTCGGCGCCGCCGGTCGGCACCCGGTTGGTCGAGGATCGGTTCAACGCTTCACCCGCATGACGCCCCAAGCTCCGTGGAGGGTTTCCAGGGTGCATCATGGCGTGCCGAGCGCCACCCGCCAAGGTGGAATCGCATGAGGGTTTCACGCAAGTGATTGAAAGCGCTGGCGCGGGCTCCAAGCGCTAGCGGCGGCGGCGCTCGGGCATGACGTCCCAGACCGCGGGCGGGATCGGCACGAGATGGGATTCGAACTCGCGGGTGCAGCGCTCCCACGAGAAGCCTTCTGCAAAGCGCCGGCAGCCGGCGCGATCGATCGAGAGGGCCTTCAGTGCGGCGTCGCGCAGGTCCTCGGAGAGGACCGCGTGGGGCGCGTCGCCGAGGATGTCGAGCGGGCCGGGCACGGGGAGGGCGGCGACCGGCGTGCCCGACGCCAGCGCCTCCAGCACCACGAGGCCGAAGGTCTCGAAACGCGAGGGAAAGACGAAGACGTCGGCGGCCGCGAAATGCCGGCCGACGTCAGTGCCGGTGCGCCGACCGAGGAAATGCGCGTCGGGGAACCGGGCGCGCAAGGGATCGAGCGCCGGCCCGTCGCCCACCACGACCTTCGAGCCCGGCAGGTCGAGCGAAAGGAAACCTTCGAGGTTTTTCTCCGGCGAGACGCGGCCGAGATAGAGGAAGATCGGTCGCTGCAGGGCGAGGAAGTCGAGATCGAAGGCGGGATCGTCGCGCCAGGGCCGGAAGAACTCGGTGTCGACGGCCCGGCCCCAGCGGCGGATGTTGCGAAAGCCGCGTGTGCCGAGCTCGCGCTCCAGCGTGTCGGTCTGCACCATGAAGCCGTCGCCGCCATTGTGAAACCAGCGCTGCGCCGCATAGGCGAGGCGCGACCCTCCGCCGACGCGCTTGGCGAAATAGTCGCCGAAGCGGGTGTGGAACGAGGTGGTGAAGGGCAGGCCGCGAATCCGGCAGTAGCGCCGGGCGGCAAGCCCGATCGGACCCTCAACCGGCACGTGGATGGCATCGGGCCGGAACGCCTCGATGATCTCGGCCAGCCGCCGGCCGGGCGCCACGGCCAGGCGCACCTCGGGATAGCCGGGGGCGGGGAGGGTCGCCCGAAAGCGGTCGGGACCGACGATCTCCACCTCGTGGCCGAAGCCGCGCAGCCGCTCGGCGGTGATGCCGAACACCCGCACGACGCCGTTCATCTGCGGCTCTCCTGCATCGGTCGCGATCAAGATACGCATGACTTTTCTTTCGCGCGATCGAAGACATCCCGATCCGTTTGCCTCGGCTCTCGCGAATGCTAGAGCTTGCGCCAGATAAGGGCGTCAAGGCGCAACCGGCCGTTTGTTCGAAGGGTTCCCGGTCATGAAGGTCATCATTCTCGGCGGCGACGGCTTCTGCGGCTGGGCGACGTCGCTGCATCTGTCGGCCGAGGGCCATGCCGTCACCATCGTCGACAATCTGGTACGCCGGCGCACCGACGAGGAGCTCGGCGCCGTCAGCCTGACGCCGATCCGCTCGATCGAGGAGCGGCTGCAGGCCTGGCGTGAGACGCGCAACACGCCGATCGACTTCGTCCAGCTCGACGTCGCCAAGGACTACGAGCAGCTGGAGCAGCTATTCCGCGACATCCAGCCGGACGCCATCGTCCACTTCGCCGAGCAGCGCGCCGCGCCCTATTCGATGAAGTCGCCCTGGCACAAGCGCTACACGGTGGACAACAACGTCAACGCCACCTCGTCGGTGCTCTGCGCTATGGTCGAGGCCTGCCCGGACGCCCATCTGGTGCACCTCGGCACGATGGGGGTCTACGGCTACGGCAAGACGAAGGGGATGACGATCCCCGAAGGCTATATCGACGCGACGCTGCGCTCGGGCGGCGCCGAGGCCCATGTCGAGATCCTCTATCCCGTCGATCCCGGCTCGATCTACCACATGACGAAGACGCTCGATCAGCTGCTCTTCCTCTACTACGCCAAGAACGACGGCTTGCGGATCACCGATCTCCACCAGGGCATCGTCTGGGGCACCTCGACGCCCGAGACCGATCTCGACGAGCGCCTCGTCAATCGCTTCGACTATGACGGCGACTACGGCACGGTGCTCAACCGCTTCTTGATGCAGGCGGCCATCGGCCATCCGCTGACGGTGCACGGGAGCGGCGGGCAGACCCGCGCCTTCATCCACATCCGCGACACCGTGCGCTGCATCGCGCTGGCGATCCAGGCGCCGCCCGAGCGCGGCGAGCGCGTCAGGATCATGAACCAGATGACCGAGACGCACCGGGTTCTCGACCTGGCTCAGATGATCTCAGGGTTGACCGGCGTTCCCGTCGAGATGCGCGACAACCCGCGCAAGGAAATGGCCGAGAACGATCTGGTGGTCGCCAACGACACGCTGATCAAGCTCGGGCTGGAGCCGACGAAGCTCTCTGACGGGCTGATGGAGGAGGTGCTCCACATCGCCGGCAAGCACCGCGACCGCTGCGACGAAAGCCGCATCGTCTGCTCATCGCTCTGGGTGAAGCCGATCGCCGCCGAGTAGCGCGGCGACCGGCTTCGGGACGGCGTCGTGCGCTCAGTGCGTGACGCCCGGCGCCTCGATGGTCTGGATCACCTCGAAGCCTTCGAATTCGGGATGGCCGATGTAGAGCGGCTTGGTGCCGCCGGCGCCCTTATGCGAGGCGCGGAAGGCCTCCGAGCGCGTCCAGTCCTCGAAGGCTTGCCTCGAGGCCCATAGCGTGTGCGAGGAATAAAGCCGGTGATCCTCGCGCTCCGGTCCCTTCAGCATGTGGAAGCCCTGGAAGCCCGGCACGGTGCCCAGATGCGACTCGCGGTTGCGCCAGAGCGTCTCGAAGGCGTCCGCTTCCTCCTTGATGACCTTGAAGCGGTTCATGGCGATGAAGGTCATGGGCGGCGGTCTCCTGTTGGCTCTCGGGTCATCCGATCATAGGCCGCGGCGCGTTCTTCGCCAGTCATGCTGCCCTCCTGACGACGCGGCCGGTGCTCGCGCCCGGCACCCGTCGCGACAACGTGAAGGGCCCATCGTCGATTGCATCGCGCCGGTGTCGCAATCGCGCACTACGCAAACGCTTTCTTTGCCTTTACTGCGCAGGAATGACGTTTCGTCGCCGCTCCGTTCGGGACCGGCGTCCTGACCAACCCTGGAGCGCCCCACGCTTCAGGTCTTCGTTTTATCCGCATTGTCCGACGACGAAGCGTGTCCGCTTCGTCTGGACGTGCTCCAGACGCCCGGAGGCCCGCCTTCGGGACGCCGCCCCCGATGGGAGCGGTTCGTTTCCAAGGAAGGGATTCGACGCCTTGCTTAACTCTCAGGTCCTCAAGGTCGCGGCCATCGGTGCCGCCCTTCTCTTCGCGGCCGGCCCGGCGCTCGCCCAGAGCTGCGGCAACTCCTCGGCGGGCTTTGCCCCCTGGCTCGCCTCGTTCAAGAGCCAGGCCGCCAGCCAGGGCATCTCGCAGGGCACGCTCGAGACCGCGCTCGGCGGCGTGACCTACGATCCCAAGGTCATCAGCCTCGACCGCAACCAGAAGAGCTTCAAGCTCTCGCTCGACGCCTTCATGGAGCGCCGCGCGCCCGCCTCCTTCGTCAAGAAGGGCAAGGGCATCATCGCCCAGAACCGCGACCTGCTGAACCGCATCGAGCAGCGCTACGGCGTCCAGAAGGAAATCCTCATCGCCATCTGGGGCATGGAAACGGGCTTCGGCGCCAATTCCGGCAACATGAACATCTTCCGCTCGCTGGCGACGCTTTCCTACGACTGCCGCCGCTCGGACTTCTTCACCGAGGAGCTGATGGCGGCGCTGCAGATCGTCGAGCGCGGCGACAAGCGCGCCTCCGACATGAAGGGCGCCTGGGCCGGCGAGATCGGCCAGACGCAGTTCCTCGCCAAGAACTACCTGCGCTACGCCGTGGACTTCGACGGCGACGGCCGCCGCGACCTCATCCGCTCGAAGGCCGACGTCCTCGCCTCGACCGCGAACTTCCTCAAGCAGCATGGCTGGATCGCCGGCGCCGGCTACAATCCGGGCGAGCCCAACTTCGCCCGCCTCGTCGACTGGAACCGCGCCACGGTCTACCAGCAGGGCCTCGCCCTCTTCGCGACCAAGCTCGCGAACTGATCGACGCCATCCGGCACCTTTGCATCGCGGCCCTCGATCGTCGTCCGATCGGGGGGCGTTCTGCTTTAAGGGCGCCGATGTCGAGGCAAGTTTAGGTGTTCGCCGATTCCGGCGGCGATCAATGGGGCCTTAACCGGTTGTGGTCATGCTGATGCAATACGTGTGTGTTGCAGCGAGTGAGTCATGCAGGATCGGCAGCCTGGGATCGAAGCCAGGCACGTGTTTCAACGCCTGAGTCTTGCGCAGTGGACCGTCACCTTTGGGACCTTCGTTACGCTCCTGTTCTTTCTGCCGGCGACGCGGATCATGGTTCGCTTCGAGGACGTCTCGGCGCAAATTCTGGTCAGCGGCGTCTCCGCGATCATTGCATTCGTCTACACGTATTGTCGGTTCGATCTCCGTCTTGCGATGCTGTTCGACGCCTTCGCGCAACTAATCGCCTTCTCGGCCATCGCAGGGATCCTGAGCTATGTGGCGGCGGCGATGGGCGCGTGGTCGATGCTGCAGGACGAGGCATTCAGCGCGTTCGATGAGGCGATCGGGTTCGACTGGCTGGGTTTCCTGCGGTGGCTCGGGCCCCATATTGTCCTGTCGAATGTGCTGGCCTTCGCTTACGATAGCCTCCTGTGGCAGGCCCTCTCGCTGATCCTGCTTCTGTTTCTATGGGGCAATGCGCGTCGGCTGCAGATCTTCGTGCTTGCCTTTCAGCTCGCTGGGCTCGCCTGCGTTCTTGTTTCGGCACTCGTTCCAGCCCTTGGCGTCTATGAATATCTCGGGGTCCGCGAGGCGATCGACCATCCTAATTTGACGTTGGTGACGATGAGCCATCATGTCCCGGTAATGATGCAGTTGCGGGACGCGACGCACAGCGTGGGCGTGTCCGCGATCCTCGGGATCATCACCTTTCCGAGTTTCCACATGGTTCTGGCCGTCCTGTTCGCCTGGGGCTTCTGGGGTATTCCTGTCATCCGATGGGTGGCGCTCGTCCTGAACATCCTGATGGCCGTGGCCACCCCGCTGCAAGGAAGTCATTACATCGCGGACCTGATGGCTGGCGCTGCCCTGGCGGTTGGCGGGTTGAGCGCGGCCCAGTGGCTTGCACGGCGAGTGGTGGCAGATGCGGCGACCGGCGATTGTAGGCTCGTCCGGCTTGCCGGCGCTCAGTCCCCGTCCAGTTCCGGGTAGCGGCGGAAGATGCCGTCCTCGTTGAAGGGGATGCGGCGGGGGCTGGCGAGATAGGCGGCGAGGCGCGGCGCTGCGTGGACGCGGCGGTGGAGGGCGAGGGTCAGCGGAAAGCCGGCTTCGATCGCGGCCATGCGGCGCGGGAAAGCGTAGCGCAGGCCCTCGATGGCCTGGAACAGGCCGAGATCGGCATAGGAGAGTGCCCCGCCGGCGAGGAAGTCGCCGCCCGAGGGATCGTTGGCCAGCACCGCCTCGTACCAACCGAGGAATTTCGGCAGGCGCTCGCTGCGGAACTCGGCGGCGCGGCGCAGGGCTTCCGGCTTCTGGTCCTCGTAATAGAGCGAGGTGGCGACGGGATGATGCGTGTCATGTGCCTCCGCCACGAGGTCGGCCGTGGTGAGCGCCGCGCTTCGGGCGAACTGGCGGTCGGCCTCGGCCTGCGGCGCAAGCCCCAGCCGCTCGCCGCAATAGGCTGCGATCGCGGCGGCCTGCGCCACCACGATCTCGCCGTGGATTGGGTCGTGGTGGATGAGAAAGGGCGGGGCGAAGGGGATGCGGTGCGTGCCGCGCCCCTCGACGATCCCGAGCATCGACTGAACACCCCCGCCCTCGCTCTCCGGCAGGCGCGCGACATCGCGATAGTCGGCGCCGCCGGCCTCCAGCACCAGACGCGCGAACTCGCCGCGGCCGGGAATGGTCGGCCAGTAGTAGAGATCGTATTCGGCCATTCTCGTCTCCTCGCCCTGTGCGAACGTCCGTCGGACGCCGGTCGCGCCGTCCCCACGCGGCCTTGCGGATGGGGCGGCATTTGAACGCGGTGCGAACGCCCGGTCGCGTCGTGACCCACCGGCAACGCAGGGGTTCGGCACCCCGTTCCGAGCCTTGGCCACGCAGGGTTCGACACCCGCTTGATGCACTGCAACATTTCGCGTCTTCGTGAAGTCATGCCTACGAATTCATCTTTGACCGTCTGGACAAGACCGGCGGCGGGATGATTGATGCGCGTTTCCCGGGGCTCCGCGAAACGCCCCCGATCCTGGAGGTCTCACCCTTGACCCTGCACATGCGATCCTTCCTCGGCGCCGTGTCGCTGGCCGCGATGATGACGGTCGGCGCAGCCGATGCCGCCCAGCTCAATCTGCACAATGGCGGCGACGTCGCCTCGCTCGACCCGCAGCGCATGTCGGGCGACTGGGAGAACCGCGTCGCGGGCGACCTGTTCGAGGGCCTCGTCACCGAGGACGCCAAGGCGCAGCCGATCGCGGGGCAGGCCGAGAGCTGGACGATCTCGCCGGACGGGCTCGTCTATACGTTCAAGCTGCGCGAGGGGATCAAGTGGTCGGACGGCCAGCCGGTGAAGGCCTCGGACTTCGTCTTCGGCTTCAAGCGGCTGATGGATCCCAAGCAGGCCGCCGAATACGCCTACCTGCAGTATCCCATCAAGAATGCCGAGGCGATCAACACCGGCAAGCTCGCCGACATGGACCAGCTCGGCGTCGCCGCGCCGGACGAGCGCACCGTCGTCATCACGCTTGAAAACCCGACGCCCTTCTTCCTCGGCGCGCTGACGCACTACACCGCCTATCCGCTGCCCGAGCACCTGATCAAGGCCAAGGGCGATGCCTGGGTGCAGATCGGCAACATCGTCACCAACGGCCCCTACGTGCCCACCGAATGGGTGCCGGGCAGCCATGTCCTGACCGCGAAGAACCCGCAATGGTACGGCACCGCCGATCTTCAGATCGACGGCACCAAGTTCTTCACGCTCGAAGACCAGGCGGCGGCCCTGCGTCGCTACCGCGCCGGCGAGTTCGACATCCTCACCTCGTTCCCGGCCGACCAGTTCAAGTGGCTGGAGGAGAACATGCCGGGACAGGCGCATGTGACGCCCTTCGCCGGCCTCTACTACTACGTCCTGAACTCCGCCAAGCCGCCGCTCGACAATGCCAACGTGCGCAAGGCGCTGTCGATGGCGGTCAATCGCGAGGTGATCGGCCCGCAGATCCTCGGCACCGGCGAACTGCCCGCCTATAGCTGGGTGCCGCCGGGCATCTCGAACTACGAGGGCGGCCCGGCCACCGTCGAGTGGAAGGACCTGGCCTATCCCGCCAAGCTTGGCGAGGCCAAGGCGCTGCTCGCGGCGGCCGGCTACGGCGCCGACAAGCCGCTGACGCTGCAGCTTCGCTACAACACCGACGACAACCACAAGCGGCTGGCGGTCGCCATCGCCTCGATGTGGAAGCCGCTCGGCGTCAATGTCGAGCTCCTCAACGCCGAGACGAAGGTGCATTACGCGGACCTGCGCGAGGGCGACTTCACGGTCGGGCGCGCCGGCTGGCTCGCCGACTACGACGATCCCACGAACTTCCTCGACCTCCTCAAGGGCGGCATCGAGATGAACTACGGCAAATGGTCCAATGCCGACTACGACAAGTTGCTGGCTCAGGCGCAGACGACGCCGGACCTCAAGGCCCGCGCCGGGATCCTCAAGCAGGCCGAGACGATCGCCCTGACGGATTCGGCGGCGATCCCGCTCTACTACTATGTCACCCACAATGTCGTATCGCCGAAGATCAGCGGCTTCGAGGACAACGTGAAGGACATCCACCGCACCCGCTGGCTGGCCAAGGCCGAGTAGCGCGGGACGGCATCGCAAGGGGAGGGCGGCCGGGACTTTCCGTCCGGCCCGGTCACGTGATGGCCGGGCGACGCCGGAGAACCCCTGCCCGCGTGGCGGTCGCCAGGCCGCGCCCGCGCCCTTCCCAGCCGCGATCCGGCCGATGCCGGCGGCCGGTCCTGCCGTCCGCGCCGCCCGCCGGACCGTGCCCGGCTTTCTCGTCCCGTAGCGCCCGTGAAAGACACAAGCGCCCATGCTCTCCTTCGCCTTTCGCCGGCTGCTGACGGCGATCCCGGTGGTGCTGATCGCCGTCACCGCCTGCTTCTTCATCCTGCGGCTGGCGCCCGGCGGGCCGTTCGACCGCGAACGCGCCCTGCCGCCGGAGATCCTCGCCAACCTCCGCGCCCATTATGATCTCGACCGGCCTCTCGTCGAGCAGTACCTGCGCTATCTCGGGCGCCTGGCGCAGGGGGATCTCGGCCCGTCCTTCGTCACGAAGGACTTCACCGTCGGCGAGCAGATCGCCATCGGCCTGCCCTACACGCTGATCCTCGGCGGCTCGGCCTTCGTGGTGGCGGTGGTGGTGGGGCTCGTCGCCGGCATCTACGGGGCGCTCTACCAGAACAGGGGCGCGGACTATCTCATCGCCGGGCTCATCATGATCGGCGTCGTGGTGCCGAACTTCCTCGTCGCACCGGTGCTGCAGCTCGTCTTCGGCATCAAGCTCGGCTGGCTGCCGGTGGGCGGGTGGGGCGACGGCTCGCTGCCCTTTCTCGTCCTGCCGGTCTTCGTGCTCGCCTTTCCCCATGCGGGGCGCATCTCGCGGCTGATGCGCGGCTCGATGATCGAGGTGCTGAACTCCAACTTCATCCGCACCGCCAAGGCCAAGGGCATCGGCTCGCGCCGCATGGTGATGCGGCACGCGCTGAAACCGGCGCTGACGCCGGTGATCTCCTATCTCGGGCCGGCGGCGGGCTATCTCCTCACCGGATCGATCGTCATCGAGGAGATCTTCGGCATTCCCGGTATCGGGCGCTACTTCATCCAGGCAGCGCTGAACCGCGACTACGGCATGGTTCTGGGCACGGTGGTCTTCTACATGCTGCTCATCGTCGTCCTGAACCTCCTCGTCGATCTCGCCTACGCCTATCTCGATCCGAGGGTCCGCACGCGATGACGCTCTTCGTCACCAAGCGCGAGGCGCTCGAGCCCTTCGCCGCCCACGAGGCCGAGGCCATGCACGGGCGCCCGCGCTCGCTGACGCGCGACGCCCTGCGCCGCCTCTTCGCCAACAAGGCGGCGGTGGTCTCGCTCCTCGTCTTCGCCTTCATCGTGGTCGCCGCCATCGTCGGCCCGTGGTTCGTGCCCTACGACTACGAGACCCCCGACTGGGCGGCGTTCCGCGCGCCGCCCTCGATCGAGAGCGGCCACTATTTCGGCACCGATCCGAACGGGCGAGACCTCCTGGCGCGAACGCTCTACGGCACCCGCGTCTCGCTGCTCGTGGCGCTCATCGCCACCAGCGTGTCGGTGCTGGTCGGCATCCTCTACGGCGCGGTGTCGGGCTTCGTCGGCGGGCGGGTCGACCAGGCGATGATGCGCTTCGTCGACGTGATGTACGCGCTTCCCTACATCCTCTTCGTCATTCTCCTGATGGTGATCTTCGGGCGCAACGTCTACCTGCTCTTCGCCGCCATCGGCCTTCTCGAATGGCTGACGATGGCGCGCATCGTGCGCGGCCAGACGCTGTCCCTGAAGGAGCGCGAGTTCGTCGAGGCGGCGCGGGCCTCGGGCGTCTCGACCTTCACCATCATCCGCCGCCACATCGTGCCCAACCTCATCGGCCCGGTGGTGATCTTCGCCACGCTCACCATCCCCGAGATCATCGTCACCGAGAGCTTCCTCTCCTATCTCGGCTTCGGCGTGCAGGAGCCGCTGACCTCGCTGGGCACCCTCATCTCGGAGGGCTCCGACACGCTGGAGACCATGCCCTGGCTGCTGCTCTTCCCCGGCGGCGTCCTCGTCACGCTTCTCCTCGCGCTCGCCTTCATCGGCGACGGCCTGCGCGACGCCTTCGACCCGAAGGACCGGTGATGCCTGCCATGCGCCACCGGCTCGCTGGACCACGCGTGGTCCAGGATGGGAGCCAGGCCCTTCCGAAAGCATCCAGCACTTTTCCACCTCGTCATCCCGGGCTTGACCCGGGATCCATGCCCGGGCGGCGGCGGGCTCGTCTCGCGCATGAGGCGCCGGATACAACTGCGATCGTCTCCGGCGAGGTCTCGGCATGGATCCCGGGTCAAGCCCGGGATGACGAGAGAGGTGGGGGATGGGGCTGGAACTCAGTCGAGTTCTCTTCTTCCGAAGCCAACCGGTATTTGCGACGCCTTCGGCCCGAAGGATCGCGATGCCCACGGTTTCTACGACGCCTACGGTGCGCGGCAGGCGCCTTGGAGGATCTGCGAACGGGCTTGTGCTCACTGCCGTTTCGGATGAGACCGCCGCTCTTCAGCTTCGTCATCCCGGATCGAGCCCAGGATGACGAGAAGGGCGGAGACGGAGGCGGGCCTTGTGGCGCGAGCCCTTTGATCCGCAGCTCCAGCGTGAGGGGCACGAGCCATGGCCGGACACGTCTACATCATGGCCAACCAGAAGCACGGCACGCTCTATGTCGGCGTGACCGGCGATCTCGCGCGCCGCGTCTTCGAGCACCGCACGGACCTGACGCCGGGTTTTGCCTCGCGCTACCGATGCCGCCGCCTCGTCTGGTACGAGGAGCATTTCGACATCCGCGACGCCATCGCCCGCGAGAAGACGCTCAAGCGCTGGCCGCGCTCGTGGAAGGTCTCGCTCATCGAAGCGATCAACCCCGACTGGAACGAACTCTATACCGGAATGGGCTGGTGACCGCCCGCCGGTGCAAGACCGACGCTCGCGAGGTCCCTTCATGCTGATACCCGACGACACGCCCCCGCTGTTGGAGCTCTCCGGCTATTCGATCCGCTTCGCCACGCCCGACGGCGAGGTGCGGGCGGTCAGCGAGATGGATCTGGCGGTGCGGCCCGGCGAGACGCTGGCGATCGTCGGCGAGTCCGGTTCGGGCAAGTCGCAGACCTTTAACGGCGTCTTCGGCCTCCTGGCGCGCAACGGGCGTGCGAGCGGCGCGGCGCGGCTGGAGGGGCGCGATCTCCTGGCGCTCAAATCCCGCGACCTCGACAAGGTTCGCGGCCGCGAGATGGCGATGGTGTTCCAGGACCCGATGACGGCGCTCAACCCCGCCATGAAGATCAAGCGCCAGCTCGCCGAGACGTTGGAGGTCCATCAGGGGCTCGGCCGGCGCGAGGCGGAGGTGCAGTCGCTGGCGATGCTGAAGCGCGTCGGCATTCCCGACGCCGAACGTCGCATCGAGCAATATCCGCACGAACTGTCCGGCGGCATGCGCCAGCGCGTCGTGATCGCCATGGCGCTGCTGTGCCGGCCGAAGATCCTCGTCGCCGACGAGCCGACCACCGCGCTCGACGTCACCATCCAGGCGCAGATCCTCGAGCTCTTCGCCGAGCTGACCGCCGGCTCGGGCACCGCGCTCGTGCTCATCACCCACGATCTCGGCGTCGTCGCCGGCGTCGCCGACCGGATCGCGGTGATGTATGCGGGGCGGATCGTCGAGGAGGGGGCGGTCGACGACGTCTTCGCCGCGCCCGCCCATCCCTACACCGCCGCGCTTCTCGCCTCGATCCCGCGTGTCGACCGCGACGTCGGCGCGGTGGAGCCGATCCCCGGCCGCCCGCCCAACCTCATCCACCCGCCCGCCGGCTGCGCCTTCCATCCGCGCTGCCGCAGCGCCATCGAGCGCTGCGCCACCGAGCGCCCGCCACTGGAGGCTGTGGCACAGGAGGGTCGCGCCGGGCCCGTGCGCCGCGCCGCCTGCTGGCGCCCCTTCGTCGATGCGTCCCGCGGAACCGGATATGGTTCCGCGCCGGGAACCGGGTACGGTTCAGCGCCGGGAACCGGCACCGGCTCGGTCGAACGAACCGCCACGGAGACCGCGCTCCATGTCTGATCCCGTCCACACGACCCCGCCCGCGCCGATCCTCGACGTGCGCAATCTCTCGACGAGCTTCTCCGTGAAGGGCAAGGGCCTCTTCTCCAGACGGTTGCAGCTGAAGGCCGTCGACGACGTGTCGTTCACGCTCCGCGAGGGCGAGACGCTCGGCATCGTCGGGGAGTCGGGCTGCGGCAAGTCCACGCTCGGGCGCTCGATCCTGCGGCTGATCGAGCCGAGCGCGGGCCGCGTCGTCTGGCAGGGGCGCTCGCTCACCGACCTCGCGCCGGCCGAGATGCGCGCCGCGCGCCGCGACCTGTCGATCATCTTCCAGGATCCGATCGCCTCGCTCGACCCGCGCATGACGGTCGGCGACATCATCGACGAGCCGCTGCGCGTCGCCGAGCCGACGTTGCCCAAAGCCGAGCGCCGCGCACGGGTGCAGACGGTGATGGGCGAGGTCGGGCTGGTGCCCGAGATGATCAACCGCTATCCGCACGAATTCTCGGGCGGACAGGCGCAGCGCATCGGCATCGCGCGGGCCATCGTCACCGAACCCAAGCTCATCGTCTGCGACGAGCCGGTCTCGGCGCTCGACGTTTCGATCCAGGCGCAGATCGTCAATCTCCTGGCGGACCTGCGCCGTCGCCGCGGCCTGACGCTGATCTTCATCAGCCACGACCTTTCGGTGGTGCGCCTCGTCTCCGACCGGATCCTCGTCCTCTATCTCGGCCGCATCGTCGAAATGGGCGCGCGGGCCGACGTGTTCGAGCGTCCCGCGCACCCCTATGCGCGCGCCCTCCTTTCGGCCGCACCGATTCCCGATCCGCGGATCGCCCGCCATCGAAAGCGCCTGGTGCTCGTCGGCGATCCGCCCTCGCCGATCAATCCGCCTTCGGGCTGCGCCTTCCGCACCCGCTGCCCGATCGCCGAGGCGATCTGCGCGGCGGAGCGCCCCGAGCTCCGGGCGGTGGCATCCGGTCACGAGGCGGCCTGCCACTTCGCCGGCGAGGAGGCGGCGCGGCGCATGCGCGCGAAGGAGGCGCCGACGCTGGCGGAGGTGGCTCTCGCCTGACTCAATCGTCACCATCGCTCTTATCTTGTTCGCGCCCGTGCTCCCTGGTAATATTTGCTGGTAGTGGAAAGAGGAGCTGATGGCGAAAAACACGTCGGTGATCCTGGGCGATCACTTCTCCGATTTCGTTGCGGCGCAGCTTCACGGTGGTCGATACGGCTCGGCCAGCGAAGTCGTGCGAGCGGGCCTGCGCCTTCTGGAAGAGCACGAGGTGCGCCTGCAGGGGTTGCGAGATGCGATCCGCGAAGGCGAGGACAGCGGACCGGCAGAGGCGTTCGACCCGCACGACTTCCTGAGCGACATGCATCGCAAGCATGGCGTCTGAGATCCGGCTTCGGCCTCGGGCGCGGGCGGACCTTGGCGAGATCTTCGCCTATTCGATCGAGAGATGGTCCGTTTCGCGAGCGGACCGGTATATCCTGGCTCTGACGGCCGGAATGGAGGCGGTCACACGGTCACCGGACCTTGGACGCGCGATCGAAGGCATCGAACCGCCGATCCGATCCTACGCCGTCGCATCTCACCTGATCGTCTGCAGATCGACGCCGCGTGGGATCGACGTGGTGCGTGTCCTGCATCGCCGGATGGACGTCGTTTCCCGGATTCAGTCCTGACGGTCATGACGTTGACAAGCAGAAGGGCCGCTTTCTGGGCAGCCCTTCTTGTCCATGCCGGGTTCGGATGAGAAGCCTCTGTCAGGCCGCCATCATCTCCGCTTCCGGGGCCTTGGCGCCGGTCATCAGGGCGACGGCGTCGGACATGGTGATCGATTTCGGATCGACCACGCAGAGGCGCTTCGACAGACGGTGGATGTGGATGCGGTCGGCGATCTCGAAGACATGGGGCATGTTGTGCGAGATCAGGACGATCGGCATGCCGCGCGAGCGCACCTCAAGGATGAGGTCGAGCACCTTGCGGCTCTCCTTCACGCCGAGCGCGGCGGTGGGCTCGTCGAGGATCAACACCTTCGAACCGAAGGCGGCGGCGCGCGCCACCGCGACGCCCTGGCGCTGGCCGCCCGACAGGGTCTCCACCGGCTGGTCGATGTTCTGGATCGTCATCAGCCCGAGCTCGGAGAGCTTCTCGCGGGCGATCTTGCGCATCGCCGGCTTGTCGAGCATGCGCAGGTAGTCGCCGGCAAAGCCCTTGCGGCGCATCTCGCGCCCCAGGAACATGTTGTCGGCGATCGAGAGAGCCGGCGAGAGCGCCAGCTGCTGGTAGACCGTCTCGATGCCGCTGTCGCGCGCCGCCTGCGGGTTGGCGAAGGTGATCGGCTTGCCGTCGAGGCGGATCTCGCCGCCGTCGGGGATCACGGCGCCCGACAGCGCCTTGATCAGGGTCGACTTGCCGGCGCCGTTGTCGCCGATCACGGCGAGGATTTCGCCGGGGTAGAGGTCGAAGTCGCCGTTGTCGATGGCGACGACGCGGCCGTAGCGCTTCTGCAGGCCGCGCGCCTGCAGGACGGGAGTGGTGCCGAGCGTATGGGACATCAGGCCGAGACCTTCCGGATCCACTGGTCGGATGCGACCGCCAGGATGATGAGCGCGCCCACCGTCAGGCGGGTCCATTGCGGGTCGGTGCCGTAGATGCGCAGGCCCATGGCGAAGACGCCGACGATGAGCGCGCCGACGAGCGTGCCGAGCACCGAGCCGCGCCCGCCGAAGAGCGAGGTGCCGCCAATGACGACCGCGGTGATCGCCTGGATGTTGGCCTCATAGCCCGAGGTCGGCGAGACCGAGCCGATGCGCCCGATGAGCGCCCAGCCGGCGAAGCCGCAGATGAGGCCCGACACCGCGTAGACCGAGATCAGCACCTTGTTCGAGCGGATGCCCGACAGGCGCGCTGCGTCCTCGTCGTCGCCCACGGCGTAGACGTGGCGGCCCCAGGCCGTGTTGTTGAGGATGTAGTAGAACAGCGCCACGAGAAGCAGCACGGCCACCACCGCATAGGTGAAGACGGCGCCGCCGACCTGGAACGTGCGCCCGAGGAACTGCATCATCGGGGCGGCGGCCTCGACGTCCTGCGCCCGGATCGTGGCGTTCTGAGTGTAGATGAAGTTGATCGCCTCGAAGACGAACCAGGTTCCGAGCGTCACGATGAAGGGCGGCAGGCGCACCTTGGCGACCAGCACGCCGTTGATGGCGCCGCAGAGCGTGCCGACGGCGAGGCCGATGAGCAGCGCCAGTGGCGAGGGCACGCCGTGCAGCACGGCGAGATTGCCCATCACCACCGAGGAGAGGACCATGATCGCGCCGACCGAGAGGTCGATGCCGGCGGTGAGGATGATGAGCGTCTGCGCGACGCCGACGATGCCCACGATCGCGACCTGCTGGAGGATCAGCGTCATCGTGAAGGCGTTGAAGAAGCGGCCGCCGATGAGCGCGCCGAAGACGCCGATGCCGCAGAGCAGCACGATCACCGGCACCATCGTGGGATTGGCGTGGAGGAAGTGCTGGAGATGCTGGAGCGGCGTGCGTTTATGCTTGGCGGAGAAATCCGCCACGCGGGTGTCGCTCTTGTCGAGCCCCGCCTCGAAGTCGCTGCCCTTTCGGGTGGTGGTGTCGGTCATCGAGCCGCGATCTCCCTTGCGCGGGGTCCGTCAAAGCCGGACGCGCCCGTCGGGCGGCCCGGCTCGCGAGGCTCCGGCGCCGGGGCTTTCCAAGCCCGCGGCGCCGGAGATTTGCGAAGCGTATCAGCCCCAGCAGGCCTTCGCGGCCGTGGCCGAGTCCATCGACTTGACGCCGTCGACCGGCGCGTCGGTGACGAGGTCGACGCCGGTGTTGGTGATCTCGAGGCCGGCGGAGGCCTCCGGCTTCTTGCCGGACTCGGCGAAGGTCTTGACCGCCTCGACGCCCATCGCGGCCATCTTCAGCGGATACTGCATCGAGGTGGCGCCGATGACGCCGTCCTTGACGTTGGCGATGCCGGGGCAGCCGCCGTCGACGGAGACGATCGTCACCTTGTCGGCGAGGCCCAGCGCCTTCAGCGCCTCGTAGGCGCCGGCCGCGGCCGGCTCGTTGATCGTGTAGACGAGGTTGATCGTCGGATCCTTCTGGAGAAGGTTCTCCATCGCCTGACGGCCGCCCTCCTCGTTGCCGTTGGTGATGTCGTGTCCGACGATGCGCGCGTCGCTCTCGTCGCCCACCACGTCCTTGTTCTTCACGTCGATGCCGAAGCCCTCCATGAAGCCCTGGTCGCGCAGCACGGCCACGGAGGGCTGCTGCGGGGTCAGGTCGAGGAAGGCGATCTTGGCGTCGGCGGCCTCATTGCCCATCTTGGCCTTGGCCCACTGGCCGATGAGGACGCCCGCCTCGTAATTGTCGGTGGCGAAGGTCGCGTCGGCCGCGTTCAGCGGCTCGAGCGGCGTGTCAAGCGCGATGGTGATGAGGCCGGCGTCGCGTGCCTTGGTGATGGCGGGCACGATGCCCTTCGTGTCGGAGGCGGCGATCAGGATGCCCTTGGCGCCCGCCGCGATGCAGCTTTCGATCGCCTGGACCTGGCTGTCCGAGTCGCCGTCGACGCGGCCGGCATAGGACTGCAGGTTGATGCCGAGTTCCTTGGCCTTGGCCTCGGCACCTTCCTTCATCTTGACGAAGAAGGGGTTCGTGTCGGTCTTGGTAATCAGGCAGACCGTCATCGGCGACTGCGCGGAGGCGCTGCCGGCGAGAGCGAGGACACCGAGCGCGCCGACGGCGGCGGACGCGAAGAGATGACGCAAATTCACTTAAGAAGCCTCCCGAAAAAAACGATCACCGGCCGGCCCGACCTTCGAGGCCGGGCGTCGGACGCGGGCGACCCGAGCCTCCTCGCCGGGTCGTACCGGGGCATCCAACACAAGCCGTCAGCCCCTGTCAATCTATAACTCACGAGGATTTATTTATTGACAGGGTCCGCGGGTTGGGAAAGGTTCGGCCGTGACAGCCGGCGCGAGATCGGCCTCACATCGGGGGAGGGCCACAGGGCATGGGCGACGCGATGCTGCCGACGGACGGGTCGGCGCGCCCGGCGAGCGGCGGCGACGAACGCCTCCGGGGCTCGAACCAGGCGGGCCTTCGCGCGCACAACGAGCGCGCCGTGCTCTCGCTCATCCGCCGCCACGGCGAACTCGCCAAGTCCGAGATCGCGCGCCTCTCCGGCCTCTCGCCGCAGACCGCCTCGGTGATCATGCGCTCGCTCGAGGGCGACGGGCTGGTGCTGGCCGGCGAGCCGCGGCGCGGGCGCGTCGGCCAGCCCTCGGTGCCGATGCGGCTCAACCCGGACGGCGCCTTCGCGCTCGGCCTCAAGCTCGGCCGGCGCACGAGCGAGATGGTGCTGATGGACTTCGTCGGCACGGTGCGCGAGAGCCGCGCCATCCTCTACCGCTTTCCCCGCCATGCCGAGATCCTCGCCTTTGTCACCCGCGCCGCCGACGAGCTGCGCGCGGCGCTGCCGCCGCTCCTGCGCCGTCGCCTGTCGGGCCTCGGGGTCGGCATGCCCTTCGAACTCTGGGCCTGGGGCGAGGCCAACGGGGCGCCGCCCGGCGAGATGGAGGAATGGCGCCGGCTCGACTTCGCCGCCGAGCTCGAACAGGCGACCGGCGAGGCCGTCTATCTCGCCAACGACGTGACCGCGGCCTGCGGCGCCGAGCAGGCCTTCGGCACCGCCGTTTCGGCCCATTACATCTACTTCTTCGTCGGCGCCTTCGTCGGCGGCGGCATCGTCATCGACGGCGCCCTCGTCTCGGGGCGCACCGGCAATGCCGGCGCGCTCGGCTCGATGCTGGTCCCGACGAGAGAAGGCCCCGAGCGCCAGCTCATCCACGTCGCCTCGATCCACGTGCTGGAGCGCATGGTGGAGGCCTCCGGGCGCTCGAGCGTCGAGCTCTGGCGCCGGGATGCCGACTGGAGCGATCTCGGGCCGCTTCTTAACGAGTGGATCACCATCGCGGCTGGCGGGCTCGCCCATGCGGTGGCCGCGTCTGCCGCGGTCTACGACTTCGAGAAGGCCGTAATCGACGGCAGCTTTCCCGCCACCGTGCGCCGGCGCCTCACCGAGGCGACGCGAGAGGCGCTGGCGCGGCTCGACCTGCAGGGCCTGCCCCCCGTCGCGGTGGCCGAGGGCACGATCGGCCGCTCGGCCCGCGAGGTCGGCTCGGCGAGCCTGCCCTTCTTCGCCAAGTTCCTGCTCGACCACCGGGTGCTTCTCGCCGACCGTTGAGGCGGCACCCGAGCGTTCCTACCGCGTCTCGCGGATGCGCCCGTCGGTGGACGGCCGGTAGGGCGCGTTCTCCGCCGTCAGGTAGGCGATGACGGCGTCTTCGAGGTTCGGCCCGTAATCGTAGGCGTTCACCGCCTTCTCGGCGAAGACCTTGTAGCCGTCGCCGCCGGTGCGCAGGAAGTTGTTGGAGACGAGCGTGTAGGTGACGGCCGGGTCGATCGGCACCCATCGGCCTGCATCGTCGCGCACCCGCACTGCCTCGATCCGGCTCTCGTTCGGCCGCCCGGTTCGCGACCAGTCGAACTGCAGCCCCGCCACCTGCGGGAAGCGGCCGGCGCCGGCCTCGACCTCGGCGACGCCGCCCTCCAGCGCCGCCACGACGTCGGCGCCCGTCAGCTGGAACGTCGCGATCGTGTTCTGGAAGGGCAGCACCGTCAGCACCTCGCCGAGCGTCACCGGGCCGGCGTCGATCGAGGCGCGAAGGCCCCCGCCATTGGCGATGGCGATCGTCACGCCCTGGTCCCCGGTGCGCGCCAGCATCGCCTCGGCGACGAGATTGCCCATCTGGCACTCGCCGGTGCGGCAGGTGTCGCGCGAGCCGTCGATGGCGGCGGCGCTCGTCCCCACCACCTTCGTTCGCATGGCCTCGAGCGGCACCGCCAGCTCAGCGACACGCGCCACCATGGCGGGGTCCTCGGGCAGGCTCTGCTCGAGAAGGATCGGCGCGCCCTCGGCCCTGGTCACGACGCCGCGCTCGTCGAAGGTCACGGTGAGGTCGCCGAGATACTTGCCGTAGGCGTAGGCTTGCACGATCGGAACGCCCACCCCGTCCGACCCGGTGACGAGCGTCGGATAGGGTCCGGCGGCCTTCGGGTCGGTGGCGGAGAGAAGCGTGTGCGAATGGCCGCCGACGATCACGTCGAGGCCGGGCACCTCGGCCGCCAGCCGCTGGTCGAGCGCGTAGCCGGAATGGCTGAGGAGCACGATCTTGGTCACGCCCTGCGCCGTCAGGCGCTCGGCCTCGCGCCGCGCCGCCGCGACGGGATCGCCGAAGCCGACAGTCCTGCCGCCGATCGTCAGCTCCGCCGTGTCGGGCGGGGTCAGGCCGATGGTGCCGATCCGCTCGCCGCCCTTCTCGACCACCGTGGAGGGCGCGATGAGCGCGGCGAGGTCCGGCTCGCGCGTGAGATCCAGATTGGCCGAGAGCACCGGAAACCGGACGCTGCGGGCGAAGTCCGAGAGCACCGGCACGCCGTCGTCGAACTCGTGATTGCCGACGGCCGTCGCCTCGAAGCCCATCGCGTTCATGAACTCCGCGGCGTCCCTGCCCTTGTAGACCGTATAGAACAGCGATCCCTGGCTCTGGTCGCCGGCATCGAGGAGCAGCACCGGCGTCGTGCCGGCCCTGGCGCGCTCGTTCGCGATCGCCGCCGCCAGCCGCGCCACCCCGCCGAAGCAGGCACCGGCCTCCGCGTCTTTGACAGAGCACGGGCCGTCGCTCCGACTGATCGGCTCGACCCGCGAATGGACATCGTTGACGTGCAGGATCTTGAGGTCGAACGCTTCGGCCGGCAGCGTGGCGGACGCACCGAGCGCGGCGGCGAGGGCGAGAAGGGCGGGTCTCATCGGCAGGTCGGTCCTTTCGGGTCGGCGGCGTGCGGCAGTGCGGAACGGGCGCGAGGGGCCCGGCGATCATCGTAGGCGAGGCGCCCGGTCCCGTCTCGCACGGGGCGGTAAAGTCCGTTTGACAGCCGCGCCCCTATTCGCGACACCTCCACGGGAACCAAGCGCCCGCGCGCCGGGATCGCACGAGGGGAAAAGCCGCATGTCCGCCGCCGCCGATGAAAGCCGCACCGAACTTCATGGCCTGAAGGTCGATGATCGCCTGAAGCAGTTCGTCGAGACCGAGGCGCTGCCGGGAACCGGCATCGAGGCCGACGCCTTCTGGCGTGATCTCTCGGGGCTCCTCCACGATCTCGCGCCCCGCAACCGCGAGCTTCTCGCCATCCGCGACGACCTCCAGTCGAAGATCGACGCCTGGTGCCGCGACCGGCGCGGCGGCACGGTGGACGGCGTGGAATACGAGGCCTTCCTGCGCGAGATCGGCTATCTCGTGCCCGAGGGCGGCGCCTTCTCGGTCGAGACCGCCGATGTCGATGCCGAGATCGCCGGCATTGCCGGGCCGCAGCTCGTCGTGCCCGTCCTCAACGCCCGCTTCGCGCTCAACGCCGCCAACGCCCGCTGGGGCTCGCTCTACGATGCGCTCTACGGCACCGACGCCATCTCGGAAGAAGGCGGCGCCGAGCGCGGCCGCGGCTACAACCCGGTGCGCGGCGAGAAGGTCGTCGGCTGGGCGCGCGACTTCCTCGACCGCTCCGTGCCGCTGAACGGCGCCTCCTGGCGCGAGGCGGAAGGCTTCGCGGTGGAGAAGGCACGGCTGATGACGACGCTGCACGACGGTCGCCTCGTGCCGCTGGCCGAGCCCTCGCAGTTCGCGGGCTATCGCGGCGAGCCGGGCGCCCCGACCTCGATCCTCTTCGCCACGAACGGCCTGCACGGCGAGATCGTCATCGACCCGACCTCGCCGATCGGCTCCACCGATCCCGCCGGCCTTTCCGACGTGATCCTGGAAAGCGCGGTCACCACGATCCAGGATTGCGAGGATTCGGTCGCCGCCGTCGATGCCGAGGACAAGGTCGCCGTCTATCGCAACTGGCTCGGCCTGATGAAGGGCGACCTCGTCGAGAGCTTCCAGAAGGGCGGCGAGACCGTCACCCGTCGCCTGAGCCCCGATCGCGACTACACCGCGCCCGACGGCTCCGCGCTGACCCTGCCCGGCCGCTCGCTCATGCTCATCCGCAATGTCGGGCACCTGATGACCAACCCGGCCGTGCTCCTGCGCGACGGGTCGGAGGCGCCCGAGGGCATGCTCGACGCCGCCATCACCACGCTCGTCGCCCTTCACGACCTGAAGAAGCAGCAGGGGCCCCGCAACTCGCGCGCCGGCTCGGTCTACATCGTCAAGCCCAAGATGCACGGGCCCGACGAGGTCGAATTCGCCGACGAGATCTTCGCCCGTGTCGAGAGCGCTCTCGGCCTCAAGCCCAACACGATCAAGATGGGCATCATGGACGAGGAACGCCGCACCACGGTGAACCTCAAGGAGGCCATCCGCCGCGCCAAGAACCGCGTCGTCTTCATCAACACCGGCTTCCTCGACCGCACCGGCGACGAGATGCACACCTCGATCGAACTCGGCCCGATGATCCGCAAGGGCGACATGAAGGCCGCCCCCTGGATCAAGGCCTACGAGGATCGCAACGTCGACGTCGGCCTTGCCTGCGGCCTCAAGGGCCACGCCCAGATCGGCAAGGGCATGTGGGCCATGCCCGACCTCATGCACGCCATGCTCGAGCAGAAGATCGCCCACCCGCGCGCCGGAGCCAACACCGCCTGGGTGCCCTCGCCGACCGCCGCCACCCTCCACGCCACCCACTATCACGAGGTCTCCGTCGCTCAGCGCCAGACCGAGCTCGCCGGCGGCTCGCGCACGAAGCTCTCCGAGATCCTCACCATCCCCGTCTCGGTGCGCCCGAACTGGACACCCGAGGACATCCAGGCCGAGCTCGACAACAACGCCCAAGGCATCCTCGGCTACGTCGTGCGCTGGGTCGACCAAGGCGTGGGCTGCTCGAAGGTGCCCGACATCAACAATGTCGGCCTGATGGAAGACCGCGCCACCTTGCGCATCTCCTCCCAGCACATCGCCAACTGGCTTCTCCACGGCGTCGTCACCGAGGCGCAGGTCGTCGAGACCCTCCGGCGCATGGCCGCCGTCGTCGATGGGCAGAACGCCGGCGACCCGCTCTACGAGCCGATGGCCGGCCATTTCGACGAGTCCGTCGCCTTCCAGGCGGCCCTCGAGCTCGTGCTCGAGGGCCGCATCCAGCCCAACGGCTACACCGAACCCGTCCTTCACCGCCGCCGCCGCGAGAAGAAGGCCGCCGGCCGCCGGGCGTGAGGCGCGCGATGGCGGGGCTGCCGCCCCGGTCCCCGCCCGGGAATGAATTCCCGGACCCTTCTTTTCTTTTGTCCCTCGATGGGGCGGGCCAACGGCCCACCCCATCGAGGGAAACCAGAGAGTGGGTTCCAAGGGGCTTCAAGTCCCTTGGCGGGGGTGCGGGGGCAGCGCCCCTGCTTGCCACGCGCCGCGCTCCGTGACCGTCGAGCTTCTGGCGGCGTATGGCGGGTTGTTCGCGGCGGCGTTTCTGGCGGCGACGCTCATTCCGGCATCGTCGGAGGCAGTGCTGGTGGGCCTGCTTCTGGCGGGCACGGGAAGCCCGTGGCTGTTGACCTTGGCGGCGACGCTCGGCAACACGTTGGGCGGGCTGTTCAACTGGGGTTGCGGGCGATTTCTGGCGGCCTACCGCGAGGCCAAGTGGTTTCCGGTGCCCGAGCGACGGATCGCGCGGGCGAGCGGCTGGTTCGAGCGCTTCGGGCTGCCCTCGCTCCTGTTCGCCTGGGTGCCGGTGGTGGGCGACGCGCTGACGGTGATCGCGGGGCTGCTGGGCGTGCGGGTGGTGCCGTTCCTGCTGCTGGTCGGCACGGGCAAGGGCCTGCGCTATCTCTTCGTGACGCTGACGACGCTGGGTCTGGCGTCGGGCGGCGGCTGAGGCCGGCGGGCACTGCGATCGGGGAAGCGGGAAGGGCAGGCCATGGACTGGTTCGCGCCGATCGACGCCTATTGCGAGCGCACGAGCGGGGCCTTCTGGGCCGAACCCGTCAACGCGCTGTCGAACGTGGCCTTCCTCGTCGCGGCGGCGCTGGCCTTTCGCCTCTGGCGGCGGCGGGCCAAGATCGAGGGCGGCGACCGCGCGACGTTAGCGCTGATCGCGCTCGTCGCGGTGATCGGCATCGGCTCGTTCCTGTTCCACACCTTTGCCGACCAGTGGTCGGTGCTTGCCGACGTGATCCCAATCGCGATCTTCATCTACGGCTATTTCGCGCTGGCGCTGCGGCGGTTCGTCGAACTCGGCCGGGGCGCGAGCGCGCTCGGCACGCTGGCTTTCGCGCTTGGCGGTCAGGCGCTGGCACCGCTGGCGGAGCCGTGGATGGGCTCCTCGGCCGCCTATATTCCGGCGCTGGCGGCGCTGTTCGGCCTGGGTACGCTGCTGACCGCGCGAGGCCATCCGGCGGCGCGAGCGCTTCTCGGCGCGGGCGGGGTCTTCGCGGTGTCGCTGACGTTGCGCACACTCGACAGCCCACTTTGTGCCGCGGTGCCGCTCGGGCTGCATTTTCTCTGGCACGTGCTGAACGCGACCGTGCTCGGGATCCTTCTCGTGGGGGCGATCCATGCGCCCCGACGCGCCTAGAGCCGATCCGGCGAACAAGGGGTCACAGGATCGGCTCTAGGTCTTTGTGAGCCGCGTTGTCCGCTGGAAATGCTCTGGACCCCTCAGCGGCCGCCGAAGAGCGGGGCGAGGCGCGTGTGGATGCGCTCCAGCACGCTGTCGCCGGAGAGATCGGGCTCGAAGAACCGCCCGGTGATCGTCTCGAAGGCTTCGACATAGACGAGCGCGGTGTCGAGGATCATGTCCTCCGGAATCTCCGGGATCTCGTCCTGGTACGGGTCGCAGCGCGCCGCGACCCAGGAGCGCACGAAATCCTTGTCGAAGCTGTCGGGGCGCTCGCCCGCCTCGAAGCGCTCCTCGAAGCTCGCGGCCTTCCAGTATCGGCTGGAATCGGGCGTGTGGATCTCGTCGGCCAGCACGATGCGCCCGGCCGGATCGGTGCCGAACTCGTATTTCGTGTCGGCGAGGATGAGGCCGCGATCGGCGGCCATCGCCTGGCCGCGTGCGAAGAGGGCCAGCGCATGGGCGCTGACCTCGTCCCATTGCGCGGGCGTGAGGAGGCCGCGCTCGAGGATCTCGGCCGGCGTCAGCGGCTCGTCGTGACCGCCGTCGAAAGCCTTCGAGGTGGGTGTGATGATCGGCTGCGGCAGACGCTCGTTGTCGCGCAGGCCGTCCGGCATGTGGACGCCGTACATGTCGCGCTGGCCGCTCTTGTAGAGGGTCAGGATCGAGGTGCCGGTGGTGCCCGCGAGATGGCCACGCACCACGATCTCGACCGGCAGGATGTCGAGGCGCTGGCCGATCACGACGTTCGGGTCGGGCGTGTCGAGGACATGGTTGCGGCAGATGTCGGAGGTCGCCTCGAACCAGAAGCGCGCGGTCTGCGTCAGCACCTGCCCCTTGAAGGGCACGGCGCAGAGGATCCGGTCGAAGGCGCTGAGCCGGTCGGTGGCGATGATGACGCGGCGCCCGTCGGCTAGGTCGTAGTTCTCGCGCACCTTGCCGCTGTAGAAGCCCGGCAGTTCGGGAAGGACGGCGGCCGGCAGGACGCGATGCGCCTGGGCGCGCAGGAAGTCTGGATCCATGGGGCGGGGCTCGAATGCTGGGACGAAGGGACGACGGAATGCGCCGTCCCTATAGCACCGCTCCGATGACGCCGCGCGGTTTTCGAAGACGGCGCGTGTGAAGATGCAAGGGAGGGAGGGATGCGTCCTCGACGTCCGATCAAGCCCGGGCCCGATCGAAGGGGTGGGGGACGCCCAGCCCACCAGTTGCCGTCCGAGAACATGGATCCCCGGTCCGCTCGCAAACAAAAAGGCCGGACGCTTCCCCCGAAGCGTCCGGCCATGGCGGTCCCCCGCCTTTAACTCGTGTGGGAGCTCGATCAGCTCTGCGGCGCGGTGCGGCGACGCGATTCCAGCGTCTCCTTGCCCTGAAGCACGATGACGCTCGCGTTCATCGGAACGCGGTCGTAGAGGTCGACGATGTCCTGGTTCATCAGGCGGATGCAGCCCGACGAGACCGACTTGCCGATCGACCACCATTCCGGCGTGCCGTGCAGGCGGAACAGCGTGTCCTTGTTGCCCTGATAGAGGTAGAGGGCGCGGGCGCCGAGCGGGTTCTGCAGGCCGGGATTCATGCCGACCTCGTTGCCATAGGGCTTGAGCTCGGGCCTGCGCGCGATCATCTCGACCGGCGGAAACCACTTCGGCCAGTGCTGCTTGTCCTTGATCTCAGCTTGGCCGGACCACGAGAAGCCGGCCTTGCCGACGCCGATGCCGTAGCGCATCGCGGTGCCCTGCGGCTCCACGACGTAGAGGAAATGGTTCTTCGTATCGACCACCACGGTGCCGGGCTCGAGACCCTCGCCATTGTAGACGACGCGCTGGCGGCGGAACTCTTCGGAAACCTTCGAGATCGGGATGGCCGGCAGCTTGAAGCCGCCGTCCTCGATCGAATCGTAGGCCGTCAGCTCGACCGGGCCAAGCGGTCCGCCCGACTTGATCTGCTCGACCGGGGCCGGCGCGACATAGGCCTGCGCCATCGGCACGTCGGTGCTGATCGACGCCCGCTGCTGGGTCGTGCAGCCGCCGAGGGCGGCCAGAGCGGCGAGCGAGACGCCGAGAAGGGAGAGGGTCGAGCGGGTCGTCATGGGGCGTCCGGGTCAGGCTGCGAGGGTTGGGCGGCCAGGCGAGGCACGGTTCCCGGATCGGGCGTCCCGGGAGGGCCGTCCTTCTGGTACGCCGATGCGATTCAGCTGGCAACGACACGAGTAGACCCCTCCATGGTTAAGATATTCTTGTTGCAACGCGAGCACAGTTGACGATCCCCAGCTTTGCCGCATTTCCTCTCTCAAGGGACGAAAATGCTGACAAATCGGGGACTTCGGATGAATATCGGCGAAGCGTCGAAACGGTCCGGCCTGCCGTCGAAGACCATCCGTTACTATGAGGAGGTCGGGCTCGTGCAGCCGGCCCGCGCGGCCAACGGATACCGCGACTATTGCGAGCGCGACGTGCATGTCCTGCGCTTCCTGCAGCGCTCGCGCTCGGGCGGTTTTTCGATCGACGAGGCGCGCAAGCTCCTGGCGCTCTATGGCGGCGAGGCGCGCGATCGCGGCGATGGCCGGCGCCTCGTGGCGCGGCGCATCGGCGAGATCGACCACAAGATCGAGGAGCTTCAGTCCCTGCGCCGGGCGCTGGCCATGCTGAGCGAGGAATGCCATTCCGGCCGCGAGCCCGACTGCCCGATCCTCGACGAGATCGCCGGTGAGAGCGCGCGCATAGCCAGCCCGGCGCTGGCGTCGGCGGGAGGCGAAGCCGCCGGCCATCGTTGAGGCGCGGCGTGTTCCGCCTCCGGATGGTGTGATTACAACGCGCAACGACGCCGGGACTTCCAGCGAGGCTGGATCTGGCGATGCAGATCGCGTCGATCCGGGCTGTCTGCAGAGACGCGTCGTTCTCCAGGAAGGGGAAGGCCGACTGACTGATCGGCCCTTGCAAGTCGTTCGGGTTCGCTGGGGAACAGTTGAACTCGACGTCACTCCGTTTGCGCGAACGAGCTTATCGCATTCGCATCCGCTCCCGCCCATCCCGTGCGTGTCGCGGCACCGAATGCTCCGCTCAAGGCGGCGCATTCGCCTCGTCGGCCCACAAGCGTTCGCCTTTCTCATGCGGCGGAACGACTCGGCGTTTCGGTTTTGCTCGCCGGGCGTCTTGATCGACCGGCGCGTCGCGGTCTACGCCTTGCGCCATGCCTCTCGTCTCGCCCAACCGCCGCGATCCCCTCGTCGACGGCCGTCAGTCCGAGCGCGCCATGCTTGTGCGGCGCGGCGTCCAGCGGTTGATGATCCGTCTGCGCGTGTCGGTCCTGCCGGAAATACCGCTCGTCTCGGGGCGGCGCGCCGATCTTCTCTGCCTGTCCGAGAAGGGTGAGTTCACCATCGTCGAGATCAAGTCCTCGATCGAGGACTTCCGCGTCGATCGCAAATGGCCCGACTATCGGCTCCACTGCGACCGCCTCTACTTCGCGACCCATCCCGGCGTTCCCACCGACATCTTCCCGGAGGATTGCGGCCTCATCCTCTCGGACGGCTACGGCGCCGAGATCCTGCGCGAGGCGCCTGAGCACAAGCTGCCTTCGGCCACCCGCAAGGCGCTGACGCTGCGCTTCGCCCGCCTCGCCTCCGATCGCCTGCTTCAGGCTGAATGGACCGCCAACCCGTTCCTCACGGGCGAGCCGACGTTGGACGAGGATTGACGCATGGCGGGGCTGCCGCCCCTTCCCCGCTCGGGGCCTGACGCCCCGAAGCCCCCGCTTCTTTTGATCGATCATCGGAAAGGGCCGGCGGCCCTTTCCGATGATCGACAGAAGTGATGGGGTTCCAAGGGCCTCAGGCCCTTGGCAGGGGTGCGGGGGCAGCGCCCCTGCATCGCATCGCCCCACGCCTCAGCGCGGGGCGCGCTTCGCGAGGATGCGCTGCAGGGTGCGGCGGTGCATGGAGAGGCGGCGCGCGGTCTCGGAGACGTTGCGGTCGCAGAGTTCGTAGACGCGCTGGATGTGCTCCCAGCGGATACGGTCGGCCGACATCGGATTCTCGGGCGGCTCGGCCTTGGTGCCGGGCTCGCGCATGAGCGCGGCGATCACCTCGTCGGCATCGGCGGGCTTGGCGAGATAATCGATGGCGCCGAGTTTCACGGCGGTGACGGCGGTGGCGATGTTGCCGTAGCCGGTGAGGACGACGACGCGGGCGTCGGGGCGGGCGCGGCGCAGCGCCTCGATGATCTCGAGCCCGTTGCCGGTGCCGAGCCGCATGTCGACGACCGCATAGGCCGGGGCCTGGGCGCGGATGGCGGCGATGCCGTCCGACACGCCCTCGGCGGTGCGCACGTCGAAGCCGCGCTGCTCGAAGGCGCGTCCGAGACGCGTTACGAACGGGCGGTCGTCGTCGACGAGGAGGATCGAGTGGTCGCCGTCCGGCAGGCGGGCGGGGACGGGGGTGGAAGCGGTGACGTCCATGAGCATGGTTTCGTTCCTTTTCCGTTCTGATTTGGAGCCGTTCGCGCGCAAGTCAACGGGCGCGACATCGCGTCCGATGGACAGAGTTTAGGATCAGAGGGAGGGGAGGGCCGACATCGAGACCCGTTCCTCGCTGTCTTCGCTGGCGGCGAGCCGCCCGAAGATCTCGCGCGGCCATGAAATGGCGACGAGGGCGCCGGGGCGCTCGGCCTCCGGGCGGTTGCCGAAGACGATCCGGGCGCCCGAGCGCTCGAGCAGGGTCTTGGCGATGAAGAGGCCGAGGCCGAGGCCGCCGCCGGAATTGCGCGGTCCCGCCTCACGCTGGGCCATGTAGGGATCGCCGATCCGGGCGAGCACGTCGGCGGGAAAGCCCGAGCCATCGTCGACGATCTCGATGTCGATGCGTTCTCCCGTCCATCCCAGCGAGATCGTGACTTCGCCCGCGGCAAAATCGACGGCGTTCTCGACGATGTTGCCGAGCCCGTAGACGATGCCGGCATTGCGCCGCATCACCGGTTCGGGGCCTTCGCGCCGCGCCGCGATGACGCGGATGGTGACGCCGAAATCGCGATGCGGGGCGACGACCTCCTCGACGAGCGACAGGAAAGACAGGCGTGCCAGATGCTCCTCTGAGGACGACGAGAGGCTGGTGAGCTGGCGCAGGATGTCGCGGCAGCGCTCGGTCTGGGTAATGAGGAGATCGACGTCCTCGCGCATCGGATGCGCGGTCGAAGTGGACCGGCCCATCTCCTTGGCGACGAGGGCGATCGTGGCAAGCGGGGTGCCGAGTTCGTGCGCGGCGGCGGCGGCGAGCCCGTCGAGGGCGGAGAGATGCTGCTCGCGCTGGAGCACGAGTTCGGTGGCGGCCAGCGCGTCGGAAAGCGTGCGGGCCTCTGCGGCGACGCGGTAGATGTAGAAGGTGGAGAACAGAAGCGTGGTGACGAGCGCGAACCACATGCCGCCGAGGTAGGGGAGCGGCAGCGCGAAGGGAAGGTCGAGCGGCCAGGGCATCGGCATATGGACGAAGGCGAGCACGGTGGACGCCGCGACGGCGAGGATGCCGAGGCCGATCGTGGTGGCCGGCGGCTGGGTCGCCGCGGCGGTCATCGCGGGCACGATGAGAAAGATCGCGAACGGGTTCTGGATGCCGCCGGTGAGGAAGAGGAGCCCGGTCGGCTGCAGGATGTCGAAGGCGAGGATCGCGGCGACCTGCCGCGACTCCAGCCGCTCGCTCTTGGGAAAGCGCAGCGAGAGGACGATGTTCAGCGCCACCGACAGGGCGATGAGACCGAAGCAGAGAAACACCGGATAGGGATACCAGAGGCCCCAGGCGACGAAGACGCAGGCCGCGGTCTGCCCGGCGATCGACAGCCAGCGCAGCCGCGTCAGCGTCGCCAGGCGCATGCGCTGGCCCTCGTTCGAGGCGCGGCCGGACCAAGACGGACCCGGTTCGAAATCGGCATGGTGCGATCGGTTCATCATGCGGCCGCACTTAGAAGCGGGCGCACCCCTGCCAAGATGCGACGCGTCGGCGCAACCTCTTTCCCTTGCAATGGAAATTCGGCCGTCCGGTGCCGCGCGGTCTGGCCTTGCGTCAGGTGCCGCGCGGCTTGGCCCGTGCGGTGGGGGCCGCGCTCGCGGGATCCTCGGGCCAGGGATGGCGCGGATAGCGGCCGCGAAGGTCGGCGCGAACGTCGGCCCAGGAACCGGCCCAGAAGCCCGGCAGGTCGCGCGTCACCTGGATCGGGCGCCCGGCCGGCGACAGAAGTTCGAGGATGAGCGGCAGGCGCCCGTCGGCGACGGCCGGATGGCGCTTCAGCCCGAACAGTTCCTGCACGCGCACGGCCAGCACCGGCCCCTGCGGCTCGTAGCGGATGGGATGGCGCTGGCCGGTGGGGGCATCGAAATGCGAAGGCACGATCCCCTCGATGCGGCGGGCCTCGGCGGGGTCGAGGCGGGCGAGCAGCGCCTCGCGGATCGCACCGGGCGCGATCGAAGCCAGCGACGCGGCGCCGGGCACGAAGGGCGCCAGCCAGTCCTCCAGCGTCGTCAGGAGCGCGTCGTCCGAGAAGTCGGGCCAGCCGGCCTCGGGGCCGAGCGCCTCGGCGGCAAAGCGCAGGCGGGCGAGCAGCCGCTCGCCGTCGCGGTCGATCGGCAGGGGCGCGAGGCCGAGACCGAGATCGCGAAGCCCGGCCATCAATGGGCCGACGGCGCTCCCGTCCTCGGGCAGCGGGCGCGGGGCTTCCGAAAGGATGGCGTGGCCGAGGCGGCGGACATGGCGGGCGCGCACCGAGCGGCTCGCGGGATCGAAGACGATGACGTCCTCCTCGACGATGCGGGCGGCGAGAATGCGCTCCAGCGCCTCGCGCGGCAGGGCGACGGCGGAGCGGATGCGCCCGACGCGCGGCGCCCCGGCGCGGGAGGGCCCACCGGGCGCGACGCCCTGCAGGTCGGCGACGATGAGCGCGGGCTCGCGCGCCAGCGCCTCGGTTTCGGCCAGGACGCCGCCGCGCCCGTTCGACAGGACGAAGGCGCCGCGCGCGCCGCGCGGCAGGGCGACGCGATCGGGATAGGCGAGCGCCAGCAGCGCGCCGGGGTCCGCGTCGTCGTGGTCGCCGATCCCGGGCTCGTCGCTCGATGCCGGCACGCTGCGCACCATCCGCGCGGCGAGGTCGTCGGCCATCCTGGCGCGCGGCGAGCGCTCGCTCGCCCAGCGGCGCAGGCGCTCGGTGAGATCGACGTCCAACCCGCCGAGCCCGTGTTCGGTGAGGAGCACGGCAAGGCGCGCGGCGGTGCGGCGCGGCGCGCCCGGCGCGGCGCCGGCCACCATGCGGGCCAGGCGCGGCGGGGCGGGCAGGCGGCGCATCGTCTCGCCCATCGCGGTCAGGCGGCCGTCCGGACCGATCGCGCCGAGATCGGCGAGCAGCGCGCGCGCTTCCGCCACGGCGGGCGCGGGCGGGGGATCGAGAAAGGCGAGTTCGGCCGGATCGCGCGCGCCCCAGGCCAGCGTGTCGAGGACGAGCGAGGCGAGATCGGTCGAAAGGATCTCGGGCCGGTCGAAGGCGTCGAGCGCGCCGGTCTCGGCCTCGCGCCACAGCCGCACGGCGATCCCCGGCGCGGTTCGGCCGGCGCGGCCGGCGCGCTGGTCGGCCGAGGCGCGCGACACCCGCACCGTCTCCAGCCGCGACAGGCCGGTGGCCGGCTCGAAGCGCGGCTGGCGCTTGAGCCCGCCATCGACGACGACGCTGACCCCGTCGATGGTGATCGAGGTTTCCGCGATCGTGGTGGCCAGCACCACCTTGCGCGTGCCCGCCGGGGCCGGGCGAATGGCGAGATCCTGCGCGGCCGCGTCCATCAGCCCGTAGAGTGGGGCGAGGATCGTGCCGGGCGGCAGCCTGGCGGCGAGGCGCTCGGCGGTGCGCTCGATCTCGCGCTGGCCCGGCAGGAAGGCGAGGATCGAGCCGGGACCGGCCGCGATCTCGGCCAGCACCGCGCCGGCCACGGCGTCCTCGATCGGCTCGGTGCCGGGGCGGTCGCGGTAGCGGATGGCAACGGGAAAGGCGCGGCCCGCGCTTTCGATCACCGGCGCCTCGCCCAGCAGCCGCGAGACGCGCGCGCCGTCGAGCGTCGCCGACATGACGAGGATCTTGAGGTCCGGCCGCAGCGCGCCGCGAAGGTCGAGCGCCAGCGCCAGCCCGAAATCGCCGTCGAGCGAGCGCTCGTGGAATTCGTCGAAGAGGATGGCGGCGACGCCCGGCAGATCGGGCTCGGCGAGGATCATGCGTGTCAGGACGCCCTCGGTGACGACCTCGATGCGCGTGGCGGCCGAAACCTTCGTGTCGAGCCGCATGCGCCAGCCCACGCGCTCGCCGGGTCGCTCGCCGAGCAGAGAGGCCATGCGCGTGGCAGCGGCGCGGGCGGCGAGGCGTCGGGGCTCGACGAGGAGGATGCGCCCCTGCGCGATCTCGCCGAGGAGATGCAGCGGTGTGAGCGTCGTCTTGCCGGCGCCCGGCGGCGCGACGAGGACGGCCATGCCGATGCGGCCGAGGGCCTCCGCCACCGCCGGCAGCACGGCCGAGACGGGCAGCGCCGGAAGCACGAGGGGAAGAGCGGCGGCGGGCGTGGTCATGGCCGGCTTGTCGGGGATCGGCGCCGCGCTGTCCAGCAGCGTGCGTTCAGATCACGCTCGCGCCGACATTCACGGCGAGCGCCAGGATCGTGGTGTTGAAGAGGAAGGCGAGGATCGTGTGCGCCAGCACGAGGCGGCGCATGCCCCGCGTCGTCACCGCCACGTCGGAGGTCTGGGCCGCCGCGCCCATCGTGAAGGCGAAATAGAGGAAGTCGAGATAGTCCGGCTCCTCGTCGCCGCCGGGAAAGGCCATGCCGCCCTCGGCCTTCGGGTCGCCGTAATATTCGCCGGCATAGTGGATGGCCATGACGACCTGCGTCATCGTCCAAGACAGAAGAATGGTGGCGCCGGCGAGCGACAGGCGCCAGCCCGAGATCGCAGCACCGCCCATCCCGTGCAGTTCGACTGCGATGGCACCGAAGCTGACGGCGATGGCGAGGCTGGTGATGACGAGGATCGCGGCACGCCCCTCGTCCTGCCCCGCCGCGTGGCTTCGGATGTCGCCGGCATCGGCGCCGAGCATCACGCGCGCTGTGGCCGCCAGATAGACGAGGACGCCGCAGTTCCAGCCGACGAGCCCCCGCGTCGACGCCGCGAGGCTCGCGGGCAGAAGCAGCGCCACTGCGATCGTCACCGCGAACCCGGCGAGGAGGCGCGGCCGTGCGCGCAGCACCCGCCAGACACGGACGACCGGTCCGGATTGAGAAAGGGACTGAGGCATGCCGGATCCGTCGAACGTCGGCCGCGACCGGCCGGGGGAGGCTGAGAAGGCGACGTCTGCGGCGTCGGAAGACGATGGCGTCCAACCGACCCGGCAGGGCTCGGCGTCCCGCCCGCCACCGGATCGTCGCCGGCCATCGACGTCCCGCATAGCCGATTTTCGCGTGTGCCGGGAGAGCGCTCCGCGCCGACGGCAGGGTTTGCCTGCGGCACCGCGTGCCGTGCTCGAGGTGGATCGTTGCAGACCGCGCGCACCCCGCTCGGCATCCTTCGTCCGATGAGCCCTCTCTGGCTGAAACGGGAAGTGGAGCGGGCGGCGAAAGATATTCCCCCGGCTCGCCCCGGTGGTCTAAAGGAAGGACGGCGCGGCGGAGTTCGATCCAAAGCGCCGACCCGCGGCCGCCGCCGGCCGCTTTCGCTCTTCGCACGAGGTCCCATGTCGCTGTCCGAGCCGCAAGACGCCCGCAAGACGCTGGTTCTCACAGGTGCCTCGCGCGGCATCGGCCACGCCACCGTCAAGCGCTTCTCGCGCGAGGGCTGGCGCGTCATCACCTGCTCGCGCCAGGATTTCGCAGCCGATTGCCCCTGGCCCGCCGGACCAGAGGACCACATCAAGGTCGATCTCTCCGACCCGGAAGACGTCGGCTACGCCGTTTCCGAGATCCGCCAGCGCCTGCAGGCCAATGGCGGGCGCCTCAACGCGCTCGTCAACAACGCGGCCATCTCGCCGAAGGTCGAGAAGGGCGCCCGCATGGATTCCATCCGCACCCCCATGCATGTCTGGCGCGACGTCTTCCAGGTGAACTTCTTCGCCCCGATCATGCTCGCCCGCGGCCTCCACACCGAACTGGCCAGCGCGAAGGGCTCGATCGTCAACGTCACCTCGATCGTCGGCAGCCGCGTCCATCCCTTCGCCGGCACCGCCTACGCCACCTCCAAGGCGGCGCTGGCCTCCCTGACGCGTGAGATGGCCGCCGACTTCGGTCCCGACGGCATCCGCGTCAACGCCATCGCCCCCGGCGAAATCGACACCGCCATCCTCTCACCCGGCACCGAGAAGATCGTCGAAACCATCCCCCTGCGCCGCCTCGGCCTGACCTCCGAGGTCGCCGACATCATCTACTTCCTCTGCTCCGACCAGGCCTCCTACGTCAGCGGCGGCGAAATCCACATCAACGGCGGCCAGCACGTCTGAGCCGGCGGCGGGTGGCATGGCGGGGCTGCCGCCCCGTGCCCCGCCCGAGGGCTGACACCCCCGGACCCCCGCTTTCTCCTGTCAGTCACCGGGGAGGGCCGCTGGCCCTCCCGGTGACTGAAACAACAGATGGGGATCCAAGGGCCTCAGGCCCTTGGCAGGGGTGCGGGGGCAGCGCCCCTGCATGCGACCCTCGCCCGCTAGCGCCCGGGCTTCGGCCCCGTGCGGGCATCGAGCGCGGCGGCGAGGAGGCTGAGGCCGGACATCAGCAGGGAGATGCCGAGGAAGACGCCGACAGCCCATGAGGCGGTGCCGGGCAGGCCAATGACGAGGAAGAAGGCGAGGGCGACGTTGAGCCCGCCGGCGAGGGCCAGCAGCCAGAAGCGCCCAGTGGAGGTGCGGAAGGCGCGGGCGAGCGACAGGATCGTCAGGCCGGTGAGGAGGAAGTAGACGGCGAGGACCGTGGTGAGGGTCACGGCGCCGGCGAAGGGATCGGCGAGGATGACGATTCCCAGCAGCAGAAGCAGGACCGAGAGCGCGAGGTTCGACCAGAAGCCGGCGGCACCGCGCATGCGGAAGCAGGCGATGAAGGCGGCGCCGGCGAGCGCCAGCACCAGCCAGCCGAGGAAGATCGAGGTGGCGAGTGTGGCGAGGAGCGGCGCAACGAGCGCGGCGACGCCGGCCAGCGCCATGAGGAGGCCCTGCAGCGAGAAGGCGCGCCAGTGCTGATGCAGGTAGCGGCGAACCTCGCGCCGCACGGTGGCGGCGGGGGCCGGCCGGTTCTTCTCGTCGCTCATTCTCAGCCTCTTGTCGCGTCATGCGAAATGCGGGTCGTCGGGCGTGGGGGCTCAGATGCCGCGCCCGAGGGCGCGGGCGTGGTCGAGCACCGCGTCCACGAGGTCGTCGAGATGTCGCCGATCACCCTCGCCGGCAAGGCGTCCGTCGGCGTCGAAGAGGGTTTCACCGGCCGTGATGCGGCATTCCGCCGTCACGATCTCGGCACCCAGCGCCGCCAGGACCTCTCGCAGGTGCCGCAGGCCTGCGCCGGTGCCACCTTCGGCGGGCGACAGGCCGGCAAGTCCGACGACGACGCGCCGGAACGGCGACGCGGCCTGAGGCGGCAGCGTGGCGCCGGCGGCGGCGATCCAGTCGATCGCGTTCTTCAGGAGCGGCGCGATGCCGGCATGGATCTCGGGCGCGATCACGAGGATGGCGTCCTGCAGCGCGAAGCGGCCGGCGAGAAGGCGGGCGTTTTCGGGCACCGCGCCGGGCGGAGCGCCGTCGAGGATCGGCAGTGGATAGTCGGCGAGGTTGGCAGTGGTGAGCGCCACGTCGGTCATCGCGAGAAGGCGCGTCGCCTCGCCGGCGAGGCGCAGAGTGGGCGAGCCGGGTTCGGCCGAGCCCGGCAGGATCAGGATGCGCGGGATCAAGGCGCCGGCTTGGTGGGGAGCCGAGCCGGGCGGTAGATCCAGACGCGGGCCGGGGGAATGTTGTCCCAGACGATGGGCGAGGCCGAGACGTCGAAGACCCCGGCCACCGGCTTCACCGGCGGGGTCCAGAGGTAGGAGAGCTGGGTCAGGTTGCCGCCCGGCGCCAAGCGCGCGAAGTAGCGGGTGAACAACGCCTGACGCTCGGCCTGCGGCAGCTTCACGATGGGGATGGCGAAGAGGATCGTCGAGAAGCGCGTCGCGCCGCCGTCGGCGAGCGTCGCATCGAGGTCGAAGCCGTCGCCGTGGATGACGTTGACGCCGGGGAAGCGGCGAGTGAGCGTGGCCGCGAAGTCGCGGTCGTATTCGATCGAGGTGATGCGCGAGGGGGCGACGCCGGCATCGAGAAGCGCGCGGGTGACGACGCCGAGGCCGGGGCCGAGCTCGAGGATCGGCCCGTCGATCTCGGTGGTGGAGGCCGCCACCATCGTGGCGCAGTAGCTGGCGGAGGAGGGCGCGACGGCGCCCATCTTGATGGGGTTGCGCACCCAGGTGCCGAAGAAGCGCACGAGATCGGCGCGTCGCTCGCGGGCTTCTGCGTTGCTCGTCTGACGCTCGTTCCGCTGCATGTCGGGCCTCGCCTTCTTCCTCTTGCGATCGCCGGTCCCGGCGATTCGTCGGACCGTCCTACCGCATCAGTTTGTCAGATCGACGAAATCGGACAAGTCTGTGTCGCATTCAGGCCAGAACCGCCGCGGCGATAGATCAGGACGCGGGCCGGCGGCAGGTTGCGCTTGATCCAGTGCGTGGCGAAGGCGCTCGCGCCGATGCGCTCGGGCTTCACCGGCAGCGAGGGCGAATAGGTGAACTGGATGAAGGGCGCACCGGGCGGCAGGAGGTCGAGATAGTCGGCGATGACGCAGGCGCGCTCGAGTTCGGGCCGCGCCATCAGCGGCAGCGAAGAGACGACGGCCGCCAGCGGCCGGTCGCCGATCCAGCGGCGAAGGGCGACGTCGGGCCGGTAGGCGTCGCCTTGCACGATGTGGGCGCGCGGGTGAAGCGCCCGCAGCAGCGCGCAGAACTCCGGCGCGTATTCGAGGCAGGCGAGATCGCTTTCCTCGACGCCGCGCTCCAGGAGGCAGCGGGTGACGACGCAGGTGCCGGGGCCGAGTTCCAGCACCACCGACCCGCGCTCGATCGGCACATGCGCCGCCATGAGGCGGCCCAGCGCCTTCGACGAAGGCGAGACCGCGCCGACCTTCAGGGGGTGGCGCAGCCACTCCTTAAGGAAATGGGCGTTGATCGGCTCGCGCCGTGGCTTGTCGCGATGCGTAAGCAGTCCGGCCTCCCGTCATTCGCTTGGAGCTCGGTCTTTACGCGCGTCAAAGACCGAATGCTACTCGCTGAGCCCTTCGAAGAAGTCCTTCATGCGCGAAAAGAAGCCGGTCGACTGCGGCGAGTTCTCGGAGGAGGAGATCTCCTCGAATTCCTCAAGCAGCTCGCGCTGGCGGCGCGACAGGCTCTGCGGCGTCTCGATCGAGATCTGGATGAAGAGATCGCCGGTCTGCGCCGAGCGCAGCACCGGCATGCCCTTGCCCTTGACCCGGAACTGCTTGCCGAACTGGGTGCCTTCGGGAACCTTGACCCGGGCCTTCTGGCCATCGAGCGTCGTCACTTCGAACGTGCCGCCGAGTGCGGCGGTCGTCATCGAGACCGGCACCTTGCAGAAGAGATCGGCACCGTCGCGCTGGAAGAACTCGTGCGGCTTCACCGAGAGGAAGATGTAGAGATCGCCCGCCGGCCCGCCGCGAAGCCCCGCTTCGCCCTCGCCGGCCAGACGGATGCGCGTGCCGTCCTCGATGCCCGCGGGGATCGAGACGGAAAGATTGCGCTCTTCGGGAAGGCGTCCGTCGCCGCCGCACTTGCCGCAAGGGTCGGCGATGATCTCGCCTCGACCCTGGCAGGTCGGGCAGGTGCGCTCGATCGAGAAGAAGCCCTGCGCCGCACGCACCCGGCCGATGCCGCCGCAGGTCGGGCAGGCCTTCGGCGCCGTGCCGGTGCGCGCGCCCGTGCCGTTACAGACGTCGCACTGGATGGTCGTCGGCACGCCGATCTCGGCGGTCTTGCCGCCGAAGGCCTCTTCGAGGCTGATTTCCATGTTGTAGCGAAGGTCCGAGCCGCGCTCGCGCCCCGACTGGCCGCCGCCCCGGCGCCCTGCGCCCTGCGCGCCGCCTCCGCCGCCCGGTCGCTGGCCGCCCATCATCTCGCCGAAGATGTCGTCGAAGATGTCGGCCATGGACGAGGCGAAGTCGCCCTTGAACCCGGCGCCGCCCTGTCCATTCTGGAAGGCGGCATGGCCGAAGCGATCGTAGGCCGAGCGCTTCTGCGGATCCTTCAGGACCTCGTAGGCCTCGCCGATCTCCTTGAAGCGGACCTCCGAGGCGGCATCGCCCTGGTTCTTGTCCGGATGATACTGCATGGCCAGCTTGCGGAACGCCGCCTTCAGGACCTTGTCGTCGCAGCCTCTGGCGACGCCGAGCGTCTCGTAGTAATCGACCTTCACGGACACCGTTTCACCGTTCTCATCATCTGACTGGAAGAGCGGCCTCGCATGGGCCGCCGCACGGGCATGCAGCCGATCGGGCCTGTTCTGGCCTCGACTGCCGTTCGCCGCATGTAAGGGCTGGAACGACGCGTTACCATAGGATGACGCAGCGCAAAAGCTGCGAACGGTCCCTGCCGGACCAAGGCGCCCGTTCGAGGACGCGTCGCTCAGACCTTCGCGAGCACGGCTGCGGGCTTCGGTTTGGCCGCCGGAGACGGACCGGCGAGGACCCGCGCGATCCGCCCTTCCAGAAAGCGTTCCGACAGGAAGGCCGCGGCGATCGAGGCGGCCATCGGCAGCAGCCACACGAGATAGAAGCTCACGGTGCCCGTCGGCTCTATCACCCGCTTCCACAGGAGCGAGAGGAAGATCGTCTCCATCACGGGATGCCAGAGATAGATGCCGAAGGAGAGGCGCGTCAGCGGCATCAGGGGCGCCAGCACCGCGGTGGAGCGGGGACGCGCCGTCTCGGAGAGGCCGACGAAGAGAATGGCGAGGAAGAGCAGGACGAGTGAGACGTAGGGCGAGAACTCGCCGAGCATCGCCGCGACCGCGAGCGCCAGGAAGCCGAGGCCCGGCAGGTGCGAGCGCACGGCGAGGACGCGCCGCCCGACGAGCAGCGCCGCGATCGAGCCGGCCAGGAAGTCGGCAAAGGCGCGATAGGCGCCGAGTGTGTCGGCATCCGTCCAGTGACCGCTCGGAAAGACGCCGCGGCGGCTCAGAAGTTCGAGCGCGCCGACCCACACCGCGAGAAGCAGGACGAGACCGCGCAGGCCGCTATCGCGCGCCACCACGAGGATCAGCGGGAACAGGAGGTAGCAGAAGATCTCGGCGCTGACCGACCAGGACGGATAGTTGAAGGCGAGCGCATCCGTCGTGCCCCAGGCATGGACGGCGAGAAGCTGCAGCGGCAGCACCGCGAAGTCCCAGCGCTGTGTTTCGCTGAGATGGACGAGCCCGGTCGAACCGATCAGCGCGACGCCGACGAAGAAGGCGAGCGTGATGAGGTGGAGCGGGTAGAGGCGGGCGATCCGCCGGCGCAGGAACGTCGCGTATTCGCCGATGCTGTGGATCTTATCGTGATAGCGGCTGGCGATGAAGAAGCCCGAGATCATGAAGAACATGTCGAGCAGCGGCAGCAACCGGTGCAGCACGGCAGTCCCCGCCACCGCGCCCTGACCCGGCGCGAAGTAGAGGAAGTGGTAGGTCATTACCAGCATCGCGGCGGTGAAGCGCCAGCAGTCGAAGATCCGGAAATACATTGTGCCGTCCGTTCCGGCATCACGCCGCCTAGCCCGTCGAGGATGGTTATAGGGCTTTAAAGGTCCGCCTTTGAGTCTTTGCGTCGTTTACCTCCCGTTAACGTAAACTCCGACCGCCCTCGGGTTCGGCTCATCCTAGGCTCCGATCTCCTTCCGCAAGATGAAGGCGGCCGGCGCTCGTGTTTTGCGGCCGATACGAAAAAGAGCCCCGGCGCGATGCGCCAAGGCTCCTTGCGAGATGTCGATCGAGCGATCCCGGAAGGATCGTTCGCGAGAGATCAGGCCGACTTCTTGCGGCCGTCGTCCTGCACTTCCTCGAAGTCGGCGTCCACGACGTCGTCCTGCTGCGAGCGGGCATCGGCCTTGGCCTCAGCCTCGTCCGCCTCGCCCGACTGCGCGGCGTCGTACATCGCCTGGCCGAGCTTCATCGAGACCTCGGCGAGACGATCGCTCTTGGCCTTGATCGTCTCGGCATCGGCTTCCGGCTTGTCGAGTTCGGCGCGCAGATCCGTGATCGCGTCCTCGATCGACTTGCGGTCCTCGGCCGAAACCTTGTCGCCGTAGTCCTTGACCGACTTCTCGGCCGAATGGAGCAGCGACTCGCCGTGGTTCTTGGCTTCGACGCCGGCACGACGCTTCTTGTCGTTGTCGGCGTTCGCCTCGGCTTCCTTCACCATCTTGTCGATGTCGGCATCCGACAGGCCACCCGAAGCCTGGATCGTGATCCGCTGCTCCTTGTTGGTGCCCTTGTCCTTGGCCGACACGTTGACGATGCCGTTGGCGTCGATGTCGAAGGTGACTTCGATCTGCGGCACGCCGCGCGGTGCGGGCGGAATGCCCTCGAGGTTGAAGCGACCGAGCGACTTGTTGTCCTGCGCCATCTCGCGCTCGCCCTGGAAGACCTGGATGGTTACGGCGTTCTGCGAGTCCTCGGCCGTCGAGAAGACCTGCGACTTCTTCGTCGGAATCGTCGTGTTGCGGTCGATGAGGCGCGTGAACACGCCGCCGAGCGTCTCGATGCCGAGCGACAGCGGGGTCACGTCGAGAAGGAGCACGTCCTTCACGTCGCCCTGCAGCACGCCCGCCTGGATCGCGGCGCCCATCGCGACGACCTCGTCCGGGTTGACGCCCTTGTGGGGCTCCTTACCGAACAAGGCCTTCACGACCTCCTGCACCTTGGGCATGCGGCTCATGCCGCCGACCAGCACGACCTCGTCGATGTCGGCCGCCGTCAGGCCGGCATCCTTGAGCGCCGACTTGCAGGGACCCACGGTGCGCTGCACCAGGTCATCCACCAGCGCTTCGAACTTCGAGCGCGTCAGCTTCATGGTCAGGTGCTTCGGCCCGGAGGCGTCGGCGGTGATGAAGGGCAGATTGATCTCGGTCTGCGAGGCCGACGACAGCTCGATCTTGGCCTTTTCCGCGGCCTCCTTCAGGCGCTGCAACGCCAGCTTGTCGCCCTTCAGGTCGATGCCCTGGTCCTTCTTGAACTCGCCGGCAAGGTAATCGACGAGGCGCATGTCGAAGTCTTCGCCGCCGAGGAACGTGTCGCCGTTCGTCGACTTCACCTCGAAGACGCCATCGCCGATCTCGAGCACCGAGACGTCGAACGTGCCGCCGCCCAGATCGTAGACCGCGATCGTCTTGCCGTCGTTCTTGTCGAGGCCGTAGGCGAGCGCCGCCGCCGTCGGCTCGTTGATGATGCGCAGCACGTCGAGGCCGGCGATCTTGCCGGCATCCTTCGTCGCCTGACGCTGGGCGTCGTTGAAGTAGGCGGGAACCGTGATGACGGCCTTCTCGACCTTCTCGCCGAGATAGGCCTCCGCGGTTTCCTTCATCTTCTGAAGGATCATCGCCGAGATCTGCGAGGGCGAGTACTTCTCGCCATGCGCCTGGACCCAGGCGTCGCCGTTGGAGGCGTTGACGATCTTGTAGGGAACGAGATCCTTGTCCTTCGTGACCGCCGGATCGTCGTGGCGGCGGCCGATGAGGCGCTTCACGGCGAAGAGCGTGTTCTCGGGATTGGTCACGGCCTGACGCTTGGCCGGCTGTCCGACGAGGCGCTCGCCATCCTCGGAAAAGGCCACCATCGAAGGCGTGGTGCGGGCGCCCTCGGCGTTCTCGATCACCTTGGCGGTCTTGCCGTCCATGACGGCGACGCAGGAATTGGTGGTGCCAAGGTCGATACCGATCACCTTCGCCATATGCTTCTCTCCTTGTTGAGCGTACCGCCCGGACCCTCGCAGGAGGCGTTCCGGCAGGCGGCACCTTAAGAATGGGTGGGTCGCCGGTCCGGGGCACAAACCCGTCCGGCGAAACTGGAAGCTATATATGAACCGGGTTTCGGCGGTGCAAGGCATCGCGCGACACCCGTTGCATGCGGCGGCACGCTGAGGCTCCCACGGGCGAAATTCCAGTTCCCTGAAGGGTTTGGCGCGGCGGCGCCCGACGACGCCTTCCATCGCCGGCCTCTCGAAAATCGATCGCGGCGAGCGTTTCGGCGGAACGCAGTTCACCGGCGCGTGTTGACCCCCCGACGGCCGCCCGCGCCCAGATTGTCGCAGTCTGGAGATGCCGCGAGCGCCATTCGAGACCCGAAAGGCATGCCCATGCGCAGCATCATCTACCTCATCGGCCTGATCGTCGTCGTTCTCGCCATCCTGTCGTTCCTCGGCCTTCGCTGATCCCGCCCTCGCCGATCCCAAGGGGACCGTCCATGTCCAATACATCCGACACCACCGGCGGCTCCGGCCGCTGGGCCGACGATCGCGAGGCCGCCTCTCGCGGCGTCGAGCGTGAAGCGCAGTCCGCCCGCACCGAGGCCTCCCATGCCGCCGGCACGATCCGGGACGAGGCCTCCAAGCTGGTCTCCGGCGCGCGCCAGAAAGCCGAGGAGCAGGTCGAGCACGGCAAGTCCGCCGCCGCCTCCAGCCTCGAGGACTTCACCGCCGCGATCCGCAAGGCATCCGACGAACTCGGCGAGCGCGACCAGTCGATGGCCGCCAACCTCGTTCGCGAGGCCGCATCCGGTCTCGAACAGGCCTCCGAGGCCCTCAAGGGCCAGAGCCTGCAGGAACTGACGCGTTCGGTCGCGGGCTTCGCCCGGCGCCAGCCCGCCGCCTTCCTCATCGGTGCGGCGCTGGCCGGCGTCGCGCTCGGGCGCTTCGCCCGCGCCTCCGGCGATCATGCCGACCGCGAGCATCTTCGCGGCGGCTCGGCACGCCCGTTCGATCGCAGCTCCGCCTCGTCGCGCAGCCAGCGCACGAGCATTCCCAGCGACGGCCTGAACCACTCCGATCCCGAGGGCGCGCCGATCACCCGCGTCGGCTCGTCGGGCTTCGAAGCCTCGCGCACCACCGGGGCCGCGTCCCGTCCCACGGGCGCCGAATTCGGATCGTCCGGATCGTCCGGCACCACTGGCACAGAGGGCCTTGCCGGATCCTCTGACATGACAAAGGACTTCCTGCGATGAGCGAGCCCCGCGATACGAGGTCCGTTCCCGATCTGATCGGCGACGTCCTGCGTGAAACCACGGAGCTGTTCCGCACCGAGGGCAAGCTCATCCGCGCCGAGATCTCCGACAAGATCGCGCAGGTGCAGGTCGGTGGCGGCTCGATCGCCGCCGGCGCGATCTGCCTCCTCGTCGCCCTCGTGGTGCTGGCGCAGGCGCTGGTGATCGCACTCGCCCATGTCGTGGGCGCCGGCTGGGCCGCGCTCATCGTCGGCGTCGTCATTGCCCTCGTCGGCGTGGCGCTGCTCGCCAAGGGCAAGAAGGACCTCGAAACCGTCAGCCTGACGCCGGACCGCACGCTGCAGCAGCTGCAGAAGGACGGCCGGCTCGTGAAGGAGCAGACCCGATGAGCACCGAGACCGAACGCCTCGCCCGCGAGGCCGAAGAGCGCCGCTCCTCTCTCGATTCCACCCTCGACAGCCTGAAGGACCGGTTCTCGCCGGGCCAGATCGTCGACGAGGTCGCCGCCTATGTTCGGGGCGGACAGGGCGCCGAGATGGTACAGAACCTCAACCGGCAGGTGCGCGACAATCCGCTGGCGCTGGGCCTCATCGGCGCGGGTGCGGCTTGGCTTCTGCTCGGGCAGGGCGTGCGCGACAACGGCTCGCGGCTGAAGTCCCGTTACGACGACCGGCGCGACGACGATCGCACCCCCGATCGCTGGGCGGCCGACGATCGCGACAACCGCTTCGACGGTCCCGTGCGACCTGTCGCCACCGCCTACACGTCGGATTACGGCAGCGACCTCGCGCAAGGTGTGCCCCGCGCCTATGCCGGGGCAGCGTCGCGGCCGTCGTCTTCGGGCGGACCGGGTCTCGGCGAACGGGCGCGTCAGGGCGCAACGAGCGCCGGCGACAGCGTCTCCTCGGCTGCCTCGGACGCCGCCGGCGCGGTGTCGGATGCCGCATCGAGCGCGGCGGGTGCCGTGTCGGACGCGGCATCGAGCGTTGCCAGCGGCGTCTCCCATCTCGGCCACGAGGCGAGCGACGCCGCCCATCGCGCCGCGGAGGCGGGCTATCGCAGCGCGTCCTATGCCGGCGAGCGTGTTTCGGACTACGGAGCCCGCGCCAAGCGGACCTTCCTCGACACGCTGCAGGAGGAGCCCCTGATCCTCGGCGCCGTTGCGGTGGCGATCGGCGCGGCCATCGGCGCGGCTTTTCCCTCGACGCGCACCGAGGACGAATGGCTCGGCGAGACCCGCGATCGTCTCCGCGACGAGGCGATCGACTACGGGCGCGACGCCGTTCAAAAGGCCGAGACCGTGGCGGCGAAGGCCTACGAGGCCGGCAGCGCCGAGGCCGAGGAGAAGGGGCTGAAGCCGGAGGCCGGCAGCGGCGAGACCATCGCGCAGAAGGTTTCGTCCGTGGTGAAGACCGCCGCCGAAACCGGGAAGGACGAGGCCCGCAAGGAAGGCCTGTCCTGATCTCGATCATGCCCGGCGCTTCCTGAGAGCGCACGGAAGGGCTCAACATGAAGGCCGCGGGATCGATCGATCCCGCGGCCTTCGTCATGTCGGGGCGTCAGTTGCCGAAGAGGCCGCGGAACAACGAGCGGTCGCTGGCGCGTCCGCCGGAGGCGGGACCTTCGAGCACGGCGTCGGGCGGCAGGTCCTGCTGGCGCACCTGACGCGCCGGACCCTCCAGCACCGCATCCGCTGGTAGGTCGCCGCGCCGGACGACGCGCGGCGGGCCGATATCGGCGGGCGGGCGCATGCGGGCGGGCTCGCCATATTCGGGCGGCGGGCCGCCATAGACGTCGTCGCCGTAGGGATCGGGGCCGTCGGCGTACGGCTCGGGAACGGAGGCGTAGGGGTCTTCGGCCGGATAGGGATCTCGCGGGGCGTCGTCGCGCCGGAAGATGCGGCGCGGCTCGGGCTCGCCGCGCGAGGCATAGCCGGGCTGGACGCCGCTGCGCCCGACGCCGAGCCCGACATCGGGTTCGGCCGGGCGATCGTCCTGACCGGGCACGACCGAGGCGATGCCGCCGTCGGCCGGCAGGCTGCCGGGTGCGGGATCGGCCGGGAGGGCTTCCTGTGGCACGGGCTCGCCGTAGGCGTCGGTGCCGCCGGAGGGCAGTTCGGTGTTCTCGTAGACCGGGTTTCCGGAGGCGTCGTAGCCGATGATCTGGCCGCCGTAGCCGGACGCGACCGGCGTGTTGCCGGGATCGCCGATCCGGTAGTTGCCAGGCAGCGGCATGGCGGGCAGGCCTTCGTGCGCGGCGGTCATGAAGGTCTTCCAGACGTCGGCCGGCAGCGTGCCGCCGGTCACCTGCCGCATCGGCTTGCCGTTGTCGTTGCCGAGCCAGACGCCGGTGGTGAGGTTGGCGGTGTAGCCGACGAACCAGGCGTCCTTGAAGTCCTGCGTCGTGCCGCTCTTGCCCGCCGCCTGCCAGCCGGGGAAGGCGGCGCGGCGGCCGGTGCCGGAGGTGACGACGCGGGTCAGCATGGCGTTCATCATGCCGACGATGTCGGAGGTGACGATGATCGGCGGCACCTCGGCGGGGCGCTCGTAGATCACCCTGCCGGAGACCGTCGTCACCTTGTTCACGAGGTGCGGCGTCGCCTGATAGCCGCCATTGGCGAAGGGCGCATAGGCGCCGGTCAGTTCAAGCAGCGAGACTTCCGAGGTGCCGAGCGCCAGCGAGGCGTTGTCGACGAGCGGCGAGGTGATGCCCATGCGCTTGGCCGTCTCGATCACGGCGGGCGGGCCGACCTCGGCCGTCAGCTTCACGGCCACGGTGTTCAGCGACTTCATCACCGCGTCGGCGACCGTCACCGGACCGCGGAACTTGTTGTCGTAGTTCGAGGGCGTCCAGTTGCCGATGCGGATCGGCGCGTCGTCGACGATCGTTTCGGGCCGCACGCCGTATTCGAGCGCTGTCTCGTAGACGAAGGGCTTGAAGGCCGAGCCCGGCTGGCGCTTGGCTTCGGAGGCGCGATTGAATTGGGAGGTGGCGTAGTCGCGCCCGCCGACGATGGCGCGGATCGCGCCGGTGCCGTCGATCGAGACGAGCGCGCCCTGGCTGACATTCTGCGTCGCCTTGTCGATCGTGTCGGCGATCGCCGCCTGCGCGCTCTTCTCCAGCGTCAGGTCGATCGTGGTGGAGACCACCACGTCTTCCTTGATATCGCCGACGAGGAGCGGCAGGTCGCGCATCACCATGTCGGCGGCGTAGTGTTCGGGGCCGGTCCAGAAGGAGCGGGCCTTCGTCGGCTTGGCGGCCTTGGCGGCGTCGAACTCGGCCTGCGTGATGAAGCCCTCGTCCTCCATCGCCTGCAGGACGATCTCGGCGCGGGCCCGCGCGGCGGCGGCGTCGCGCACCGGCGAGAGGCGCGAGGGCGCCTTGAGAACGCCGGCCAGCGTCGCCGCCTCGACCAGCGAGAGCTCGTCGGCGTTCTTGTCGAAATAGCGCCGGGCGGCGGCCTGCACGCCCGTCGCGCCCGATCCGAAATACACCCGGTTCAGGTACATTTCGAGGATCTGGTCCTTCGTGAACTTGTGCTCGAGCCAGAGCGCGAGGATGGCTTCCTGCACCTTACGCTGGATCGTCTGGTCGGGATTGAGGAAGACGTTCTTGGCGAGCTGCTGGGTCAGCGTCGAGCCGCCCTGCACGGTTTCGCCCGCCGCCACGTTCTCGGAGAAGGCGCGCACGATGCCGATGGGGTCGACGCCCCAGTGCGAATAGAAGCGCCGGTCCTCGATCGCCATCACCGCCTGCGGCAGGTAGGGGCTCATGCGGTCGAGGGCGACGGCCTCGCCGCCCGTGGTGCCGCGGTCGGCCAGCAGATCGCCCGAAACGGAAACGATCTTGACGTTGGGCGGGCGCGCGGGGATCGCCCAGGCCTCCTGCGGCAGCTTCACCGCGAAATAGCCGATGACGGCCGCGCCCGCGATGCCGCCCCACAGCGCCAGCAGCACGCAGAGGCGCACGAGATGGCCGAGGAGCGAGCGCCGCTTGCGCCGACGCCCGAAGAATCCGCCGCCGCCGCCCGAGCTGCCCGAGCTGAGATCGCGCGACTTCGAGGAGCGCCGCGTGGCGGTCGCCTCGATCTCCGGCTCGCGCCGGGTGCCGCGGCTGCCGCGCGCATTGCGGTTGGCCGCGGCGCTGGCGGGCAGGACGGCGCGGTCGTCGGCCGAAACGCGGATCTCGCTTTCGTCCCCGCCTCGCGAGGAGCCGAAGGTCGGTTCGATCCGGTCGTTCTTGCGCCTCGCCGCCATCCGTTCCCGTTCCTCAACTCTCGATCTGTCGCTGCCGGGATCTCGCCCGTCCGCCGCGCCGACGCAGGATCCGATCCTGACGGGCCGCGGCTGAACCGCCGCTGAACCCGAACGGGGACGATGGCCGACCAGCGGCGAAGCGGCGCGCGCGAGCACGCCGACGTCCCGTTCGCAACTGGAGTTTAAATGCGGCGATTTAACGGGGCGTTAAGGAACCCTGCCGCGTCGTCAACGCCTGTGGCAGCGCTTGGCGTGGCGGCGAGCCACGGCAAACGAAAGGGCCGGCACCCCTTCGGAGCGCCGGCCCGAACGGCTCGAAGCCGTCGGTCATGTGTGTCGTGGATCGTCGTGGAGATCAGACCCGCGCGAAATCCGCCAGATCGCTCGTCAGCTTCTCCTGCTCGGTATAGTGCAGGCCGTGCGGCGCGCCTTCGTAGACCTTCAGGTGCGCGCCCGGGATCATCTTGGCGGCCTTCTCGCCGGAAACCTCGAAGGGAACCGTCGCATCCTTCGTGCCGTGAATCACCAGCGTCGGCACGGTGAAGGCGGTCATGTCGGCGCGGAAGTCGGTGGTGCCGAAGGCGCGCACGCAGGCGATCGAGGAGCGAAGCGACGCCTGCAGCGCCAGGCCTTGCGTCCAGGCGAGGTAGTCCGACGAGACCGAGAAGGTCAGCGGGCCGACGCCGTAGAACTGCTTGCCGAAGCCGGTGAGGAAGCCGGGGCGGTCCTTCTCGAGATCGGAGATGAAGCCGTCGAAGACCGACTTGTCGACGCCGTCCGGATTGGTGTCGTCCTTGAGGAGATAGGGCGTCACCGCCGAGACGAGCACGGCCTTGCCGACGCGCTTGCCGCCGTGGCGCGACATGTAGCGGGCGACTTCGCCGCCGCCCATCGAGAAGCCGACGAGGACGGCGTTCTCGAGTTCGAGATGCTCCATCAAGGCTGCGAGATCGTCGGACAGCGTGTCGTAGTCGAAGCCGGTGCCGGGCTGCGAGGACCGACCGAAGCCGCGCCGGTCGTAGGAGATGACGCGGAAGCCCTGATCCACCAGCTTGTCGGCCTGGTAGTCCCACATGTCGGCATTGAGCGGCCAGCCGTGGATGAGGACGATCGGGCGGCCGGTCCCCCAATCCTTGTAGTAGAGATCGACACCGTCCTTCGTCTGCAGGTAGGTCACGCGGTTCTCCTCGGTCTGTTTCGTCTCCAAGGAATGGATCGCGCGCAAAGCGGTTCCGTCATCCAAATGGTGCCGGACATGCAAAAGGGCCCGGACACCTTTCGGCGTCCGGGCCTCGATCGGGTCGAAACGGCCGGAGTGACCCGGTCCTAGAGGAGTGGCCCGGTCCTAGAACAGGTCGAGCGTGAAGCGGTGCGACAGGCCGATGCCGGCGAAGAACTGGTCTTCCGAGCCGACCTTGACGATCGGGGAATCCTTGGCGTCGCCGATCATCCGCTCGTAGGCGGCGTTGGCATTGACGAACCAGTTGGGGCGGAACTCGTAGCGAGCCGAGGCCGCGGCGCCGACCGTCTTGAAGCCCGAACCCGCGTCGTAGGCGCCGAGGCGGCCGAACGAAGCGAGGCTCTCGATCGGCGTCACCGAGAAGTAGGTGCTCATGTACTCGGCCGAGGCGAAGGTGGTGCGCGGGCCGAGCTTCAGCGTCCACTGCTCGTTCGGACGCGAGATGAAGTCGATGCCGGCGCCGCCGACGAAGCCCTCGGCCTCGCCGAACGCATAGCGCGCCTCACCGTAGATTTCGGCGTTGAAAGTCTCGTAGAGCGGGAACTCGTAACCGGCGCGCAGGCCGAGCTGATAGGTCTCGTCGAGGGCGCGGGTGCCGAACAGTTCGGGATAGTCGGCGGCGTTGCGCTTGTCGATGAAGCGGAACGAAGGCGCGATCTTGAAGCCGCCGTAGCTCTCGTCCGGCGAGCCGATCGCGCCGATGCCGGGAATGTTCAGGTACTGCAGGCCGACGATCGGGTAGCCCGAGACGATGTAGTCGCTCGAACCCTCGTAGGCGGGCTGCGTGGAGACGCCGGCGCCGAGCTCGATGATGAGATCGGCATTGTTCACGACCGCGACCTCGGTCGTGTCCACGGTGGCGACCGCATCGGCGGCGAGGGCCGGCGCGGCGGCAAAGCCTGCGAACGCGGCGGCGAGAAGAAGGGCGGAACGGAAGGTCACGGGTGCATGCTCCGGCATCGGCGTCTGTTTCATGACCCTATTGTCGGGGAAACCCGTGCAACTTCAATCACTGAACGCCCGCAATGCAGCATTCGCGCCACAGGCGTTGCCGCCAAGACACGAAAGGCGCTTGTATCGCGCGCCAACGAGTGCGGCCTCACGCGTCCGTGATGGCGAGACCGTTCTTCCGCTCTCGCCTGCGCCGGTCACCCCGTGTCTAGTCGGGCCATCATCGGCGCCGGGAGGGCGCCGTCTCTGGGAGGAGATTTCAGCCATGAAACGACGCACTTTCATCACCGGCGCGCTCGCCGGCACGATCCTGGCGCTCGGGAGCCTCTCGGCCTCGGCGCAAGAGTACCCGACCAAGCCGGTGACGCTCGTGGTGCCGTTCGCGGCCGGCGGCTCCACCGATCTCGTGGCGCGCACCATCGCCCAGTCGATGAGCGAGAAGCTCGGGCAGCAGGTGCTCGTCGACAACAAGGGCGGGGCCGGCGGCAATCTCGGCGCGAGTTTCGTGAAACAGGCCGCGCCCGACGGCTACACGATCCTGATGGGCACGATTGCCACCCATGCGCTCGTCGCCTCGCTCTATGCCAAGCCGCCCTTCGACCCCGAAAAGGACTTCGCGCCCATCGCGCTGCTCGTCACCGTGCCGAACGTCCTGACGGTCAACAAGGACTACCCGGCCAAGGACGTGAAGGAGCTGATCGCGCGTCTGAAGGAGAAGCCCGGCGAGGAGATCTACTCCTCCTCCGGCAACGGCACGCCGCTGCACCTGTCGGGCGAACTCTTCAAGTCGATGGCCGGCGTCGACATGGTTCACGTCCCCTACCAGGGCTCCGGCCCGGCGCTCGTCGATGCCGTCTCGGGCGCGGTGCCGATCAATTTCGACAACCTGCCCTCCTCGACTGAGTTCATCCGCTCCGGTGCCCTTCGGGCGCTGGCCGTTACCACGAAGACGCGGGCGGCCAACTTCCCGGACGTGCCGACGATGGAGGAGGCTGGCGTTCCCGGCTACGAGACGAACACCTGGAACGCCTTCTTCGCGCCAGCCGGCACGCCGCCGGCCATCATCGCCAAGCTGAACGAGGCGGCCAACGCCGCGATCGCCGACCCGAAGGTGAAGGCTCGCCTCGCCGAGGTCGGCGCGACCACGGTCGGCGGCACGCCCGAAGAGCTCGCCGCCCATGTCACGAAGGAAATCGCCCGCTGGCGTCCGGTGATCGAGGCGTCCGGCGCACGCATCGAATAGCGTGCCTTCCTGAGCGTCAGACGTCGCTCTCGCAGTGTATCGCAAGTGCTTCAGGTTGTGACTTCACAACCTTCATGGTTCTGTTAGGAAAACGACATCAAACTGTCACGGGGTGGCGATGATGCTCGTTTTCCGCAGATGCCATGGTGTGCTTCTCCGCACGCTTCGTTTCCTGCAAACACCGCCGTTCGGCCAGCTCGCGATTCCGTTTGGACTGCTGGTGACGGGCCTCATCGGTCTTCACGTCGCGGCGCTCATCGCCGAGCATGTCTTCGCGGTCACCGCGATCTGGCCGTCCCTCGACGCATGGAAAATCACCATGGACCGGGGCCTCGGCGAGCTGTGCGAGACCGCCATGCTGGTGGTGACGGTGGTCAGTCTCTGGCAGGTGGCCAAGGCGCAGGGCGACCGGACGATCGCGTCCTTCGCCGTCCTCTTCGCCTGGATCGCGGCCGACAACATCCTGAGCCTCCACGAGCAGGTCGGCGACCAGCTGGCTTCTCTGCTGTCCATCGACTCGCGCGTCGGCGAGGTCGTGGGGTTCCTGCCCTTCCTCGCTCTGTTCCTCGTCGTGATCTCGCGAATGACGGCGGCGGACCAGCGCAAGGGCGCCAACCTGTTCTTCGTCGCCGCGATCGCGGCGGTGGGCGGCTTCGCCGTGGTGATCGATTTCCTACATGGGGCCGTGATCGGCCCGGCCTCGTCGCTGGCCTTCAAGGGAATCGTCAGCCTCGTCGAGGATGGCGGCGAACTCCTGTCGATCGCCGCGATCTGCTGCGGCGCCCTCAGTCTCCGGCATGCGGTCGTAACGCAGGGTGCTTTCGCCGGGGAGGCGATGCCGGCGGCTGCCGCGGCGGGTGAGGTCTTCGCGCGTTCGTCCGCCAACGGCTGAGATCATCGCTCGACGCCCGAGGTTTTGCCGGGAGGTCCGTCGAGCCGGATGCGAGCGTCAGGCCGCGCCCTTGGCGAGCCACTCCTTCAGCGCCTGGTTCACCCGCGTCTGCCAGCCCTTGCAGGAGGCGCGAAGCGCCGCGGCGACCTCGGCATCGAGCCGCAGCGTGACGCGGGCCTTGGGATGCTCGGCGGGCGGTCGCCCGCGCCGGATGAGCACGCCGTTCTCGTGAAGGTCGGCGCGATCGAACATCTCGTCGGTCCATTCCGGCGCGTCGTCGGGATCAATCCAGTCGGTCGAGGACTCTTCGACTTTCGCGTTCATGGCAGTGCCTCATCGAAATGACGTGCCGCACGTCGCCCGCGGTGTCCAGACCACCATGACGACCCGAGCCTCCAGAAAGCCCTCAATCTGGAGCCGCGGCTCGCCGTAGTCGAACCGCTCGTCGGCCGGCGTCAGCGTCCGGTCTGCGAAGAGACCGGGCGCATCAGCGAAGTCGAGACCACGCTCGGCCAGCGCGCGCTCACGCTTGGCCCGATCTAACGAGGCGGCGACGATATTTTTGTACCGACAGTTTCTGCCGCCATCAAGTCGCCGAGCGCGGCGTCAACTCGCCCCGCGTTCGCCCCGCGTTCGTCCAGCGCCGCCAGCACGCGCGCCCAGGAGCGCTGGCCCTTGGCGAAGGAGGTCATCTCGTACTTCTCGTTCGGCGAGTGGATGCGGTCGTCGCCGAGGCCGAAGCCGATGAGGAGCGAGGGCATGTCGAGCCGGCGCTTGAACTCGCCGACCACCGGAATCGAGCCGCCCATCCCGATCATCACGGCGGGCTTGGGCCATTCGGCCGACAGGGCCGCGCGCGCGGTCTGCAGCACCGGGCTGTCGAAGGGGAGCTGGATCGCGGCCGAGCCGCCATGCTCATGGAACTCGGCCGTGCAGTCGGCCGGCAGGCGCTCGGTGACGAAGGCGCGGAAGGCGGCGCGGATCGCCGCCGGGTCCTGGTCGAAGACGAGGCGGAACGAGACCTTGGCGTGCGCCTGCGCCGCGATCACCGTCTTGAAGCCCTTGCCGGTATAGCCGCCCTCGATGCCGTTGACCTCGGCGGTGGGGCGCGACCACGTCTGCTCGAGCACCGAGCGGCCCTTCTCGCCCGCGGGCACCGAGAGCCCGACCGCGCCAAGGAACTGGTCTTCCGAAAAGTCGAGCTTGTCCCAGATCGCCTTCACCTCGGCCGGGAGGTCCGGCACCCCGTCGTAGAAGCCGGGCAGCGTCACGCGGCCGGTCTCGTCGTGGAGATCGGCGAGGATCTTGGCCAGGACATGGATGGGGTTGGCGGCGGCACCGCCGAAATAGCCGGAATGGAGATCCATCGAGGCGGCCTTGATCGTCACCTCCTCGCCGACGAGGCCGCGAAGGCCGGTGGAGATCGCGGGCGTGTCGCGGTCCCACATGTTGGTGTCGCAGATGAGCGCGACGTCGGCCGAGAGCTCGGCACGGTGGGCGTCGAGGAAGGGCAGGAGCGAGGGCGAGCCCGACTCCTCCTCGCCCTCGAGAAAAATCGTGACGGTGCAGGGCAGCGATCCCGTCTCGGCGATGAAGGCGCGGCAGGCCTCGACGAAGGTCATCAGCTGGCCCTTGTCGTCGGCTGTGCCGCGCCCGACGAGGCGCTGCGTGCCGTCGGGCATGGTGACGAGCCGGGGATCGAACGGGTCGGTGTCCCAGAGCGCCAGCGGATCCACCGGCTGCACGTCGTAATGGCCGTAGAAGAGGACGTGGCGGCTGCCTTCGGGGCCCTTGCGATGCGCCACCACCATCGGATGGCCCGCCGTGTCGGCGACGCGCGCCTCGAACCCGATGGCATCGAGATCGCCCGCCAGCCACTCGGCGGCGCGCCGGCAGTCCGGAGCGTAGGCGGGATCGGTGGAGATCGAGGGAATGCGCAGGAGATCCTGCAGCCGCTCGACCGAGCGATCGAGGTTCAGGTCGAGGCAGGCAAGGACGCTGTCGAGATCGGACATGGGGCGCTCCGTCTGGGGGCACGACAGGCCGAGTTGTGCGCTGCCGCCGAATGCGAGCGGGCATAGCGCGAGGCGCCGACGAACGCAAAACCGGCGAGCGAGGGGCGGGAACGCGCGCCTCTTCATCGAAACGGCTCGTGCCGACGCAAAAAAAGCGCGCCTTGTCAGCGCGCCGGGTATCGATATGGGAGGAAAGACAGAAGAAGAGCCGTCGCGGACTGGAGGGGGATTGTCGCGACGGCTCCTTCTGATCGAGCGGAGATCCCGAGAGGGGGGATGGGATGGATCCGCTCACGTTCGGCTTCAAAGCGGGGGACGAGCTTTTGACCGAAGGCGACGCTTCGTGCGCCGTTGTCGAATAAATGCGCTTCCCCTCATTTGGGTTCAAGCGGCTGCCATCACATGATCGTGATATCAGAGGTTAAACCTTTGTAATGCAGATCCGACCCGGCATCTGCCGCTTCCGAACTCGGGCTGGTTCGTGGCCGGCACCCGTCTTACGGATTGACAGGGCGCTGGCGAAATCCGCCCGGGTCAGTCTGAGCGGCGGTCCGCGCCTCCGCCGCCCTGCGGCTCGCACCGGCGCCTTGCCCCATCGCGGGCTCCGATGCGATCGCATGGACTCGCACGCGCCTGCGCGATACGACCGGCCCATGCAAAAGGGCGACCATCTCTTCCTCGTCGACGGCTCGGCTTATATTTTCCGGGCCTATCATGCGCTGCCGCCGCTGACGCGCAAGTCCGACGGGCTGCCGATCGGCGCCGTGTCGGGCTTCTGCAACATGCTGTGGAAGCTGGTGGAGGAGTCGCGCGACACCTCGGTCGGCGTCGCGCCGACCCATTTCGCCGTCATCTTCGACCATTCCTCGACGACCTTCCGCAACGCCCTCTACGACCAGTACAAGGCCAACCGGCAGGCACCGCCCGAAGACCTCGTGCCGCAATTTGCCGTCATCCGCGAGGCGGTGCGCGCGTTCGATCTGCCTTGCGTGGAGAAGCAGGGCTTCGAGGCCGACGACCTGATCGCCACCTACACCCGCCTCGCGCTCGAAGCGGGCGGCGACGTCACCATCGTGTCCTCCGACAAGGACCTGATGCAGCTCGTCGGTCCCTGCGTCACGCTCTACGACCAGATGAAGGACAAGCGGCTGGGGCCGCAGGAGGTGTTCGAGAAGTTCGGCGTCTACCCCGAGAAGATGATCGACCTGCAGGCGCTCGTCGGCGACAGCTCCGACAATGTGCCGGGCGTTCCGGGCATCGGACCCAAGACCGCCGCCGATCTCCTCGACACCTACGGCACGCTCGAGAATCTGCTGGAGAATGCCGGCGAGATCAAACAGGCCAAGCGCCGCGAGAGCATCCTCGCCAACGCCGATCAGGCGCGCCTGTCGAAGCGGCTGGTGACGCTCGACCAGCACACGCCGCTCGACGTGCCGCTGGAAGATCTCTTCATCCACGAACCCGACGGCGAGAAGCTTGTCGGCTTCCTCAAGGCGATGGAGTTCACCTCGCTGACGCGCCGCGTCACCGCCAAGCTCGGCACCGACGCCTCGCTTGTCGAGGCCGCGACGGTCGACGTCACCGCCCCGGCGCGCGGCCCCGACCTCGATCCCGGCGGCACGCCGGGGGCGGAGAAGACCGGCTCGCATCTGTCGATGACCCCGGCCGCGCACGCTGCCGAAAGGCTGCAGGCGGCCTCCTCGACGCCGGTCGATCGCAGCGTCTACGAGACGGTGCGCGACGAGGCCCGGCTGGTGCACTGGATCGAGCGGGCCCGCGAGACCGGCGTCGTCGCCTTCGATGTCGAGACCACCGCGCTCGACGCCTTCAGCGCCGATCTCGTCGGCCTGTCGCTGGCGGTGGCGCCGGGCGAGGCCGCCTACGTGCCGATCGCCCATGTCGGCGAGGGCGGGGGCGATCTCCTGTCGGACGAGGCGGCCAAGGCCGGCGTCGGCGAGCAGATCCCGCTCGGGCGCGTTCTCGACCTTCTCGGACCTCTGCTCGAGGACCCCGCGATCCTCAAGGTCGCGCAGAACGCCAAGTACGACTATCTTGTGATGCGCCGCCACGGCATCGAGACCGCGCCGCTCGACGACACGATGCTGATCTCCTACGTGCTCGACGCCTCGTCGTCGCTGGAGGGGCACGGCATGGACGAACTGTCTGAGCGCTTCCTCGGCCACAAGCCGATTTCCTTCAAGGAGCTCTGCGGCACCGGCAAGAACGCCAAGCCGATCGCCGCCGTCCCGATCGAGCGGGTGAGCGAATACGCCGCCGAGGACGCCGACGTGACACTACGGCTCTGGCGGGTCCTGAAGCCGCGCCTCGCCGCCGAGGGTCTGTCCCACGTCTACGAGCGGCTGGAGCGCCCGCTCGTGCCGGTGCTGGCGCGCATGGAGGAGCGGGGCATCCGCACCGACCGGCAGATTTTGTCGCGCCTGTCGGGCCGCTTCGCCCAGAAGGCCGCCAGCCTCGAGGCCGACATCCACGTCATGGCCGGCGAACCCTTCAATGTCGGCAGCCCCAAGCAGCTCGGCGAGATCCTGTTCGGCAAGCTGGGCCTGCCCGGGGGAAAGAAGACCAAGACCGGGCAATGGGCCACCGACGCGCGGCTTCTGGAAGACCTCGCGACTGATGGCCACGATCTGCCGCGCCGCATCGTCGACTGGCGCCAGCTGACCAAGCTCAAGGGCACCTATACCGACGCGCTGCCGACCTACATGGATGCCGACGAGCGCATCCACACCTCCTATTCGATGGCTTCCACCACGACGGGGCGGCTCTCCTCGTCCGAGCCCAATCTCCAGAACATTCCCGTGCGCACCGAGGAAGGCCGCGCCATCCGCACCGCTTTCGTCGCGCCCGCCGGCCACAAGCTGCTCTCGGCCGACTACAGCCAGATCGAGCTGCGACTGCTCGCCCACATGGCCGAGATCCCGCAGCTGACGGAGGCCTTCCGGCAGGGCATCGACATCCATGCGATGACGGCATCCGAGATGTTCGGGGTTCCCGTCGAGGGCATGCCCTCGGATGTGCGCCGGCGCGCCAAGGCGATCAATTTCGGCATCGTCTACGGCATTTCGGCCTTCGGCCTCGCCGCGCAGCTCTCGATCCCGCGCGAGGAGGCGGGCGCCTACATCAAGCGCTATTTTGAGCGCTTCCCCGGCATCCGCGACTACATGGACCGGGTGAAGCTGTTCTGCCGCCATGCCGGTTATGTCGAGACGCTGTTCGGACGGCGGGCGCACTATCCTGATATCGGCTCCTCCAACCCGCAGGTGCGCGCCGCCGTCGAGCGCGCCGCGATCAACGCCCCGATCCAGGGTTCGGCCGCCGACGTCATTCGTCGCGCCATGGTGCGGATGGAGGCGGCGCTTGCGGCCGAGCGCCTGTCGGCCCGCATGCTGCTGCAGGTGCACGACGAACTCGTCTTCGAGGTGCCGGACGACGAGGTCGAGGCGACGATCCCCGTGGTGAAGCGGGTGATGGAGCGGGCCGCCGAGCCCGTGGTGGAACTTGCCGTTCCCCTTGTCGTTGATGCGCGGGCGGCGCAGAATTGGGACGAAGCTCACTGACATCCGGCTCTTGCGATGCGAACGAACCGCGCGACAAAATCGCGCGGCAGGATGCGTGTCGCATGGGGATGGGGCCAACATGGTATGCGCTCGGACGTGACGCGCCGGGGTGCGCCCACCGGACACGTGAAGCTGAAGGACCGCGACCATCGCGGCGCAAGGGGACGGCATGGGTCATCAGGATGTCGAGACGACCGCCGGCGTCGGCATGCCCGACGGCATGACCGCCGCGGCGCTCGCGAAGGTGCCGCTCGCCCTCGTGCTGACCAACCCGCATCTCGACGACAATCCGATCGTCTACGCCAATCAGGCCTTCGCGCGGATGAGCGGCTATGCCGTGGAGGCCACGATCGGGCGCAATTGCCGCTTCCTGCAGGGGCCGGAGACCGACGAGGCGACCGTCCGCCGGATCGGCGAGGCGCTGCGGGCCGAGGAGGACGTGACGGTCGACCTCGTGAACTACCGCGCGGACGGCACGAAGTTTCTCAACCGGCTGATGATCACGCCGCTCTATGACGCGCAGGAGAAGCTGCAATGCTTCCTCGGCGTGCAGCGCGAACTCGGCGGCGAACTGGCCGAGAGCGGCGCGGGTGCGAACGGCGAGGCGCCGGATGCGGCGCTCGGCGAGATCCAGCACCGGGTGAAGAACCATCTGGCGATGATCATCGGCATGATCCGCATGCAGTCGCGCGCCAACACCAGCGCCGACGCCTTCAATGCGCTGGCCCGGCGCATCGAGAGCCTGCAGCTCCTCTACCAGGAGATGACGGAAGCCGGCGTCGGCTCGGCGCGCTCGCAGCAGATCCCGCTCGGCGCCTATATCAGCCGCATCGCCTCCACCATCGGCTATCTCGATGGCCGCCGCTCTGTGCGCGTCAACGTCGATTGCGACGCGATTGAGGTCAGCGTCGAGCGGGCCGCGCGCGTCGGGCTCCTCTTCTCCGAACTTCTCACCAACGCCCTCAAGCACGCGTTCGAGGGGCGCGAGGAGGGGCTCGTCGAGGCGCGGCTGAAGATGCTGTCCTCGGGCGTCATCCGGATGACCGTGACCGACGACGGCGTCGGCCTGCCCGCCGGCGCGGCCTGGCCCTATGGCGTGCGCGAGGCCGGGTCCGACCAGAGCGTCGGCGAGGCCGTGCAGCTTCCCGCCGAGGGCAACGTCGCCCGCCAGCTTGCGGACGCGATGACCACCGCACCGGACTGCGAGGCGCGGACGCAGGCGGGCGAGGGGGCGGTGGACGGGCCCCGCTTGCCCCCAAGTCAGCGGGGCGGCCTCGGCGGTCGCATCGTCACCTCGCTCGTGCGCGGTCTCGACGCGCGCATCGATCTGAATTCCGATACGGTCGGCACCACCGTGACCGTCGATATCCCGAAGGACGAATGACCGCTCCCAGCCTTCTCCCCCTCGAGGCGGCCGACCGCCTCATCGTCGGCCTCGACGTGTCCTCGCGCAGCCAAGCCGAGGCGCTCGTCTCGCAGCTCGGCGACACCGTCCGCTTCTACAAGGTCGGCTACCAGCTCGGCTTTGCCGGCGGTCTCGACTTCGTCGGCGAGCTCGTGCGCATGGGCAAGCAGGTCTTTCTCGACCTCAAGCTCCACGACATCGGCAACACCGTGGAAAAGGGCGTCGAGAGCATTGCCAAGCTCGGCGTCGCGATGACCACGGTGCATGCCACCCCGCAGGTGATGCGCGCCGCCGCCAAGGGCGCCGAGGGCTCCGGCCTCACCGTGCTCGCCGTCACCGTCCTGACCTCGCTGGGCGAGGACGACCTGCGCGCGATGGGCCATGCGGAAAGCGCCGCCGAACTCGTCGAGCGGCGCACGCATCAGGCGGTGGAGGCCGGCATCGGCGGGATCGTCGCCTCGGCGGCGGAAGCCCATCGCATTCGCGCCATCGTCGGTCCGGGTCTCTCGATCGTCACCCCCGGCATTCGCCCGGCCGGCGCCGCGCTCGGCGACCAGACCCGCGTGATGACGCCGCGCGCCGCGCTCGAGGCCGGCGCCAGCCACCTCGTGGTGGCGCGGCCCGTCATCGAGGCGGCCGATCCGCTGGCGGCGGCCCGCGCCATCCTCGCCGAGATGGAAGCGGCCCACCCGGCGCCTATCTTGTCCTGATCACACGCACAGGAGACGTCGGATGCCGAAGGCCTACTGGATCGCCCATGTCGATGTCAGCGACCCCGAGCGCTACAAGGACTACGTCTCGACCGCCGCACCCGCGATGGAGCGTTATGGCGCCAGGTTCCTCGCCCGCGGCGGCCCGTTCCGCGATCTCGAAGGCAAGTCCCGCGCCCGCAACGTGGTGATCGAGTTCCCTTCGATGGAAGCCGCGCTCGCCTGCTATCAGTCCGAGGAGTACCGGGCGGGCATGGCGATCCGGCAGGAGGTGTCGGAGGCCGATCTCCTCATCGTCGAGGGCGTCGAGACCGCGTGAGCGGCCGCAAGGCGTTCAAGGGCATGGCGCCGCAAGGCTACCGCATCCGCATGATGGAGCCCGGCGAGGCCGAGGCGTTGCAGCGCATCGATGCGGCGGCCGGGCGTCTGCTCGTCGAGGCCGGGCATATCGCCAGCGCCGACCCGGTGCCGCTCGATCGCTTCGTGCCGTTTCTCCTGCGCCACGAGATCTTCGTCGCAGAGGAAAAGGGCGGCGGACCGGTGGGCTTCGCCGCCGCCGCCGACCTCGCCTCGATTGCGGGCGCGGGCGGCGAGGACGGCGAGGGGGCCGGCTGCTACTGGCTGTCGGAACTCTCGGTCGATCCTGCACACGGGCGCCGCGGTGTCGGTTCGGCGCTTCTGGCCGCGGTGGAGCGACGAGCCGGCTGGTTTTTTCACCGCGCCGTGGGACTTTCGACGGCGCGCGGCGTTGCCTTCAACGAACTGTTCTACGCCAAGCGCGGATTCTTAAGCGTTTCGCCCGACGATCTCACACCAGCCCTGCACCAGCGCTTCATGGCGGAATTGCCGGAGGGCGTGAGCCCCGACCGGCGGTGCGTCATGATCCGCTGGCTCTAGGGCCCATCCTGCGAACATCGGTTCGCCGGATGGGCCCTAGGTCTTTGTTGTGTCCGCCGTGTCCGACGACGAAGCGTGTCCGCTTCGTGTGCCAATGCCCGAGACCCTTTCCGAACGAAGCGCCCGCTTCGCCCGGCATCCGACGACCCGAACCCCGCGCGACTGGGACCCCCATCTTGCGGCGCAGGCGAAATCTGCCATCTTGCGCTGCGGTATGCCGAGTTCGAACGTCCCGCCAATCAAGACGTGGGAGTGCATGTTGTACGCATTTTACGAATGGAATCATGCGGTTATGGCACCGCTTCGCGCCGTGGCCGATGCGACGCGCGCGCTCTACCAGAACCCGCTGAACCCGCTCTCGCATACCGATATGGGTCGCACCGTCGCCGCGATGGCCGAGGTCTTCGAGCGTTCGACCCGCGTCTACGCCAAGCCGGAATGGGGCCTGCACGACACGTTCGTCGACGGCATGCGCGTTCCCGTCATCGACAAGGTGGTCTGGGAGAAGCCCTTCGGCCGGCTCCTGCATTTCGAGCGGGAGCTGCCCGCCGGACGGCGCGCCGACCCGCGCTTCCTCATCGTCGCGCCGATGTCGGGCCACTACGCGACGCTGCTGCGCGGCACCGTCGAGGCGCTGCTGCCTTACGGCGACGTCCACATCACCGACTGGCAGGATGCGCGCATGGTGCCGGTCGCGGCCGGGCGCTTCGACCTCGACGACTATGTCGACTACGTCATCGAGATGCTGCGCTTCCTTGGTCCCGACACGCATGTGATCGGCGTCTGCCAGCCGGCGGTGCCGGTCATGATGGCGGTGGCGCGGATGGAGGAGGACGAGGATCCCTGCTCGCCGGCCACGATGACGCTGATGGGCGGGCCGATCGACACGCGGATCAACCCGACCGGCGTCAACCGGCTGGCCGAGGAAAAGGGCATCGACTGGTTCCGCCAGAACGTCATCATGAAGGTGCCGTTCCCGCAGCCCGGCTTCATGCGCGACGTCTATCCCGGCTTCCTGCAGCTCACCGGCTTCATGTCGATGAACCTCGACCGGCACCTCATCGCCCACAAGGACTTCTTCGTCCATCTGGTGAAGGACGACGGCGACTCCGCCGAGAAGCATCGCACCTTCTACGACGAGTACAACGCGGTGATGGATCTCACCGCCGAGTTCTACCTGCAGACGGTGGACGAGGTCTTCATCAAGCACTCGCTGCCCAAGGGCGAGATCACCCATCGTGGCCACCGCCTCGACATGGGCAAGATCCGGCGCACCGCGCTCCTCACCGTCGAGGGCGAGAACGACGACATTTCCGGCGTCGGCCAGACGCAGGCCGCGCAGACGCTCTGCACCGCGCTGCCCGACGACATGCGCGTCCACTACATGCAGCCCAAGGTCGGCCATTACGGCGTCTTCAACGGCTCGCGCTTCCGCGCCGAGATCGCGCCGCGCATCGTCGACTTCGCGCTGACGCATGGCGGCAAGCGCGACGCGGCGCAGGCGCCGCTCGTGCCGGTGCCGGATCTCTCGGCCGAGACCCACGACGCCACGCTCCAGCCGCCCGAGGCGCTGGACGCTGCACCGACGCAGCCGACCGTCTTCGTCGCCCCGAGCGAGCCCCAGGTGGCGGCGGAGGTCCCGTCGGAACCCACGCCCGAAGCGTTCATCGTCGAAGTCGAAGCTAAAACGCCTGTTCCTGAAGACCCGGAAGCCGAAACGCCTGTTCCTGACGAGGCAATCGAGACCCACGAGCCTGCCGAGGTCATGGACGCATCGGTGTCCTTCGAGCCCGCCGACGCCGCGCTGGAAGCCGATACCGCCCTGGTGCCGCCGGTGCTGGAGCCGCATGCGGACGGCGCGATCCCGATCACGCTGGCCGATCTCCAGACGGCGCTGGCGGACGGCGCCGAGCCGGTGCCCTCGATCCTGCCGGAAGGTTTCCTAGGAGCCGCTGCGACGTCTGCCCCCACGATCAAGGGCAGCCCGAAGCTGGTGAAGGCGGCGACGCGCCCGCGCCGCAAGCGCTGACGCCGGACGGCTTCATCCATCATCGTGATCGCGCGGTCTCCTCGTCGCGCGATCATGAAACGCATCCCTCCGTTGAACGCTCCGTTCGTCGATCCCATCTCGAATCACGGGATCCTTGCCCGCTTCCCATGGGCTTCGATTGACGGAACCACGACACATGACGTCGCAAGCTTTGATTCGCCCCGCCTGGACGCCCGCCACCATCGCGCTGATGGTGCTCGGCTTCATGGCCTATTGGCCGCTCGGCCTCGCCGTTCTCGCCTACATCCTCTGGGGCGACCGCCTCGAAATCTTCCGCCGCGACGTGAACCGCACCACCGACCGGGTGATGGCGGGCTTCCGTCGCTCGGGCGCGCGCACGCCCTTCGCCACCGAGCGGACCGGCAACGTCGCCTTCGACGACTGGCGCGACGCCGAGCTGAAGCGCCTCGACGAGGAGCGTCGCCGCCTGAACGAGGCGAGCGCCGAGTTCGAGTCCTACGCCCGCGAACTGCGCCGCGCCAAGGACCAGGAAGAGTTCGACCGCTTCATGTCGGACCGCTCGCGCAACCGCCGCGGCAACGACGTCGTCGACGCCGAGATGGTGAACGCCCACTGATCGCCCGCCGCAGCGGGCTTCTCGACCTGACACGCAAGAGCCGTCGACCCCTGGGTCGGCGGTTCTTTGCATGTCGGGCGGGCGGGGGAGCCGGCTCCCGAGCATCCGGTGAAGACGGCGCCCGGCTTTGGCGCTAGAAGCGGAGGGACCCTGTCGTGGTCCGGCGCATGAGCGTCTCGAGACCGACATCATCATCGACCTCGCATCGACCCGCTGCCGCCAACCCTCGTTGTTTCCTGCGAACCCGTGAAGCCTCTCCTGCCGACGCTCCTTCGCCGTCTCGTCTCGCCGCGCACGCCTGCGGCCCGCTTTCCCGACACGATCGATCTCGGCGGGCGCAGCCTGCCCGTGATCGTGCGCCCGCACGCCACCGCCAAGCGCATCGTCATGCGGCTGGCGCCCGGCGGCGCGGCGGTGCGGCTGACCGTGCCGGCCCGTGTCTCGCCCAAACTCGTCGCCGCGTTCCTCGATCGCCATGTCGGCTGGGTGAACGAGCGCCTCGCCGCAGCCGCACCGCTCGACACCGTCGCGCCGGGCCTCGACCTGCCGTTTCGCGGCGGGACGCTGCGCCTCGAACACGACCCCAAACGCCGCGGCGCGCTGTGGGAGGCGAGGGGGCCGGGCCTCGCGCAGCTGACGGTCGGCGGCGAGCCCGCGCATTTCGCCCGCCGGGTGCGCGATGCGCTGAAGCGCGAGGCGCGCGCCGATCTGGAGCGCGCCGTCGCCCGGCATGCCGCCACGCTGGGGCTCAGCCCCCGTGCTATGGTGCTGAAGGACACGGTGAGCCGCTGGGGCTCGTGCACGCAGGACCGGCGGCTCGCCTTTTCCTGGCGCATCGTGATGGCGCCGCCCTTCGCGCTCGACTATCTCGCAGCGCACGAGGTGGCGCATCTCAAGGAGATGAACCACGGCGACCGCTTCTGGACGCTCTGCCGCGACCTCTGCCCCGACATGGACCGCGGCCGGGCCTGGCTGAAGAGCGAGGGATCCAGCCTGCACCGGTTTCGCTTCGACTGACGAGCGCGACCGGCCCGCGACCAACGGCCCTTCCGGCACTTTCGGCTTGTCCCCGCCGCATTCCGGGGCGATAAGGTCGGCTCTTCACGACATAACGAAACGACGACGGACTGAGCGCGTGATACGACCGCATATCAAGATCTGCGGACTGAAGAGCGAAGCGTTGATCGACGCGGTGCTCAGCCGTGGCTGCACGGAAATCGGCCTCGTGCACTTCCAGCCGAGCCCGCGCCACCTGTCGATCGAGGACATGATCCGTCTGCGCGCCCATGTCGGCGGGCGCGCCGCGGTGACGGTGGTGACCGTCGATCCCTCCGACGAGCTGGTGGCGCGCATCGCCGCGCGGGTGCGGCCGGACACGCTGCAACTTCATGGGTCTGAATCCGTGGCGCGCGTCGCCGAGATCGCGGCCTCCAGCGGCCTGTCGATCATGAAGGCGATCTCGGTCGCGACGGCAGCCGATCTCGACGCGGTCGCGTCCTTCCGCGCGGTTGCCGATCGCATTCTTCTCGACGCCAAGCGTCCGAAGGGTTCGGTTCTGCCGGGCGGCAACGGCGTTGCCTTCGACTGGACGATGCTGGATGCACTCGGCGAGGACCGCGACTTCGTGCTGTCGGGCGGCATCAATCCCGACAACATCGCCGACGCCGTGCGGCGCATCCGCCCGCGCGGGCTCGATGTCTCCTCCGGGGTCGAGAGCGCGCCCGGCGTGAAGGATGCTGGGCTGGTGCACCGTCTGTTCGACGCGGTCGATGCGGCCCTCACCCTGGAACAAACCGGCGCGGAACGCGCTCCCGTCCCGACGGCTGACGACGGCCGGCCCGATCACCCCTTGCAGGAACGGCAATCCGCATGAACGAGATTCCGACCCCCAACTCCTTCCGCATGGGCCCCGACGACGACGGCCGCTTCGGCCAGTTCGGCGGGCGGTTCGTCGCCGAGACGCTCATGCCGATCATTCTCGACCTCGAGGCGGCCTACAAGGCGGCCAAGACCGACGAGGCTTTCCAGGCCGAGCTCGCAGACCTGCAGGTTCACTACACCGGCCGCCCGAGCCCGCTCTACTTCGCCGAGCGGCTGACCGAGCATTTCGGCGGCGCCAAGGTCTGGTTCAAGCGCGAGGAGCTGAACCATACCGGCTCGCACAAGATCAACAACTGCCTGGGCCAGATCCTGCTCGCCCGCCGCATGGGCAAGACACGCATCATCGCCGAGACCGGCGCCGGCCAGCACGGCGTCGCCACCGCCACGGTCTGCGCCCGCTTCGGCCTGCCCTGCGTCGTCTTCATGGGCGCCACCGACGTCGAGCGCCAGAAGCCCAACGTCGTTCGCATGAAGATGCTCGGCGCCGAGGTTCGCGCCGTGACGTCGGGCGCGGGCACGCTGAAGGACGCGATGAACGAGGCGCTGCGCGACTGGGTCACCAATGTCGCCGACACCTACTATCTCATCGGCACCGCCGCCGGCCCGCATCCCTATCCCGCCATGGTCCGCGACTTCCAGCAGATCATCGGCGACGAGACGCGCGCCCAGATGCTCGATCAGACCGGCGCGCTGCCCGATGCCGTGGTCGCGTGCGTGGGCGGCGGCTCCAACGCCATCGGCATGTTCCGTGCCTTCCTCGACGATCCCACGGTCGCCATCTACGGCGCCGAGGCCGGCGGTCATGGCATCGATGTCGAGAACGGCCATGCCGCCTCGATGAGCGGCGGGCGCCCCGGCGTCCTCCACGGCAACCGCACCTACCTCCTGCAGGACGCCGACGGTCAGATCCTCGAAGGCCACTCGATCTCGGCCGGCCTCGACTATCCCGGCGTCGGCCCAGAGCATGCCTGGCTGCGCGACACCGGCCGCGTCTGCTACGTGCCGGTGACCGACAAGGAGGCGGTGGAGGCCTTCCACCTCTGCACTCGTCTCGAGGGCATCATCCCCGCGTTGGAATCGGCCCATGGCCTGGCCCATGTCGCCAAGATCGCGCCGACGATGGGCCGCGACCAGTCCGTCGTCCTCTGCCTTTCGGGGCGCGGCGACAAGGACGTCAACACCATCGCCGCGATGATGGGCATGGACATCTGAGGCACCGGCGGCGCGACGCTTGAGTCGCGCCGGCCCGCCCTGTATCGCAGGGCCTTCGAGACGATCCTCCAAACCGCGGACGCGGCCGGCAAGGCCCCTTCCTTTTCGCAGCCGAAGGCCGACCCCATGACCACACGCATCGAGACGCGGTTCGAGGCGCTGAAGCGCGAGGGGCGCCCGGCGCTCGTGACCTTCGTGATGGCGGGCGATCCCGACACCGAGACCGCGCTCGCCGTGATGAAGGCGCTGCCGGCGGCCGGCGCCGACCTGATCGAACTCGGCATGCCCTTCTCCGATCCGATGGCCGACGGCCCGGCGATCCAGCGCGCCGGCCTGCGGGCGCTGACCAGCGGACACACGCTGGGCAAGACGCTCGACACCGTCCGCCGCTTTCGCGAGGACGACGCGGCGACGCCGGTGATCCTCATGGGCTACTTCAACCCGGTCTTCATCTACGGGGTCGAGCGATTCGTGGCCGATGCGAAGCAGGCGGGCGTCGACGGGCTGATCGTCGTCGACCTGCCGCCCGAAATGGACGGCGAGCTCTGCCTGCCGGCGATCGAGGGCGGGCTCAACTTCATCCGTCTCGCCACCCCCACCACCGACGAGAAGCGCTTACCCGTCGTGCTGCGCAACACGTCGGGCTTCGTCTACTACGTGTCGATCAACGGCATCACCGGCTCCGCCGCGCCCGATGCCTCGCTCGTTTCGGCCGCCGTGGCGCGCATCAAAAGCCAGACCGCGCTGCCGGTCTGCGTCGGCTTCGGCGTGCGCACGGCCGAGCAGGCCGAGGCGATCGGCCGCCATGCCGATGGCGTCGTCGTCGGCTCGGCGCTCGTCGCCGCCATCGAGGGCGCGCACGAGGGCGGCCGAGAGGCACAGGTCGAGGCGGTCTCGGCGCTGGTGCGCGAGATCGCCGGCGGCCTGTCGCGCATCAAGCTTGCGGCGGCCTGAGCGCGCCGCCATCTGTTTTCCTCAAGGTGGCCCCGCCGACGCCGACCGGCGCGCGGGGCTCCCGTCCGATTTGGCCGTGAAGGACCGCTCCGCCATGAACTGGATCACCAACTACGTCCGTCCGAAGATCTCCTCGCTTCTCGGCCAGCAGCCGCGCGAGGTGCCGGAGAACCTCTGGATCAAGTGCCCGGAGACGGGCGAGATGGTGTTCCACAAGGACCTCGAGGCCAACCAGTTCGTCATTCCCTCGTCGAACTTCCACATGCGCATCGGCGCGCGCGACCGGTTGACGACGTTCCTCGACAACGGCGTCTTCGAGGAGATCGAACTCGACAAGGTGCCCGTCGATCCCCTGAAGTTCCGAGACGAGCGCCGCTATGTCGACCGGCTGAAGGATTCGCGCGCCAAGACCGGCATGGAGGATTCCGTGCTCGTGGCCTGCGGCGAGATCGAGCGCCTGCCGATCGTCGCGGCGGTGCAGGACTTCTCCTTCATGGGCGGCTCGCTCGGCATGGCGGCGGGCGAGGCCATCGTCACCGCCGCCGAGACGGCGGTGGACCGCAAGCGCCCGCTCGTGCTCTTCGCCTCTTCGGGCGGCGCGCGCATGCAGGAGGGCATCCTCTCGCTCATGCAGCTGCCGCGCACCACTGTGGCGGTTGAGATGGTGAAGGATGCCGGACTTCCCTACATCGTCGTCCTGACCAATCCGACCACCGGCGGCGTCACCGCCTCCTACGCCATGCTCGGCGACGTCCACATCGCCGAACCCGGCGCGCTCATCGGCTTCGCCGGCCCGCGCGTCATCGAGCAGACCATTCGCGAGAAGCTGCCCGAGGGCTTCCAGCGCTCCGAATACCTGATGGAGCACGGCATGGTGGACATGGTCGTGCACCGGCACGAGCTGAAGGAGACGATCGCCCGTCTCCTCAAGGTGCTGACGAAGAGCGACATTGCCGCGGTAGAGCCCGCCGGCCTCATCACCGACGAAAGCGAAGCCGAGGCGGCCTGAGCCTCGGCTTCCCTCCGCGAAAGCTTGCCGCCCGTGACCGCGCCAACCAGCCTTGCCGATGCCGAGATCGGCAAGCTCCTCGCCCGCCACCCGAAGGGCTTCGACCTGAAGCTCGACCGGATCCGGCGCCTGCTGACGAGCCTCGGCGAGCCGCAGACGAAGATGCCCCCGACGATCCACGTCGCCGGCACCAACGGCAAGGGCTCCACGATCGCCTTTTCGCGCGCGATCCTCGAGGCCATGGGCCGCGGCGTCCATGTCCACACCTCGCCCCATCTCGTCGACTGGCACGAGCGCTATCGCCTTGCCGACCCCGCAGGCGGGCCCGGTCGCCTCGTCTCCGATGCGATGCTGGCGGAGGCGATGCGGCGCGTCGCGGACGCCAATGGCGAGGAGGCGATCACCGTCTTCGAGCTGCTGACGGCCGTGACCTTTCTCCTGTTTTCCGAACAGCCCGCCGACGCGGTGCTCCTCGAAGTCGGCCTCGGCGGTCGGTTCGACGCCACCAACGTCATCGAGCAGCCGGCGGTCAGCGTCGTCACCGCGATCTCCCTCGATCATCAGGCCTATCTCGGCGACCGGGTGGAACTCGTCGCCGCCGAGAAGGCCGGCATCTTCAAGCCGGGCGTGCCCGTGGTGATCGGACCACAATCCGAGCCCGCCGCGCTCGACGTTCTCAAGCGGCAGGCCGAGCGCACGCGCAAAAGGACGATGGTCTACGGCGAGGACTTCTTCGCCTTCACCGAGCGCGGCCGGCTCGTCTATCAGGACGAGCGCGGGCTGCTCGACCTGCCCATGCCCCGGCTTCCCGGGCGCCACCAGATCGGCAATGCCGCCACCGCCATCGCGGCGCTGCGCACCGGAGGCTTCGACCCCGCGCCGGCCGCGATCGAGCGCGGCGTCCTCCAGGTGGAGTGGCCGGGCCGCCTGCAGCGCATCACCTCCGGCCCGCTCTTCGATCTGGCGGTGGAGGGTTCCGAACTCTGGCTTGACGGCGGGCACAATCCCGGCGCCGGTGTCGTCATCGCCGAGACGCTTGCCGACATGGAGGACCGCGTCCAGCGGCCGCTCTTCCTGATCGCGGGCATGTTGACGACGAAGGAGCCCGTGGGCTTCTTCGAGGCCTTCGCGGGCATGGCGCGGCACGTCTTCGCGGTGCCGATCCTCTCCTCCGATTCCGGCATGAGCCCCGACGACCTCGCCGACGCCGCCTCGCAAGCCGGTCTCGACGCCGAGCCCTGCGAGAGCGTGGCGCAGGCGATCCGGCTGGTTTCGACGGGCTGGCGCTCCACGCCCGCACCCCGCTTCCTCGTCTGCGGCTCGCTGTATCTGGCAGGCGAGGTGCTGCGCGACAGCCGCCTGGCGCCGCGCTGAGGTGCGGGCTGGCTGCGCTATGAAGCGCGCAGGCCGCCGGGGGCTACCGGCTAGAGCGGACCGATGCGGCCATGCGGCCTGCCAACGCGGCGTTCGGTGGAGCGCCGCCCCTCCAGGCGCCACCCTTTCAGTTTCGTCATCCCGGCCCCCGAGCCGGGATCCATGCCGCGTCGCTCGTCACCGCCGTTCGGGGTACGCTTGTCCTGGCCGGTGGAAGACCTGGAAACGCTTGGGCATGGATCCCGGATCAAGTCCGGGATGACGAGATGGAAAGGGATCGGAGTGGGAGCCGACGATCCTTCGACGCCGGGGCAGCTGCCTTGCCGGCGAACTGCGGATCAACGGGCCTGAGCCGTCGGGCCCATCAACCGGCCCGAGCTCCGTTGGCAGACGCCCCACCAAAGGCACGCTCCGACAATCCCGCCCCGCCCAACCACCATTCGCTCAGGAAAAAGCCCGCGACGATCGCTCGTCGCGGGCTTTCTTCATTCAATCGTCGAAGCCGTCAGGCTGCGACGTTGGAGTTGATCCAGGCGACGAGCTTCGACTTCGGGGCGGCGCCGACCTGGACGGAGGCCTGCTCGCCGTCCTTGAAGAGCATCAGCGTCGGGATCGAGCGGACGCCGAACTTGGCGGCGAGATCCGGGTTCTCGTCGATATTGACCTTCACCACGTCGATGCCGGCCATCTCTTCCGAGATTTCCTCGAGGCTCGGAGCGATCATCTTGCAGGGGCCGCACCATTCCGCCCAGAAATCGACGACGACGGGCTTCGAAGCCTCGAGCACGTCGGCCTGGAAATTGCTGTTGTCGGTCTTCTTCGTGGCCATGGTTGGCTCCGTTCGCGAGCCGCTCGGCGCGTGGCGCCTCGGCTCTGGGGGTCCTGTTGTCGATTCGGCTGCCGACGGCGATCGCCGGCACCGGACGTCCGCTCATAGGTAGATGGCAGGGCGCTCGTCTTCAAGCCGTGCCCTGGCCCGACGCGGCTCGGGCCTCGCGCGCCACCAATGCGGCGTCGAGGCGGGCGGCCGGCACCTCGATCAGGTGCGGCCCTTCGGTGAAGAGCAGCGCCGCTGCGACCTCGCGGCCGGGATAGAGCGGGCGCACCAGCTCGCGGTAGAGCGAGAGCTGCAGGAGATAGGGCTCGGGCACCTCGTCCAGCGTCAGCGGCGGCGGCCGGTTGGTCTTGTAGTCGAGGATCCGCACCGTGGCCTCGCCCGCCGCCAGACGGTCGATCGTGCCGGTGACAAGATAGGGATGGCCGGCGAGCGCGATCCGGCCGGAGATCGCCACTTCCGCGCGGCTGCCCGGTGCGAAGAAGGGCGCGAAGGCGGGGGCATCGAGGATGGTGAGGACCTGTGCGATCACCCGCTCACGCTCGGCGACAGTGAGAAAGTCGCCGAGCGCTGCGAGGTAGTCTTGCGCCGCCGCTGCCCGGTCCTTTGCGGGGAGATCCGGCAAAACCTGCAGCAGGCGGTGGACGAGCAAGCCCCGGCGCAGGGCCGGACCGGGCTTGGTCGATGCGCCCAGCACCGGCGAGGCCGCGTCGCCGGTCGGGCGTGGCAACGGCTCGGCGTCGCCCAGCGCCTCGATCCGATGCGCCCCGCCCGCCGAGGACGGCGACAGCGGGCGCGGCGGCAGCGGTTCGGCCGGGAGCGGTGACAGATCGATCGCGCGATAAGCCGGCAAAGCATCCGGCAGGGTGGCCGCCAGCTTGTCACGCGACGGATCGGTGCCGAGGCGGAGCGCCAGGAGTTCGTCCGTCTCGCGGTCGCGGATCTCGCTGGCGGCCGGGCCGAGCGCGGCCTGCACGCGCTGCAGCCAGGAGGCTTCGTCGGGACCGCGCGTTCCGGCGAGGCCGCAGACCACCAGCCGGTCGGCGGCGCGCGTCAGCCCGACATAGAGCAGCCGGCGATACTCGTCCTCGGCGCGGGCGCGCTCGATCTCGCGAAGGCCCACCACGACTTCGTTGCGGAGACTCGTCTCCGGGCACCAGAGGAAGCCCGGCGGGGTGTCCGGCACGAGGCCCGGCATGTCCGTCCACTCGATCAGCTTGGCGCCGTGGGCGTGGCTGAACGGCGCGGAGCCGGGATCGACAAGGAAGACCACCGGCGCCTCCAGCCCCTTCGAGGCGTGGGTGGTCATGATGCGGACTTCGCCGCGCCCGTGCTCCATCTCGCGCTTGATCGTCGGCGGCGAGGCGGCAAGGTCGGCGAGAAAGGCGTCGAGCCCGCCGCGCCCGGCCTCTTCCTCGGCAAGCGCCAGATCGAGAAAGGCGTCCACCACGTCGCCCGCGTCGCGCCCGAGCCGCGCCACCAGCCGGCGGCGGCCGCCTTCGGGGCCGAGCAGCCGGGCGAAGAAGGTGAAGACGGTCTCGAAGCCGGCGCGCCGGCGCAGCTCTTCCAGCCGCGCGAAGGCGAGCAGCGCCTTTTCGTGCAGGATGCGGCGGGCCTCGTCGCCGAGGAAGTCCGGCAGCCGCCGGTCGCCGCCGGCCCGCGCCACGAGACGGAGCGCCAGATAGAGCGGCTCGGGGCGGGTCTCGGTGGCGCGCGAGAGAGCGAGCGCCATCAGTTCGTCGTCGCTGAAGCCGAAGAGCGGGCTCTTCAGGACGGCGGCGAGCGAAAGCTCGTCTTCGCTGTTGGCGACGGTGCGCCCGAGCGCCATCAGGTCCTGCACCGCGATATGGTCGGTGATCACCAGCCGGTCGGCGCCGGCCACCTTGATGCCGGCCTCGCGCAACGCCGCGCCCATCGCCGCGACGAAGCCCGAACGCTTGCGCACGAGGATCAGCATGTCGCCGGCTCCGAGCGGGCGCTCCACGCCCTTCACCCGGATCGGCTGGCCGATCCACGCCTTGATCTGCGCGGCGATGCGCCGGGCGAGGCGGTTGGCGGGCGAGGACTGCGGCTGGTGATCGATCGGCGCCAGCCAGTCGTCGCTCGCCGCGGTCGCCGCCGGCACCAGCACCGGCCAGACCTCGATGAGACCGGGCTCGCCGGCCCGCGCCGAGACATGCACGGGCTTCTCGTCACCGAAGGTGAGGCCGCGCCGGTCGGCAGGTTCGGTGAAGACGCGGTCGACGGCGTCGAGGACGTCGGCCACCGAGCGAAAGGACTGGTGCAGCTCGACGCGTGAGAAGGGCAGGCCGGCGGCCGCCGCCAGCCGCTCCATGCCGGCGCGTTCACCCGAGAACATGGCCGGCGAGGCGCCTTGGAACGAGTAGATCGACTGCTTCTCGTCGCCCACCGCGAAGACCGTGCGCGGACGCGGGCGCGCCGCGCCGCCGGCGAAGAATTCCTCCACGAGCTGGCGCACCACCTGCCATTGCCGCGGGCTGGTGTCCTGCGCCTCGTCGACGAGCACGTGGTCGATGCCCTGATCGAGCTTGAAATGCACCCAGGCCGAGGCCTCCGAGCGCAGGAGAAGATCGGCGGTGCGCACGATCAGGTCCTCGAAATCGAGTTGCCCGCGCCGGCGCTTCAGCGCCTGATAGTCGGCTTCCAGCCGCTCGGCGATCACCAGCGCGGCACGGCTGGCGCGGTAGAGACGCAGCGTCGCGAGGCGCTCATTGGCCTCGTCGACGAAGTCGGCGGCCATCTCCAGCCGCTCACTGAGGTCCTCGAACCCGTCCGCCACCGCTTTCGTGGCGATGCTGCCCGGCTTGTAGCGCCCGCCATCGGCCTTGAGGAGGATCGCCTTCAGGGCCCCGAAGCGGGTGGCCGGCCGCTCCGCGCTCTCGAAGGCGAGGAGCTTGGCGGCGAGCTTATTGTCGGTCGCCTTCGTCGAACGACTGGCTGCCTCCGCCAGCCGTTCGCGGAAGTCCTCCTCCAGCCCGGGCGGGTCGATCGCGCCGGCGAGGATCGTCTCCTCGCTGGCGTCCGCGCGAAGCCCGAGCGCACGCCGCAGATGATCTTCGGCGCCCTCCAGCCCGCCGACCGCATCGAGATGACGGCGCAGGCGATCGCGCTTGGCGACGATCTCGGCGATAAGCGCGTCGAGCCCCCATTCGCCGGCGAGCATCAAGGCCTCAGCGAAGGCCTCCGCCAGCGTCGCAGCCTCCGGATCGGCGGGATCCGGCACCGCACCGGAGATCAGCATGCGCCGCGCTTCCGCGAGAAGCAGCGAACTGGCGCTGTCGTCCATCACCTCGAAATGGCCGGGAATGTTGGCCTCGAGCGGAAACTGATGGAGGATCGCCTCGCAGAAGGCATGGATCGTCTGGATCTTCAGGCCACCCGGCGTCTCCAGCGCGCGGGCGAAGAGGCGGCGGGCCTTTCGGATGCGATCGGGCGATGGCTCGGCCCGCTCGAGATCGCGTAGCGCCTTGGCGAGGTCCGCGTCCGCCATCGTGGTCCAGGCGGCAAGGCGCTTGAAGACGCGGGTCTGCATCTCGGCGGCGGCGGCCTTGGTGTAGGTGAGGCAGAGGATCTTCGAGGGATCGGCATCCGACAGGAGCAGGCGCACGACGCGCTCCGTCAGCACATGCGTCTTGCCCGAGCCGGCATTGGCGGCGACGAAGACCGAGCGCGTCGGGTCCGAGGCGATGCGTTGCGCCTCGTCGGTGCCCAGCGCCAGCGCGTGCGGCGGGATGACATTCATTCCGGGGCTCCCTCGTCTTCGCCGGTTGCCGCGACCGCCCATTCGCGGGCACGGGCGAGATGGTCGTAGGCCCCCGAGAAATCCCCGGCGACGAAGGGTCGGGCGCGCGACAGGTAGCCCTTGTCCGGCTGGCGGTATTGCGCGGCGAGCGCGCGAAAGCGCGCCAACGCCTCGCTCGCCAGATCCTCGGCGCTCACCGGCTCGCCCGACCGCCCGCCGGAATGGGCGAGGCGCTCCTCGTAGAACTCACGCTCGCGCAGCCGAACGTAGAGGAGATCGCCGATGGGCGCGTTGGGCGCCACCGCCTCGAACCCGCCGAGCCGCACCATCGCCGCCTCCAGCGGCAGCTGGGGGCTCAGCAGCGTGCGCGCCTGCTTCACCGACGGGCTGGTGCCGGTCTTGTAGTCGACGATCTCGATCGCCCCGTTCGTCATCCGGTCGATCCGGTCGGCATAGCCGCGAAGGCGCATGTCGAGATCGGGGAACTCGACCGTCCCCTCCGCCTCGGTGAAGCGCTCGGCGATCCTCGGCGTGCGCTCGCGCTCCCATTCGATCATGTTGCGCGCCAGCGTCTCCATGCGCGGCCACCAGACCGCCTCGACCTCGGCCGGCAGCGCCAGCCTGGCGAACTCCTCGCGGGCGATCGCCAGAAGCTGCGTCTCGGCCTCGGTGGCGGCGGGGTCGACCCCTTCCGCGACGAAGCGGTGGAGGATGGCGTGGTATAGATTGCCGCGCTCGGCCGCACCCGGCGCGCGCAGCATTTCGGGCAGCGGGTCGAGCTTGAGGATGCGGCGGGCATAGACGGCATAGGGGTCGCGCACCCAGGTCTCGACCTCGGTAACCGAAGTTGCGCGCGGGCGCGCCTCCACCGGCGGGCGGGGCTCGGGCCGGGGCACCGGCGCCTCGTCGGGCGCCTCGTCGAGGTTGCGGGCATGGGCGAGATAGGTCTCGCCGAGGCCGCGCATCTGCGCCGTGCCCGACGGTCCGGCGAGCGTCAGGATGCGCTGCAGCCAGCGCGAGGGGATCGCCGGGGCGCCGCCCGCGCGGTGCGAGCGCGCCATCACCACGCGGCGTGAGCCCATCGCCATCCAGAGATCGTGGGCGGCCAGCCCGATGCGGCGCTCCGGCGGGTCGAGCGCGATCTCCGAGCGCATGATGCGCGACAGGAACGCATCCGAGCGAGCGGCGCGCGGCCATGTGCCCTCGTTCAACCCGCCGAGGATCATCACGTCGACGCTCTGCAAGCGCGCTTCGAGCGCGCCCCAGACGAAGACCCGCCGCGACAGGCCGCCGCGCGGGCTGACCGTCTCGCCCGCCATCAGCGCCCGCACGACATCCGGCAGCTCCGCCGGCAGGAAGGCAAAACCCGTCTCGGGCGCGGCGACGAGTTTCGCCAGCGCGTCGCGCAGCGCGGTGCCCGCTTCCTCGGCATAGAGAGCGGTCGGGCGGTCGTCGTCGTCGCGGGCCAAGGCTTCGAGAACACGGGTGAGGCAGACCGCGAAACCGGCCACTTCCTGCGCGCCGTCGCCGCGAAGGTCCGTCAGCGGCCTCAAGGCCGCCTCCAGCCGGGTGGCGGCCTCCTGCGCATGGTCGCGCTCGGCCTGGCCGAGCAGTCGGACGGGGCGCACCGTGCGCGCGCCCTCCGCCTCCGACGCCGCGCGCGCGCTGCGAAACAGCGCCCCCAGCGCCGCGCCGTCGGCGATGCCGGTGCCGCCCCGCAGCGCCACGAGCTCGATCGTGCGGGCGGCATCGCGCGCTTCGGGCGCCGTGAAGCCGAGCCGCAGCAGCGGGTGCTTCAGGAGCGACAGGATCGCCACCGGGTCGCCCGGCTCCAGCGCCACCTGCAGCGCCAGCTGCGTCAGCGTGCCCGGCGCGGTGTTGGCGAGCGGACGGCCGGCGGAATCGTTGGCGAGGATGCCGAAGCGCTCGAGCTCGGCGACGACGCGGCGCGCCAGATTGCGGTCCGGCGTCGTCAGCGCCACGGTGGCGGCGGGATCGCTCAAGGCGTCGCGGATCGCAACGGTGATCGCCAGCGCCTCCTCGCGCTCGTCCGCCGCCTCGATCAACTCAAGTCCGTCGATCGCCTCCTCGCCGTGCCGCTCGCCCGCATCCTGCCAGAGGTCGGTGGTCTCGGCCGGGCGCAGCGCGTCCGACAAAAACCGCTCGCGCGCCAGAAGCGTCTCGCCTTCGCCCGGCGTGATCGACGTCACCGACTGGCGGTCGATCAGCAAGCCTTCCAGGATGCGCCGCATGCCGTATTGCGGATGACCGGGCGCGGCGATCGACTTTGCCCGGTCGATGGCGTCGAAGCTGGCGGCGTCGAGATGGCAGTCCACCCCCGGCAGCACCAGCGCTCCGTTCGGCAGGTTCGCGACCGCCCGCAGGAAGCGCAGCGTCGAGGGCGCCGTCGCCGTGGTGCCCGCCACGAGGATCGGCCCCGGCGACCCCCGCGTCGCCAGCCGCTCGGCCTCCGCATCGAACCAGCGCACCCGCAGCGTCGCCGCATCCTCCAGCCCGCGCTCCGCGAGGATTGCCGGCCACTGCTCCGACAGGATCGCCAGGAAGCGCAAGGTGAGCTGCCACCATTCCGCGAGCCGGTCCGGCGCCAATCCGGCGAGACCCACCAGCCCGGCCTCGTCCGTCGTCGCCTCGTCGAGAAACGCCGCCAGGTCCTCCGACAGATACAGCGCATCCGCCGCCGACGCCGGCAGCACGATCTCTTCGCCCGTCAGGATGCGCAGCGACGCCCGGTTCAGCTCCTCCTTCCAGAAGCGAACCAGCCGCGCCAGCAGCAGCCGGCGCTCCAGCGCGTCCATCTCCGGCACCAGACCCGCCCCCGGCCCCGGAAATAGCGCGGCCTCGTCGGCGTCGCCCAGCGTGCGGATCGCCGGCAGGATCGCCGCCCGTCCACCCAGAAGCCCCGTGAACTCGGTGCCGAGCGCGCGCGCCGCGCGCCGCGTCGGCACCAGGATCGTCAGCCCCGCCAGCGCCAGCGGGTCGGCCGCGAATTCGTGCTCAGGCAGGAACCGGCGCTCCAGCACCCCCCGCGCCAGCGTTCGAAGAAAGGGCAGGCCCGGCGAAATGGAAAACACATTCGATCGCATCGCCGCCACTCTAGCGAGCGCGGCCGCGCGGCACAAAGGCCAAGGTGGTGGGTGGCATGTGGGGCGCTGCCCCTACACCCCGCCAAGGGCCTGAGGCCCTTGGAACCCCATCACTTCCATCGTTGATCGGGGCGGGCCGTCGGCCCGCCCCGATCAACGATCAAAACGAAGCGGGGGTCCGGGGTGTCAGCCCTCGGGCGGGGATCGGGGCGGCAGCCCCGCCATGCCACCCGTCGCCTCAGGCGTATTGCACGCGTGTCGCGCTGGCGAGGAAGGCGGCGTCGGCATCCTTGACGGCCTTCGGGGTGCCGACGGTGAGCCAGAGACCGTCGAGGCGCACGCCGAAGAGGCGTTCGGCCTCGATGGCGGTGTCAAAGACGCGGTTGAGGGAGAAGGTTTCCTCGGGCAGGCCGCGGAAGATGTCGGGGCTGAGGATGCCGGCGCCGGCGTAGATGAAGGGGCTCATGTCACGTTCGGCCACGCGCTGGAGACGGCCGTCGCGGTCCATGGTGAAGTCGCCACGTCCCTCGTAGCCGGTGGACTGGCGCATCTCGGCGATGAGCAGGAGCATGTCGGCCTCGGAGGGATTCCAGAGGTCGGCCATGAGATCGAGATTGTCGCGGTAGCCGTCGATCCAGAACGTGTCGGAATTGATCAGGTAGAAGGGATCGTCGCCGATGAGGGGCAGGGCGCGCACGATGCCGCCGCCCGACTCCAGGAGCTGGTCGGTTTCGTCGGAGACGAGAACCTCCATGTCGCGGCGCTTGCGCAGATGCGCGCGCATGAGGTCGGCCATGTAGTGGACGTTGACGACGACGCGCTCGACGCCGTTGCGGGCCAGCGCGTCGAGGCTGTAGTCGATCAGCGCCTTGCCGTGGACCTCGACGAGGGGTTTCGGGATGGTCGAGGTGATCGGACGCATGCGCTTGCCGAGGCCGGCGGCGAGGATCATCGCGGTCCTGGGCTTCGGGGTCCGGCGGGCGCGGGCGGTCGGGATACGCGATGTCACGAGGCTTGGGATCCGGCGGTTCAGGGGCGGGGCGGCTCGGGGTCGTCGGCGAGGATGTCCCAGTCCCGGTAGAGCGCGGCGAGTGCTTCGAGCGCGGGATGGTCGAGCGTGCGGTTGAGGTAGGTCTTAATCCGAGGAATGTGACGCAGGTATTGCGGTTTTCCGTCGCGCGCCATGAGGCGCACGAAGATGCCGAGGATCTTGGTGGCGCGCTGCGCGGCCATGATCGCGTAGGCACGCTCGAAGGCGAAGGCGTCGAAGGCCGGGTCCTGCGCGCGGCGGGCAGAGATATAGGCTGCGACGAGGCGGGCCTCGAGCTCGGCGGGAACGTCGACGCGCGCGTCCTGCGCCAGCGAGGCGAGATCGTAGGCGGTGGGCCCGATCATCGCGTCCTGGAAGTCGAGGAAGCCGATGCGGCGCGCGCCGCTCTCGCCGGGCTGCCAGAGCAGGTTCGGCGAGTGGACGTCGCGCAGGAGAAGGTTGCGCTCGGCGAGATCGAGATCCTGGAAGAGGTCGCGCCAGACGCCCGCGAAGGCGTCCTCCTCCGCCGTGTCGGCGGGGCGGTGATGGCGGTGGGGCCAGTACCATTGCAGGAAGAGGCCGACCTCGATCGCCATCGCGCCGTGATCGAAGGAGGGAACGACGTGGACGAGGCCGGCGCCGGCCTCGATCCGGGGATCGAAGGGCTCGACGTGGAGGGCGGCGAGCGCCCGCGCCGCCGCTTCGTAGCGCTCCGGCATCGGGCGGCCCTGCGCGTCGAGGACACCCTCGCTGCCGAGATCGCTCATCACCACGAGGCCGGCGTCGAGATCGGACGAATGGATCGCCGGCACCGTCAGGCCGCGCGCGTCGAGCGTCGCGGCGATCGCCACGAAGGGGCGCACGTCCTCGGCGATATGGGCGATGCGCGTATAGGGCAGGCCGTCCTTCACCGGCTTTCCCGGCGGCAGGCGGGGGGCATCCATCAGCACGAGCGTGTGGCCGCCCGGCGTTCGCACGCTCTCGTAGCGCCGGGCCGAGGCGTCGCCGGGAAACGGCGCGCGGGCGGCGAGCGGATGGCCGGCATCGGTGAGGAAGCGCCGGATCTGCAGCGTGCGGCCGACGCGGCGCGCGGCCTCGGCGGCGCAGCGGATCTCGGCGACGCGGCCCCCGCCGGCCCCGTCGCGCAGGGTGAGATGGATGTTGGCGAGATCGAGGGCGTGGGCGGCGCGCTCGGGCCATTCGCACAGAACGATGCCGGTCTCGGCCGCCTCGTCGAAGCCGAGTTCGAAGAGCTCCGCCTCGTCGCCGATCCGGTAGAGATCGAAATGCGTGGTCTTCGGGCGGGTCTCGTAGATCTGCACGAGCGTGTAGGTGGGCGAGGGCACGTCCAGCGCCGGGTCGCCGGCGAGCGCCCGCAGGAAGGCGCGCGCGAAGGTCGTCTTGCCGGCGCCGAGTTCGCCCGACAGCGCCACGACGTCGCCGAGGCCCAAGACGAGCGCGAGGTCGGCGGCGAGCCGCCCGGTGGCGGCATCGTCCGGCAGGTCGACGGCGAAGATGCGCTCGCCCGTGTCGAGGTCGGCGGCGCTCGGCGGAACGCTCATTCGGCGGCCAGATCCTTTTCTTCGGACGGAGCCGGGAAGCGGCAGGTCACGACGGTGCCGCCGCTCGGCCCGGCGCCGATCTCGACGCGTCCGCCATGCAGCTCGACGAAGCTCTTGACGATCGAGAGGCCGAGGCCGGCGCCGCTCTGGCGCCCGCCCGCGGGATTGGCCTCGAAGCGCTCGAAGAGGCGCGCGACGTCGGCCTGCGCGATGCCCGGACCCTCGTCGGCGACGCTGAAGGCGACCTCGCCGTTGCGGCGTGCGACGCGCAGCCGGACGGTGGAACCGGCGGGCGCGAAATTGGCGGCGTTCGACAGGAGGTTGAACAGGATCTGGGTGACGCGGTGGCCGTCGGCCCGGAAGGTCGAGCCGCCGGCGGCCGCGATGTCGACCTCGAGGCGGATCTCGTTGGCGCGCAGCCGGTCGCGCACCGCATCGGCGGCATGCTCGACGGTGCCGGCGATGTCGACGTCGCTGAGGTCGAGATCCATGATCCCGGCATCGACGGTGGCCAGATCCAGAATGTCGTTGACGATGGTCAGGAGCGAGGAGGTCGAGGTGCCGATATAGTCGAGATATTCCGACTGGCGCTCGGTGAGCGGCCCGGTCTCCGGCGAGCGCAGGAGGGCCGAGAAGCCGATGATGTTCGTCAGCGGCGAGCGCAGTTCGTAGTTCACATGCTGGACGAAGTCGCTCTTCAGCCGGTCGGCGTTCTCCAGTGCCTCGTTGCGCTCGCGCAGCATCCGCTCGGCGGCGCGCGCGTCGGAAATGTCGGTGAAGGTCAGCATCGTCTGCCCGTTCGGCAGGGGCACGATGCCGTAGGCGTGGACGCGGCCGTTCGACAGCTCGAACTCGCCGCTCGACGCCTCGCGCGAGGATTCGTCGAAGGCGGTGACGGCCTGGATGAAGGTCGACCACGTGGTGTCGGAGACGCCCTCGATCCCGGCGGGGCGGATCGAGACGCCCGCGGTGGCGCCGAAGGCGCGGATATGGGGCTTGGCGGCGAGGAACTCGTCCGAGAGCCCCCAGAGTTCGGAGAAGATCGGGTTCGACAGGCGCAGGCGCCCGTCCTGGCCGAACACGGCGACGCCCTCGCGCAGGAAGTCGAGTGTCTCGCCCTGCAGGCGCACGAGCGCGTTCAGCCGCGATTCCAGTTGCAGCTTCTCGGTCAGGTCCTCGAAGACCCAGGTCGCGCCGCCCTGCGGCTCGGGGCTGGTGAAGACGCGCAGCGTGCGCCCATCCGTCAGGTGCCAGATCGCGTCGGTCGGCTGGGTGGCGCGATGCGCGGCGAGAATCTCGGCCTTGATGTCGCGCAGCGGCCGGTCGTCGGGCAGGATGCCGCGCGAGCGCAGCTGATCGAGGATCTCGATGTGGTCGGGCGCCGTGTCGAGATAGGTGGTGGCGAGGTCGAAGAGCTTGGCGAAGGCGGCGTTGTTGTAGGTGAGCTGCGTCTTCTCGTCGAAGCGGGCGATGGCGGTGGTCAGGTGATCGAGCGTCTCGGACTGCGAGCGCACGGTCTCCTTCAGCTCCAGCCGCACGGCCTCGGTCTCGGAAATATCGACGGCAAGGCCCGCCGAGCCGAAGGGGCCTGCGGCGTCCACCACGTGGAAGTTGCGCCGGTCGGCCTCGACCACAGCGCTCAGCTTGTCGGCGAAGCGACCGGTGCGGGCGGTCTGCGCGGCGATGAGCGCTCGGTCCTGCTCGTTGAGGAACTCGATCTGCCGGTCCACCGCCGAGGTGACGCCGGGCGCATCGACCGAGCGGGCATAGGCGGTGTTGACCCAGACGAGGCGCTTGCCCTCGTCGCGCAGCCACATCGGCATCGGCGCGGCGTCGAACAGCGCCTGCATCGTTTCGATCATGCCGTTGGCGCGGTCCTGCTCCAGCCGCAGGGCCGCGAGCTCCTCGCGCACGCCCACGAGCGGCGTGAAGCGCACCGTCGCCAGCGCACCCACGGTGCGCCCGGCGATTTCGAGGACGCGGCCGTCGGGCCGCTCGATCTCGAGGCGGAAGGGCTCGGCGCGGGTGCGCAGCTGCGCCACCGCGCGCTCCACTTCGCCCGCTTCGCCGGGTTCCATCCAGCCGGAAAAGGCGAGGAAGCCGGCCGCGTCCGCCGGACAGCCGAGGTCCTTGGGCAGCGATCCGACGATGTCGGGCGCCCCGGCGCCGGTGAAGATCACGAGGCGCTGGCCTTCGTCGGAGAGGAGGCTGCCGCGCCGCTCGGTCTCGTTGAGGGCGTCGGCGAGATCGGCGCGCAGGCGCTTGTTGTCCTCGGCGGTGGCGGCCTGCTGGCGGATGAGCCAGACGGCGGCGAGCATCGCGGCGCCGAGCGTCAGGCCGACGAGGGCGAGGTTGAGGATGGTCTCGGGCGCCATCGGCGCCGCCATGCCCTGGGCGAGCGCCTGCGGCGGGGTGACGAGGAGAAGAGCGCCGGCCGCGCCGGCAGCCGACGCGAGCGACGAGGTTCCCGCACACAATCTGCGCGCGCAGTCACGCGCGCGCGACGACCGGACCATTCGGCCCGTCCTGTGTGGTGATTCGCGTTCCATCGTCCCCCGTCCTTCTCCGCCGCCTGTCGAGAAAAGACAGATGTCCCCAAACTCGACGGGCCGTTCCCCAACAGCCCGTCGATTCGGCAAATCTAAACGGTGGATAACTTTCCGCAAAGCGCTGGAACGGCACAGTGGGGAAAAAAGAAAATGCGCCGAGGGCTTGCCATCGGCGCATCCGGGTCTTTGTCGCCGGAGGCCGTCACCGGCCTCCTGAAACGACACGCATCAGTAGCGGTAGTGCTCGGCCTTGAACGGCCCGCTCGGCGTGACGCCGATATAGGCGGCCTGTTCGTCGGAGAGCGTGGAAAGCTTGGCGCCGAGCTTGTCGAGATGCAGGCGGGCGACCTTCTCGTCGAGGTGCTTAGGCAGCACGTAGACCTCGTTGCCGTATTTCTCGCTCTTCGTGAAAAGCTCGATCTGCGCCAGCGTCTGGTTGGTGAAGGAGGCCGACATAACGAAGGACGGGTGGCCGGTGGCGTTGCCGAGGTTGAGCAGGCGCCCTTCCGACAGGAGCAGCATACGCTTGCCGTCCGGGAAGGTGATCATGTCGACCTGCGGCTTGATGTTCGTCCACTTGAGGTTCTTCAGGGCCGCGACCTGAATCTCGTTGTCGAAATGGCCGATATTGCCGACGATCGCCATGTCCTTGAGGACGCGCATCGTGTCGAGCGTCACCACATCCTTGTTCCCGGTCGTGGTGATGACGATGTCGGCCGTCGGCGCGGCGTCCTCGAGCGTCACGACCTCGAACCCGTCCATCGCCGCCTGAAGCGCGCAGATCGGATCGACCTCCGTCACCTTGACGCGGGCGCCGGCGCCGACGAGCGAGGCCGCCGAGCCCTTGCCGACGTCGCCATAGCCGCAGACCACGGCGACCTTGCCGGCCATCATCACGTCGGTGGCGCGGCGGATGCCGTCGACCAGCGACTCCTTGCAGCCGTACTTGTTGTCGAACTTCGACTTGGTGACACTGTCGTTGACGTTGATCGCGGGGAAGGGGAGGAGACCCTTCTTCTGTAACTGGTAGAGGCGGTTGACACCGGTCGTGGTCTCTTCCGTGACGCCCTTGATGGCGTCGCGCTGGCGAGCGAAGAAGCCGGGGCTGGCGGCCATGCGCTTCTTGATCTGCGCGAAGAGGATCTCCTCTTCCTCGGAGCCGGGATTGGACAGGACGTCCTCGCCGGCTTCGGCGCGGGCGCCGAGCAGGATGTACATCGTGGCGTCGCCGCCGTCGTCGAGGATCATGTTCGAGGGCTGGCCGTCCGGCCACTGGAAGATGCGGTCGCTGTAGTCCCAGTATTCCTCGAGCGTCTCGCCCTTCACGGCGAAGACGGGCGTGCCGGTGGCGGCGATCGCGGCGGCGGCGTGGTCCTGCGTTGAGAAGATGTTGCAGGAGGCCCACCGGACCTCGGCGCCGAGCGCCTGCAGCGTTTCGATCAGCACCGCGGTCTGGATGGTCATGTGCAGCGAGCCGGTGATGCGCGCGCCCTTCAGGGGCTGGTCGCGACCGAACTCCTCGCGGCACGCCATGAGACCCGGCATCTCGGTCTCGGCGATGTCGAGTTCCTTGCGGCCCCAGTCGGCCAGCGAGAGATCCTTGACGATGTAGTCGGCGGTGGCCGTCATGCTGCGCTCTCCTGCTCGTGGGCCGGGAGAGGCGCGCCTGCGAGCGTCGCCTGGTCCGCGGCCGAAATGCTGCGGCAGACCTAACAGGAGAACGCCAAAAATGATATAAGGAAATCCTTATGCGGTTATATCGGGGAATTCGCCGCGCGCATTCGCCTCCCACCCGCAAGCGCCCGATTCCCGGTGAGTTCGCCCTGCGAATTCGCGCTCAAGGCCGCCAACGTCGGCTGATCGGCTCACCCAAGCGCAACTCGCAAGCCCGCCTCAGCAGTCCTCGCCGAACCGGTCGGCGACCAGCACCGCGATCGCATCCACCGCTTCGACCGCATCAGAGCCTTCGGCCATCACGTCGATCGTGGTGCCCTGGCCGGCAGCGAGCATCATCAGGCCCATGATCGACTGGCCGCCGACGGTCATGCCGTCGCGCGAGATGGTGATCTCGGCGGCGAAGGTCTCGACGACCTGCACGAACTTGGCGGAGGCGCGGGCATGCAGGCCCTTGCGGTTGACGATCGTCAGCGTCCGGCTCGCGGAGGTCGCTTGGGTCACGGCGCGTTCGACCTCGAACTGGTGGGCGGTGGCTCGGCTCATGCTGGCGATCCGCTGAAGGGTTTCTGTCGTGTCCGGGGGCGCCGCGCCGTCATGATCGGGGATCCGCTACTTGCCGGAAAGGATGCGGCTGGCGACCGCGATGTATTTTCGCCCGGCGTCCTGCGCCTGGACGAGCGCCACGTCCATCGGTCGTTCGCCGCGCACGCTGGCGAGCTTGATCAGCATCGGTAGGTTGACGCCGGCGAGAACGTCGATCTCGCCCTCGTCCATCACCGAGATGGCGAGGTTCGAGGGGGTACCGCCGAACATGTCGGTGAGGATGATGACGCCCTTGCCGCGGTCGGCGTCGCGCACGGCCTGGACGATGTCGAGGCGGCGCTGCTCCATGTCGTCGTCGGCCCCGATGCAGATGGTCTCGAACGCCTCCTGGGGGCCGACGACATGCTCGACTGCGAGCTTGAACTCGCGTGCCAGCTGGCCGTGGGTTACCAGCACCAGTCCAATCATTCGTCGTCCGCTCCGGGATTCGCCGCTCTCGTGGGCAGAGGATTGTGCGCCTGCTGCCATGGCCTCGCAAGGCGAGCCGGGACACAGCGCCCAAGAATTATTCCAGATTGCGGGGTTTCTGGGCTTGGCAAACCGATCACGCCTTCGAGAGGTGTGAGGGTTCCCGCAGGACGCGTGCCGAATTTGTGCGCTGCAACTGCCTCGTCCTGACGCAGCGCATCAAGACCTCCGTTCCGGGCCTGTCGGCACCATGACGGCCTCCGGTGCCAGAAGGGTCAGGACGAGATCGGCGCCGAAGGCGGGGTCGCGGCTCGGCATGGTGACGCGGCGCACGCACCGGCCGAGGATCTCGGCTGTCGTGGGATCGGGCAGCCGCTCGATCGTTTCGCGCTCCACGAGGTCGATCACGAGATCAAGCCGGACCATCGGCGCGTAGGGCAGGCGCAGGAGCCCGATGCCGCGCAGTTCGATGAGGCCCGCGATCGTCTCGGGCGCATGGAGCGAGACGCCGTCATCGCCTGCGAGACGCACCATAACCTGATCGTCGGCAACGAGGTGCGCCGGCCAGCCGAGCGCCGTGGCGCGCTGGAGGAGCGAGAGGGCGAGCGACGACTTGCCGCTGCCCGAAAGGCCGCGGATCAGGAGGCCGGATCCCGAGATCATGACGGCGGTGGCGTGGATATAGCTCTCGCCGCTCATTCCTCGGCCGGCAGCGAGACGGTGAAGCGGGCGCCGACGAGACGTGCGGGATCGGCGGGGTCCGTCATGTTCTCGGCCTGGATGTCGCCGCCATGAGCCTCGACGATCTGGCGCGAGATCGACAGGCCGAGGCCGGAATTCTGGCCGAACGCCTCGGCGGCCGGCCGGTCGGTGTAGAAGCGCTCGAAGATGCGGTCGATCTTCTCGGCCTGGATGCCCGGCCCGTTGTCCTCGACGGTCACGACGACGCGCCGGTTCTGGCGCTTGAGGCGCACCGTGATGCGCCCGCCCGCTTCCGGCACGAAGGAGCGGGCATTGTCGATGAGGTTGGTGAAGACCTGGCTGAGGCGCAGGTCGTGGCCCGACACCTTGTAGGTCTTGCCCGCGGGGGGCGGGGCGATCGCCAGATCGATGACGGTATCGCGGCCGGGCTTCAGATGCGCGCGCGCCCCGTCCACCACCGAGCCGACGAGACCGGCGAGATCGACGCGACCGGCGACCTCGCGGGCGAGTTCCGCATCGAGGCGCGAGGCGTCGGAAATGTCGGTGATCAATCGGTCGAGACGGCGCACGTCGTGCTGGATGATCTCGAGAAGGCGCTCGCGCGAGGCTTCGTTGCGGGCGAGCGGCAGGGTCTCGACGGCCGAGCGCAGCGAGGTCAACGGATTCTTCAACTCGTGGCTGACATCGGCGGCGAAGCTCTCGATCGCGTCCATGCGCGCGTAGAGCGCGTTCGTCATGTCGCGGATGGCGGAGGCGAGGTTGCCGACCTCGTCGGCGCGGTCGCCGAAATCTGGGATCTCCTCGCGCGCATTGACGCCGCGCCGCACGCGGATCGCCGCGGCCGCCAGACGCCGCAGGGGCGTTGCGATGGTGGAGGCGAGCAGCATCGACAGGACCACGGTGACGAGCGCTGCCACTGCGAAGGTGCGCACGATCGCCATGCGCTCGGCCTGGACGATCTTGTCGATGTCGCCGCCTTGCGTCGACAGGAGGAGCACGCCGAGCACCGCGCGGAAGCGCTGGATCGGCACCGCGACGGAGACGATGAGTTCGCCGTTCTCGGTGGAGCGCACCACGGTGGCGGGGCCGCCGGTCAGCGCGCTCATCACCTCCGGATAGGTGGCGCCGGAGCCGCCGGGCGTCTCGCGGTAGACCGGCAACCCGCCATGGCCGAAGAGGCTCGTTGCCTGCCGCTGCAGCCAGGCGAGCGCGCCCTCCTCGTCCTGTTCCACCGGCGGCAGGCTGTAGCGCAGGATCTGGCCGCGCGAATAGAGATGGCGCGAGTCGAGGATGAGGTTGGCGTCGCGGTCGTAGAGGCGGGCGCGGGTGCGCGTCGGCGAGATCAGTCGGCGCAGCAGCGGGGCGACGCGTTCGGGATTGATCGGAAAGTCGAGGCTTTCGGAGCTGTCGGAATTGGGCTGCAGGGTCGCGCCCGCCTGCATTTCCAAGAGCCGCTCGGGATCGAGCGTGATCGAGTTGGTCTCGACCGTGGCCGAGGAGGCGATGGCGCTGGCGATGATCTCGCCCTGCGTCAGCAGGCTTTCGACGCGCGCGTCGATCAGCCCGGCGCGGAACTGGTTGAGATAGAGGATGCCGGACACGAGGACGATGAGCGCGACGAGGTTGAGAAAGACGATGCGCCGCGTCAGCGAGGAGAAGATGGAATGGCCGAGCACCCAGCGCAGCCGGAAGAGCGAGCGCCGGATGAAGGGCACGCGGCGCCAGCGCGCGCGAACGCGCATCGCCCGGCTGCGCGCAGTGGACGCAGCCTCGACCGTCTTGTCGCCAGCGTGATCGGGGGTGGTCAGCAAGGTCCTGCCCGGCTCCCTCCTCGTCAGATCTCCCGGAAGCGGTAGCCCACGCCGTAGAGGGTCTCGATCATGTCGAAGTCGTCGTCGATCGCTTTGAACTTCTTGCGCAGCCGCTTGATGTGGCTGTCGATCGTGCGGTCGTCGACATAGACCTGCTCGTCATAAGCGGCGTCCATCAGCGCGTCGCGGCTCTTCACCACCCCCGGCCGCTGCGCCAGCGAATGCAGGATGAGGAACTCGGTGACGGTGAGCGTCACCGGCTGGCCCATCCAAGTGCAGGTGTGGCGCTCCTGGTCCATCACGAGCTGGCCGCGCTCGAGCGAGGATTCGGGCGAGGGGCCGCTCTTGGCACCGGCCTCGCGCGGGGCGCCGCGGCGCAGGATGGCGCGCACGCGCTCCACCAGCAGACGCTGCGAGAACGGCTTCCGGATATAGTCGTCGGCGCCCATCTTGAGGCCGAAGAGCTCGTCGATCTCCTCGTCCTTCGAGGTGAGGAAGATCACGGGCAGGTCGGACTTCTGACGCAGCCGTCGCAGCAGCTCCATGCCGTCCATGCGCGGCATCTTGATGTCGAAGATCGCCAAATGCGGAGGGCGCGCCGAGAGTCCTTCGAGCGCGGAAGCGCCGTCCGTGTAGGTCTCGACCCGGTATCCCTCGTTCTCGAGCGCGATCGAGACGGACGTCAGAATGTTCCTGTCGTCGTCCACCAGCGCAATCGTCGGCATGCCCATTCACTCCACGTTCGCTCGCGCGTGTCCGCTACGAGATGCCACCGACGACGGGGCCACTACCGTCTCGCGCTGAGCGATCCGGCCGTGGTCACGACTCGTGCGATGATGCATTCCCAAGAGAATGTGGCATTTCGCACGCATTTGCAAAGTTTTTGCCGAACGGGGCCGAAAGCGCTTTCCTTTTGACCCCGTTCGGGCGGTGGCAGACAGGGGGGCGGCTGGAGCCGCCCTCGATCAGAGCTGAACCTTGACGTGCTCGGTGGTGTCGGGCCGGTCCTTGTCGCCGAGATAAGCCTTGGCGAATTCGTAGGCCTGCGTGATCTTGTTGGTCTTCACGTCCCAGATCTCGGCCTGCGAAGGCTTGATGACGAGGACGGCTACGTTCGGGCCGTCCTTGCCCTGCGGCATCCAGGCTTCCATCTCGGCGTCCCAGATCTCGTCGATGCGGGCGCGATCCTGCGTCACGCTGGCGGTGCCCGACAGGGCGACATACTCGCCATGCTTGGTGAAGGTGCAGGCCACCTGATCGTCGCCGGCGACCTCGCCCACCTTGTGGGAGGTCTTCTCGGTGATGAAGAGGATCTCGCCGCGCTCCTTCGAGAGGCGGGGCGCCATCGGGCGAGCACGCAACGTTTCGCCGTCGCGGGTCGTCACCATGCAGGTGTCGAAACCCTTTATCATATCCCAGAACTTCTCGGTCGCGTGTTCGGCCATGGGTTGCCCTTTTCCTGGATCGTTTGTCGCCTTGCGGGCCCGCGTTCGCCGCCACCCTGCAAGGTTCCGATGGGGTCAAACGCGCGGGCGGCGCAAAGGTGCCGTGCCCGCGCGATGTCGCTCCTCGCGGCCGGCGGTGCGCTGCAGCGAAATATTTTGCGTGCGCCAAGTCCTCAAAAGACCGAGTTGAACCGATTTAGACCGGTATCAGGCCAGTCTAAACCGATTAAATGACTGTTTTGACTGATGATTTACCGTAATGGGGCAGTTGCGTGACGCCGATCTCCATCGTATTTCATCGATCCACCGGCCGCGTTGCTTCGGCCCTCCCGGAAGGAGAGACGTCATGGAAGAGATCGGGATCCGCAACGCCGCGAGCGGGATCGAGACCACGGGCCTTCGTCATCTCGGGTCGCTGCGCTGGAATCTTGGCGAGGCCGATCTCGTGGAAACCGCGATCCGCCGCGGCGAGGGCAAGCTGACCGCCCATGGCGCACTCCTCGTCACCACCGGGCAGCACACCGGCCGCTCGCCGCGCGACAAGTTCGTGGTGCGCGATGCCGAGACCGAAGACCGCGTCTGGTGGGACAACAACAAGCCGATGGCGCCCGACGCCTTCGAGCGTCTCTACGAGGACTTCAAGGCCCATGCCGAGGGCCGCGACCTCTTCGTCCAGGATCTCGTCGGCGGCGCCGATCCGGCCAACGCCATCCAGGCGCGCGTCGTCACCGAATACGCCTGGCACTCGCTGTTCATCCGCAACCTGCTGATCCGTCCCACGAAGTCTGAGCTCGAAAGCTTCGTGCCGGAGCTGACGATCATCGACCTGCCGTCCTTCAAGGCCGATCCCGAGCGTCACGGCTGCCGCTCCGAGACGGTGATTGCCTGCGACTTCACCCGCAACATCATCCTCATCGGCGGCACGACCTATGCCGGCGAGATGAAGAAGTCGGTGTTCACGGTGCTGAACTACCGCCTGCCCGAGACCGGCGTCATGCCGATGCACTGCTCGGCCAATATCGGCCCTCAAGACGACGCGGCCGTGTTCTTCGGCCTGTCGGGCACCGGCAAGACCACGCTCTCGGCCGATCCCAACCGCACGCTCATCGGCGACGACGAGCATGGCTGGGGCGAGAACGGGCTCTTCAACTTCGAGGGCGGCTGCTACGCCAAGACGATCCGCCTGTCGGCCGAGGCCGAGCCCGAGATCTTCGCGACGACGCGCATGTTCGGCACCGTCCTGGAGAACGTGATCCTCGACGAGAACGGCGTGCCCGACTTCGACGACGGCCGTCTGACCGAGAACACCCGGGCAGCCTATCCGCTGCACTTCATCCCCAATGCCAGCGCGACCGGCCTCGGGGCCCACCCCAAGAACATCATCATGCTGACGGCCGACGCCTTCGGCGTGATGCCGCCGATCGCCAAGCTGACGGCCGCCGAGGCGATGTACCACTTTCTTTCCGGCTACACGGCGAAGGTGGCGGGCACGGAAAAGGGTGTGACCGAACCGGAGGCGACCTTCTCGACCTGCTTCGGGGCGCCGTTCATGCCGCGGCATCCGTCGGAATACGGCAATCTCCTGCGCGATCTCATCGCCCGCCACGATGTCGACTGCTGGCTGGTCTCCACCGGCTGGACCGGCGGCGCCTACGGCACCGGGAAGCGCATGCCGATCAAGGCGACGCGGGCGCTGCTCGCCGCCGCGCTCGACGGCTCGCTGAAGGAGGCGACGTTCCGCACCGATCCGCATTTCGGCTTCCAGGTTCCGGTCGTGGTGCCCGGCGTCGATCCCGCCATCCTCGACCCGCGCTCGACCTGGGCCGACGGAGCCGCCTACGACCGGCAGGCCCAGCGCCTCGCCGCCATGTTCCGCGCCAACTTCGAGAAGTTCGAGGCGCATGTCGATGCCAGCGTGCTGGGCGCCTCGCCGGCCATGGCGCTCGCGGCGGAATAGCGATCAGGCCCGGCTCCGCGCCGGGCCGACCCTTGCTCTGGGAGGAGCACAAGGCCTGCGATCCCCTCGGCGGGGTTGCGGGCCTTTTTCTTTTGTGGCTCGTGCGGGGACGCAAGGCGGGCGTCTGCCCCGTCCCCGCAGCGATCCTCCGCGAAGGCCGGAAGCCATGGATGAGCACAGGTCCGAGAAGGGGCTCTTCGTCAGTGCCCGCGTGCGCATTCCCGACGACGAGATCGAGGAGGCGTTCATCCGCTCGGCCGGTCCCGGCGGGCAGAACGTCAACAAGGTCTCCACCGCCGTCCAGCTGCGGTTTCGCGCGGGCGCCTCGATCGTGCTGTCGGACGACGTGAAGGCGCGCCTTCTGAAGCTCGCGGGCTCGCGGGCGACGAAGGAGGGCGAGATCCTGCTCGAGGCCTCGCGCCATCGCACGCAGGAGCGCAACCGCGAGGATGCCCGCGAGCGCCTCGTGGCGCTGGTGCGTCAGGCACTGGTGCCCCCGCCGCCGCCGCGCAAGAAGACGCGGCCGACGCGCGGCTCGGTGGAGCGCCGCCTGGAAGCCAAGAAGGGCCGCTCCGACACCAAGCGCATGCGCGGACGCGTCGACGACTGACGCGCCGATCCGCCGCCTGCCGCCTGCGCTGGCGTCCTGCGGCTGCGACGAAGTGGCATTACGGGTTCAGACGTCACGCGATCTCAACGGGTTAGAACGTCATCCCGACCCGATCGGCCTCGGATCCAGGCCGACTGCCCGGAAAAAACGCATCCGTGATCCCGAGCGATGCACCTTTTCGGTGGCTGTCTTCGTATCTCGTTCACCTTTCGAGAAACGGAAGGCGAACCTTTCAAGGGAACGCGACATGATCCAGTCTCTCATCCGCCATGCGGCGATCGCCACTGTCCTCGCCGGCTCGATCTCGGGCGCAGCCTTTGCGCAGACCGCCAAGTCCGTCGAAGTCGGCGGCGCGCCGATGTATGCCAACAAGACCATCGCCGAGAACGCCCCGAACGCGTCCAACCTGACGACGCTCGTCGCCGCGGTGAAGGCCGCCGGCCTCGTCGAGACGCTGGGCGGCAAGGGTCCGTTCACGGTCTTCGCGCCGACGAACGCGGCCTTCGAGAAGCTGCCGGCCGGCACGGTCGACACGCTGGTCAAGCCCGAGAACAAGGCGATGCTGACCAAGATCCTGACCTATCACGTGGTCCCGGCTGCCGCGACGTCGGAAGCCGCGATGAAGATGATCAAGGATGATGGCGGCAAGCACGTGGTCAAGACCGTCGAGGGCGAAGAGCTGACGCTAGCCATGAAGGGCGACAAGCTCACCGTGACCGACGCCAAGGGCGGTGTCGCCACGGTGACGCAGGCCGACGTGATGCAGTCCAACGGTGTGGTGCACGTCATCGACACCGTGCTGATGCCCTGATCCATCTGCGACGATCGCCCGCGGCGCCTCTCCGGCGCCGCGGATGACATTCGGCGTCCCGTCTCCCACATTGGGCGACAGGGACGCCGTTTTCAGTTTCGGCACCGCGGATTACAGCGGCCCGGTTCCGGTCGCCGGCAGGCCGACGCCTCAGATGCCCGGCGGGGTGCCATCGTCCGACTCAACCCATTCGACAGGAGACCTTCCATGCGTCGACGTCAGTTTCTCGTGGGGGGCGCCGCAGCGGTCGCGGGCCTCGGCTTCTGGTCCACGCGCGGCACCGCGGTCGCCGAGACCTTCCCGGTGTCGATGAGCGACGCCGCGTGGAAGGCCAAGCTCGACCCCGACGCCTACGCGGTGCTGCGCCAGGAGGCGACGGAGCGCCCCTTCTCCAGCCCGCTCAACCATATCGAGGGCTCCGGCCTCTTCCACTGCGCCGGCTGCGACACGCCGGTCTACTCCTCCGCCACCAAGTTCGATTCCGGCACGGGCTGGCCGAGCTTCTGGCAGGCGGTGGACGGGGGCGTCGCCACCAAGACCGACCATGTCCTCGTCTACGCCCGCACCGAGGTCCACTGCGCGACCTGCGGCGGCCATCTCGGCCACGTCTTCGACGATGGCCCCCAGCCCACCGGCAAGCGCCATTGCATCAACGGCGTGGCGATGCGTTTCGCACCAGGGCCGGTCTCGTCCTGAGCCTTTGCGGGTGCGGCGCAGGCCGTTAGCCCTCCGTCAAGCTTTCGGGTTCTTCATGGTCGAGTGGGATCGCCCCGCATTGAACCCGAGGCGATCCGACGCCATATCGAAGGTCAGTCGAGAGCGGGTGCCGATGTCTTGGGCCTGCATTCGATAAGTCGCTTGAAACAAGGACTTGCCGTGCGATGAACCGGATTGCGCCATTTTCCAACCCCCTGCTCCTCGGGTTCGACGGGGTGGAGAAGACGCTCGAACGCCTGGGGAAGGGCGCCGACGGCTACCCCCCCTACAATATCGAGCGCATCGCGGCGGAAACCGCCGGGGTGAGGGGAACCGCCATCCGCATCACGCTCGCGGTCGCCGGGTTTCGACCCGAGGACCTCGAGATCACGACCGAGGAGAACCAGCTCACCATCCGCGGCTCGCAGACCGACCGCGGCGACCGGGAGTTTCTCCATCGCGGCATCGCATCGCGCCAGTTCCAGAAGAGCTTTCTGTTTGCCGACGGCATGCGGATCCTCGGGGCTCAGCTCAAGAACGGCCTTCTGATGGTCGATCTCGCCAAGCCCGAGCCCGAGCGCGTGGTGAAAAAGATCGAGATCGCAGTCGAGGATTGAAACTTCCGGCTCCGCTCTCCCGTTTGCCTTAGAAGGAGACGTTCATGACACAGTTCCAGCCGTTCGGTCCCCAGTCCCCGAGCGACGTCAAGCAGGTCGATCTGGCCGCCATCGGCGAAGGGCATCTGGCCTATCTCAGGCGCATGTCGTCCGACGATATCCGTGCCCGGTTCCCGTCCGCCCAGTCTATCCGTCCGGGCCTGAAGCTCTGGGCTCTCTTCTCCGCCGACGGCACGCCACTCGCGGTTTCCGACGACCGCGGCTCCATTCTGGCGAGCGCCACCGAGAACGAACTGATGACGGTGAGCCTTCACTGAGACGCGAACGGGTCGGCAAGGTCGAGCATGAGACCCCTCGGCTCGATCGATCGTCGCGGTTGCTCTCACGATGAAGTGTACGATGATTGGCCGGGGATCTGGTTCGCCAGATGTCCGGCTTTTTCGTGCGCCGGCCCGAGCGGGTTCGAGCGCTCCGGTCAGCCCGCCGGCGGGGTCTGCGTCATCAGGTGATGGATGGAGGCGGCATCACGGGACGCCCGCAGGTCCCGCACCGTCTGGGGATGGCGCAGCATCCGCGCGATCTTCGACAGCGCCTTCAAATGGTCCGCGCCCGCCGTCTCGGGGGCGATGAGAAGGAAGACGAGGTCGACGGGCTGATCGTCGAGCGCCTCGAAATCCACAGGCTTCACCAGACGTCCGAACACCCCGCGAATGCGCGGCAGCGTGGCCAGCTTGCCGTGGGGAATGGCGATGCCGTTGCCGATGCCGGTGGAGCCGAGGCGCTCACGTGCCAGCACGGTCTCGAAGATCTCGCGGCCTTCGAGCCCGGTCATCTGCCCGGCGCGCTCGCTGAGGTCCTGAAGGATCTGCTTCTTGGAATGCGATCGAAGCGCGGGGAGGATCGCACCCTCTTCGATGAGTTCGGATAGATGCAAGGTCAGACTGCCCTTCGCCTTCGCACCGGCCAGCACGGGGGACGGTCCGCCCTCGACGCTGCAGGCCGGCCCGTTCTTTCAGGTCCCGTTACCACCGGGACGGGTGGCCGTCTGGCGACGGCCACTCTTCTCGTTGTAGGGCGCCGCGTATCAGACCTTGGCGCGCAATGTCGAGGGGTCGATCCAGCCGACGTTTCCATCGCCGCGGCGATAGACGATGTTGATCTCGTCGCTGGCGCCGTTCTTGAAGACCACGACGGGGCTGTCGCGGCGGTCGAGTTCCATCACCGCGTTGGCGACGCTCATCGTGCCGACGATCAGCGAGGTCTCGGCGATCACGGCCGGAGCGAAGTCCTCGGCCACGTCTTCCGCCTCGTCGGGCACCGGACTCATGACGGTGTAGGCCACCTCGCGCGAGGTGTTGGCGTTGGCCTTGTGATCCTTCAGCCGCCGCTTGTAGCGGCGCAGGCGCTTCTCGATCTTCTCCATCGCCTCGATGAAGCTGGATTCGGGATCGTGGGATTCACCCGCCGCCTGGAAATAGACGCCGCTGTCGAGATGCAGCGTGCAGTCGGTGGTGTAGCGGGAGGCCTCCCGCGAGAGCACGACCGCACCGGAGAAGTTGCCGTCGAAATACTTGGTGACCTGCTCGTCGAGGCGCTCCTCGATGCGTGAGCGGAAAGCCTCGCCGACATCCATGTGACGGCCCGATACACGAAGTCCCATTCGTTTCTCCTTCCAATCGTCCGGCGGCCGTCCCGAGCGACGGATCGAGCGCTGAGGGCCGGTGCCGTCTTATCGAAGGCTTGCGCCCGGCTTTTCGTTCCGGCTGCCGAAGGCTTTCATTCGAGACCATATCGGCGCCCCGCGATAGTCTTCGAAGGTGCCGGGCGCGAAAAAGCCGGGGGTCGCGTGTGCGGGGCGGGCGGGCGCCAGTCGTGGTTGCGCCGAGCTCAGCCGGCGAGGCGCCGGGCGTTCATCTCGCGGCGGCGCTGGACGGAGGAGGGGAGGCCGAGCGCCTCGCGATACTTGGCGACCGTGCGGCGGGCGAGATCGATCCCGTCGGATTTCAGAGCCGCGGCGATGTCGTCGTCCGAGAGCACCGCGCCGGGTCGCTCACCGGCGATCATCCGGCCGATGCGCAGCTTCACGCTCTCGGCGGAGTGGGCGTCGCCCCCGTCCGAGGAGGCGATCGAGACGGTGAAGAAGAACTTCATCTCGAACGTGCCGCGGGGCGTCGCCACGTACTTGTTGGCGGTGACGCGGCTGACCGTCGATTCGTGCATGCCGATCGCCTCGGCGACGTCCATCAGCGTCATCGGCCGAAGCCCGGAGACGCCTTCGCTGAGAAACCGGTCCTGGCGCCGGACGATCTCGACGGCGACCTTGAGGATGGTGCGGGCCCGCTGGTCGAGCGATCGGGTGAGCCAGGTGGCGTTCTGCTGGCACTGGGCGAGGAAGGAGCGCTCCTCCGTCGAAGCGGCGCCGCGCAGCACCTCCTGCGCATACTGCTGGTGGACGAGAATGCGCGGGAAGGCGTCGGCATTGAGATCGACCTGCCAGCCTTCGCCCCCGGCGGCCGGGCGCACCACGACGTCGGGCAGCACCGGCTCGGCCTCGCCGGGCGACAGGCCCGCACCGGGGCGCGGATCGAGGCGGCGGATCTCGCCGAGGATCTCCATCAGCCCGGCTTCGTCCTCGCCGGTGATCCGCGCCAGCGCGGCGAAGTCGCGCCGCGCCAGAAGCGGCAGGTGGTCGAGAACGGCGGCGATCACGGGATCGAAGCGGTTCTGCCGGCGCAGTTGCACGGCAAGGCATTCGGCAAGCGTGCGAGCGAAGAGGCCGGCGGGCTCGGCCTGCGCCTGCAGGCGCGCGAGCAGCGCCTCCGTCGCGTCCGGCGCAAGACCCAGCGCTTGCGCGCGCTCGGCCGTGCCGGGCCCGAGATAGCCGGCGGCGTCGAGATCGGCGAAGAGGACCTCCGCCAGCCGTCGTTCGGTGGGATCGGCGAAGACGTCGGATATTTCCGCGAGTGCATGGGCATGCAGCGAGTGCGGGCCGGAACCGGCCGTCTCGATCGGATCGGCCCCATCGAAGCCGCCGGAGCGCTCGCTCTCGCCCAGAGAGCGAAGGGCGGGCAGGAAGGCGTCGGGATCGTCGGCATGCGGGGCAATGCCGTCGTCGCTGCCGTCCGCGAAGGCGGCGCCGTCCGCGCTGGCGCCGGTGAGCGGCGCTTCGGATGCCTCGCCCGGCGGGAGGGCGGGCGCATCTTGGTCGCTTGGCCCGACCGGCTCTCCCGCCTCGACGCCGGCGGCGATCTCGATGATCGGGTTGGCCTCGGCCTCGCGCTCGAGAAAGGCCTGCAACTCTGCATGATGGAACTGGAGAAGGCGGATCGACTGCAGCAGCTGCGGCGTCATCACCAGCTGCTGGCTCTGACGGATCTGGAGGTTCACCGACAGATTCATGAAATCGTCTCGCCTCCTGTCAGCCGTTGCGGGCCGCGGGTCGGCGATGCCGGCGCCTCGCGGGGCGGCGAGGCCTCATGCCTGTCACCGCCCACTCAGGAGACTGGTCCCGAACTTGCTTGTCAAGGCCGCCCTCACCTCTGGGCCGGGCATCCTGCACGGTTCGGAAGCAGCGTCAGTAGGTGAACTGCTCGCCGAGATAGATGCGGCGAACGTCGGCGTCCTCAACGATGTCCTGCGGCGAGCCGTGGGTCAGAACCGCGCCGGCATGCATGATGTAGGCGCGGTCGATCAGGCCGAGCGTCTCGCGCACGTTGTGATCGGTGATGAGGACGCCGATGCCGCGCCGCGTCAGGTGGCGCACCAGCTCCTGGATGTCGGCGACGGCGATCGGATCGACGCCCGCGAAGGGCTCGTCGAGGAGCATGAAGGTTGGGCGCGAGGCGAGCGCGCGCGCGATCTCGCAGCGCCGCCGCTCGCCGCCCGAGAGCGCCGTGGAGGGCTGCTTGCGCAGATGCGCGATGCGAAATTCCTCCAGCAGCGCCGTAAGCTGGCGCTCGCGCTCGGCCTTGTCGGGCTCCACCATCTCGAGGACGGCGCGGATGTTGTTTTCCACCGACAGGCCCCGAAAGATCGAGGCTTCCTGCGGCAGGTAGCCGATCCCGAGGCGCGCCCGCCGGTACATCGGCACCGAGGTGATGTCGTGGCCGTCGAGCTCGATGCGCCCGCCATCCACCGGCACGAGGCCGGTGATCATGTAGAAACAGGTGGTCTTGCCCGCGCCGTTCGGCCCGAGCAGGCCGACGGCCTCGCCCCGGCGTACGGCGACGTCGACGCTGTCGACCACGCGCCGTCCGCGATAGGTCTTGGTGATGCCGCGCGCCACGAGCGTTCCGGCCGACGGGTGCACCGTGCCGGCGCCGTCCGGCGTCGCCAGCCCGGGAACGCCGGAGCGCGGATCGATCGCCAGCGAACCGGGATCGCTGGCGGGAGCGTCCCAGCGCGAGGTGTCCTGCGGGCGGGCGGGCGGCACGGGGCGGCCTGCGCCCCCGAGATCGGGCGATTGGGTCAACGGAACTCCGAGGCTGATGTCGGGCGCGGCGGCATTCGAGGAAAGACCGGGCCGTGCGGCGCCGGTGCCGGAATCAGGGCTGCTGGCCTGCGCCCGGCGAGAGCAGCATGCGAACGCGCCCGCCCGCACCGCCGCCCGAGGCGCCGCCGCAATCCTTGCTCTGCAGGCGCGCGACGCCGGTGTCCATCTTGATGCGCAGGATGCAGCCGGTCGCGACGTTCTGGCCCTGGCTGAGCACGACGTCGCCCGAGAGCACGGCGACTTGCGTCGCCATGTCGAAATCGGCCTTCGAGGCGGTTGCGACCTGGTCGGCGGACTTGATCGTCACCTTGCCGGTGGCCTCGATGCGGCTGATGTCGCTGGAGCCGCCGGGCATGTTGCTGCCGGCGGCAGCGGCGGGCTTCGGCGTCGCGGCGGTGCCCTCGGGCTTGCGCACGTAATGGACGAGCAGCTTCTCGGCGTTCATCGAGGTTTCGCCCTGCTGGACGCTGACATCGCCCGAGAAGGTCGCGAGCGAGTTGGCGTCATCGACGTCGAGCTGGTTCGATTCGATGGCGATCGGCTGGTCGCCCTGGACCTGCAGCCCGCCGAAGGAATTGCCGAAGCCCGGGCTCTGCTGGGCGAGCGCTGGCGCGGTGAGGGCGAGACCGGCCAGAAGGAAGGCCGCGGCGCCGGTGCGAAGGGTCGGGATCATGGTTTCGGCTCGCTCGAAGGGGGCTCGGCCCCCGGAAGTGGGGAGGATGGGGATGCGGAACTGGCAGTGGGCAGGAGCGTCAGCTTCACCCGGTCGCGGAACGACAGGGAGCGACCGCTCTGCGTGACCACGAGATTGCCGGCCTCGAGCCGCTGGCTCGGCGTGGTGATCGACACGGGACCGCTGCCGGTCATCTGACCGTCGGCGAGCGACACGTCGGCGCTGCGCAGCGTCATGCGCACGCCGTTGGAGGCTTCCACGGTGATGTCGTCGTAGAGGCGCAGCATGTTGCCCTGCGTATCGTAGCGGCCCTTCGTCGCCTGCAGCTCGGCCGTCGTGTCGTCGCCGATCGTCAGGTTGGCGCGCACGCCCTCGAGATCGATGCCGGAACCGCCGAGCGCCTGGATCGCGCGGGCGGCGACCATCGAATAGGGCCGGTTGTTGCCGTCGACGCCGGACATGCGGGGATCCTGCATCACCAGCCGCCCGTCGACGATGCTGGTGGAGGCGAAGGCGACGTCGGCGGGCAGCGCGCGGGCCAGCCAGGTCACGGCCAGTGCGCCCACGACGATCACCGTGGCGATGGCCGGCAGGCCGATCTTCAGGCGGCGCACCCAGCGCGAATGCCGGTCGGCGCGCAGGAACTCGCGCTCCGAGCGTCCCGAACGCTGCGCCTCGCCGACGGCGATACCATCGGTCTCGTGCCGCCTCGTTCCCTGTGCGCCCATGCTGCCTTCCAAGCTCGTTTCCGTCCTCGCTTCGATGCGGCCGGCGGCCGGCGGATCACGTCGTGTGTTCATGATACATGATATGAGGTTTTTACATGGTAAATCGACCCTTGGTTGCCGCAGCGCTCCCGCTTGTGAAGCCGGCACGGGCATCGTATCGCTCAGCTCGGGTGCGGACGACGGGCGTCTTCCGCTGGCACGGGGCCGGGGCAGGGCGAGACGCATGGACGCACAAGGCATCATCGATCGGCGGCGATTGCGCCGCAAGCTCGGCTTCTGGCGGATCGCCGCGATCCTCGGTCTGGCGCTGGCCGCCATCCTCCTCGCTATCGCCTCCGGCTGGCGACCGGGCGCGAGCCTCGGCGAGCGGATCGCCCGCGTCAGCATCGAGGGCCTGATCACCGAGGACGAGGACATGCTCGAACTCCTCGATGACCTGAAGGACGACCGCAGCGTGCGGGCCGTGATCGTCAAGGTCGATTCGCCCGGCGGCACCACGGTGGGCGGCGAGACGCTGTTCAACGCCGTGCGCGACCTTGCCGCCGTGAAGCCCGTGGCCGCCGAAGTCGGCACGCTCGCGGCCTCGGCCGGCTACATGGTGGCGATGGCCACCGACCGGATCGTCGCGCACAATTCCTCGATCGTCGGCTCGATCGGCGTCATCTTCCAGTATGTCGACGCTTCCGTGCTGCTCGGGCGCATCGGCGTCGACGTCGAGGCCGTCAAGTCGGCGCCGCTGAAGGCCGAACCCTCGCCCTTCAAGCCCGCAGCGCCCGGCGCGCGCGAGATGATCGGCCGCCTCGTCGACAATTCCTTCGGCTGGTTCGTGCGGCTCGTCTCGGAGCGCCGGGCGATGCCGGAGGACCAGGTTCGCATCCTCGCCGACGGCTCCGTCTTCACCGGCGAGCAGGGGCTGGCCAACCGCCTCGTCGACGCGCTCGGCGGCGAGCGCGAGGTGCGCCGCTGGTTCGAGGAGGAGCGCGGCGTGCCGGAGGGCCTCGAAATCGTCGATCGCGAGCCGAAATCGAAGGATTCGCGCTTCGGCTTCCTCACCGGCGCGCGCGCCGCGGTGTTCTCGTGGATCGGCCTCGACCCGAAATCGGAAAACCTCGGCCAGGCCCTGTCGCGCGCCACCGGTCACCTTGACGGGATGGTGTCGCTCTGGCAGCCTCCCGCCCGATGAGTTGTGCCGAGATGCGGTCTGCAACCTGTTGAAATCATGACGAGTTTGATAGGCCCTCTCTGGGGCTTCGCTCGCCGACAGTTCCGCCGAAGGCCCGAGGAAACCCTGCCGTGATCAAGTCCGAACTCGTCCAGATCATCGCCAGCCGCAACCCGCATCTCTACCAGCGCGACGTCGAGACGATCGTCAACGCGATCTTCGACGAGATCACGCAGGCCCTGTGCGACGGCAACCGCGTCGAGCTGCGCGGCTTCGGCGCCTTCTCGGTGAAGAACCGTCCGCCCCGCGCCGGCCGCAACCCGCGCACCGGCGAATCGGTGGAGGTCGAGGAGAAGTGGGTGCCCTTCTTCAAGACCGGCAAGGAACTGCGCGAGCGGCTGAACGACGAGGCCTGACGGGACGGGCGCCCGCTCGCACGAAGGCGCCGATCGCCTCGATCGGACCGACGGCGCTCACGCCTCTACGTTTTAAGCGATTGACGCGGGGCGTTTGCGGTTTATCTCTGCGTCCACGCGCCGGATCGCCGCCGGCTCGCGGTTCGAATGGCGTGCTTGAGCGGAAAGTCCGATGGTCTCGAAGATCCTCTCCTTCATCATCCTGGTGCCGCTCGCGATCGTGCTCGTGGTGTTCTGTGTCGCCAATCGCGAGGCGATCAGCGTCTCGCTCGATCCGATCGGCACCCTGCCGCAGCTCGCCTTCCAGGCGCCGCTCTTCGTGCTCCTGATCGGCTCGCTCATCCTCGGCCTGCTGCTCGGCGGCGTCGGCACCTGGATGACGCAGAGCCACTACCGCGCCAAGTCGGCCCGCCGGCGCCGCGAGGTCGAGAACCTCAAGCACGAGGTCGAGCTGTCGAACGAGCGGCTGCGTCGCCTTCGCGAGGAGCGCGACCGCGAGGACGTCGCCCGGCAGGCGACCCTGGCGGCGCTTCCCGCCGTTTCGAACAATGCTCGCGCGTTGGCCGGTCCGCCCGTCGCCGCCTGACGCCTTCGGGTTTCGGACCAACTCTTCAGACTCAGAGCCGGCGGACCTTTCGAGGACGCCGGTTTTTTCGTGTCGATCGGGCCGGGGTCGTCAGGCGACGGCGTTCGCCGCGGCCGGTTCGCCCGCCGTGCAGCGGGCGGCGAAGCAGTCGAAGAACTGCCCGGCCAGCTTCTTGGCGGTGGAGTCGACGAGGCGGCCGCCGAGTTGCGCGATCTTGCCGCCGACCTTGGCGTCCACCGAATAGGTCAGCACCGTCTCGCCGCTGTCTTCCGTCAGATGCACGTCGGCGCCGCCGGAGGCGAAGCCCGCGATGCCGCCCTTGCCCTCGCCGACGATCGAATAGCTCTCGGGAGCGTTGATGTTCTCCAGACGCACCTCGCCGGTGAAGGTCGCCTTCACCGGGCCGACCTTGGCGACCACCGTCGCGGCCATCCGGTTGCCATCGGTCATCTCCAGGCTCTGGCAGCCGGGGATGCAGTCGCGCAGGACCGCCGGGTCGTTGAGCAGCGCCCACACGGTCTCGCGCGGCGCGGCGAGGCGGTATTCGCCCTTCAGGTCCATCGTCGGTCTCCTCCCGTTTCCTTGGCCGTCGGCATTCGCGTTCGGCTCTCGCAGAATGACCCCGCGCACGCGCTTCCACAAGGCGCGCGCGGGCCGGGGCGACGGCGCGGCCCCAAGCCGTTTGCGGCGGAGGCGTCCGATACGCTAAGAGCCGGTCCATGACGAAGAACCGAAACGAGACGCGCGGGGGCCGAGGCGAGCCCGATCGCGCCCGCCCGAAGGGCGGCGAGCGCCCCGTGCGCGGCAAGCCCGGCCCCGATCGGACCGGACGCGACGCGCCGGCCGGCGCCAAGCGCGCGGCCGACACGCGCCCGGCGCCGGCCCGGCCGCTTGCCGTGGACGGGGAGCCCACCGTGCGGCTCAGCGCCGAGGAGCATGCGCGCGAGGGCCGGCGCGACCGGCCCGCCGTGATCTGGCCCGCGGGCGCACGGCCGGAGTTCCGCGCACCCGTGGTGCTCACCGTCGAGCCCACGGCGGACTATGCGCTTCTCGATTCCGGCGACGGCGAGAAGCTGGAGCGCTACGGCCCGCTCACCATCCGTCGCCCCGAGAACCAGGCGATCTGGCCGCGCCGCACTGGCATCGACTGGGAGGGGGCCGACGCCGTCTTCACCGGGGACACCGACGAGGAGGGCACCGGGCGCTGGCGCTTTTCCAGCGAGGCGATCGGCGAGACCTGGCCGATGCGCCAGGATGCGCTGCCCTATCTCGGCCGCTTCACCTCGTTCCGCCATGTCGGCGTCTTCCCGGAGCAGACCGTCCACTGGCGCTTCATGACCGATGCGATCGAGGCCGCGCTCGACACGGGCTCCAAGCCGGTGCGCGTCCTCAACCTCTTCGGCTATACGGGCCTTGCCTCGCTGCTCGCCGCGCGCGCCGGCGCCGAGGTGACGCATGTCGACGCCTCCAAGCGCGCCATCGCCTGGGCGCGCGAGAATGCCGAGATCGCCGGCCTGTCGCAGAAGCCCATCCGCTGGATCTGCGAGGACGCCGTGCGCTATGCCGAGCGCGAGGCCAAGCGCGGCTCGCACTACGATATCATCCTTCTCGACCCGCCGAAATTCGGCCGCGGTCCGAAGGGCGAGGTCTGGCAGATCTTCGAGGACCTGCCCTATCTTCTGGCGCTGATGCGCCAGCTCCTGTCCGAGCGTCCGCTGGCGCTCGTTCTCACCGCCTATTCGATCCGCTCGTCCTTCTACTCGCTGGCCGCCCTGATGGGCGAGCAGTGCCGGGGCTTGGGCGGGCGGATCGAATCGGGCGAACTCGTCATTCGCGAGGCGGGCGAGGATGCCCGCCTTCTTTCCACGTCGCTCTTTTCCAGATGGGTGTCCGCTTGACCCGAGACCGCGAGGGCCCCGCTGCCCCGACGCCAACGCCGCGCCGCCCCGAAACCGTGGCGCCCGGCCGCGTCAAGGAGGTGACGAGCGTCTCCAATCCGATCGTCAAGGACATCCGCAACCTCGCGCTGAAGAAGCATCGCGAGGAGACCGGGCTGTTTCTCGCCGAGGGGCTGAAACTTGCCATCGACGCGCTCGACGCCGGCTGGACGCTGGAGACGCTGATCGTGGCGCGTTCGCAGCTCGACAACGAGTTGCTGGCCAAGACCGCGGCCCGCACGATCTCGGTCGGCGCCGACGTGCTGGAGGCCAGCGACAAGGTTCTGGCCGCCATCGCCCGGCGCGACAACCCGCAGAGCGCCATCGGCGTCTTCCGCCAGAAGACGGTGCGCGCCGACAAGATCGAGCTCGGGCGTGACGGCTTGCTCGTGGTGCTCGACCGGGTGCGCGACCCCGGCAATCTCGGCACCATCCTGCGCACCGCCGATGCGGCCGGCGCCAAGGGCGTGGTGCTCGTCGGCGAGAGCGTCGATCCGTTCTCGCTGGAGGCGGTGCGCGCCACGATGGGCTCGATCTTCTCAGTGCCGGTGGCGCGCATGGACGAGGCGGCCTTCCTGCAGTTCCGTCGCGGTTTCAACGGTTTCGTGGTGGGAACCCACATGCGCGGCGAGACCGACTATCGCACGCCCGCCTACGGCAAGAAGCCGACGCTGCTGCTGATGGGCAACGAGCAGGCCGGCCTCTCCGAGCCGCTGGCGGCGGCGTGCGAGACGCTCGTGCGCATTCCGCAGGTCGGGCGGGCCGACAGTCTCAATCTCGCCGTCGCCACCGGGCTGATGATCTTCGAGGCGCGTCGCGGGAGCCTTTCGCTCTGATGTCGCGCATTCTCTCCGGTTTCACCGTCGTCGCGCTGGCGGTGGCCGCCGACCAGCTGGTCAAGCGTCTCGTGGTGGAGGGGCTGGGGCTCGGCGACGCCATCGAGATCCTGCCCTTCCTCGCCATCTTCCACGCGCGCAACGAGGGCATCGCCTTCTCGATGCTGAACGGGCTCGACGGCCTCGGCCTCGCGGCCATCGCCGCGCTCGTGCTCGTCTTCGTGCTGTGGCTCTGGTGGAACACGCCGGCCGACCGGCGGCTCACCCAGTTCGGTTTCGCAATCATCGTCGGGGGCGCCATCGGCAACCTCATCGACCGCGTCAGCCTCGGCTACGTCGTCGATTACATCCTGTTCCACACGCCGGTCTGGAGCTTCGCGGTGTTCAACCTCGCGGACGCCTTCATCACCGTGGGCGCGGCGCTGATCCTTCTCGACGAGTTCCTGCTCGGTCGCCGTCGCAAGCGCGAGGGCGCCGAGCCCTCTTGAGGATCCCGTGAAAACGGCGGCGCGGCGCTCACGCGCCTGTGATCCGCCACGCTTTTGGCTTGATGGCGGGCCATGAACGAAAGCCCGCCGACCGGGGCTGCGCCCCGCGTCATCACCCTGTCGCGCCGGGGCGCTAACCGGCGAGCGCCGCCATGGAGGCGCGGTGAGGAGACGAGCCATGGGTGCCTATGCCAGAATAGAGACGCGCACGGCCAAGGTCGCGCGAATCGCAGAGCCGTTCGGGACCATGATGAAGTCGATGCTGCCCTCGTCGCACCGGCGGCCGCCGCTGCCGCTCGACCCGCAGGCGCCCCTCCTCGGGCAGATCGGCTCGCTCGAGGTGCGGCTGGCGCGCTCCAAGGACGAGATCCGCGCCGCGCAGGAGCTGCGCTACCGCGTCTTCTACGAGGAGATGAGCGCCAAGGCTTCGCCGATCCAGAAGGTGACGCGGCGCGACCGCGATGCCTTCGACCGAAACTGCGACCATCTCCTGGTGCTCGACCGGGCGCGCGGCGGCGAGACCGCCGGGCAGATCGTCGGCACCTACCGGCTGCTGCGCCAGTCGCAGGCGCTGCACACGGGCGGCTTCTACACGGCGCAGGAGTTCGAGATCGACGGGCTTGTGGCGCGCCATCCCGACAAGCGCTTTCTGGAACTCGGCCGCTCCTGCGTCCTCAAGGACTACCGCTCCAAGCGCACGGTGGAGCTGCTCTGGCAGGGCATCTACGCCTATGTCGTCCAGCACCGGATCGACGTCCTGTTCGGCTGCGCCTCGCTGGCGGGCACCGATTCGGCGGCGCTCGCCGGCCCGCTGGCCTTCCTGCGCGACAACGCGCCGGCACCCGAGGCCTGGCGCGTGGCGGCCGTCCCGTCGCGCCGTGTCCCGTTGCCGGCCGACGCCGTGTGCCTCGACGCCAAGCGCGCGCTCGGCGCGCTGCCGCCGCTCCTGAAGGGGTACCTGCGGCTCGGCGGCTATGTCGGCGAGGACGCGGTGGTGGACCGCCAGTTCAACACGACCGACGTGCTGATCGTGCTGCCCTTCGAGAACATCAAGCAGCGCTATCTCACGCATTTCGGCGGCGAGGCGACTCGCACCGCGGCCTGACGGAGTCGTGCCGCACAGCGCAGCGGGAGCCGAAGCCGGTTCCCGTTGCGCGGTGCGGTTCTCCGACGCCTACTGGTCGATGCGCACCACGGCGCGCGTCGCCATGTCGACGATCACCGGGCGGCCCTCGAAGTAGAAGTAGCCGTAGACCTTGTTCTCGCCGACCGTCGCCAGCTCGATCGTCTGCGGGACGGAGGCGCCCAGACTCGGCGCGCCCGTGTTGCTGACGTCGGCAACGGGATGGTCCACCGCATACTGGTAGACGTTGACGCTTTCGGTGCCCTGCGCGAGGGCGCCGGTGACGGACGCCAGCGCCAGAACCACGCCTGCCGTGAGCGTCCTGAGGAGCGATGTCTTGCCGATGGTCCGCATGATTGTCCTTCGCTTGCCGCCGGTTGGTGGCGGCGAGCCGTCTATGTGGGGATAAGCCTTCTCACATCATAGGCGTTGGGCGAAATGATGGAAGGCCGGGATACTGCACCGCACTTGAACCCTTCTACACCGGCTCCGTTGAACCCGCGATGAACGAGGCGGATTCTTCCGGCATCGCGGTGACGGCAGCGCGTCCCGCGCCACGGGCATGTCCCCTGTGAATCCTGGGGAGTTCGCGGGCGCCGGCGCCGCTTCGGTTCCGCCGGCCGGCAATCTCAGCTAATCCAGTCCCCATGCTGGAGATCCTGCGACCCGACCGCGCCCTCATCGCCGCCGAGCCCCAAGGCTCCGGCGATCCCGGCCCGACGCCGATGATGGCGCAGTTCCTCGCCATCAAGGCCGCGCATGCCGACTGCCTGCTGTTCTACCGGATGGGCGACTTCTACGAGCTGTTCTTCGACGATGCGGTGGAGGCCTCGCGGGCGCTCGGCATCACGCTGACCAAGCGCGGCAAGCATCTGGGCGACGACATCCCGATGGCGGGCGTCCCCGTGGTCTCGGCCGACGACTACCTGCAGAAGCTGATCGCTCAAGGCTTCCGCGTCGCCGTCTGCGAGCAGGTCGAGGATCCCGCCGAGGCGAAGAAACGCGGCGCCAAGTCCGTGGTGAAGCGCGACGTGGTGCGGCTGGTGACGCCGGGCACCATCACCGAGGAGACGCTGCTCGAACCCGGCCGGCCCAACCACCTGATGGCGATGGCGCGCATCGGCGGCGGCGAGGGCGAGGTGGCGCTCGCTTGGACCGACCTCTCCACCGGTCAATTCCGCGTCGCCGCCTCGACGATCGAGGCGCTCGGCGCCGACATCGCGGCGGTCGAGCCGTCCGAGATCGTGGTCGCCGACACGCTGTCGCGCGACGAGCGTTTCGCGCCCCTTTTTGCCCGCCTCGGCCGGCGCGTGCGCTTCGAGCCCGCCGTGCTCTTCGACGGGGCGACCGCCACCGAGCGCCTCTGCCGCTTCTACGAGGTGGCGACGCTGGAGGGGTTCGGCGCCTTCGGGCGCTGCGAACTCGCCGCCGCCGCCGCGCTGCTCGCCTATCTCGGCCGCACCCAGTTGAAGGCACGCCCGGCGCTGGCGCGGCCCGAGCGGGTGGAGGCCGGTTCCTTCATGCGCATCGACCCCGCGACGCGCGCCAGCCTCGAACTCAGCCGCACCACCACCGGCAAGCGTGCGGGATCGCTGCTGGCGACGATCGACCGCTGCGTCACCGGCGCCGGCGCCCGGCTTCTCGCCGGCCGGCTCGCCTTTCCGCTGACCGACCCCGCCGCCATTCGCGCGCGGCAGGAGAGCGTCGGCTTCTTCGTCGCCGAGGCCGGTCTTCGGGCCGCTTTGCGCGAGGCGCTGCGCGGCCTGCCCGACACCGAACGCGCGCTCGCGCGCCTCTCGCTCGACCGGGGCGGCCCGCGCGATCTCGGCGCGCTGGCCGTGGCGCTGCACCGCGCCGCCGAGATGGCCGATCTCGCCGCCGCGCCGGACCTGCCGGCCGAGATCCGGGCCGCACTCGATGATCTCGCGGCGCTGCCGGTTGCACTGATGGAGCGTCTCGGCCAGACGCTCGCCGACACGCTGCCGGTGAACCGGCGCGATGGCGGCTTCGTGCGCGAGGGCGCGCTGGAGGCTCTCGACGCCGCACGGGCGCTGCGCGACCACTCGCGCCGCGTCGTCGCCGACCTGCAGGCGCGCTACGCCGCCGAGACCGGCCTGCGCTCGCTGAAGATCCGGCACAACAACGTCCTCGGCTACTTCGTCGAGGTGCCGGAGGCGCAGGGGCCGGCGCTCCTGGCCATCCCGAAGGACGAGGGCGGCGGCTTCACCCATCGCCAGACGCTGGCCTCCGCCATGCGCTTCTCGACGATCGAGCTCGCGGGTCTTGAGACCCGCATCCGCGAGGCGGCGGCGCAGGCGCTGCGGCTGGAGCTGGAGCTGTTCGACGCGCTGCGGGCCGAGGTGCTGGCGGCGACCGACGCGCTGCAGCGGGCTTCGGCCGCGATCGGCGTCCTCGACGTGTCGTCGGCGCTCGCCGATCTCGCGGTCGCCGCCGACTGGTGCTGCCCGAGCGTCGACGCCAGTCTCGCCTTCCGCATCGAGTGCGGCCGCCATCCCGTGGTGGAGGCGGCGCTGAAGGCCTCGGCCACCGCCAGCTTCGTCGCCAACGACTGCGATCTCTCGCCGCCCGCGGGCTCCGGCAAGAAGACGGGCGGCGGCGCCATCTGGTTGCTGACCGGGCCCAACATGGGCGGCAAATCCACCTTCCTGCGCCAGAACGCGCTCATCGCCGTGCTCGCGCAGATCGGCGCCTACGTGCCCGCGACCTCGGCTCATATCGGCATCGTCGATCGCCTGTTCAGCCGTGTCGGGGCCTCCGACGATCTCGCCGAGGGGCGCTCGACCTTCATGGTCGAGATGGTCGAGACCGCCGCGATCCTCAACCAGGCAAGCGAGCGCACGCTCGTGGTGCTCGACGAGATCGGGCGGGGCACGGCGACCTATGACGGCCTGTCGATTGCGTTTGCCGCCGTCGAGCACCTGCACGAGGTGAACCGCTGCCGGGCGCTGTTCGCCACGCATTTCCACGAGATGACGGCGCTCGCCGCGCGCCTCAAGCGCCTGTCCAACGCCACGGTGCGGGTGAAGGAGTGGGAGGGCGAGGTGATCTTCCTGCATGAGGTGACGGCGGGCGTCGCCGACCGCTCCTACGGGATCCAGGTGGCGCGGCTCGCCGGCCTGCCGCCGGCCGTCGTGGAGCGCGCGCGGCAGGTGTTGACGCAACTGGAAAAGAGCGAGCAGGGCGAACGCCGCACCGCCTTCATCGACGACCTGCCGCTCTTCGCCGCCCTCAACGCGCGGGCTCCCGAACCACCGAAGGCACCGGCCGCGATCGAGGAACTGGCGGGGATCGACCCCGATGCGCTGAGCCCGCGCGAGGCGCTGGAGGCGCTCTACCGGCTCAAGGCGCTGACCGCGAAGGGCTGATGGCCGGCAGAGTGCCCAAGCCGAACCACGCCATCTTTCGTCGGTGACTGCACCCGATCGTGATGGCGCGACGCTTGACCGCGAGGGGCGTTCCTGAAGAGACGGGACGACGCCGCCGCTTCATGGCCGTGGCCCGCCCGCCGCGATTGACGACGCGGCCGGGTTGCATCACAGCGGGGGCGAAGCATCCAAGGGGGGACGATGTCCATTCAAGAAAGCGCAAGAGGGGGCTCGGCTGCCGACCTCTTCCCGACCCACGTTCTCGGCCGGCCGGAGGTGCGCGAGCTGCCGCCCGCGCCCAAGAACATGCGCCGTCTCATCGGCCCCGGCCTCGTCGCGGCCGGCGTCGGCCTCTCGTCCGGCGAGTTCATCCTCTATCCCTACATCGCCAGTCAGGTCGGCATGGCCTTCGTCTGGGCCGCGCTTCTCGGCGTGATGACGCAGTTCTTCCTCAATATGGAGATCGAGCGCTACACGCTGGCCACCGGCGAGACCGTGCTCACCGGGTTCAGCCGCTTCTGGCGCCATTGGGGCCTGGTCTTCGCCATGCTCGCCTATTTCGCCAACCTGTGGCCGGGCTGGGCGACGAGCTCGGCGACGCTTCTCTCCTACATCGTCGGCGGCGAGCCGCGCTGGATCGCCATCGGCCTTCTCGCCGCGATCGGCCTCATCCTGACGTTGGCGCCCGTCGTCTACGTGATGCTGGAGCGCCTGCAGATCGTGAAGATCGCGGCGGTGGGCGTCCTCATCGTCATCGCCTCGATCTTCGTCATCACCGCCGACGACTGGGCGGCGCTGCCGCAGATCGCGACCACCGCGTCCATCCCCGTCGAGGAACTCGGCTTCGCGCTGCTTTTGGGCGCGCTCGCCTTTGCGGGCGCCGGCGGCGGCCAGAACCTCTGCCAGTCCAACTGGATCCGCGACAAGGGCTTCGGCATGGGCAGCTACGTGCCGCGCATCACCAGCGCGCTCACCGGCCAGCCGGAAGCGGCGCCCTCGACCGGCTACGTGTTCGAGACGACGCCCGAGAACATGGCGAAATGGCACCGCTGGTGGCGGTTCGCCAACTGGGAGCAGATGCTCACCTTCGTCCTCATCACCTTCATCACCATCACCTTCACCTCGCTCCTGGCCTATTCGACGGTCTTCGGCGAGGAGGGGCTCGCCAATTCCGTCGCCTTCGTCCAGCGCGAGGGACAGGTGCTGAGCGAACGGGTGGGCGGCTGGTTCGGTGCGCTGTTCTGGTTCATCGGCGCCTTCTCGCTCTTCGGCGCGGCCACCGGCATCGTCGATTATACGAGCCGCCTCGCCGCCGACGTGCTGCGCACGACCTACCTGAAATCCTATAACGAGAGCCGCCTCTACTTCGGGCTCGTCTGGGGTCTCGTCCTCGTCGGCATCCTCGTGATCCTCGCGGGCGTCACGCAGCCGCTGGTGCTCCTTGTCATCTCGGCCTGCGTCGGCGGCCTGATGATGTTCCTCTATTCGGGCCTCCTCGTCGTCCTGAACCGCAAGGTTCTGGCGCCGGCGATCCGGCCGGGCGCGTTCCGCGTCGGCATGCTCGTCTGGGCCTTCCTGCTCTTCGGCATCCTCTCGATCCTGACGATCGTCCAGCAGCTGCCCAAGCTCTGGGGCGCCGGCTGACGCCAGCACCGACAGGCGCTGAGCGGACGGCGGTCGCCGTCGCCCGCTCAGCGCCATGAGAGTTCGGCACGCCGCGATCCTTGGCCGAGACCGGTTTCGCCGAGGCCGCCGGGCGGAACGTCCGCCCGCCACGGCGCTTCCCCGTTCGACCGCGCCGCCTTCGGGCCGCGCCCCGCGAACTTTGAGGGAACCGCCGACATGACCAACTTTCCGCCCCAGCATCAGGACAACGATCCCGGCCTCGAGCACGAGATGGATCCGCGGCCCGACTACGCGCCGCGCTTTCCCGGCTCCGGCCGGTTGAAGGGCAAGACCGCCATCATCACCGGCGGCGATTCCGGCATCGGTCGCGCCACCGCCGTGTCCTTCGCGCGCGAAGGCGCCGACGTCGCGATCATGTATCTTGACGAGGACCGCGATGCCGAAGAGACGAAGGCGCTCGTCGAGAAGGAAGGGGCCAAGGCGCTGCTGATCCGCGGCGACGTGCGTTCCAAGGCCTTCTGCAGGGAGGCCGTCGAGAAAGCCGTGGCCGAGTTCGGCAAGCTCGACATCCTCGTCAACAATGCGGCCCACCAAGAGGAGAAGGAGGACCTTCGCGAGATCTCCGAAGAGCAGCTCGCCAAGACCTTCGAGACCAACATCTACGGCTATTTCTACATGACGCAGGCCGCGCTCGACCACCTGAAGCCGGGCGCCTCCATCGTCAACGTGACCTCGGTCAACTCCTACAAGGGCAACGACACGCTCATCGACTATTCCTCGACGAAAGGCGCCATCACCGCCTTCACCCGCTCGATGGCGCTCAACCTCATGGACAAGAAGATCCGCGTCAACGGCGTCGCCCCCGGCCCGATCTGGACGCCCTTCATCCCGATGACGATGGACGCCGAGACCGTGGCCAATTTCGGCAGCCAGGTGCCGATGAAGCGCGCGGGCCAGCCCAACGAGGTGGCGGCGGCGCTGCTCTTCCTCGCCTCCGACGACGCCTCCTACTTCTCGGGACAGGTCCTGCATCCCAATGGCGGGACGATCGTCGGCGCCTGACGCATCGCGCCTAGCGAGCGCGATCCCGCCGGGCCTTCGCGCGCCCGGCGGGATCGCAACGTTTTGTCAGCGGCTGAAATGCTTTATAGCGGCAGGCCCCTGACATGAAGGCATTGCCATGACGGCCCCGATGACGGCTCACCCGGCGGCGACGACGAAGACCGCGAGCCGGCCGGCACAAGCACAGGCCCATCGCCCCGACGAACTGCGTCTCGGCGAGATCGTGGACGGCACGGTCCTGCGGGCCTCGCTCGACGCGCTCGGCTCGCCCGAGGACGTCGGCACCGGTGCCGACGCCGAGGCGCGCTCGAAGGTTCTGGCCCTGCTCAAGGAGACGAATGCGCGCGGGCGTCTCGTCGCGCAGGAGATGCTGTTTGCCGATGGCGGCGGCCTGTCTTGCGCCGCGCGCATCTCGCATCTCCAGGACGAGCTGATCCGGGCGGTCTACGACTTCGCGCTCCACCACGTCTTCGGCTCGCCCAATCTCTCGTCGGGCGAGCGCATGAGCATCGTGGCGGTCGGCGGCTACGGCCGCGGCACGCTGGCGCCGGGCTCCGACATCGATCTCCTCTTCCTCCTGCCCTACAAGCAGACCGCGCTCGGCGAGCAGGTCGCCGAATATCTTCTCTATCTCCTCTGGGATCTCGGCCTGAAGGTCGGCCACGCCACGCGCTCCGTCGAGGAATGCGTGCGCCTGTCGGAGACCGACTTCACCATCCGCACCGCCATTCTCGAACGGCGCCTCGTCTGCGGCGACAAGGCCCTGTTCGACGAACTCGGCGCCCGCTTCGAGGCCGAGGTCGTGGAGGGGACGGGCCGCGAGTTCATCGCTGCCAAGCTCGCCGAGCGCGACGCCCGCCACCGCAAGAGCGGCGACACGCGCTATCTCGTCGAGCCCAACGTCAAGGAAGGGAAGGGGGGTCTGCGCGACCTTCACACCCTGTTCTGGATCGCCAAGGACCACTACCGTGTCGACACGCGCGAGGCGCTCGTCGCCAAGGGCGTCTTCTCGCGCCGCGAGGGCAAGATCTTCGAGAAGGCCGAGGATTTCCTCTGGGCGGTGCGCTGCCACATGCACTTTCTCACGGGCAAGCCGGAGGAGCGCCTCTCCTTCGACATCCAGCCCGAGATCGCCGCGCGGCTGGGCTACAACACCCATCCCGGCCTGACCGACGTCGAACGCTTCATGAAGCACTACTTCCTGATCGCCAAGGATGTCGGCGACCTCACCGGCATCTTCTGCGCGGCGCTGGAGGAGGAGAAGGCCAAGGATGCGCCGGGCCTGCGCAACTTCGTGCGCTCGCTGCGCCGGCGCGCCCGCTCGATCCCCGGCACGCTCGCCTTCCTCGTCGACAACGACCGGATCACGGTCGCCGACCGGCACGTCTTCGCCAGCGATCCCGTCAACATCCTGCGCATCTTCAAGCTCGCCGCCGTCCACAAGCTCGAATATCACCCGGACGCGCTGAAGCTCGTGCGCCGTTCGCTCCGGCTGATCGACGCCAACCTTCGCGCCAATCCGGAAGCCAACTCGCTCTTCCTCGACGTCCTCACCGACCGCACCGATCCCGAGCTGCACCTGCGCCGGATGAACGAGGCCGGGGTGCTCGGCCGCTTCATTCCCGAGTTCGGCAAGATCGTCTCGATGATGCAGTTCAACATGTATCACTCCTACACGGTGGACGAGCACCTCTTGCGCACCGTCGCCGAGATGTCGCGCCTCGAGCGCGGCGTCTCGGGCGAGGAGCTGCCCGTTTCGAGCGCCATCGTCCACACGGTGAAGGACCGCGTCGCCCTCTACGTGGCGCTGCTCCTCCACGACATCGCCAAGGGCCGGCCGGAGGACCATTCGATCGCCGGCGAGATCATCGCCTACGAGCTCTGCCCGCGCCTCGGGCTCGATGCTCGCGAGACCGCGCTCGTCGCCTGGCTGGTGCGCGACCACCTCGTCCTGTCGATGACCGCGCAGCAGCGCGACCTCACCGACCGCAAGACGATCCGCGACTTCGCCGAGCGGGTGCAGACCCTCGACCGCCTGAAGCTCCTGATGATCGTTACCGTCTGCGACATCCGGGCGGTGGGGCCCGGCGTCTGGAACGGCTGGAAGGGCCAGCTCATCCGCACCCTCTATGCCGAAACCGAGCTGGTGCTGACCGGCGGCTTCTCGGAGACCTCGCGGCTCGAGCGCACCGCCTTCGCCCGCCGCCAGCTCGCCGCCCATCTCGGCGCCTGGCCGGAGCGGGAGCGCACCGCCGCCGTCGACGGGCACTATCAGAACTACGTCCTCACCGTGCCGCTCGAGGAGCAGGTGCGCCACGCCGAGTTCGTGCGCGATGCCGGGCTCGAGGGGCGCAGCTTCGCCACCACCGCCCGCACCGACCGCTTCCGCGGCATCACCGAGATCACGGTCCTGGCGCCCGACCATCCGCGCCTTCTCTCGCTCATCGCCGGCGGCTGCGCGGCGGCCGGCGCCAACATCGCCGACGCGCAGATCTTCACGATGACCGACGGGCGCGCGCTCGACATCGTCACGATCAACCGCGAGTTCACGCAGGACGACGACGAGATGCGCCGGGCCGATCGCATCGCCCGCAACATCGAGGCGCTGATGAACGGCAAGGAGGCGATGCCCGCCATGCTGGCCCGCCGCCGCAGCCCCCGCGTCTCGCCCTCCTTCGCCTTCCGCCCGCGCATCGAGCTCGACAACAGCCTGTCGAACCAGCTCACCGTCATCGAGGTCGAGGGTCTCGACCGGCCGGGCCTTCTCGCCGACCTCACCGGCGCGATCTCCGACCTCAATCTCGATATCCGCTCGGCCCACATCTCGACCTATGGCGAGAAGGTGGTGGACGTGTTCTACGTCACCGATCTTCTCAACATGAAGATCGTCGGCGAGGGCCGGTCCGAGCGCATCCGCCGCCGCCTCCTCTCGGTCTTCGACAGCCCCGAGGGCGAAGTGTCCTCTCCCTCCGCCAAGCCCTCGCCGGTCGCCTTCGGATTCGTCAGTTGAGCCTTCTCAAGAAATTCGCCACCGTCGGCGGCGCGACCCTCATCAGCCGCGTCTTCGGCTTCACGCGCGAGATGATGATGGCCTCGGCGCTGGGCATCGGCCCGGTCGCCGACGCCTTCAACCTCGCCTTCCGCTTTCCCAACCTCTTCCGACGGCTCTTCGCCGAAGGCGCCTTCAACGCCGCGTTCATCCCCCTCTTCGCGCGCTCGCTGGAAGACGAGGGCGAGGAGGGCGCCCGGCGCTTCGCCGCCGAGATTTTCTCCACCCTCTTCACGGTGTTGGCCCTCGTCACCGTCGCGGCGATGATCTTCATGCCCGCGCTCGTGCGCACCATCATCGCGCCGGGCCTTGCCGTCTGCATCGACGACCCCGTGACGCTGGGTCACGCGCTCTCCTGCGAGGACCGCTTCGGCATCACCGTCGCCTTCTCGCGGATCATGTTCCCCTATCTCGCCTGCATGTCGATGATGGCGATGGTCTCCGGGATCCTCAACGCCTTCCGCCGCTTCTTCGCCGCCGCCGTGGCGCCGACGATCCTCAACTTCGCCCTCATCGGCATCCTCTCCTACGCCTGGTGGGCGCGCTCGACGCCGCAGACCATCGGCTTCCTCATGAGCTGGGGCGTGCTCTTTGCCGGCGTCGGACAGCTTCTTGTCGTCACGATCGCCATGCGCATGGCCGGCTTCTCGGTGGCGCTGCGCCGGCCCCGCTGGACCCCGAGCCTCAAGCGCCTGCTCGTGCTCGCCGGCCCCGCCGCCCTCATCGGCGGCATCACCCAGATCAACCTCTTCGTCGGCCAGGCCATCGCTTCCTACAAGCCCGGTGCCGTGTCGATCCTGACCTATGCCGACCGCCCCTACCAGCTGCCGCTCGGCATGGTCGGCGTCGCCATCGGCGTCGTGCTGCTGCCCGAGCTTGCCCGCGCCCTCAAGGCCGGCCGCATGGAAGAGGCCCAGCACACCCAGAACCGCTCGCTGGAATTCGCCCTCTTCCTGACCGTGCCCGCGGCCGTGGCGCTCTTCCTCATCCCCGAGCCGATCATCCGCCTCATCTACGAGCGCGGCGCCTTCGAGCCCGCCACCACCGCCAAGGTCGCCGCCGTCCTCGGCCTCTACGCCCTCGGCCTGCCCGCCTTCGTGCTCATCAAGGTGTTCTCGCCCGGCTACTTCGCCCGCGAGAACACCCGCACCCCGATGATCATCACCATGGTCTCGGCCGGCGCCAACACGCTGCTTAGCCTCGTGCTCTTCTGGTACTATGCCGAGCGCGGCATCGCCCTCGCCACCACGCTCGCCGGATGGCTCAACGCCTGGCTTCTCTTCGAGGGCCTGCGCCGCCAGGGTCTCTGGCACGTCGATCGCGCCCTCCTCAAGCGCTCCGCCCTCGTCGTCCTTTCCTCCGCCGCGATGGGCGCCGCGCTCCTCGCGATGATGCGCCTCCTCGCGCCCTTCCTCGACCCGCAGGCCTCCGTGCCCGAACAGGCCGGCGCCATCGTTCTCATGGTCGCCGCCGCGATGATCGTCTACTTCGCGCTCGCCTTCCTCACCGGCGCCGCCGACCGCAACCTCGTCGCCAAGCTGACGCGCCGCCGGGCGCGGGCGTGAGATGCGGGGGCGCTGCCCCCCGCGCCCCCGCCCGCAAGGGCGAGCCACCGGTCTCGCCCGTCCTAACGGACGGCCTGAGGCCCTTGGAACCCCTCTCGTGCTTCGGTCTCGGGGACGGGCCTTCGGCCCACCCCCGAGACTGACAAATGAAAAGGAGGGTCCGGGACTTCTGTCCCGGGCGGGGCTCGGGGCGGCAGCCCTGCCATCCCACCCGCACCGCGCTTGCCTGGCTGCCGACGCTCGGCCATAAGGCGCGACTTGACCGACGCCCTTCCAACCGGCGTCCTTTGGAGTTCGCGTTCGATGACCGCTTTCAAGCCGCTCGTGTTTTCCGGCGTCCAGCCCACCGGCAACCTGCATCTGGGAAACTATCTCGGTGCGATCCGGCGCTGGGTCGCCCTGCAGGCCGACCATCCCTGTCTGTTCTGCGTGGTGGATCTCCATGCCATCACGGTGTGGCAGGAGCCGGCCGATCTCGAACGGCAGATCCGCGAGGTCACGGCGGCGTTTCTGGCGAGCGGGATCGACGCCAAGAAGCACATCCTGTTCAACCAGAGCCGGGTGCCCGAGCATGCGGAACTCGCCTGGATCTTCAACTGCATCGCCCGGCTCGGCTGGATGAACCGCATGACGCAGTTCAAGGACAAGGCCGGCAAGGACCGCGAGAACGCCTCGCTCGGCCTTCTCGCCTATCCCAGCCTGATGGCCGCCGACATCCTCGCCTATCGCGCCACGCTCGTGCCGGTGGGCGAAGACCAGAAGCAGCATCTGGAGCTGACGCGCGACATCGCCGCCAAGTTCAACCATGACTTCGCCGACCGCATCCACGACAAGGGTCTCGGCGTGCCCATGACCTCGATTGGCGACAGGGAAAGCGACGACGATACGGCGCAGGGCTACTTTCCGCTCACCGAGCCTCTCATCGAGGGCCCGGCGACGCGCATCATGAGCCTGAAGGACGGCTCGAAGAAGATGTCGAAGTCGGACCCCTCCGATCTCTCGCGCATCAACCTCACCGACGATGCCGACACGATCTCGAAGAAGATCCGCAAGGCCAAGACCGATCCCGCCTCGCTGCCCTCCGAGCCCAAGGGCCTTGCCGGACGTCCGGAGGCCGACAATCTCGTCGGCATCTACGCCGCGCTCGCCGACCGCACCAAGGCCGAGATCCTCACCGAGTTCGGCGGCCGTCCCTTCTCCGAGTTCAAGCCCGTCCTCGCCGACCTCGCCGTGGAGAAGCTGAGCCCCATCGCCGACGAGATGCGCCGCATCCTCGCCGACCCCGCCGAAATCGACCGCACCCTGCGCGACGGCGCCGAGCGCGCCCGGGCCATCGCCTCGCAAACCCTATCCGACGTCAAATCCATCGTCGGCCTGCTCAACAACTGACGGGCGGGGGGTGATGCAGGGGCGCTGCCCCCGCACCCCCTCCAAGGGCTTGAGGCCCTTGGAACCCCTTCCGTTGTTTCAGTCATCGGGGAGGGCCGCTGGCGCTCCCCGATGACTGACGAAAGAAAGCGGGGGTCCGGGGGTGTCAGCCCTCGGGAGGGGACCGGGGCGGCAGCCCCGCAACTCACCGCCGCCCGCTTGCCGACACGGGCCGGCGCTGCCATGGTCCGGCCATGGTATCGAAGCGATTGGGACGCGAGGCCGGTGGGCGTCGCAAATTTCTGGCGGTGATCGACGAGACGCCCGAATGCGGGCGTGCGGCCGCCTATGCGGCGCGGCGCGCGAAGGCGAGCGGCGGCGCGGCGGTGTTTCTCTATGTCATCGACGGTGCGGACTTCCAGCATTGGCTGGGGGTCGAGAAGATCATGCGGGCCGAGGCGACGGAGCTGGCGGAGACGCGGCTGTCGCGGGTGACGGACGAGATCCGGCAGGACGTGGGGCTGGAGCCCGAGACGATCGTGCGCGAGGGCAAGACGGTGGACGAGATCCGGGGGCTCATCGAGGCCGATCGCGAGATCGCCATTCTCGTGCTGGCGGCGAGCGATTCGACGGAAGGGCCGGGGCCTCTGGTTTCGGCGGTAGCGGGCTCGGGCTCGGCCTTCCCGATTCCGGTGACGATCGTGCCGGCGACGCTCAGCGACGAGGACATCGAGAGCCTCTGCTGACGGCGCGGTGCAGGTGAGGGAGGCGGTCATGAGCGTGCTGCGGATCGTCGCCAATCTGGCGGTACCCGATCCCCGCGCCGCGAGCGCCTTCTACGAGCGCCTGTTCGGCCTGTCGGTGCGGATGGACCATGGATGGATCGTGTCGCTCGGCAACGCGGCGTCGGCGCCGGTGCAACTGGCCTTCGCCAGCGAGGGCGGCGCGGGAACGCCGGTTCCCGCCCTGTCGATCGAAGTGGACGACGTCGACGCGGTCCACGCGGCGGCACGCGCGGCGGGTGACGAGATCGTTTATCCGCTGACGGACGAGCCTTGGGGCGTGCGCCGCTTCCATCTTCGCGATCCCACGGGCGTGATCGTCAACGTCCTGTCACATCGGGGCTGAGAAGGGCCGGCGGGGCCGGCCCTCGATACCGGGCTCAGGGTGCGGACGGGCCGCTCCAGGCTTCGAGCGCGTCGATCTTCATCCGGCGCTGCTCGGCCGCGGGCAGCTTGTAGTCGCCCTTGTAGGGCGAGGATTCGAACGAGCCGTAGGTCGGGTTGGCGATGGCGATCCAGTCGCGGCCCCAGTGCGGCGCGGCCTCGTCGAAGGCGGCTTGGCGCTCCGTGAGCGTGCCCTTGTAGCTGTCGGTGAAGTCGCCGAGATTGTCGCCGACGAGCATGAGGATGCGGTAATCCTTGGCGATGAAGAAGCGGCGGGTGCTTTTGGCGGAGGTCCAGTCCGGCTGCTCCTTGGCCGAGAGGAACGTGTCGACATTGCCGCCGCCGGCAAAGCCGAGCGCAGTCATCAGCTCGACGGTCGGCGCCTCCTCCTCCTTCGTACGGTTGGTGACGTAGAAGACCTTCACGCCCTTCGAGGCCGCATATTGGGTGAAGTCGACGGCGCCGGGAATGGCGGTGTCGACCTTGGCCTTGACGTATTGCGTCCAGGTCTCCGCCGAAAAGCTCTTGTCGGCCTTCAGCGCCCAGGCCTGATAGCGCGAGGTGTTGAGGAGCGTGTCGTCGACGTCGAGCACGACGGCGGGGGGCAGATCCTCGAAGTCGCCGGTCTGCTCCTTCGGCGCGGCGGTCCGCGCGGTGTCGGCGAGGGCCTCGTCGAGGCGGATCCTCGCCAGCGCGAAGGCGCCGACGAAGCCGGCCTGCGCCTCCACCGATGTCTGGTCCCAGAGCACGGCGTTGAGATTGTCGTTCGGCGCGGGCGCGTCCTGCGCCAGCGCGCCCATCGGGACAAGCGCAGTGAGCAGCGCGATGGCGAGGCGCGAAGCCCGGAGTTCCAGGGAGCGCGGGAGGCGAGTCATGACGGGCGGTCTCCTTCGTCGGAAGGCTCCATGAAGGGCAGGCGGTGACGGATCGTCAAGGCGCGTCGGCCTGTCGGACATGCTGCTTCGCTTGCGGCGCAGGTGCCGGGCGCTTATCTGATAGGGACAAGATTTCCGCCGCCTTCGCCTAAGGACGCGCCATGTTCATCCAGACCGAATCCACACCCAATCCGCAGACCCTCAAGTTCCTGCCCGGACGCGTGGTCCTGGAAAACGGCACCGCCGAGTTCCTCGACCGGACCGACGCGGAGGCGCGCTCCAAGCTGGCGGCGCGGCTGATGGCGATCGAGGGCGTCACCGCCGTCTTCTTCGGCTACGACTTCGTCACCGTGACGAAGGACGAGACGGCGTGGCAGCATCTGAAGCCCGCCATCCTCGCCGGCCTGATGGAGCATTTTCTGTCGAACGAGCCGGTGATGGCGGCCCATGCCGGCACGGGCGCCGAGGTGTCGGATTCCGGCGAGGAGTTCTTCGACGCCGGCGACGAGGGCCTCGTCATCACGATCAAGGAACTCTTGGAGACGCGCGTTCGCCCGGCGGTGGCGCAGGACGGCGGCGACATCACCTTCCGCGGCTTCCGCGACGGCGTGGTGTTTCTCAACATGCGCGGCTCCTGCGCGGGCTGCCCCTCGTCCACCGCGACCCTGAAGCACGGGATCGAGAACCTGCTGCGCCACTTCGTGCCGGAGGTCGAGGCGGTGGAAGCCATGGAGGCCGCCTGAGCCCGGCTCGATGGTGACGGACCCGGGCGGTCTGCTGCTGGCGATCGACACGTCGAACGAGCGCTGCTCTGCGGCAGTCCTCGACATGGCGACCGGCGCGCTTCTCGCCAAGGCCGATCCGCTGATCGGCAAGGGCCATGCCGAACTGCTGATGGACGTGATCGCGACGGTGCTGCGATCGGCCGAGGCGACGTGGTCCGATCTGACCAAGCTGGCGATCGGCATCGGGCCGGGCTCGTTCACCGGCATTCGCGTCGCGGTGGCGACGGCGCGCGGTCTCGAGATCTCGCTGGGCATTCCCAGCGTCGGCGTCACCACGCTGGAGGCGCAGGCCGAGCCGCATCGCGGCGACGGCCGGCCCGTGCTGGCCGTCCATGATGCGCGGCGCGGCGAGGTCTATGCCGCACTCTTCGCCTCGGACGGCCGGGAACTGGCACCGCCCGAAGCGATGAAGCCCGATCGCCTCCCGGAATTCTGCGCCGCGTTCGGGATCGATCCGGCCGGGCTCGGCGTGGTCGGCACCGGCGCGGTGATCGCGGCAAACGTTCTGCCCGGCAGCCTCATCATGGCGGATGACGGCGAGACCTCGGCCCCGATTGAGGCCATCGCACGGATCGGGCGCCTGCGCGAACCCGGTGCGCTGCCGCTGCCGCTTTACCTGCGCGGTGCCGACGCGAAGCACCAAGTTCCCGCCGGCCTTCGCGCCGTGGTGGCGTCTGCCGGCCCGGTCTGAGGTTTCGCCCGCCGACATCGCCGGTTAAGGAACGGGCGCGATAGTGTCACCCGTGCCGGCTCGTCGAGCCGGTCCGTCCTCGGGGGAGGTGGAAGACATGTACTGGTATCTGCCTTTGGCCTGGACGCTGTCCTTCTGGGACGGGCTGATGACGCCGGCGGGCTTCACGGTGATGCCGCTCGGCATCGACGATCTCGACGACGCCGCCGAGCTCCATAGCGACGCCTTCGCGCAGTCCTGGTCGGGCGACGAGTTCGCCTCGCTGATGGCGCAGGGCGGCACGTTCGGCTTCGCCGTGCGGCGCGAGGGGCAGGCAAAACCCATCGGCGCGGTGCTGGCACGCCTCACCGTCGACGAGGCCGAGATCCTGACGATCGTCGTGGACCGCACGGCCCGCGGCAAGGGCATCGGCCGGCTGCTGATGGACAACGTGCTGCAATATCTCCACGCCGAGCGTGCCGCCTCGCTCTTCCTCGAGGTCGAGGAGACGAACGCGCCGGCGCTCGCCCTCTACCGCCGCCTGCGCTTTGAGGAGGTCGGTCGCAGACCCGCCTATTACGCCGCGCGCGACGGCAGCCGCACCAGCGCTCTCATCCTGAAGCGCACCCTTGGCGCCGACTGAGACGCCGGCCACCCCGAACTCTGGTTCCGTTCCACCCATGGGGCGTGACGTGGTGGCGATGGGGCGCATCGGCTGGGCCGCTCTCGTGCTCGTCATGATGACGCTCGTGCTCTGGCCGCTTCAGGCGCTGTCGATGCGCCGCGACTGGCCGCTCGCCCGGCGCCTGCCGCATCTCTGGCACCGGATCGCGCTGCGGGCCGTGGGCCTGCGCGTGACGCTGCGCGGCAGCCCGGCGGCGGGGCGCCCGCTGCTGCTGGCCGCCAACCACCAGTCCTGGGCCGACATCGTGGCGCTGGGCTCGGTGATGCCGCTCTCGTTCATCGCCAAGTCCGACGTGCGCGACTGGCCGGGCTTCGGCCTGCTGGCGCGCCTGCAGCGCACCGTCTTCGTCGAGCGCGAGGCGCGTGGGCGCACGGCCGCGCAGGCCGACGAGATCGGCGAGCGTCTGGCGGCGGGCGATGCGATGGTGCTCTTCGCCGAGGGCACGACCTCCGACGGCAACCGCGTCCTGCCGTTCAAGACGGCGCTCTTCGGCGCGGCGCAGGCCTCGCTGAAGCGCTCGGGCGTCGAGGCCGTGTTCGTGCAGCCGGTGTCGATCGCCTATACCCGCGTCAACGGCATGCCGATGGGCTGCTATGGCCGCCCGCTCGCCGCCTGGCCGGGCGACGTGACGCTGATGCCGCATCTTAAGAGCTTCCTGCGCGAGGGCGCGGTCGACGTCGAGATCGCCTTCGGCGAGCCCATCCGCTTCGAGGCGTCGAGCGACCGCAAGGCGGTGGCGCGCCGCTGCGAGGCGGCCTGCGCCGCGATGCTCGGCCACAGCCTTCGCCACCCGCTCTGAGCGGCGGTTTCTCGAGCCCTGCGCGCCCTTGGCGGGCCGGGGCGGCGGGGCCTTCGCCAAAACGTCGCTTGCGTCGCCCGCGTGCCGGGTCGATATAGAAGGACGAGGCAGGCGCTGGCGGACCCGATCGCCGGGTGCCCTTTGGCCTCATGGAACGAGATCCGGGTCGCCCCGGTCGATGCGCCCCGCGCCGGACGACAGCCGCCCGGCGGGCACCCGCGAAGGATGCATGAGCGAGACTTTGGACGACAACGGCACGGCGGAGCGCAAGGTCTTCATCAAGACCTACGGCTGCCAGATGAACGTCTACGATTCGCAGCGCATGAGCGACGCGCTTCGGGGGGACGGCTACCGCGAGACCGACGTGATCGAGGACGCCGACCTCGTGCTCCTCAACACCTGCCACATCCGCGAGAAGGCCGCCGAGAAGATCTATTCCGAGCTCGGCCGCATCCGCGTGCTCAAGGCCGAGAACGCCGCCAAGGGCCGCACGATGCAGGTCGGTGTCACCGGCTGCGTGGCGCAGGCGGAAGGCGCCGAGATCATCGCCCGCGCGCCCGTCGTCGATCTCGTGATCGGCCCGCAGACCTATCACCGCCTGCCCGACGCCCTGAAGCGCGCGGCGAGGGGCGAGCGTGTGGTCGAGACCGATTACGCGGTGGAGGACAAGTTCGAGCACCTGCCGAACCCGAACGAGCGCCAGATCCGCGCCCGCGGCGTCACCGCCTTCCTCACCGTGCAGGAGGGCTGCGACAAGTTCTGCACCTTCTGCGTCGTGCCCTACACACGCGGCGCCGAGGTCTCTCGGCCGCGCGCGGCGATCCTCGACGAGGCGCGGCGTCTGGCCGCTGCCGGTGTTCGCGAGGTGACGCTGCTCGGGCAGAACGTCAACGCCTGGGAGCACACGGACGACGCAGGCCGGCGCCACGGCCTCGGCTCGCTCTTGCGCGATCTCGCCGAAATTCCAGGCCTTGCCCGGCTGCGCTACACCACCTCGCATCCGCGCGACATGGGCGACGACCTCATCGAGGCGCATCGCGACCTTCGCGCGCTCATGCCCTACCTGCACCTGCCCGTTCAGTCGGGCTCGGACGCGATCCTCAAGGCGATGAACCGGCGCCATAAGGCCTCCGATTATCACCGCCTCGTCGCGCGCATCCGGCAGGCCCGGCCCGACATCGCCCTGTCGGGCGACTTCATCGTCGGCTTTCCCGGCGAGAGCGATGCCGATTTCGAGGCGACGCTTCGTCTCGTGCGCGAGGTCGGCTACGCCGCCGCCTACACGTTCAAATATTCGCCCCGTCCCGGCACGCCCGGCGCCTCGATGGACGGGCACGTGGCGGAGGCGGTGAAGACCGAGCGGCTGGAGCGCCTGCAGGCTCTGATCCGCGAGCAACAGGTCGCCTTCCAGTCGGGCTTCGTCGGGCAGGACAGCGACGTCCTCATCGAGAAGCCCGGCCGTCACGCCAACCAGATGATCGGCCGCTCGCCCTACCTCCTGCCGGTGGTGATTCCGGCATCGGCCGGACGGGTGGGCGATATCGTCACGGTGCGAATCGGCGACACGCGCCCCAATTCTCTCATGGCCGTCGGCGCCGAGCCGTCAGACAATCTCCCGCCCCGTTCGCGCGCCGTGCGCTTCGAGACGGCGACCCTTGCAAGGAAGATCGCATGAAGGCAGTGCGCGGCATGTCTCCAGCCTCCGGCGCCTCCGACATGGCCCATATCGTGCTGACTTTCGACGACAACCGGCTCGCCGGTGCGCTGTTCGGCCAGTTCGACGAGCATCTCGCGCTCATCGAGCAGAAGCTGCATGTCGACGCGCGGGCGCGCGGCAACAATGTCGAATTGCGGGGCGACCCGACGGCCTCCGAACAGGCGCGGCGCACGCTCGACATCCTCTACGAGCGCCTGCAGGGCGGTCACGAGATTCAGCGCTCCGACGTCGAGGGCGCGATCCGCATGGCCGTGGCGCAGGACGATCAGCTCGTGCTGCCGACGCTGGAGAAGAAGGGGCGCATGTCGCTCGCCCACATCTCCACGCGCAAGAAGACGATCCATGCGCGCACGCCGACGCAGGACGCCTATATGCGCGCCATGGAGCGCGCCGAGCTCGTCTTCGGCGTTGGCCCGGCCGGCACCGGCAAGACCTATCTCGCCGTCGCCCACGCCGCGCAGCTTCTCGAGCGCGGCCAGGTCGAGCGCATTATCCTGTCGCGTCCCGCCGTCGAGGCGGGCGAGCGGCTCGGCTTCCTGCCCGGCGACATGAAGGATAAGGTCGATCCCTATCTGCGCCCGCTCTACGACGCGCTCTACGACATGATGCCGGCCGAGAAGGTGGAGCGGGCCATCGCCGCCGGCGCCATCGAGATCGCGCCGCTCGCCTTCATGCGCGGGCGCACGCTGACCAACGCCGCCGTCATTCTCGACGAGGCGCAGAACACCACGACGATGCAGATGAAGATGTTCCTGACGCGCCTGGGCGAGAACGCCCGCATGGTGGTGACGGGCGACCCCTCGCAGATCGATCTGCCGCCGGGCCACACGTCCGGCCTCGTCGAGGCGCTGCGCGTGCTCGAAGGCGTCTCCAGCATCGTCTCGGTGCGCTTCGAAGCCAAGGACGTGGTGCGCCACCGCCTCGTGCAGTCGATCGTCGAGGCCTACGAGTCCGACGCCACCGATCAGCGCGCCAAGCCGGTGAGCCGCCGGCCATGAGCGCGAACCGGCGAGCCCCGAAGCGATGAGCGACGGGCGATCTAGTCTCGAGGGCAGGGCAGCCGAGGCCGCGTCCGGCCTCGACATCCTCCTCGGCGTCGAGGACGAGGGCTGGGCACAGCTTCTCGGCAGCGACCCCGCGCCGCTGGTGCACGAGGCGATCTCCTGCGTGCTCGTCCGGCTCGGGTTCGGCGTTGGCCTCGCGAGCGAGGTCTCGGTGACGCTTGCCGACGATGCGGGCGTCCAGGTCCTCAACCGCGAATGGCGCGGCAAGGACAAGCCGACGAACATCCTGTCCTTTCCGATGATGGCGCTGCGGCCGGGCGACCGGCCGGGGCCGCTTCTCGGCGATCTCATCCTGGCGCGCGAGACCTGCGCCCGCGAGGCCGGCGACGAGGGCAAAGCCCCGGCCGACCATTTCCGTCATCTCCTCGTTCATGGCACGCTGCATCTTCTGGGTTACGACCACGAGAGCGACGAAGAGGCCGACGCCATGGAGGCACTCGAAATCGAGATCCTCGCAGGCCTCGGCATCGACGACCCCTATGCGGACGACGAAGACGACGATGACGACGACGACCTTTCAGAACCCAACCGGCAACAGGTGACGCGATGAGCATGAACGGCAATGGCGACGAGGCGGGGCTCGGTGAGCGCGGCGCCTCCGAAACCACGGCGGATGCCCGAAGTCGTCGGCGCGCGACGGCGGAGGAGCCCGGCTTCTTCGAGTCCCTCGTCGCCTTCCTGAAGCCGCGGGTGCCGACCTCGCTTCGCGAGGAGTTCGTCGAGGCGCTCGACGGCGAGGGCACCGGCTTCACCGCCAACGAGCGGCTGATGCTGACCAACATCCTCGAATTGCACGACGTGCGCGTCGAGGATGTGATGGTGCCGCGCACCGAGATCGAGGCGATTTCGATCACCGCGACGCTCGCCGAGCTGATGGAGCGTTTCGAGGAGAGCGGTCACTCCCGCATGCCGGTCTACGGCGAAGGGCTCGACGATCTCCTCGGCATGGTCCACATCCGCGACATGGTGGGCCACATCACCCGCGCCGCCCTCTGCTTCGGCCACGAGGACGGGCGCGAGGAGGCGCCGGTGCGCTCCGGGCTGGATCTCGGCCGCGTCGATCTCACCCACACGATTTCCGATCTCGGCCTGCTGCGCCAGACCCTCTTCGTGCCGCCCTCCATGCACGCGGCCGAACTGATGGCCCGCATGCAGTCGACCCATATCCAGATGGCGCTGGTCATCGACGAGTATGGCGGCACCGACGGCCTCGTCTCGCTCGAGGACATTCTCGAAATGGTGGTCGGCGACATCGAGGACGAGCACGACGACGAGGAGATCCTCGTCACCTCGGCCGGAGACGGTGTCTACTACGCCGATGCGAGAGCCGATCTCGACGAGGTGCAGGAGGTCGTCGGCGCGGATTTCGACGTGCGCATCCATGAGGAGGAGGCCGATACGATCGGCGGTCTCGTGGTCAACGCGCTCGGCCGCGTGCCCGAGACGGGCGAGGTGGTCGAAGCCGTGCCGGGCTTCGAGATCGAGGTGCTCGACGCCGATCCGCGCCGCGTCAAACGCCTGCGCATCGTGCGCTTTCCCGAGGGCTCGGCGAGCCGGCTTCCGGGCTGAGGGCGGCACTTCGTTCTCGGTGACGGATTGCCGGGGGATCCGGCCTCGCGAAAGCTCGCGATCTTAAACAGGCCGATGATCCCGCGGGCAGGGCGCGAGCGCGCCCGTGCCCGGCGCGGAGCGCGGCACGGAGGCGATGGATCGAGCGATGGGACTGGAGCGGCTGGCCGGACGGATCATGCTTCTGGCGGGCTGGCGCCGCGCGCTCGTCGCCTTCGGAGCCGGCCTCCTCGCGACCTTCGCGCTCGCGCCGTACAACCTGCCAGCCGTCGGCTTCGTCTCGTTTCCGCTCCTCGTCTGGCTGATCGACGGGGCGAGCGGCGATCCCGGACATGGCTGGATCCGCCGCCTTGCACCGGCCTTCCGGGTCGGCTGGTGCTTCGGCTTCGGCTACTTCATCGGCGGCCTCTGGTGGCTGGGCGCGGCGTTGCTCGTCGATGGCGACGCCTTTCTCTGGGCCCTGCCGCTTGCCGTCCTCGCCCTGCCGGCCATCCTCGCCGTCTATCATGGCCTCGCAGCCAGTGCCGCGCGCCTTCTCTGGAGCGACGGCCCGCTGCGCATTCTGGCGCTTGCCGCCTCTTTCGCCGGTTTCGAATGGCTGCGCGGCATCCTCTTCACCGGCTTTTCCTGGAACGAGATCGGCGCGATGGTGGCGCTCGTGCCGCTTCTCATGGGCTCGCTCGCCGCGGTCGGCCTGCACGGGCTGACGCTGGGCGCCGTCTTCGTCTTTGCGCTGCCGGCGATCGTCGCCGGCGCCCGGCGCGGACGCGCCGGCGTCCTCGCGCTCGGCGTCGTGCTGGCATGCGCCCATGTCGGCTACGGGGCATGGCGTCTGGCGGTCGCGCCGCAGGGCAGCGTTCAGGGCATCGCCCTCAGCATCGTGCAGCCCAATATCCTTCAGTCGCAGAAGTGGGACGAGGCGGAATCCGAGCGCATCTTCTCGCGCCTACTGACGCTCAGCGCCCCGCCGTCCGGCACGTTCGCGCCCAAGGTGGTGCCGCAGGACGACGTGTCGCCCGACGCGGCCGAGGCCGGGGAGCCGGCCGCGACCCCGGATGCCGTTCCCGCTCCGGAGCCGATCGTACGCCGCCTCGTGGTCTGGCCCGAATCCGCCTTCCCCTTCGTCCTGACGGAGCGCCCGGATGCGGTGGCCCGGCTGGCCGAGACGCTGGCGCCGAACGACACGCTGCTGGCCGGCGCCATGCGCGTCGAGGCCTCCGGCGGCGAGCCGCGCTTCTACAATTCGCTTTACGTGATCGGCGAGGACGGGGCGGTCGAGGCCGCCGGCGACAAGCTGCATCTCGTGCCCTTCGGCGAGTATCTGCCGTTCCAGCCGCTTCTCGAAAGCTGGGGGATCACCCAGTTGACCGAACTGCCCGGCGGTTTCTCGCCCGGCGCCGTGCGCCGGCCCTTGCGCGCCGGGGAGGGCGGCCCGCGCTTCCTGCCGCTGATCTGCTACGAGATCATCTTCCAGGACGAGATCGACGTGCCCGCCGATGAGCGCCCCGAATTCATCCTCAACGTCACGAACGACGCCTGGTACGGGATGACGCCGGGGCCCTATCAGCACCTGCGGCAGGCCGAACTCACGGCCGTCGCATTCGGCCTACCGCTGGTGCGTGCGGCCAACACCGGCATCTCCGCCGTGACCGACAGCGCGGGGCGTCCGGTGGCGGGCCTTCGCCTCGGCGAGACCGGGACCGTCGAGGCCGCGCTGCCGCTGGCGGGTGCTCCGACCCTCTTCTCGCAATACCGCAACCTGCCCTTCGCCATCCTCCTTCTGGCTTCGATCCTCGCCTCGGGTGCGGCTGCTGCATCCTTTTCGCGCAGAGATTGATTGACGTCCCTCAAGGGCCCGCCTACCGACTTGTCTGAATGAATTAGGATGACATGCGTGCGGCCCTTGGGCAGGCTCGCATGGTGTTCGCGATCGAGGCACCGCCGCGAGGGGTGTCGCAGATCCGGGACGGGGCGGCGGGACGCAGCGAATGGTCGACAACAAGAAGAAGCCGAACCCCGTCGACATCCATGTCGGGGCGAGGGTCCGTCTTCGCCGCACCATGATCAGCATGAGCCAGGAAAAGCTTGGCGAGCATCTCGGCATCACCTTCCAGCAGATCCAGAAGTACGAAAAGGGCACGAACCGGATCGGCGCCAGCCGTCTGCAGAAGATCTGCGAGGTCATGGGCGTGCCCGTGTCGTTCTTCTTCGAGGGCATTTCCGAGGCGACGCCGGGGACGGCTGGGGGCTTCAACGAGCCGTCCAGCGAATACGTCACGGATTTCATGTCGTCGGCCGAGAGCGTCCAGCTCAATCGGGCTTTCACGCGGATCCAGGACCCCAAGGTGCGCCGGCGCATCGTCGATCTCGTACGCTCCCTCGCCGATGCCGAAATCGAGGGCCTGAAGGACGCCCCGGTCGACAAGGAGGCCTGAGGCACGGGGTCTTCAGGCCCGGAGCCGGCCCGTGCACTGCAATTTCTTCTTGCGCGGTGCGGCATCCCATCCTAACCCCCAACGGACCCGCTCGCCTCGTAGGGGCGATCGCGCATGATCCGCGCCCGGACCGGTGGGACCGGGCATCACTCTCATCGGACGCCGAGTGGCGGGACGGGACGAGACCACGGCGATGGCACGCAGCGACTATCACTTCACCTCCGAGAGCGTTTCCGAAGGCCACCCTGACAAGGTGTGCGACCGGATTTCCGACGAGATCGTCGATCTCC